>DATLRX010000037.1:0-17525 GCA_035534435.1 Candidatus Acidiferrales bacterium
GTGGCACCGCGTACCACGGTCGCCGGTCCGCCCGGCGATCATCGGCCACCGAAGCAGGAATCGCGTGACAGCTGCGGGGTCCTCGAACCACGCCGGACGCGACCGAAGGGCAGTCCAACTACGATCTAGGCTCCAGCCCAAGAACCGATATCCCGGAGACCACCCATGCCTGAGCCCGTCATCGTCGCCCTCGGCCGCTCGCCCATCGGGCGCGCGATGAAAGGCTCGCTCGTGAACATCCGACCGGACGACCTTGCCGCCGGCGTGGTGACCCAGGTGCTCGACCGCCTTCCCGAGCTGGACCGCGCCACCATCGAGGACCTCATCTGCGGGTGCGGCCTGCCGGGCGGCGAGCAGGGCTTCAACATCGGACGGGTCATCAGCATCCTGAGTGGTCTCGACGTTCCCGGAACGACCGTCACGCGCTACTGCTCGTCCTCGCTCCAGACGACGCGCATGGCGGCACACGCGATCCGGGCCGGTGAGGGCGACGTCTTCCTCAGCGTCGGCGTCGAGTGCGTCTCACGGTTCGCGAACGGCAGCAGCGACATGGGTCAGTGCCGGAACGAGCGCCTCGAGCCCGGCAACCACGAGGGGCTCCCGGACGTGTACATCGCTATGGGGCAGACCGCCGAGAATGTCGCGGCGCGCGAGGAGATCTCCCGCGAGGAGATGGACCGCTTCGCGCTCCGCAGCCAGCAGCGCGCGGTCGCCGCACAGGACGACGGCTTCTTCGCCCGCGAGATCGTGCCGGTGACGCTGCCCCACGGAGGCACGGTCTCGAAGGACGACGGCCCGCGCCGCGAGACCACGCTCGAGAAGCTCGCCGAGCTCAAGCCGGTGTTCCGCGAGAACGGCACGGTCACCGCCGGCAACGCCTGCCCGCTGAACGACGGAGCCGCGGCGGTCGTGATCATGTCGGACACTCGCGCCGCCGAGCTCGGCATCAAGCCGCTTGCCCGCATCGTGGCCACCGGGCTGACCGCGCTCGAACCCGAGTTCATGGGGCTCGGGCCGATCCAGGCGTCGAAGCAGGCGCTGCAGCGCGCGGGGATGACGATCGGCGATGTCGACGTCGTGGAGATCAACGAGGCGTTCGCGGCGCAGGTGATCCCGTCGGCGCGCGGCATCGGGCTCGACCCGTTCGACGAGCGTCTCAACCCGCACGGCGGCGCGATCGCGCTCGGCCACCCCTTCGGCATGACCGGCGCCCGCATCCTCTGCACGCTGCTCAACGATCTGCAGACCGCCGACAGGACCATCGGTCTCGAGACGATGTGCGTCGGCGGCGGTCAGGGGATGGCGATGATCGTCGAGCGGCTCAACTGACGCCCGGCGGAGCGCGGATTCGCTAGCTTCCGGCGCGCCGGAGATGGGACCGGGGTCGTGCCGCATGCCCGGAAAGCTCGACGTCGACAGTGACCTCGTGGTCGAGCGGATCGGCCGTGGACCGGCGGCGGGGCGGCCGGGTCGCGAGGATGACCGCGGCGAGCGTCTCGACGACGACGTCCGCTTCGCGGCGATCGAGGATCAACGGCGCCAGCAGGCGGATGCAGCCGGGGCCGCCCGGAAGCGCAAGGACGTCACGTCGCTGCAGATGGCGGAGGAGTATTGCGGCATTCAGGGTCGTCTCGACGGCCACCATCGACCCGCAGCCACGGACCTCGCGGATCTCCCCGAGGCGCAGCGCGCGCAGACGGGTCTGCAACCGGTCGGACGTCAGGCCCGCCATGGCACGGAGCGTCGGACCGAGCACGGTGCGAATCGTCGCGTTGGCCGCGGCGCACACGAGCGGCGGGCAGGATGCTTCGAGCTCGCGCCCCGCAAGGCGGGTGCGGCGGGCAATCGACGGTCCGACGGCCGTGACGCCGAACGGCATGCCGTTGGCGAGTGACGATCCCAGGCAGACGATATCGGGTGCCACGCCGACCGCCGACGACGAAAGGACGGGCCCCATCCGAAGCGCGGTCCGGACCTCGTCGACGATCAGGAGCGCGCCGACCTGGCGGCAGAGCTCGCCCACCTGCGCGAGGTAGTCGGGAGCCGGAACCCGGATGCCGGCTTCGACCTGTACCGGCTCGACGATCACCGCCGCCACCCCGTCGTCGAGCTGCCCCTCGAGCGCCTCGATGCTGCCGAAGGGGACGCGCACGATCTCCAGCGACCGCCCCGCGACGGCACTCAGCCGGTCACTCGTGCTCGCGGCCCGCCCGGCGATCCCGGTGCCGTGGTCGGATCGCTGCATCGCGATGAGGCGCGGACGCTCCGAGGCTGACGCGACCAGCGTGATCGCAAGGTCGACAGCTTCCGAACCCGAGGCGGTGAAGCTGACGTGAGTCAACCGCGTCGGGATGATGAAGCTGAGCGCCTCGAGGAGCTCCTCCCGCAGGTCGTAGTCGAAACCGGGCGGCACGGCGGTGAACACACCGAGCTGCGCGGTGATCGCTTCATTGATGCGCGCGTCGTTGTGTCCGAGCAGGGTGGTGCCGCCGTTCGAGGTCAGATCGAGGTAGCGGCGAGCCTCGTCATCCCAGACGTACGCGCCGTCGCCGCGAACCAGGCGGAGATCCCGCGCTGCACGACTGAGTTCGTTGAGCCACCGATCAGGAAGAACTGCGGTCACTGCGCCTCCACGATTCCCCACCCCGCTATGTCGGCTAGCGTACCGCCAATCCGCCCGCTGTGACGACCCTCCTTTCATGCGACCGCTTTACAGCCGCCGTGCACCGCGGTACTCTGCGTTTGAGACGCAAGGTTCGTGCGACGCGTTCGCCGCGTCAGGCTCGCGTCATCTGCGCTCTTATCAGGGGGTCGGCGTTCGGGGGAGCGCCGGCCCATCTTGTTTCCTGGGCTTGTGTCATGTGCCCTTCTCGATGGGCCTGCTCGGATCGGTGATCCACTCGCTCCAAGACCCCGGGTAGAGCGCTGCCTCGATCCCGGCGACGGCCATCGCGAACACCTCCTGCGTGGCCACCACCCCCGATCCGCAGTAGACCCCGACTGGGTCGCCCGCTCGGACCCCCACAGCGGCAAAGCGATCGCGAAGCGCTTCGGGCGGAAGGAGTTTCCCGTCGGCGCCGAGGGTCTGCTGGGCGGGCAGGTTCCGTGCACCCGGTATGTGCCCGGCGACCGGGTCGACGGGCTCGACGTCGCCGCGAAACCGCTCGGGCGCTCTGGCGTCGACGAGGACACCACGCGCAGCCATCGCCGCAGCCCCGGCCGCGTCGAGGAGCGGGAGGGCGCCGGGCGCCGCGACGAAGTCGCCGGCCGGTACGCCCGCGTCATCCCCCTCGGCGACCGGGAGACCCGACGCCGTCCATGCCGCGAAGCCGCCGTCGAGGAGGGCGACGTCGGGATGGCCGAAGTAACGCAGCAACCACCAGGCGCGAGCTGCCGATGTCCCGGTCGACGCGTCGTAGACGACCACGGGCCGGGACATGCTCACGCCATGGCGGCGCATCGCCGCCTCGAACGATGCGGCGTCCGGCAGCGGGTGCCGGCCCGCCCCTGGCGGAGCGCTGAGATCGCGATCGAGATCGACGAACTGCGCCCCGGGGATATGCGCGATGCGGTACTCGCCCAGTCCGGGCGGACCACCGAGCGCCCAGCGCACGTCAAGGAGCAGAGGCCGCGGGTTGGATGCCAGTCGTGCGGCGAGATCGTGACAATCGAGCATGAGCGATACCATTGGGTCAGCATCCCCCAGTGAAGTGGAACGACGAAACCTCAGTGGTGACGCCGGCGTTAGCAGCGATGAGCTCAGACGCCAACGCGCCCTGAGACCGAACAATGGTACGGTGGAATTGAATGCCTGATCTGATGAGGCAGGGCCGTCGGGGTCTGATCTTCGGAGGCATCGCCTTCGGGGGTCTGCTGCTCACATCGTGCGCGCTCCCCGGGACGCAGGGGCCGATCTCCGCTGTCGGGGTTCATGTCGCCGGCACGCCGGTGGTCGTCGGTCCGCCGAAGATCGCGGTCAGCCCCGCGAACGCGACTCAGCGTGTCGGCCTCGACGTGCCGGTCGTCGTGACGGCGAGCACCGGCCACCTCGACACGGTTTCGCTCACCGAGTCCGGGTCGTCGACGCAATTCAGCGGGCTGCTCTCGCCGGACGGCCTCAGCTGGCGGATGAGCCAGCCCCTCGATCAGGGTGCGCACTACACGCTGGTCGCGACTGCGACGAGCTCCGCGGGATCGACCGCCACGACGACGTCAACGTTCAGCACCCTGACCGCAACCGGTCACCTGCTCACGGGAATGACGCCGCTCAATGGTGAGACCGTCGGCGTGGGCCAGACGATCAACCTGCACTTCAACACGAACATCCCCGCATCGCAGCGCGCCGCGCTCCTCGAGCGGATCCAGGTCACGTCCACCCCCGCCGTGCTGGGCGCGTGGCACTGGCTCGCCGGCAATGAGGTGCACTTCCGCACCCAGACCTACTGGCCGGCCGGCACCAGGGTCACCGTGACCGCGAACCTCAGGGGATTCGATGCGGGGAACGGCCTCTGGGGGCTCGGGAACTGGACATCGAGCTTCACCGTCGGCGCGAGCCACGTCTCGATCATCAACAACCTGACGCACACCATGCGCGTCTACAACGGCGGCACGTTGATGGCGACCTGGCCCGTGAGCCTCGGCAAGGGCGGCTTCGCGACCATCCAGGGCACGCTGATCGTGCTCTACAAGACACCCGTCATCGTCATGAAGTCCTGCCCGACGTTTCACACGCCGGCCGCGTGCATCCCGGGCGGCGCCCAGTACTACAGCGACCCCGTCTACAAGGACACCGCCATCTCGACGAGCGGTTACTTCATCCACGCCGCCCCGTGGTCGGTCGGGTCGCAGGGCCGTGCCAACGTCTCGCACGGCTGCGTCAACCTCAGCACCGCGCGCGCGACGACCTACTACAACTTCAGCATCCCGGGCGACGTCGTGCTGGTCCAGAACACCGGTTACAACGCCACCTACTCGGACGGCGAGGGTGACTGGCAGATTCCCTTTGCGCAGTTCTCGAACACCGCAGGCCTCGGCAGCGTGTGGACGGGCCCGATGGCCGCGTCGTCGCTCCCCGGCCAGATCTCCTAGCCACAGCGCACTGACCAGGGCGGCGGACTGATGCGCGCCGTCATCGTCAGCGAGCCGGGCGGGCCTGAGAACCTTCGCGTCGAGGAACGACCCGATCCTCCCCGCGCGGGAGATGCTGAGATCGTGATCCGCGTCGCCGCCGCGGGCGTGAACCGCGCCGACCTGCTGCAGCGCATGGGCCGCTACCCGCCACCTCCGGGCGCGAGCGACATCCTCGGCCTCGAGGCGTCCGGCGTGGTCGAGAGCGCGGGTGGCGAGGTTGCGGGCCTCGCGGCGGGCGACCGGGTCATGGCGCTGCTCGAAGGCGGTGGGTACGCGGAGCTCGTCGCGGTTCGCGCGCGCCAGGCCGTCCGAGTTCCAGACACCATTGACTTGATCGACGCGGGCGGCATCCCCGAGGTGTTCATCACCGCGCACGACGCGCTCTTCACACGCGGACGGCTGCAGCACGGTGAGACCGTCCTGATCCACGGTGGCGGTGGCGGAGTCGGCACCGCCGCCGTGCAGCTCGCGCGGCATCACGGGTGCCGCGTGCTCGTCACCGCGGGCAGCGAGGGAAAGATCGCGCGCTGCGTCGAGCTCGGCGCCGATGCCGGGATCAATTACCGCACGGACGATTTCGTGGCGCGCACGCGCGAGCTGACCGACGGTCGCGGCGCGGACGTCGTGATCGACATCATGGGCGCGTCCTATCTCGGCCGCAACCTCGAGGCGGTCGCCACCGACGGACGCATCATCGTGCTCGGCATGCTCGGCGGCACGCACTCGGACATCGACATCGGCGCGATGATGCGCCGCCGCGTTTCGTTGATCTCCACCGTGCTGCGCGCGCGGCCCGCCGATCAGAAGGCGGCCATCGTCGCGGCGTTCGCCGCGGACGTCGTCCCCGGGATCGCCGACCGCACGCTGCACCCGGTGATCGATCGAGTCCTGACCTTCGACCAGGCGAGCGACGCTCACCGCCAGATGGAGGCCGGCGAGGCGTTCGGCAAGATCCTGCTCGTCCCCGCAGCGCGTGCCTGACACCGACGTCTGGGCCACCTGGCTCCGATGTGGACGCGACGGCGGGAGTGAGCGCATGCGCGCTGAGAACCTGCGCCGTCTCGCGGGTGTCCGCGACCGCATCCTCGATCGCGCCGAGATCATCCCGGGCGAGACCGTGCTCGACGTCGGCACCGGCCAGGGGCTGCTCGGTCTCGCCGCGCTCGATCGCACCGGCGGGACCGGGCACGTGATCTTCTCGGACGTCTCCGACCCCTCGCTGGACGACTGCCGCGTCGAGGTTGCGCAGCGTTCCGCGCTCGATCGAGTGAGCTTCGTGCATGCCTCGGCAATCGATCTCTCACCGATCCCGACCGCGTCGGTCGACGTGGTCGTCGAGCGTGCGGTGCTCCTCTTCATCGAGGATCGCAACCGTGCGTTCCAGGAGTACCACCGCGTGCTGCGCCCCGGCGGACGGCTCTCGCTCGGCGAGCCGTTGAACGTCTGGATGAGCGCGGACCGTCCCGGATACCTGTGGGGCTACGACGTCACCGTGGTGGTCGACCTCGAGCGCAAGCTCCATGAGGCGGCACGGTCAAGCGGTGCCGCCACAGACGATCTCCTCGGCGGCTTCGACGACCGCGACCTCATCGCCATGGCGCGCGACGCCGGGTTCAGCCGGATCGACGTTCAGACCGACCTGTCCCTGGCTCCTCCGCCGGCTCGCGACGATCTCGACGTCTTTCTCGACACGGCTCCGAATCCGCTGGCTCCCACAACCCGCGCGCTGGTCGCCGCAGCGCTGAGCCCCGCCGAGGCCGAGCGCTTCACGGCGGTGCTCGGCGAGTCGGTGCGGCTCGGGCGTGGCGAGCGCCGTCAGGCGTCGACGCTGCTGCGGGCCCGGGTATGACCTCGGACCTCACGACGGCGACGTGGGACACCGTCGTGGTCGGCGCCGGGCACAACGGCCTGACCGCGGCCGCATACCTCGCGCGTGCCGGACGCACGGTGCTGGTGCTCGAGGCACGCGACCGCATCGGGGGTGCGTGCACGCTCGAGCATCCCTTCGAGGACGAGGGGTTCGTCGTCAGCCCCTGCGCGTATCTCGTCGGTCTCCTCCATCCGCGAGTCATCGCCGAGCTGGACCTCCGCCGTCACGGATACCGCGTGCACCTCGTCGATCCGCATCTGTGGTGCCCGTTCGACGACGGGACGGCACTGAGCCTGTGGGACGACTCGGAGCGCAACCACCGCATGGTCGCCGCGATGAGCCCGGAAGACGCCGACGGATACACCAGGTACGAGCAGCTCTTCGCGCGGATCCGCATGGCACTCCGTGCCGAACCGCATGACACGTGGATCGGCGACGCGCCGACGCGCCCAGCGCTCGAGGAGCTCCTCCGGCATGATCCCGAGCTCATCGAGATCATGTTCGAGGAGTCGATCGCGTCGGTGATCGAGCGGCACGTCCGCGACGAACGGCTGCGCACCGCGCTCCACGGCCAGGGGCTCATCGGGACGTGGGCCGGGCCGCGCGACGCGGGAACCGCGGCGATCCACGCGATGCATTCGATGGGAACCGTCGAGGGGCGGCCCGGCGCGTGGGGCTACGTGCAGGGTGGGATGGGCACCGTTTCGTTCGCACTCGCGAAAGCGGCCGAGGAGGCGGGTGCAGTCATCAAACGCAACGCTCGCGTGGCCGAGATCGTCCCCGGTGACTCGGTGCTCCTCGAGGACGGATCACGCATCGCCGCGCGGACGATCGTGTCCAATGCGGACCCGCGGAGCACGCTCGCGCTGTGCAGCGACTCCGCGCCGGCGTCATTCGCGCAGAAGGTGCACGCGTGGCGGATGCAGGGTCCAGTGCTGAAGATCAACTGCGGCCTGTCACGGCTGCCAACCTTCACCGCCGCGGGCCCCGAGGACAAGCCGCATCGCGGCATGGTCACGATCGCACGCAGCCTGGACGAGACCCAGGCCGCGTACGAGCGCAGCCGTCTCGGCGAGCCGGCGCCGCGCTGGGCGGAGCTGTACTTCCACAGCGCCTATGACCCCTCGGTCGCGCCGGAGGGCAAGCACGTGATGAGCGTGTTTGCCGAGTACGCGCCGTACACGCTCGCGAGCGGCACGTGGGACGAGCGACGCGAAGAGGTCGCCGACATGGCCTTCGCCGAGATCGCGCGATTCGCGCCGGACATCCTCGAGTGCGTGGAGGCGCGCCAGGTGCTCGCGCCGCCCGACATCGAGCGCGCCGTCGGTCTCTCGGGCGGCCACATCTTCCAGGGCGAGTGCCTGCCCGATCAGATGTGGGATCGCCGTTTCTCGCCACGGACACCGATGCCCGGCCTGTACATGTGCGGCGCGAGCACGCACCCCGGCGGGAGCGTCATGGCGATCAACGGGCGCAACGCGGCGATGGCGCTGCTCGCCGACGTGGGCGAGGCAACGGCTGCGCGCCGGCCGGCCTGACCTAACGGCCGATCCGCAGCGCATTGCGGATCAGGCTCATCTCCTCGCGGTCGGCAACCCGAAGCGCGAGCAGCGCGGCGCCGTAGACGAGCGCAGACGCGACCACGACGACGAACAGCAGGACTCGGCTCTGATGCGGGTTGGCGACGTAGATGAAGACCCCCATCACCAGGCCGGCGACGATCGCCTTCCATGACGTGGCGATGAGCCTGATCGTCCCGAGCTGCGCACGAAGCACGAACCATCCGACAACGACCAGTGCCGCCTCGGTGACCACCACGGCCCAGCTGGCGCCGAGGTACCCGTATCTCGGGATCACGATCAGGTTGACACCGACGTTGACCACCAGGCCGACCATGGCCACAAACGCGAACACGTTCTGCTTGTCGATCGCGTTGAGCGTGGCGGCAAACGTGTTGTCGGCGAACATGAACACGATCGCGAGCGCGAGGATCTGCAGCGCCGGCTCGGATCCCGGATACAGCTGCAGCAGCGTGTTGAACTGTGGGGCGAGCATGAAGACGCCGACGGTGATCGGCCAGCCGAGGATCACGAGCGCCTTGAAGAACTTCTCGGCAAGCGGCAGCACGCGGTCAGGAGAACGCCGGTGGTACACGGAGAGAACGGGGAAGACGACGCTTCGCAACGCGAACGGGACGAAGAGCAGCGACTCGAACGGCTTGTACGCAAAGGTGTAATACCCGACCTCGCTGTACGGTCGAAAGCGCTGCAGGATGGGCACGTCCACCTTGAAGTAGACGGTCGTGATGATGAAGGTGATCCCGAGCGGGACGGCGACTCGCACCCACGACCACAGGAGCCCGGGCTCGAGCTGCGGACTCGGGCGGAGCACCCCCATCGCGATGAGCACGGTCCCGAAATACACACAGGCGAACGCGTAGCTGATCGCGTAGGCCCAGAGGAAGAATCCCGTGTCGGCGCCGATGTGCACACCGACGACGACCAGGGCGAACACGACCAGCGTCTCCGGAACGATCTCGAGGATCTCGAAGGTGAGCCGCTGCATCGCATAGAGGGTGTTGCGCAGCAGCAGCTGGTACCCGGACAGCACAAGGATCGCGAAGCACGGCCAGAGCAGCGAGCGCACGCCCGCGATGTAGAGCGCGGCGAAGATCAAGGGCAGACCGATCGCCACGCCCACCACCTTGAGCGACGCGACGTTGTTCCAGTACCGCGAGAGTTGATCGGTGTGACGGGCTCCCTCACGGACGTACAGCGCCGAGAACCCGAGGTCGGTGACCGTGCCGACGAGGCCGACGTACGTGATCGCGGTCTGCATCTCGCCGAACCTCGTCGGGTCGAGGTAGTTGCCGATGATGATCACGGCGATCAACGCAACGATCCGCGATATCACGCGCACCACGAGCAGGAGGATCGTGTTGCGCAGCGCCCGCATCCCGAGGCCACCGGGCGCGGCGGGCGTGGTGACCTCCACGTCCGGCGGGGGTTCGTCCTGCAAGGCGCTCATTCTATCCGCGCTTCCGCATCGTGCCCGCCGTCAATCGCGGCCGATACACTGCGGAGCCATGCCTGACGTCGCGGCCGAGCGACCACGCACCGACGCGGCGCAGCGTACCGACGGCGGTGCGCTGATGGCGCGAACGCTTCGGGAGCGCGGCGTCAGCACCGTCTTCTCGCTCCCCGGGGGGCACATCCTGCCCTTTCTCGATGCGTGTCTCGACGAGGACATCCGGGTCATAGACACCCGCCACGAAGGTGCTGCCGTGCTGGCCGCCGAGGGGTGGGCCCTGGCGACCGGCGACACCGGTGTCGCCGCCGTCACGGCCGGGCCGGGGTTCGCCAACGGGCTGATCGGGCTGCTCGACGCGAGCGTCTGGAGCGTTCCGCTGCTGATGCTCGCCGGCCGGACCAGCCACACCCGCCAGGGTCGCGGCGCGGTCGGCGACGTCGATCAGCGGTCGGTCGCAGCCCCGATCGCGAAGTGGGCGGCGACGTGCGGCGAGCCTGGACTCGTGCCGCGCTTCATCGCCGAGGCGCTCCACCGGGCCCGCGGCGGTTGCCCCGGCGCCGTCTATCTCGAGATCGACTCCCATGCCGTGTACAACAAGGCCGTGCCGCTCGACGTTGCGGTGCCCGGATATCCGGCTGCGGCGGCGCGACCCGCCGGCGCGCCCGCGGACATCGGGTCGGCGGTGGCCGCGCTGGCGTCGGCGGAACGACCGGTCATCGTCGCCGGCAGCGGCGCGTTCTGGTCCGGAGCCGGCGAGGCGATCGCTCGCTTCGCCGAGGTCGCCGGAATCCCGGTGATCACCGCGAGCGGCGCGCGCGGCGTGGTTGCGGACTCGCATCCCTGGAGCCTCGGGTCGCTCGTGCACGGCGGGCTCGCGATCCCAAGCGCCGACTGCGTCATGGTGCTCGGCTCAGCCTTCAACGCCAACGTGATGTACGGCGGCGCGCCCCTCTTCGGCTCCGAGCAGGTGATCGTCCAGGTCGACATCGCACCCGAGCGGGTCGGCGGCAATCGCGCGGCCGACGTCACCGTGATCGGCGACATCGCTTCCGTGATCCGGGACTGCACCGAGGCCTGGAGCGCCACCCCGCCCGGACGAGACGAGTGGCTGGCCCGCGCGCGCGGCCTCGCTGAGGCGTCGATCGGGTTCTGGAACCGCCAGGTCGACGAGCACACCGGCGATCTGGTGCACGCGGGTGCCGCCGCCCGCGAGGTGGCCGCGTATGTCAGCGAGCAGTTCGGCGGCAGGGCAACCCTGGTCGCAGACGGCGGTGACGCGCTCGCGTGGGCGCTCGCGTACTTCGGCGCCGAGCTGCCCGGACGGCTCCTCACCACCACCACGGCACTCGGGACGCTCGGGGTCGGGATGCCGTTCGCGCTCGCCGCGCAGGCGGCGCGGCCCGATGAGCGCGTCTTCCTCTTCAGCGGCGACGGCGCTTTCGGCCTGAGCGCGATGGAGGTGGCGACCGCGGTCCGCCACCGGCTGCCGGTGATCGTGATCGTCTCGAACAACGCCGGGTGGGGCGACGTTCGCTTCGAGCAGGACGAGCTCTTCGGGCCGGGACGCAACGTGGCGAGCTCGCTCACCGGTATCCGCTACGACCGACTTGCGGAAGCGCTCGGCGGCCACGGCGAGCGCGTCGAGCAGCTCGCCGACCTCCGCCCTGCGCTCGAGCGTTCGATCGACAGCGGGGTCTGCAGCGTCATCGACGTCCAGACCGATCCGGCGGTCATCTCTGAGCTGCTCCGCATGGTCGCCCAGCTGGGACTCATGTAGGGATGCGCGCGGTCAGGCTCATCGAGGCACACCGCCTCGAGCTCGTCGACATCCCCGCTCCCGAGGCGAGCCCCGGTGAGGTCGTGCTGCGCGTCGACGGCTGTGGCATCTGCGGATCCGATCTCACCTCCTACAAGGTCGGCCTGTTCACGGATGCTGTCCCGGGCCACGAGCTCGCCGGGGTGATCGACTCGGTCGGCGAGGGGGTGACCGGCTGGACGCCCGGCGATGCGGCGGTGGTGGATCCCAAGATTCCCTGCGGCGTCTGCGACGACTGCCGGAGCGGCGCGTCGTACCGCTGCGCGATGGCGCTGACCTCTGGCATCGGGTTCGCACGGGATGGCGGGTTCGCCGAGCTGGTCGCGGCGCCTGCCTCGCTGCTCCACCGGCTGCCGGCCGGGCTCGCGCTCGAGGATGCCTGCCTCGTGGAGCCGCTGTCGGTGGCCATCCACGGCGTCGACCGGGCACGCCTTCACTCTGGCGACGCGGTGGTGGTCGTCGGCCTCGGCCCGATCGGCCTCCTCACCGTCGCGACTCTGCATGCCCGTGGCGCCGGCCCGATCGTGGGCGTCGACCCCGTCCCCGACCGTCGCGCGCTCGCGCTGGAGCTCGGCGCCAGCGTGGCTGTGGCCGACCTGAGCGAGGTGCGCAGCCACGTGGGGCCGGCGCCTGCCGTGATCGAATGCTCCGGCTATGCGCCGCTCCTCCATGGGGCGGCGGACCTCGTCGCGCCCGGCGGCCGGCTCGTGCTGGTGGGCGTCCCGTTCGGGGAGGCCACGGTCATCCCGCTCATGTGGGTGACGCGCGAGATCGAGATCGTCGGAAGCATCGCGTCGGATGCGGCCGATTTCGCGGTCTCCCTGGAGATGCTCGCCGCCGATCCGGGCATCGCCCGGGTGGCGACCCGCAGGGTCGGGCTTGCTCAGGTCCCTGACGTCTTCGAGGAGCTGATCACACCCTCTTCGGGCGGGAAGGTGGTCGTCGACCCGCACCTTTGACCGCGGCCTTGACCTCTGCCTTCGGCGCCGGCTTCGGAGGCGGCTCCGCAGCGCGCCAGCAGTACCAGGCGGCAGTGCTTCGGTAGGGGCGGAACACGTCGCCGAGGCCCGCGAGCTCCTTGGGTGGCGGCGGCGCCTCGCGGTCATGGATGCGCGCCCAGCCGTTGCGCACCCCGAGATCGTCGACCGGCCAGACGTCCGGACGGCCGAGCTGGAACATGAGGAACATCTCCGCGGTCCAGCGGCCGACGCCCCGCACCATGACCAGGCGGGCGACGATCTCGTCGTCGCTCAGGTCGTCGAGGTCGTGCGTCGGGACCGTGCCGTCCACGAACTTCGCGGCGAGGTCGGTGATCGCCGCGAGCTTGTTGCCGGACAGGCCGGCGCCTCGGAGCGCATCCGGGCTCGCCGAAAGCACACTCTCCGGCGCCACGGGCGCGCCGCCGAGCGCCACCACCAGCCTGCCGTGAATCGTGCGCGCCGCGGCGCCTGCCAGTTGCTGGAAGACGATCGCGCTCATCAGCGACTCGAATGCCGAGCCTTGCTCGGGCTTGAAATCGCGCTCCGGGCTCGTGTCGACGATGCGACCGAACGCCTGGTCGACCCGGACGACATGCGCTGCGGCCTTGCTGCGGCGCGTCATGGCTCGGGCGGCGGTGAGAGCGTCGCGAGCCCCGTGACCACGCGAGCTGATGGGAGTCGCAGCAGACCCCCCGGCCCGAGCCGGATCTTCATCGACCTGCTCCCACCGCCGATCACGACGCTCGGCTGCTCCATCACCCGCGCATCGATGTACAGCGGCAGATCGTCATCGAGACCGAACGGCGTCACGCCACCGATCATCATCCCGGTGAGATCGCGAGTCTGATCGGCGCTCGCGAATGAGGCCTTGCGAACTCCGAGCAGGTCGCAGACGGCATGGTTGACATCGAGACGGCACGTCGCGAGCACGAGGCACGCGCAGGCGACTGCGGGCTCCTTGCGAGCCGCGACGACGATGGTGTTCGCGGACTGCTCGGGCGGCACACCGTACTTCGCGCAGAACGCCGCCGTGTCGGCGAACTCAGGATCGCATTCGAGGGTTTCGTGCTCGACACCGAGCGTGTGGAGACGCTCACGCACGCGTGCCTCGATCGCCGCGCCGCCGTCAGCGTCCACCGCATCCGCCGCGTCCGCCGCGCCGCCCCGTAGAGTCCGTCACCGTGCGCATCTCCGCCCCATCGGAAACGGCGCCCGGTGAGACCCGGGTAGCCCTGGTCCCCCGCTCGATCACCCAGCTGATATCCACGGGCGCCACAGTAGCCATTCAGGCCGGAGCCGGGACGGCTGCGGGACTGCCCGACGCCGCATTCACGGAGGTCGGGGCGCAGGTGGTCGCCGATCGCGCCGCGCTGCTCGCGGACGCCGACATCGTCATGGTCGTCCGCCGGCCGGACGCGGCATTCGTCAAACAGCTGAAGCGCGGTGCCATCCTCGTCGGCGTGCTCGAGCCGGCGAGCGACCCGGATCTGGTGCGAGCGCTGATCGATCAAGGCGTCACCGCCTTCCGCCTCGAGGCCATGCCCCGCATCAGCCGCGCGCAGGACATGGATGTTCTGTCGTCGATGGCGACCCTCGCCGGGTACCACGCGGCGGTGATGGCCGCGTACCGGCTGCCGCGCATCTTTCCGTTGATGATGACCGCCGCGGGAACGATCACTCCCGCACGCGCGCTCGTCCTCGGCGCGGGGGTCGCCGGGTTGCAGGCGATCGCCACCTGCAGGCGGCTCGGGGCGGTGGTCGAGGCGTTCGATGTGCGCCCGGCCGTCCGCGACCAGGTCGAGTCGCTCGGCGCCAGGTTTGTCGAGACCGGCGTCGAGTCCGACACCGCGCAGGACACCGGTGGCTACGCGAAGGAGCTCGCCGCCGATGCGCAGGAACGGCAGCACCAGGTGCTCGCGGAGCACGTTCGCGACTCGGACGTGGTCATCAGCACCGCGCAGATCCCCAACCGCAAGGCGCCGATCCTCGTCACAGCCGAGATGGTCGCCTCCATGCGCAGCGGATCCGTGATCGTCGACCTCGCCGCGCCGGGCGGCGGCAACTGCGAGCTCACCCAGCCCGACAAGGAGGTCGTCGACCACGGCGTCCTCATCCTTGGTCCGACGAACCTGCCGGCGACGATCCCCGGCCAGGCCAGCCAGCTGTACTCCCACAACGCGACCCGGTTCCTCAATCAACTCCTCAAGGACGGTGAGGTGCATCTCGATTTCGACGACGTCGTGATCAGCCAGACGTGCATCACGCACGAGGGCAAGCCGGTCGGCGAGCAGATCGAGGCGTTGCTGCAGGGAGCGAAGCCGTGACCGCGGGGCAGACGCTCGCTCTCGGCGCGTTCATCTTCGCGCTCGCGGTCTTCGTGGGATTCCTGCTCATCTCCAAAGTGCCGACGATGCTGCACACGCCGCTCATGTCGGGCACGAACTTCATCCACGGCATCGTGCTCGTCGGCGCGCTGACGGTCGCCGGCACCGCCAACGACACGCTCGGCTACATCATCGCGATTGCCGCCGTGCTCCTCGGCACGCTCAACGTCGTCGGTGGCTGGGTCGTCACCGACAGGATGCTGCAGATGTTCCGGCGTCGACCGGCGGCCGACGCGAAGAAGACCGAAGCGCCTCCGGCGACTCCGGCGACTCCGGCGACGCAGGATCACTGACGCCGATGCAGCCGTCCGCGCTCACGACGCTCGGTTACATGCTGACCGCGATCAGCTTCATGTTCGGCATCCAGCTGCTGCGCTCGCCGGCGACCGCTCGGCAGGGGAATCGCGTCGCCGCGGTTGGCATGTTGCTCGTCCTCGGCATCACGGCGGCGCTCATCCACAACACCGGCAACTGGCCGCTGATCATCCCGCCGATCATCATCGGCACGCTGATCGGCGCCGTGTCGGCGCGGCTCGTGCGCATGACCGCGATGCCGCAGATGGTCGCGCTCTTCAACGGTATGGGCGGCGGGTCGGCAGCGCTCATCGCCGCACAGGACTTCCGCACGGCGGTGGCGCACAACGTCGCAACGCCGGACATCACGTGGGCCATCATGGTGAGCTGCGTCATCGGCTCGCTGAGCTTCGCGGGCAGCCTCGTCGCGTTCGCGAAGCTGCAGGAGTTGATGCCCGGGCGGCCGCTCACGTACCGGCTGCAGAGCGCCGTGAACGGACTGATCCTGCTCGTGATCATCGCGCTCGGGATCTACCTGGTCGTCGGCGACCAGAACCTCGCGCTGTTCGTCGTTTTCATCGTGCTCTCGCTGCTCCTCGGCGTCCTGTTCGTCGTGCCGATCGGCGGTGCCGACATGCCGGTGATCATCTCGTTGCTCAACTCCTTCACCGGCCTTGCGGCCGCCACCACCGGCTTCGTGTTGAGCAACGACGTGCTGATCGTCAGCGGCGCGCTCGTCGGGGCCTCCGGAACGATCCTCACCCTCGCGATGAGCAAGGCGATGAATCGCTCGCTGGCCAACGTGCTCTTCAGCGGCTTCGGTTCGAAGGTGGAGTCGGCCGGCAGCGCCGCGGGCGCCGAAGGCGGCACCATCCATCCGACGACGGTGGAGGACCTCGCTCCTCTGCTGGCCTTTGCGCAGCTCGTCATCTTCGTGCCGGGGTACGGCATGGCGGTCGCGCGCGCGCAGCACGAGGTCAAGGAACTCGCCGATGAGCTCGAGAAGCGCGGCGTCACGGTCGAGTACGCGATCCATCCGGTGGCGGGACGCATGCCCGGTCACATGAACGTGCTCCTTGCGGAGGCGAACGTTCCGTATCCGCAGCTCAAGGAGATGGACGCGGTCAACGGCGATTTCCCGCGCACGGATGTCGCGGTCGTCATCGGCGCCAATGATGTCGTCAATCCCGCCGCGCGCACGCAGGCCAGCAGCCCCATCTACGGCATGCCGATCCTCAACGTCGACGAGGCGAAGACCGTCGTCGTCCTCAAACGCAGCATGGCGACGGGATTCGCGGGCGTCGACAACCCCCTGTTCTACAAGCCGAACACCCTGATGCTCTTCGGCGATGCGCGCACCTCGGTGGCCGCGCTCGTCGCCGAGGTCAAGAAGCAGTAGGCGGTTTCCCCGTCGCGGCGATGCTGCGCAGCGCGTTGAGCAGATCCGCCGGCGCCGTATCCTTCACGACGTAACCGACTGCTCCGCTCTTCAGCGCTTCCACCATGCGCTCGTGGCCACCAAAGGACGTGAGCATCATCACGCGGGTCTGCGGCCGTGTCTCGACGAGCCGGCGAGTCGCCTCGATACCACCCATGCCCGGCATCGACAGGTCCATCAGCACGATATCGGGCAGCAACTCCGCGGCCATCTCCAGCGCCTGCTCGCCGGAGTCCGCAAGTCCTACGACCTCGAGGTCGGGCTCGTGGCCGAGAAACGAGGCGAGTCCCTTACGTACGACGGGATGGTCGTCCACGATCATGACGCGTATTGCAGCCTGGGACATCCATGACTCACTCTACTAGATGGGCAGTGTCAGAACGACGAGTGTGCCGCGCCCGGGCTCGGAGTCGATGGTCAGCGTACCGCCGGCCTCCTCTGCGCGATCGACGATCGCAGATGTGCCGAGGTGGCCTTCAGCTCTCCTTCGCGCCACATCGGCCTCACTGAAGCCCTTCCCGTCATCCTGGATGCTCAGGACCGCCGCGCCGTCCTCGGTGCTCAACTCCACCGTCACGTTCTT
>DATLRX010000038.1:0-19019 GCA_035534435.1 Candidatus Acidiferrales bacterium
TGCCCACGACCGGACGCCCGAGTGGAGTCCGTCCGCCCCGATGACGACGGCGGCGCGCACCGCTTCGCCGCGGGCGGTCACCCCGGTGACGTCGCCCGCGCGGTCGCGGACGAGACCGGTGACGAGCTCGCCTTCGAGCACGGTGACGTTCGGCTCGCGGCGGAGCGCGTCGACGAGCACCTCGTCGAACCTTGTGCGACGGATGCCGAGACCGGACACCTGATCGCCGACCGGCGGCTCCGGGAAGCTCGCGCAGGCCTCAGGGCCGTGCTCACCCGATTGGCGGTACGTGACGCCGAGCAGCGGACGAGCTCCCGTCGCGATCACGGCGTCGTACAGCCCCAGCCGGCGCAGCACCGCCACGCCCGGTGGCATCAGCCCCTCGCCACACGCCTTGTCCCGCGGGAATCGGGCGCGGTCGAGGACGACCACCCGATGCCCGCGCCGGGCGAGCAGCAGGGCGGCCGTCGCCCCGGCTGGACCGCTGCCGACGACCGCGATCTCCGTCTCGATCACGAATCCACTCTCCCAGATCGCCGGTGCACGATGCGATCTCAGTGCGGCATCCGCGGGTCACCGAGGGGATGATGGCTCAGTGAACTTCCTCCAGGGCCTTCACGGAGCGGTCGCGCTGGCGCTCCTGCCGGCGCTGCTCTTCGCCGAGGAGGCGGGCGTGCCCCTGCCGTTCGCCCCCGGCGAGCTGACACTGCTGGTGGCCGGACTGCTCATCGCGTCGGGTGGGCTCAACCCGTACGCGTTCATCCCGCTCGCGCTCTTCGCGTGTATCGCAGGTTCCCTGGTGGGATACAGCTGGGCACGCGCGGTCGGCGACCGCGGCCTCAGGGGCCTCGCCCGGCGGCTCCGCCAGCAGCGCAACCTCGAGCGTGTCGAGGGCCGGCTGCGAAAGGCCGGCTGGCAGGGGATCGCGATCAGCCGGCTGATCCCCGGGCTCCGGATCTACACGACGCTCGTCGCCGGCGCGGTCAAGTCCCCGCGCCGCGCTTTCATCGTCGCGATGGTCTCGTCGACCGTCGTGTGGGTCGGCGTCTACGTCGCGCTGGGCATCCTCATCGGCGTCCCCGTCGAGCATTTCCTCGATCAGATCCAGAAGCTGGCCGTGCAGGGCGTAATTCTCGTCGTGATGGGCGTCGGCTGCTACCTCGCGGTGCGCAAGACGCCGTCGTCGTCCGGGGCGGGCCTGGTGCGCGTGCCGCGCTGGGTGCGGGTGCTCCTCGCCGCCGGTGTCGACATCGGCGTCGTTGCGAGCATCGTCACCGGCCTGCTCGCGCTCGGCCGCCTCCTCGGCGTCGGCTTCGGCAGCGGATGGGTCGACGCGGTGGTCGTGCTGCTCGTGGTCGGCGCCTTCTACGTGATCGTCGCCCGCCGCAGCGCGGGGGCGACCGCCGGCGAGGTCCTGCTCCAGACGAGCTACGTCAGTGGTGTGGGGTTGCCGCTCAAGCCGCGTGCCGCGCTCGAGGCCGTGCGTTCACTGGTGACGCGATCGGACGACGAGCTCACGGTGACGGGCGACCTGCTGCACGCGCTGGGTGATCCGGACCGGCTGCGCATCGTCACGCACCTGCTCGACAAGCCTCAGCGGCTGGATGAGCTGGCGCGAGGTTCCAAGCTCTCCCCTTTCGAGGTCATGCATCAACTCGATCGTTTCCGATCCACCGGGCTGCTCGTCGTCGTCGGTCAGGAGCCGGACGCCGTCTACAGCATCCGGTCTGACCTGCGCCACGTGCTCGCCCAGCTGCTCGCGATCATGGAATCGACGGCGAGCGCGACGGCGGCGGCCGAGACGGCGCCGGAGATACCGGCCACCGCGGAACCGAGCCGGACGTAGCGACGCCGCGGCGCGCCGGGCCTGCCGGTCCGCGGGACTGCCGCAGCGAGGTCAGACCTTCAGCGCACCGGCGACGAGGGCGCAGATCGCCGCCATGACCGCTGTCGCGGGAATGGTCAGGACCCACGCCACGAGGATGTTGCGCGCGACGCCCCATCGAACAGCGCCGAGCCGGCGTGTCGCCCCGGCACCCATCACCGATCCGGACACGACGTGTGTGGTGCTCACCGGGAGCGCGAGTTGCGTCGCGCCCTGGATGACCACCGCAGCCACCGTCTGCGCGCAGAACCCGTCGACCGGTTCGAGCCGGATGACGCGCATCCCGAGGGTCTTGATGATGCGCCAGCCGCCGGCATACGTCCCGAAACCGATCGCTGTCGCGGCGAGGAGCACCACCCAGAGCGGCGGCGACGGAAAGACCTTCCCACCGGCGGTGACGACGCCCGCGCTGACGAGTGCGAGCGTGATGACCCCCATGGTCTTCTGCGCGTCGTTCGCTCCGTGCGAGAACGAGACGAAGGCGCCGGAGGCCAGCTGTGCCAGGCGAAACCGTCGATTCATCGGACCGGGAGACCCTCGACGGAATGCGCTCAGGGTCAGCACGGTGAAGAGATACGAGAGGACGAGTCCGATGAGCGGCGAGGCGACGAGCGCGATCACGACGGGAAGCACGGAACCCCACTTCACCGCGTCCACACCGTACGCGACGACGCCCATGCCGATCAGCGAGCCGATGAGCGCATGTGACGAGCTCGAGGGGAGCCCGAGCCGCCACGTGATGAGATTCCATGCGATCGCACCGACGAGGGCAGCGATGATCATGCCGAGCGAGACGCCCTGCTTCGGGGAGACGAGCCCGCCGATCGTGTTGGCGACATGCGTGTGCAGCAACTCGATGGCGATGAGCGCTCCGAGGAGGTTGAACACGGCGGACGAAAGCACAGCGGCGCGTGGCCCCAACGCACGCGTGCTGATCGACGTCGCCACGGCATTGGCGGTGTCGTGGAACCCGTTGGTGAAGTCGAAGCCGAGCGCGATGAGCACCGTCGCGACGAGCAGCACGGTGTTGCCGCTCATCAGCGGTTCTTGATGATGATGCCCTCAATCACGTTGGCAACGTCCTCGCACCGGTCGAGCGAGTCCTCGAGCAACGTGTAGAAGTCCTTGAGCTTGATGATGGTCGTCGCGTCGTGCCCACCGCTGAACAGGTCGCCGATGGCGCGCCGCGACTCCGTATCGCCGACGTTCTCGATGCGATGCACCTCGATGCCGTGCACGCTGACGCCGGCCTTGGATTCGAGCTTCGCCACGGCTGCCTGCAGCTCGCGAGCGGCGTCGATGATGAGTGACGCCATCGACTTCGCGGCAACGGAGATCTCCGTTATCCCGTAGAGGATGATCGTCTCCGCGATCTCGTCGATGTAGTCCAGGACGTCGTCGAGCCCGGAGGCCAGCGCGTAGATGTCCTCGCGCTCGAACGGGGTGACGAACGTGCGGTTGAGCAGCTTGACGATCTCGTGGGTGAGCTCATCCCCGGCATGCTCGAGGTCCTTGATCGCCTTCTGATGCGCGGGCATCGAGCCGATGTCGTCCAGCGCGCTCCGGAGGGCGATGGCCGCCGCCAGCACCGTCTCGGCCTGCTGGTCGAAGAGATCGTAGAAGCGGCGCTCGCGGCGCAGCAGGGTGATCCGCATGGACGCGGTGATCCTAACGGGAACGGTTGACCACCGGTCTGTGCATGTCGGAGCCACTGCGACGATCGGGTCACCCGTCAGCCACAGTCCTCCGAACGCTGATGCAGCCGCACCCGGGAGCAACGAATCTGTGTGCCAGGCTGCGCCCCAGGCCGTTGTGCGGACGCTGCGGACGGGGTACCGCGAGGGTGGTCGACATCACGGACGTCTCCCGCGAACCCACACCAGAGACGGCCGCCGCCGGCAATCAGTGGCAGCGCCGGCCGGTGCTGAGCGCGCTCGTGCGCATCGCCGTTGTCGTCGTCCCCGCGGCGGCCGGCATCGCGGCCGGGACGTTCCTCAGCAAGCTCCTCCCGCACACGCCCGGCGCCGGCCCGGCGCTCCTGTCGTTCGCCGCCGTCTCGGCCGTGATGCTGGTCACGATCATGGGTCTCGAGCGCGCGGGGCGCCGGCTCCTGCCGCTTGCCGCCCTGCTCAACCTGTCGCTGCTCTTTCCCGACAGGGCCCCCAAGCGATTTGCCGTTGCCCGCCGCGTTGGACGACCCCGTGACCTCCAGCGCCAGTTGCAGGAGGCGCGCGACCGGGGTATCGAGGGCGGCGAGGTCGCGTACATGCAGCAGGTGCTCGAACTGGTGGCGGCGTTGAGCGTTCACGACCGGCAGACGCGCGGGCACTCGGAGCGCGTCCGCGTCTTCGCCGACCTCATCGCCGACGAGTTGAACCTCAGCGTCGCGGATCGCGCCCGGCTGCGATGGGCTTCGCTGCTCCATGACATCGGGAAGCTCGTCGTGCCGAGCGAGATCCTCTCCAAGCCGGCCCGGTTGAACGATGCGGAGATGTCCGCGGTTCGCCGCCATCCCGAGGAGGGCGCGCGCTTGATCGGTCCCCTCCGCGCCTGGCTCGGCGAGTGGGGTGACGCCGTCGTCCAGCACCACGAGCGCTACGACGGCATGGGCTATCCATTCCGCCTGGCCGGTGACCAGATCTCCCTTGGCGGCCGCATCGTCGCGGTGGCCGACTCCTATGAGGTCATGACCGCGGTCCGCCCGTACCGGAAGCCGGTGAGTGTCATCGCCGCCCGCGAGGAGCTCGTGAAATGCTCGGGCACCCAGTTCGATCCGGTCGTGGTTCGCGCGTTCCTCAACATCTCGATGGGAAGGCTCTGGCGAGTCGTCGGCTTGGCGTCCTGGGTCGCACAGCTCCCGCTCATCGCCTGGGTCGACCGTCTCGGCTGGAACTGGGGTGCCGCGATCGTCTCCGGGACCACCGCGCTGACGCTCACCGCACCCGGTGTCAGCCCGCACGCCACGCTGCCGTCGAACACTCCGCACGCGATCTCCGTCCTCACGGGGAGCGCGCCATCGCGGCCCGGTCCAGCTCCCGCCGGCGGCAGCCCGTCGGGCCCCGTGCCGGGAGCTCCGGGCTCGGGATCAACCGGTGGAGGTACGGATCCGACGCCGGGCTCATCACCGCCCCCGGGCGCCGCCCCGACGCCGGGATCTCCGGTCGCCACACCGACCCCGGGACCACCGCCATCAGGCTCGCCCGCGCCCTCACCCGCACCGACCCCCACGCCAACCCCGGTGCCCGACCAGCCGCCCGTGGTCACGGTCAATGGTGGCGGCCTGGAGATCATCGGCGCCTTCAACGGGTCCGGCAGCTTCACCGACAGCAATGTCGCCGGTCACACGTTCACCGCGACGGTGAACTACGGCGACGGCAGCGGGACGCACGCGCTCACGCTCAACGGCACGACGTTCACGCTGTCGCACACGTACGGTCCGTGGCGCACCTACACGGTGACCGTGACGGTCACCGACGATCAGGGCGTACCGGGCACCGGCACGACGACCGTGACCACGGTGCTGTGACCCTCAGCGCTGTTTGAGGAACTGATCCGCGACAACGTCCTCGAGGACCCCGCGGCCGAGCTCGGCAGCGGTGACGTCGGTCATGGCGTGCGGATCGAGCTGCGGGAAGAAGGCCGCCACCCCGGCCGGGTCCTCGTCGGTGAGCCAGCGCACGAAGGCGTGTCCGAACGCCGCGGCCTGCTCGTCGGTCAAGTCGTCGATATGTGTCACGCCCGTCTCCTGACTATGAGTGCGTCGGCGCTTCGGGTGCGCCGTCGAGTTCGAACATGAGGTCGTCGATGTAGCAGTAGAACCAGTCCTCGCCGGGCTCGTACGACCGGAGGATCGGGTGCTTGATGGTCTTGTAATGCGCCGTCGCGTGCTTGCCGGGCGAGTAGTCGCAGCAGCCGACGTGCCCGCATTCCTGGCAGACACGGAGGTGTACCCAGTCGCGCCGCCCCGCGGCAAGGCATTCGACGCAACCGTCTCCCGACGGAGTCGTGTCGATGATCTGATCCAGGTGGCCGCACACGCCGTCAGTCATGCCGCATCTCCTGCTGCGATGATATTCAAGGGGCTGAGCTCGGTGTCGGGGTCGGGGCTGCTGCGCCTCCACCACACACCAGCGCGCCGAGGGTGTTGAAGTCCGCGGAGCCCGTCGTGTTATCGGTCTGCTCCTGGCTGATCGCGGTTTTGTAGGCGCTCAGGTTCCCTGCCTGGGAGGAAGCCAACGCCTCGCGGAAGTCGCCGACCGTCGTATCGAACACTGCCATCGCCTGCGTCCACGCAACCTGCATCTCGGGCGGTTTGCCGAGTGCCTTGAGGCCGGAGTCGAGCTGCTGGAAGATGGGCACCAGCGACTGGAAGTACGTCGCAATGGCAGGAAGGTCGGATGCCGCCGGAGCGGTGATGTCACCGGTGGAGATCTTCGGGGTCGCCACCGCGTCACCGGTCTCACTCGCACTCGCGCAGACCATGTTGGCCCGGTCGAGATAGGCCGACATGGCGCTCGGTGTAGCGCTGGGACTTGACGTCGGCGCGCTCGCCGACTGCCGCGGGGTCGTCGCCCCACTGCTGGGGCTGCCGCACGCAGCGAGCACGACCGTGGCCGATGCAGTGCTGCAGGACCAGAGGAGGATCGCGCCGCGCCTTCTCGAGCCGGGCATCAGCCCCTAGTTCTCCTGGTCGGTCGGACGCACGAGCACCTCGTTGATGGCCACGTGGCGAGGGCGCGAGACGATGAACGCGACCACCTCCGCGATGTCGTCCGCCTCGAGACGTTCCATCTTCGAGAAGCGCGCGTCGAGCGCGGCACGAATCTCCGGGCGATTGTGGTCGGGGAGCTCGGTCTTCACCGCGCCGGGCTCGACGAGTGACACTCGCACGTGTCGCGCCGTGACCTCGAGACGCAGCGCATCGCTGAATGCGCCGACAGCGTGTTTGGTCGCCTCGTAGGCGGCGCTGCCGCTTCTCGTCTGCCGGCCGGCGACGGAGCTCATGTTCACGACGTCGGCGACCCCGCGACCACCAGCGGCCGCAGCTTCGAGGAGATGCGGGAGCGCGGCGTGCGTGCAGTACATGAGCCCGAGGACGTTGATGTGCACCATGCGCTGCCACTCGTCGATCGGCGCGCCGACGACCGGACCGAGGAGCATGACCCCGGCGTTGTTGATCAGCGTGTCGAGCCGCCCGAGCTCGGTGACCGTGCGCTCCACCGCGTGCGCAGCCTGAGCTTCGTCGGTGACGTCCGCCGTGATCACCAGCACGGTGCCCCCGCCGGCACGCAGGCGTGTCGCCAGGGCTTCGAGGCGATCCGACCGCCGCGCGACGACGGCGACGGCAGCGCCGAGCCGCGAGAGCGCAACGGCCGTTGCCTCACCGATGCCACTCGAGGCGCCGGTGACGAGCGCAACCGTGCCGTCGAGTCGCCCGCGGGAAGATTCCGGCATGAGGGCGCCTAGCTTGGCACAGCAGCTCGGCTGCGCCTTGCGTCTGCGCCGCGGCCTCCCGCAGAGTCGGGCGATGGACAGTGACGGCTACGGCTACAGCACCGACGACCAGAGCATCTCCAGGCTCCTCGACGACCTCCGAACCCTCTCGCCCTCCGGCATTGAGCGGGTGGCGCACGGCTGGGAGCTGTACGGACTCCCCCATCTCGAGCGGTACCACGAGGCCGAGGCGGCCGCGCTCGCCGCGATCGAGGACGCGCACCGAACCACGGAATGGGAGGCGCTCCGGCGGGCGGTGCTCGATCTGACCGAGGGACGGTCATCGCTGGAGTCCTGGAAAGTCGAGCACGGCCAGACCGGGCACCACGCCGAGGCTGCCGCCTTGGGCGCCGCCCTGGCGCTCCATGCGGCCGGGCACCTCGACCGCCGCCACACCGAGACCCTGGCCAGACCGATGGCCGAGGCGCTGCCCTGGCTTGCGACCCTGCACGGGACCGACGCCGGCTGACCACCGGCCGCGGGTCCGCGCAGCCGGCCTACTCGCTGACCAGCTCGTAGTCGGGGTTGAGGATCGCCAGCCGCCGGCTCCAGGACCCGACCATCCCCTCGACGATCAAGCGCGCTCCGGGCTCGATCCCGGGGATCCGCGGGCGGCCCTGGAAGACCAGCAGGAGGATTCCCGTGTCGTCCGTGATCTCGCACTCGAGGTTCGTCGTGCCTTTTGCGGTCTGCACCCGCAACGACCGGATCCGTCCGGCGACCCGGACGCGCTCGCGGAATGCGACGTCGACGATCGGCGTCGCATCGGTCGCGCGCCGCGCCAGTGCCCGGTCGACACCGGAGCTCCCCATGGGCCTGCGCCGCGCGACCTCGGGTCGGACCGCGTGCGGTCGCAGCCGCCGCCGGGGTGCGGCCTCGACGTTGAAGGGAACGATCGTCGCGGCGACGTGTGCGACGGTGCCGACGGCATCGGCGATGCGGTCCGCGGTGCGGTCGTGGAGCACGCGCTGCAGGCGTGAGTGAAAGGCTCGCCGCGGGAGCAGCACCGTGCATTCGGTCTTGCCGTCTGCCGCCAGGTCGGCCACGTACTCGAGCGCCGCACGTTCGAGTCGCCGGTCACGGCACTCCAGGATGTCGAGCGGCAGATGCGCGAGACCGAGCCTGCTCCACTCCTCTTTCAACTCTTCCGTGGCCGCCGTGTCGATGTTGAAATGCACGACCCGGAGCTCGTCGGGCCGAAGCGTGCGTGCGTACTGCACCGCGCGGGCCGACGCCATGTCGAGCTGTCCGACGAGGACGACCACGACGTGTCGCGGCAGCACGGGCGCCTCCGTGGCCGCGACGGCGCCGGTCTCGAGCTGCTTCTCCTCCTCCACGTACTGACGGTGGAGGCGGATCAGGCCGAAGTACATCGGAGGCCCGACGACGGCGACGATCCACGCGCCTTCGGTGAACTTGGTGACGAGCAGGATGAGCACCACGGCGAGCGACAGCGTTCCCGAGAACGCGTTGACGACGACACCGAGTCTCCACCGACGCTCGTGCAATCGCAGGTTGTGCTTCACCATGCCGAACCCGGCGAACGTGAACCCCGTGAACACGCCCACGGCGTACAACCCGACGAGCGCGTTCAGCTGCGCCTTGAAGGCGATGATCAGGAGGATCGCCACCACGGCGAGCACGAAGATCCCGTTGGAGAACGCGAGGCGATGGCCGCGCTTGGTGAGCTGCCGCGGCAGGAACGAGTCGCCGGCAACGAAGCTCGCGAGGTATGGGAAGCCGTTGAAGCTGGTGTTCCCACCGGTGAACAGGATGAGCACGGTGGCCGCCTGCACGACATAGAAGAGTGCGGTCCCCACCCAGGTGGAACCGAGCACGTAGCGCACCTCCTGCGACACGACGGTCGGCGTCCCCGCCTCGTACGGGACGGCGTGCGTGAGATGCGCGAGGATCGACGTGCCCAGCACGAGGAAGCCGAGGATCAGGCACATCGTCACGAGCGCCTTGCGTCCGTTGCGCGCCACCGGAGCACGGAAGCTCGAGATGCCGTCGGAGACAGCCTCGAGCCCGGTGAGCGAGACGCCGCCGTTGGCGAATGCCTTGAGGCAGTAGAAGATGCCGAGACCCATCAGCCATCCCTGCGTCTGATGTCCGACGGGGTACCCGAGGTTGGTGGGGATTGCATGCGTCTGCAGTCCGCCGACGACCGCTCTCACGAGCCCGGTGACGATCACGAACGCAAGCGACCCGATGTAGAAATACGTCGGAATCGCAAAGAACGATCCTGCTTCGCGGATGCCGCGGAGGTTCGCGAACAGCATGAGCAGCGTGACGCCGACGGTGATCGGCACCGTGTATGGCACGAGCTCTTTCACCGCGGAAGTCAGCGCGGCCGTCCCGGCCGACGTCTGCACGGCGACGGTGACTGTGTAATCGATGAGGAGCGCGACGGCCGCGACCTGGGCGACCTTCGGCCCGAAGTTGTCGCGGGCGACGACGTACGACCCGCCGATCCGCGTGTACACGCCGATGACCTGGAGGTACGAGAACATCACGAAGAACATCACCAGCAGGATCGCCACCGTGATGGGGATCACCATGCTGAAGGCGCCGATGCCGATGATCGGCACCATGATCCGGAGCATTTCCTCGGTGCCGTACGCCGACGAGGAGATCATGTCGGGAGCGAGCACCCCGATGGCCACGGGGTTCGCCAATCGCTCCTGGGTCAGCTGTTCGGAGACCATCGGCGGCCCGAGAATCTTGTTCTTGACCCGGTACGCCCACGACTCCGGATAGTTGATGGCGCTCGGCGACTCGCTGCGTTCAGGCGCCAGGTTGCGCGAGGGCGCCGCCACCGGCGTCCTGAGGTCTTCCACGGCCGCAGTATGGCCCATGCCCGAGATCAGAGCGATACCGACCGACCCGTTCGGCGACCTGCTTGAATGGGGACGTGCACATCGTGATCGTCGGCTGTGGCCGGGTTGGATCCGGGCTCGCGAAGGCCCTCGAGAGCGAGGGCCACTCGGTGGCCATCATCGACCGGACGAAGAAGGCGTTTCGCCGCCTGCCGGCTGATTTCAAGGGCATCGTCGTCGAGGGGTCCGGATTCGACCGCGACGCCCTCGCCGAGGCACGGATCGAAGGGGCCGATGCCTTCGCCGCCGTCACCTCCGGCGACAACTCCAACATCCTCTCGGCACGAATTGCTCGCGAGACGTTCGGGGTCGAGCGCGTCGTCGCCCGGATCTACGATCCGCAACGTGCCCAGGTGTATCAGCGGCTCGGGATTCCCACGGTCGCCACGGTGACCTGGACGGTCGACCAGGTCCGGCGCTGGCTGCTGCCCGAGGAGTACACGCCCCAGTGGCGCGACGGCTCCGGGACTCTGCTCCTCGTCGACCGGGTCCTTCCGGAGCGGCTGGCGGGCCAGAAGCTTGCCGCCCTTGAAGCCGGCGGGAAGGTCCGTCTCGTGGCCGTGACGCGCGCCGGCGTTCCCCGCCTCGATGCGACCTCGCTCGTCGGTCAGGACGGCGATCTCCTGCACATCGCGGTGCTGAAGCAGGATCTGCCCACGCTCGAGTCACTGCTCGCTCCCGATCCGGCCGCTGTGAAGGTGGGCGTGTGAAAGTCGCCGTCGCCGGCGGTGGCAGTGTCGGCATGGCGGTCGCCTCGGACCTCAAGCTCCACGGTCACGAGGTGCAGATCCTCGAGGTCGACCCGGAGCAGGTGGCACGGTTTCAGCCGCACGTCGACGTGCGCTGGATCGTCGCCGACGCTTGCGAGGTGTCGTCGCTCCAGGCGGCCGGCATCGGTGACGTCGACGTCATGGTCGCCGCAACGGGAGACGATGAGGACAACCTTGTCATCTCGCTCCTCTCCAAGCAGGAGTTCGCCGTCCCGCGGGTCATCGCGCGCGTCAACAACGCGAGCAACCAGTGGCTGTTCACCGAGAGCTGGGGCGTCGATGTCCCGGTATCCACACCGCAGCTGTACACCGCGCTCGTCGAGGAGGCGGTGTCGGTCGGCTCGCTCGTCCATCTCATGAGCTTCGAGGGCGCATCGGCCCATCTGCTCGAGGTGACTCTGGCTGACGAGTCACCGGCCTGCGGCATGCAGATCGGGGACCTGGGACTGCCTCGCGAGGCCGCCATCGTCGCACTGGTCCGCCGGGACCACATGATCGCCCCCGACTCTGAGACGACACTCTTCGCCGGCGACGAGGTCGTCGTGCTTGCCGAGGTCGATTCCGAGAGTGCGATCACCTCCATCCTCGTTGGCGACACCCCGCCGACCGGACCCGCGGCCGTGCCAACCGACGACCACGGGCACGCAGTGGCTCGGGTGAGCCGGCCGAGAGGCTCCGATGACGCATTCGCGTCGCATTCGCACAAACCGGCGGGATAAGGACGCAGGATCGGAACCGGCCCGTCCCGCTGGACTGAGCCGGAGCCCAGATGCACGTCGAGGATCACCCGGGCAGGCAGCCGGCAACCGTGTGGTTGCACCATGGCGTCGGATCGACACGCGCGTGGGACTCGTTGCTCCCCGCAGCGGCCCGCGGTCATCGAGCGATTGCGTACGACCGCAACGGATTCGGTCGATCCCCGCATGACCGCGCGTTCACGACCGCGATGTTCGAGGAGGACGTCGAGGACCTGCGAGGACTGATCACGGAGCGCGGCCCCGACCCGGTCCATCTCATCGGCCACAGCGACGGCGGCACCGTCGCGTTGCTGCTCGCAGCCCGCGCTCCCGCGCTGGTTGTCAGCGTCACGGTGATCGCCGTGCACGTTCGCGGGGACGAGGTGACGGTGGCTACACTCCGCGCCATGGGTCCACCCACCGAGTGGCCTGAGGCCATGCAACGCAGCCTGGAACGCGCCCACGGCTCCGACTGGGCCGAGGTCGCCGGGCGGTGGTACGACCTCTGGACCTCGCCGGCGTGGG
Organism: Candidatus Acidiferrales bacterium; assembly: GCA_035534435.1. GTDB lineage: Bacteria > Chloroflexota > Dormibacteria > Aeolococcales > Aeolococcaceae > Palsa-851. The sequence goes on from DATLRX010000038.1 coordinate 12,290, forward strand.
CATCGTGGAGCATCGTGGACGAGCTGGCGTCGATCCGCTGCCCCGTCCTCGCCGTCCACGGCCTGCACGACGACCTCGCACCGCCGCTGCACGCCGCGACCGTCCGAGACGCCGTGCCCGGCGCCGGCGTCGCCTGGGTGGACACGACGACGCACGACCCGCATCGCACGGATCTCGCGGGCTTCACCTCCGGACTGCACGACCTCTGGGCGAAGGCTGAGCGCCTCGATGCCTGAGACGTTCAACAGCTGCGCGTGGCTCGTCGACCGCCACGTCGAGTCGGGAAACGGTCATCAGGTGGCGCTCGTCTGCGGCGACCAGCGCATGACGTACGCCGAGCTGCTCGACTCAGTGCAGGCCGCAGCGGCGGGGTTACGACGCCTCGGCGTCCATCCCGAAGAGCGCGTCCTCCTCATCCTCAAGGACGGCGTGGAGCTGGCCACCGGCATCCTCGCGGCGATGCGGATCGGCGCGGTGGCGCTGCCGCTCAACCCGCTGCTGCCCCCTCGCGATCTCCTCGCCATCGCGCGCGATTCGCGAGCGCGATGCGCGGTCGTCGACGGGGGCGCGCACCCGTTGCTCGCCGCCCTCGCCGCCGATGCTCCGGATCTCAGCTCGGTCGTCCGGGTCGGTGGTGACGACGGCGAGGCGGAGTCGGCCGGACCGCGATGGGACGACCTCATGGCTGCCGGCGGCAACGGCAGTGTCGATGCGACAACCGCCGAGTCGCCGTGCTTCTGGCTGTGCACGTCGGGCACGACCGGCCGACCGAAGCTTGCGATGCACCGGCACGCCGACATCCGCACCACCTGCGAGGGATACGCGAGCGAGGTGCTCGACGTCCAACCGGACGACCGGCATCTCTCCGTTGCGCCGATGTTCCACGCGTACGGCTTCGGCAACTCGCTGACGTTCCCGCTTGCCGCGGGGGCGCAGGCGATCCTCGAACCGACCCGGCCACCGACGCCCGCGTTGATCGCATCACTGATGGAGCGTCACCAACCGAGTCTGTTCTTCGCTGTCCCGACCTTCTACGCCGCACTGCTCGCTTCAGATCTCCCCGCCACCACGTTCGCCCCGCTGCGACAGGCCGTATCCGCGGGCGAGGCGCTTCCCGCCGAGCTGTTCCTCCGCTTCCGCGAGCGTTTCGGTGTCGAGATCCTCGACGGGATCGGCTCGACGGAGATGACCCACATCTTCATCTCCAACCGGCGGGGCGCAGCGATTCCCGGCTCCTCAGGAACGCCCGTGCGGGGCCACGAGGTCCGGATCCTCGAGGACGGCGGTGCGCCTGCGCCCGCCGGCGCACCCGGGCAGCTCTGGGTGGCGGGGAGCGCAGCGGCGACCGGCTACTGGTGCAGGAGCGATGAATCGCGGCGGACGTTCGTCGGCGATTGGGTTGCCACCGGAGATCTGTACTCGGTCGATGCCGGCGGGGTCTACCGCCACCTCGGCCGGCGCGACGACATGCTCAAGGTCGGCGGCGAGTGGGTCTCCCCTTCCGAAGTTGAGGGCGTCCTGCTCGGGCATCCCGGTGTCGCCGAGGCCGCCGTGGTCGGGGCGCTCGGCGCCGACGGCCTGACCCGCGCGATCGCGTTCGCGGTCCCGCGATCGGGCGCGGTCCTCGACGTCGACGAGGTGCTTGCGCGGTGCCGCGCGGAGCTCGCGGGGTACAAGCGACCGCGCCGGCTGCTCGTCGTCGAGACGCTGCCGAAGACGGCCACCGGAAAGATCATTCGGGCCGAGCTTCGCACGCGCGCCGCCCAGGTTCTCAGCGACGCCGGCTGAACCCCTACGCCAGACGAACGTACTCGTATTCCACCGGCTGACCATTGATCCCTGTGGCCGGCGGCGCGATCCAGCCGGCCATCTTCCCCGGCTCGAAGACCGGCGTCATGAGCGACTGGATGTGGTCGTAGTCGGCTGCGGTCGGCAGCCACTCCGCCTGACGGCGCTCCCAGGTCGCATCGTCGATGAGCTCACCACCCGGCGTCACGTGCAACCCGGCGAACGCGCCGACACGCCGGTTGAATCCGTGGTGCGGGAGCGCGAGGGTGCGTTCGATGCCCGCCGTCTCGAGCAGCCGGTTCCATCGCCGCACACCGTTGTTGCAGTCGATGAAGTACTCCGAACGGAGATCCTGGTTGAGCGCGGTGAGTGCGGGGATCCGTGCTGACTCGATGCGACCGGCGACGACGACGTCCACGGCGGCGGTCGCATCGGTGAGCTGATGGTCGTCGTCTCGGCGCTCCTCCTGCCATCGACCCTTGAGTCCTGCGGTGAAGTAGTTCGCGACGTTGGTCGACCGCTCCCCGCCGAAGAGATCGAGTGACACGCTGTAGTGAAAGTTGAGGTAGCGCTGGATGATGTCGAGCGGAATGCCGCCGTGACGCGCGATGTCATCGGTGTTGTGCTCGCGCATCAGCTCGGCGGTGCGCCGCACCACGCGATCGATGCCGGTCGTGCCGACCATCATGTGATGCGCCTCTTCGCGGAGCATGAACCGGCACGTGCGCGACAGCGGGTCGAAGCCGCTTTCGGCGAGCGTGCCGAGCTGGAACTTGCCGTCCCGATCCGTGAAGTACGTGAACATGAAGAAGGCGAGCCAGTCTCGTGTCGGCTCGTTGAAGGCACCGAGGATGCGCGGTGCGTCCACGCTGCCGGAGTGCCGGAGCAGGAGCTGCTCGGCCTGGTCGCGACCCTCGCGCCCGAAGAAGGCGTGGAGCAGGTACACCATCGCCCAGAGGTGGCGTCCCTCCTCGACGTTGACCTGGAAGAGGTTGCGCAGGTCGTACAGGCTCGGTGCCGTGAACCCGAGCAGACGCTGCTGCTCAACAGACGCGGGCTCGGTGTCGCCCTGTACGACGAGGAGGCGTTGCAGGTCGGCGCGGTACTCACCGGGGATCTGCTGCCAGGCCGAGGTCCCCATGTGCTCGCCAAACGCGATGCGCCGATCGGGCTCACGGTCCGCGAGGAAGATCCCCCACCGATACTCCTCGAGCGGGATGTGGCCGAAGTGCGCCCAGCCGTCGCGATCGGCGCTGATCGCCGTGCGCAGGTAGACATCCCGGGCGATGAGGTCCGGACCGAGGTCGCGCCACCACTGCATGAAGCGCGGCTGCCAGGCCTCGAGCGCTCGTTGCAGCCGCCGATCCCCACGCAGGTCGACGTTGTTCGGGATTCGATCCGTGTAGTCGGCGCTGAGGGTCATCTCACACGCGTTCCCTGTCGAGCGTGGCCCGCCGGCCGCTGCCGTAGCGGCGCAGCGCGCCGTCGGGGCCGATCGCGTTCGGTCGGCTGAAGACCCAATTCTGCCACGCGGTCAGCCGGCCGAAGACCTTGGTCTCCATGGTCTCGGGTCCCACGAAGCGGAGATTCGCCTCCATGCCGGAGAGCGCGTCCGGGCTGAACGACGAGCGCTCCTCCAGCGCGATGCGCACCTCGTCCTCCCAGTCGATGGCATCGGGTGCGAAGGTGACGAGGCCGGCGCCTGCCGCGTCCGCCGCAGACAGCGGCGTCCCGGCGAGCGCAACCGCCGCGGCGAGCTCCGAGGACCGTCCGAAGAACCGCGATTCGAGCCGGGACAGGTCATTCCCCATCGGAAAGACACCCGTATTCGACTCCGTGATGACGATCGCCGGTGGCTGCTCCCCGCCGTCCTCGGCGCTGTCCAGCATGAATTGCTCGTCGCAGGCAAGCGCGAGTTCCAGCAGGAGTCCGCCAAAACAGCTCCCTGGCTCGATCAGGGCGATCAGGCTGCGGCTCGTGACGTCGAGCCGCTTGAAGACTCGCTTGAGCAGGAGAGCGACCTCGCTGATGAACCAGTCCGAGGACCGCTCCGCGATCAGGAACCTGTCGTGCTGCAACAACAGGTTCATGTCCCCCGCCGTCCTGACGACCCAGGTGCCCATGCTGAGCTCGTTCGTGCGCAGATGGAGGATCAGGTCGTCGAGCTGGCGCGCGCATGCGAGCGGCCAGAAGGCGCTGCCGAGCCGGCGCGCGGTGCCGGCGTCCGCCGGAGGGGGTTCGCCCGGGCCGTTGACGGTGATGGCGACGACACCGGCATCGCGGTCGAACGACGCGGTGACGTGCTCGTACTCGAGCCCGTCCGCATGCACCCGTGCGCCCACCGGGTCCAGCGCAACACCCTGCGATGCGGGCGGTCGCCTCGCACGGGCGGCGAGCGCCGACGCGCGCTCGCGCACCGTCGCGTCGAAGCTGCCGCGGGGGATCGCGGCGTCGGCCAGCCCCCATTGCACGGCGATCGGTGCTTTGACCCCCTCGCTCCTCGTGACGAAGACGTCGGCGAGATCGCGACGGACATGGCGCTTGTCGACGACGCGCGTGAGACCGCCGGTCGCGGGCAGCACCGCGAGCAGAGGAAGCTCCGGCAGCGAGACCGCCGTCGACCCGTCGTCGATGAGGAGGATCTGCTCACACGCGAGCGCGAGCTCGTAGCCACCACCCGCAGCGGCGCCGTTCACGGCCGCGATGTAGGTCTGCCCCGAGTGCGCGCTCGCATCCTCGATCGCGAATCGGGTCTCGTTGGTGAACTTGCAGAAGTTCACCTTCCACGGGTGCGATGCCTGCGCCAGCATGCCGATGTTGGCGCCGGCCGAGAAGCACCGGTCCTTCGCCGACGTGATGACGACGACGGCAACCTCGGGATGCTCGAAGCGGAGCCGCTGCACGGCGTCGTGGAGCTCGATGTCGACCCCGAGGTCGTACGAGTTCAACTTCATCGTGTAGCCGTCACGCAGGCCACCCTGCTCGTCGACGTCCATTCCGAGCGTGGCAACGGCTCCGTCAACCGTCAGCTGCCAGTGGCGGTATCTGCTTGGTTCCGTGCCGAATGACACGGGTGGAGATGCGACCGTCTCGGCGGCCTCGAGCGCCATCGATTCACACCTCTGTCTTGTACGGACCCGGGTTCCATTATCTGCCCGGGATTGCGGGCTACGCGATCGTCAACGCGAGCGACCCCTGGACCGCTCCCGCGCGGAGCTGCGCCAGGGCTTCGTTCGCCTGCTCGAGCGGCCGGGTCTCGACGACGGTGCGGACCGGCACCCGGGCGGCCAGGGCAAGGAATTCGACACCGTCACGGCGGGTCAGGTTGGCCACCGAGCGAACGCTGCGCTCACCCCAGAGCAGATCGTAGGAGAACGCCGGTATCTCGCTCATGTGAATGCCCGCGCAGACGACGACACCACCTTTGGCCACGGCCGAGAGTGCCTTGGGGACGAGCTCACCCGCGGGAGCGAAGATGATCGCGGCATCCAGCGGCTCCGGAATCCCGTCATCGGTGCCCCCCGCCCACGCGGCGCCCTCGTCGCGCGCGAACTCCTGGCTCGCCGTATCGCCGGGGCGCGTCACCGCGTACACCTCGCGTCCCTGATGCAGCGCCACCTGCGCCACGATGTGCGCCGCCGATCCGAAGCCGTACAGCCCGAGGCGCCGCGCGTCCCCTGCCATCGTGAGCGCGCGATACCCGATGAGACCGGCGCAGAGCAGCGGGGCGGCCTGGACGTCCGGGAACGCGTCGTCGATGCGGAAGCAGTAGCGGGCATCGGCCACCGCGAGCTCCGCGTACCCACCGTCGATGTCGTAGCCGGTGAAGGACGCCAGCTCGCAGAGGTTCTCCCGTCCGCTTCGACAGTACGCGCACACCCCGCAGGTCCAACCGAGCCAGGGCACGCCGACGCGCTCCCCTGCGCGCAGATCCTTCACGCCGGAGCCGACGTCGACGATCTCGCCGACGATCTGGTGGCCGAGGATCAGGGGCAGCTTCGGCTTCGTGAGCTCGCCGTCGAGGACGTGGAGGTCGGTGCGGCACAGGCCGCACACGTGGACCCGGATGCGGACCTGCCCGGGTCCGGGCTCGGGAGCCGGGATGTCCGCGTGCCGCAGCGGCGTCCGGGGTGCGTCAAGGACCATCGCCCGCATCGGAACGACTGTATCCCGACGTCCCCTTCTGGAACCAGCCTTGGCGTCCGATCGCTGACCGCCGACCTGCGATGGATCAGCGAGCCATCTCCGGAGGCGTCGGCTCGATCTCCGGCGCAGGGATTTGCGGCGTGTCCGGCGCTGAGGGCTGCGGCCCTTCAGGCACGGGGTTGTCCGGAATGGTCGGGGGCTCGATCTGCGGTGTGCTCGGGGGCGCGATCTGCGGGGTCTCCGCCGGCACGGAGCGCGGAGCCGGGACGTCGCTCATCGAGACCGACCTCCGGCCGTGAGCTGACGCCACCCCCTGGCCTCGATCTCGACGCCGAAGCGCCGCGCGGCTGCTCGGATCTTCCGCCAGGCCCGGTCGCGGTCCGCGTCGCTGACCCCTTCGACCTGGTCGAATCGCGCCACGGCGTTGCGCACGTGGTCCGCATCCGTCAGCGGCTCCTTCCGCTGCTCGACGAACGCGAAACTCCTGCTGTCAAGATTGCTGCGTGCGCGCGATCCCAGCTCGCCGTCATGCTTGGGGCGTGCCATGTGCGGCCTCCAGTCCATGGATTTTGACGTGATAGCCTGCCTATCAAGAATGATCGCGCCATGTACCGGCACTCGCAACCCGAACCGCCAGGACGCCCACGCCCATACGCACCCGGAGCACTGAGATGAGCACCAACCATTCGAACCAACGCGATCTGCCCTCGGACGACTCTCCGGACGATGACGCCATCATCCCGGGCGCATCGGAGCCGGACCCCGCCGAAGTCGTCGGCAGCGACGATTCGCCCCG
>DATLRX010000039.1:0-17323 GCA_035534435.1 Candidatus Acidiferrales bacterium
GGACGGCTGGTTCTCGCACTGCCTGGAGGCAGATGATTACGGACCGCCGTGGGACACCGTCGACTGGGACGCCGACCCCGACTGGGAATGGCGCACCGCCGCCGACGACACCCCGGACCAGCTCCGCACGCTCTGGCGCGACCACGTCGACAGAGCCCGCGCCAACGTCGCCAGGGCGCTGGCAGACGGCGACCCTGGGCAACTCGCCAAGCGCACCACGCCGGATGGTGAGGCGCCGAGCCTGCGCTGGATCCTGTGCCACATGATCGAGGAGTACGCGCGCCACAACGGTCATGCCGACCTCATCCGGGAGGCGATCGACGGCCAGACCGGCGAGTGACGTCACGGCGCTCTTTGGTACGCTTGTGGTGCAACGTTAGTCGTTTCGTAGCACTACAAAGGCACCATGACTCAGACCCTGGCACCGGCCCTCAAGATTCAGCGGCACCCCGAGCGCGCGGTTGCTGACCGCGCCGCCGCGTTCGCGATTCTCGACGAGGGCCTCATCTGCCACGTCGGGTTCGTCGCCGACGGCAGGCCGTGGGTCATCCCGACCATGTATGCCCGAGAGGGTGAGGTCCTGTACCTGCACGGATCGCCGGCGAGCCGGATGCTGCGCACTCTTGCCGGCGGCATCGACATGTCCGTCACCGTGACGCTGCTCGACGGTCTCGTGCTCGCGCGGTCGGTGTTCTCGCACTCCATGAACTACCGGTCTGTGGTCATCGCCGGCACGGCGACGGAGGTCGTCGATTCGGACGAGAAGCGTGCGGCGATGCGTTCCCTCGTGGAGCACGTGCTCCGCGGCCGGTGGGACGAGGTGCGCTCGCCCAGCGCCAAGGAGATGCGGACGACGCTGGTCCTCGCGCTGCCCCTCGCCCACCTCTCCACCAAGGTCCGCACCGGGCCGCCGATCGACATCCCCGCGGACAGAACCCTGCCCGCGTGGGCCGGCGAGATACCCGTGACCCTGACGTTCGGCACGCCGCAGTCGGACGCGCTGGCCGCTGACGCGGCTCTGCCCGCGAGTGTCATCGCCCAGATGGACAAAGCTCGCCGCTGAGGTCGCGCGCTAGCTGAGGTGCGGTACCACCTGGCGATACACGGTGTTCGCGAAGATGCGCTCGCCGCATCCTGAGCACTTCGCCATCGGGCGGCGCAGATGCACTTCGGCGCCGGCCTCGCGGCGGTACACCGGAAACGTCAGCGGTATGAGCCGGTCCGCACCACAGCCTGGGCACGGCAAATTCGGTGTGTCTGGAAGCATATTCGCCATCCGTCGCCCCTTATAAAGGATCGCTGCCCCCCGTCGCGAGTATAGTGCGCTGTTCGCCGCACCCCGTCAGTCGGTTGGCGAACCAACGGAGCACCGAGTTGTGCGCAGCGATTTGCGCAAGCCGTTGCTGATGTCCGAGAACACGTGTTCACCTGTTGCCGGCGGTCGACAGGATGACGATCACTCCGGGCACACTGTCCCGGTCGTGGACTATCTCGACGTCGTCATCATCGTCTTCCTGTTCCTCTTCGCGCTCTCGGGGCTGCGGCGGGGACTGAGCGGCGTCGCGTTCTCGCTGGCGGGGCTGCTCGCCGGCCTCTTCCTCGGGGCCGTGATCGCGCCACCGCTGGCGCGGGCGATCACCCAGAACCGCACCACGCAGCCGTTGTTCGCCATCGGCATCTTCCTCGGGATCGCGCTGCTCGTCGAGGGTGTCGGCGCCGCCATCGGGTATCGGATCCGGCAGCGCACCAGGCAGACCATCTTCGGCCCGGCCGACGCCGGGTTCGGCGCCGTCATCGGCCTGCTGGGTGCGCTCGCCGCGGCCTGGTATCTCGGGCTGACGTTCTCGCAGAGCCCCTGGGTCGCGCTCGACAACCAGATCAGCGGCTCCGCGATCGAGCGGACGCTGGACGGGATCATGCCGCGGCCGCCTGCCTTCCTCGCGACGATCGGCAACCTCTTCCGCCCGGGGAACTTCCCGAATCCGTTCTCGACGATCCTCAGCCTTCCCCCCGCACCCGTGACGATCCCGCCGCTCGTGAACACACCGGGTATCCGCCTGGCGGCGAGCGTGACCTCCAAGGTCATCGCGGTCGGCTGCAACGGCGGTGCCGAGGCGGGGTCCTCCTGGCCGCTGGCGGCCGATTACCTGGTCACCAACGCCCACGTTGTGGCCGGCTCGAGCAGTGTCGAGATCGACACTCCCGACAACTCCCATTTCAGCGCGAAGGTCGTGGTCTTCGATCCCAACACCGACGTCGCGGTGCTGTACGTCCCCGGGCTCGCGCTGCAACCACTCTCCGTCGTCAACTCGGACCCCGCGAGGGGCACGGGAGGGGCTGTGATCGGCTACCCGGGTGGGAACGGCGAGCAGGTTGTCGCCGCCGCAGTCAGCGGTACTGAGATGGCTCGCGGCTACAACATCTACGGCGATACCCTCGTGACCCGCGACATCGAGGTGCTGAGCGCTCGGGTCATCCCGGGGAACTCGGGCGGACCGATGGTCAACGACCAGGGCCAGGTGATCGGGCTGGTCTTCGCGGCCAGCACCACGCAGCCGGACGTCGGGTACGCGCTGACGATGACGATCCCCCAGCTGCGAAGCGATCTTCAGGCGGCGGCAGGCAGGACCTCGGCGGTGTCCACCCAGGGTTGCGCCAGCTGACCCGCCGCGGTCAGTACGTGATGATCACCGTCGTGCCGGTGGGGCTCCACGAGTAGAGCCACGCCATGGTCGGCGTCGGAACGTGGACGCATCCGTGGCTCGCGTCGACGCCGTTCTGGCTGCCGGGGCCGAACGCGGTCGCCGGCTCCCACGGTGCGTCGTGGATGAAGAACCCGCCGCCGCGGAACTCCATCCCGTACTGGGCGTTCTCCGGCGAGTAGTAGTACGGGGAGGACTGCGGCCAGGGCGAGATGAACGTGATCGGCGAGTACTTCGCATAGATGTGAAACGTCCCCGTCGGCGTGCGGAGACCCGCCCGGCCGGTGGTCACGAGCGACGTTCCCGCGATGCACCCGTCGGCGTAGAAGACCGCCGATTGGGTCGTGAGGTTCACGTCGATCACCTTGCCGTTCGGGACGTTGTGGCCGCAGCCGACGCTCGTCAGCGCCGCGTTGACGGACCGCTCGAGCACAGCGATCCGGCCCGAGACGCTCTGCAGGTTCGATGCCGTCCCGCCCTGGTGCAGGGCGCCGGCCAGGGAGGTGGCCTGGCGTGCGAATCCCGCCGCGCCCGGTGCGTTGTGCGTCGACGCGAGGGACACGCGACCGTTGAGTCCGTGGAGCTGGCCTGCGACGTTGGTGTCAAGGCTGATCAGCGCGTTGAGCTGACCGAGCGCGCCGGCCAGTGCCGCAATCGCGTGGGTCGTGGTGGCCGGCGCGGCACCGCTTGCCGAGAGCGTGGCGATCAACGCCGGCGCCTGCCCGGTCACCAGGTTATCGCCACGGGCGACAGCAACAGCATGGTTCGCGTTCGCGAGGAGCACCGATATCCCGCCATATGGCGCGGCCGCCGCCATCACCTCGGCGGCCATCGCGCCGCGCCGGGCGACCTCGACATCGCCCGTCCAGACAGTGACGAGCGTGTCGATCTGGAGCGGCGTCGTTGCCGCCGCGAGCTGCGCGCTCCATCGCGAGGCGCCACTCGCCGCGTCCGGATCGACGTACCTGCCGTACTGCAGCTCCATCTGGCTCCACGCGGTCATCGCGTCTTCCGCTCTGATCCGCGCTGCGGACATGGCGGCGGTCAGGGCATGCGCGGTCTCGTGACGCAGCGTCCCGAGGAATGCGCTGCCGTCGTCGAACCACCACATGGGCGACCACCCCGACGCGTGCAGGTACTGCGAGGCCTCGAGCGCCTTGCGGATCGGCGTCACGCCGGCGGCAGGCACGCCCTCGTCGACGTCGCGCGTCCATGTGCGCTCGAGCACAGCAGCATTGCGCTGAAACGCCGACGCTCGATCCATCGCGTGCGCGGTCGCGGTCCCACCTGCACCGAGCAGCGCGAGTGAGACCGCGGCCGTCGCAACCGGAAGGAGTCGCATCTCCGGCGATGCTACCCGAGTATCAGCTGGAGAGGAACCCGTTCTGGACGAGCCACGTGTGCGCGACGTCCGCGACGGTCATGTTCTGAATCTCGACCATTGCGTTGAGCTGCAGCATCACGGTCGTGGTCAGCTTGGCCGCAACCGGGATCATCAGCGCCGCGATCGCCGGGTGCTGCTGGAGCACGGTGTCCTTGACGATCAACCCCGCGTTGTCCGGCGGGAAGAGGTTCTTGTCGTCGGTGAGCGTGACCTCGTTGTTCGCCGCGATGCCCGAGTCGGTCGTGTACACCTCGCCGGCGTCGCATTGACCGCTGGCGATCGCCTTCTCGGCGGTGGTGCCGATCTGCTGGTAGTGGAAGGCCGATGCCGCCGGCCACCCGTAGGTGCTGACGAGTCCCGGAAGACCGTCGGGCCGCGTGAGGAACTCAGACTGGATGCACACTTTGGCGCTGGGGTGTGAGGTGAGATAGGTGCCGAAGGCCGCGAGCGAGCTGCCGAAGGTGCCGGCGTTACTCTGCTTGATGGCGATGCCGTTGGTGTCGTCGAATTGCGTGGGCGCAACCCAGCAGAGGCCGTGCGGCTCGTCGGCCTTCTGCACGAACGTGAACGCAGCGTCGAGCGCCGTGGGGTACGAGCCCGTCTGCAGCCCGAGGTAATCGCCGAGCTCGGTTCCCGTGTACTGCCAGTACATGTCGATGGTGCCGTTGACCAGTGCCGTACCGATCGCCTTGTCAGCGGCCTGGAACGTGTACGTGACCGTGAAGCCGTGCGCCTCGAGCACATCCTTGGTCATCTGCGCCAGCAACTGCTCCTCGGCAAACGACTTGCTGCCGATGGAAACGGTTGCGCCATTGCCACTGGATCCCGATGGGGCCGGGCAATTGGATTTTGTGCCGGATGCCGTGGGAGAGCTGCCGCCGGAGTTTCCACCCCCGCATGCAGCAAGGACTGCGGTAATCGCCACAGCGATGCCCGCTATGAACTTGCGCCTCATGGATGTGTTCCTCCGCATGACTAACTGTTGACCCTTCTTGGGACTGCAACCCGCTCAACCATTGAGAGCGCCCAGTCTGCAAGTAACGCGAGCGATGCCACCATCACGGCCCCTACGAACACGACTCGATCACTGTTGTTGATGCCATTGGCGATGACGTCCCCTAATCCACCACCACCAATGAAGTTCCCTAACGTTGCGGTGCCAATTATAAGGACGAGTGCAGTCCTGAGGCCCGCGAAAATCAGGGGCGATGCGAGCGGCAGTTGGACTCGCATCAAAGCTTGCCAATGCGTCATGCCCATCCCCCGGGCGGCGTCCACCGCGGCCGGATCGACGCTCTGGATGCCCGCGACCGTGTTCCGCAGCACCGGAAGGAGCCCGTACAGGACGAGTGCGATCACCGTCGGCGCCGTGCCGAGCCCGAAGAACGCGAAGAGCAGCACCAGGAGCCCGATGCCAGGGATCGCCTGCCCGAGATTGGCGAGGAGAAAGACCGGTGCGCGGACGATCGGACCGGCCTGCGCGATCAGCACCCCGAGCGGAACGCCGACGGCGGCCACGATCCCAAAGGACACGCCGGACAGGAAGATGTGCGTGATCGTCTCGCTCTCGAGCGACGGAGCGTTGATGATCTCCGAGTCGTAGGGCTTGCCGATCAGCGTCTGATACACGGCGACCGACAGCGCGATCGCGATCGCGACCCAGATGGGCACCGCGAACGGCCGCAGGCGGTGCATCCAGGCGGGCAGATGCGGCATCAGCGCGACTGCATGGATGCGGCTCGAATGACGTCGGCGTCGACGACACCGAGGGTGCGGTCCCCGTCGACGACGCGCACCCGCCCGTCGGGCGCGCGGAGCACCGCGTCGAGCGCATCGCGAAGCGTCCCGCCGGCCCCGACGGTGGCTGCCGGCGGGGCGCCGTTCACGGACGTGAGTGCGACCCCGCTGATCGGGATCAGGGCGAGCCGGCGAACGAGCGGTCCTTCGCCGAGAAAGCCCGTCACGAACGCGGACTGCGGATGCGCCAGCAACTCCTCCGGTGTCGCGAACTGCTCGAGCACACCGCCCTTCGAGAGCAGTGCGACACGGTCGCCGAGCTTGACCGCCTCGTCGATGTCGTGCGTCACGAAGACGATCGTCTTGCGAACGACACGCTGCAGGCGGAGCAGCTCGTTCTGCAGGCGGTCCCGCGCGATCGGATCGATGGCCCCGAAGGGCTCGTCCATGAGCAGGATGTTGGGGTCGGCGCCCAGCGCACGAGCGACGCCCACGCGCTGACGCTCACCGCCGCTCAGCTCCGATGGCAGGCGGCGCGCGTACTCCTTCGCGGGGAGCGCGATCAGGTCGAGCAACTCTTCGACTCGAGCCCGCGTGCGCTGCTTCGTCCAGCCGAGCAGCCGCGGGACCGTCGCGACGTTGTCGGCAACCGTCTGATGCGGGAACAGCCCGACCTGCTGGATGACGTAGCCGATCGAGCGGCGCAGGTCATTGACGTCGTACGTGCGCGTGTCGCGCCCGTCGATGCTGATCGTTCCGCCCGTCGGCTCGATGAGGCGGTTGATCATCTTGAGTGACGTCGTCTTCCCGCAGCCCGAGGGGCCGACGAGGACCACGGTCTCGCCCGACCTGATCTCCAGGGAGAGGTGGTCGACGGCGACCTGGTCGCCGTACAGCTTCACGACCTTGTCGAACGTGATCACGTCGCTGCCACCGAGACCCGGCCGCGAGAGAGGGCACGCTGGACGCCCGCGAGGACGGCGTCGGCGATGATGCCGATGGCTGCGACCGGCAGGATCCCGGCCAGCACCGCATCGAGCGTGCCGGTGCTCCTCCCGATCGCTCCGAGGATCGTCTGCCCGAGGTCGTCGACGCCGACGGTGGCGCCGACGGTCGCGATCGCCACGATCATCACGGTCGCCTGACGGATCCCGCCGAGGACGACGGGGACCGCGAGCGGCAGCTCGACCCGCAGCAGCACCTGGCGCGCGCTCATGCCCATGCCGCGTGCCGCCTCGCGCACTGCCGGATCGACGGCGAGGATGCCGGCTCGCGTGTTCCGCGTGACCGGGAGGAGCCCGTAGAGGACGAGCCCGATGATCACCGGTGGGTTTGCGAGCCCGAACCAGATCGAGAGCAGCCCGAACAGCGCGAAGCTCGGCACGGTGAGGATCGTGCTCGTGACCGCCAGGATGAAGGTGGACAGGGGCTCGGATCGCGTCGCGGCGATGCCGAGCCCCAGCCCGATCACGCTCGTGAGCACGATGCACTCGGCCACGATCTCGAGGTGCGTCACGATCTGGGGGCCGAGCTGGTCCCAGTTCTGGGCGATATAGGAGAAGACGCTCACATCAGTGAGGCGTCAGTATCCATATCCTCCGGTGCTGGTGCTCGAGGGGGTTGCGGCCGGCGGCGGGGTCGCGGTCGTCGATCCGGACGTTGTCGCGCCCGTCTCGTTGGACGTGGTGCCGGGCTCTGCCGCGAACCAGGTGTTCTGCACGTTCTGACCGTTGGTCTGGCCGGACGCGGAGTCCCCGGAGAAGGTGTGCAGCGGCCATCCGTTGTAGGTGACCTGACTCACGGTCGACCCGTTGAACGAGATCGAGACGACACCGAGAGTCCCGGTGACCGCCGACGAGCTCGTCGGCGAGCCGCTGACCACCACCGGAGGCCACGCCTTGAGGCACGTTGCGTCGCACGCCGTCGTCACCCCGCCCTTCTCAGGCAGGAAGTAGTAGAGCGTGAGCCCGTGCACATCGGTGAGGACGGTGCCGAGCGAGGTCGTCCCCGTCGAGACGGTCGGGCTCGTGGATGTGCCGGATCCACCCCCCGTTCCCGAGGGTGGGTTGGTCGCGGCGGCGCCGCAGGCCGCAAGGGCCGAAGCGCAGATCAGGGTCAGGACGAGACGTCGCATGGTGAGAACCTCTGCTGTGGTGGACGGAATGAGTACGAACCGGCGTTACGTCTCACCCGCCCCGCCGCGTATTCTCCACCCGTGTGCCGCAGCATCAAGACGCTTCGAGGCGCTGAGCCCCCGGCCGGGGACGAGGAGGCGCGAGCGGCGGCTTTGCAGTTCGTCCGCAAGATCAGCGGCTACCGGGTGCCCTCGGCGGCGAACCGTCCGGTGTTCGATGAGGCGGTCGACGAGGTGATGGCCGCCACCACGCGCTTGCTCGAGGGCCTGCACACCCGATAACGCGACCGATGTCGCGGGCCGGCAAGGCCGGCCGGTGAACAGCGGATAATTCAGCCGGTGCGGACGAACCGGATGAGCTACTCCGACTCCGACGCACCCATGGTGATGCTGCCGTTGACCGTGCCGCCGTCATCGACGCGCAGGCGTGCCGCACGGACGTCACCCTGGACCACGCCGCTGCCGGCAACGCTCAGGCGTGCGCGCGCGGTGACATTCCCGGTCACGTTGCCGCGCACCGTGATGTTGCGTCCGTCGATGCGAGCGCGGACGGTGGCGGACCCTTCGACATCGACGTCACCGGAGGCGTTGATCTCCCCGTCCACGGTCCCCTCGATGCGGAGATCGCCGTCGATCGTCAGCGAACCGTTGAGGATGTCACGAGGTCCCAACGTCACCGCCTTGGCGCCCGCGGAGCCGTTACGGTGACCACCACGTGGAATTGATGCTTCCTCGATCTCGGTGATGATGTTCTCCATGGATGTGTCCTCTCCTTCTCGTCCGCTGCTGGGCGCATATCGTACCGATCCGGCGCGTCCTCCGCAGATCGAATCGCGCACGACGGGAGTCAAGGGGAGGGGAACGGTGACGATCGAGCGCGAGACGTTCCGGCAGGTGCAGCTCGACTTCTATCGCGAGGCCGCGCACCGGTACGACGCGTGGGCCGGCGGCGCAAACGTTCGGGCCGCCGACCGTCTCGCGGAGTTCGCGGACGTCCAGGCGGACGAGCGCGTCATCGACATCGGATGCGGCACCGGGTTGGTCAGCCGGAGCCTCGGCCCGGTGCGCTCGCCGCTGGAGCACGTGGCCGTGGATCTCTCGCCCGACATGATCTCCGTGGCGCGAGAGCGCGCATCGCCCGAAGGCAACACGCAGTTCGTCGTCATGGACGCGCACGACCTGGTGTTTCACGACGCGATGTTCGACGTCGCCACCCTCGGCCAGTCCCTTGCCCCGCTCGAGGATCCGTGGCGAGCGTTCGCGGAGATCCGTCGCGTGCTGCGGCGGAATGGGCGCATCGCGGTCTCGTGCCGCTGCCGCAGCCTGTCCACGCCGGCGCAGAATGTGTTCTTCGAGCGCCTCGAACATCTCGCCATTCGCCGGCCACGTACCCCGTCGCACCACGCGCTGTTCGGCGAGCCGTGGGTGCTCACCGAGATGCTCACGCTGGCGGGATTCCACGACATTCGCGTGACACAACTGCTCGTCGGCGTGCGCGCCCGCGACGTGCACGAGTGGACCGACATGATGCAGTGGTCAGGACCGTGGACGCACGCGATGGTCGGGTTGCTCAGCCCCGGCTCACGCGCGACGTTCGAGGAGGAGCTCGACCTCACCATGCAACGGCTGGGTGAAGGCGACTACGCGTTCCACGCCGCGTTCACGCTCGCCACGGGCCGGCTTGGAGCTCAGCCTTCGGTGCCCGACGAGCCCTCATCGTTCGACGGCGCGGATTCGGCGCCCACCTCCGCGTAGGCGTCCGATTCACCGTCGTGCTCGGCGGCGGTGCCGGTGACATCGATGCTGTCCTCGTCGTGCGTGCGAGGCGTGTGCCGCGTGGCGGACGCGCTCATCGCGATCGTCGCGTTGACGCTCGCGCCCTCGTCGATGCGCAGGCGTGCCGACCGGACCTCTCCGTTGATGACGGCTGTCTCGCCGACGCTGACGAGGTGCTCGGCGACGGCGCTGCCGTCGACGGTGCCGTTGATGACGATGTCACGCGCCGCGATCTGCGCCCGCGCGGTGCCGGTCGACTGCACGCTCACCTCGCCGGTGGCGGACACCTCGCCTTCCAGCGTTCCCTCGATGCGAACATCGCCCTCCACGCTGAGCGTGCCGATCAGTGCGTCGCGCGGGCCCAGCACGACAACGCCGGGGGTCTCGGGCTGCACCGGCGTCGCTGCACCTCGACGCCCGCGCCCGCGGTTCGTTGGTCCGATGTCGCTCGTGTCCATGGCGGCTCCTTCGCTACGGCTTGGCAGACGGCGGCCGCGGGTATCGTACGGCTCCGTCCGGCGGGGCGGTCAGCCGTCCAGGTTACGAAGTGAGAAAGACGTGAAGTCAACAGTCGACGATTGCGCGGTCGTCGTCGACGTCACCAGGGCGGCGGTCCACCCGTCGCCGGTCCCCGGCGCGGAGTCGCTGATGTCGGCGACGATCGCATGGCCCACCGCCAGGACGAGCCGGACCGTCGCCCTGCCCCCCGACGCGCTGACGAGGATGCACGCCCCGGTGATGGTCGTGCGCCCGCCCACGGCGGCCACCTGTCGCGCGACTCCGCGGTCGAGCACCACCGGCGCCGACGTGGTGCCCGAATACCGGTCCACGAGCAGCGTCCCGTTTGGGTTGACGAAGAACGCATACGACGGCTGGCCCGGAACCACCGGATCGCAGCGGACGCCGTAGCCGGAGCTTCCCGCGTCGCCGTCCGCGACGATCCCCGTCACGGTGATCGCCATCGCCACAAGCGGCGTCGCGTATCGCGGCGCGACGTAGTGCGAGTACGGACCCTGTCCGGCGATGTAATAGCCGCCCGCGTCGCCGCCGCCGTAGCCGACCGTCGTCCCGGACGCCAGGGTCGCCTGCGGCCATCCGGACCGCGAGGACGTGAAGTCGTCGCGGAAGACCACCGATCCGCTGCTCAACCTCATCGTTCTCGGATCGGCGTCGGGGCGCTTGACGATCGCCACCACGAGGAGCACCACGACCGCCGCGATGGCGACGGACGCGATGAGCGTGCCCACGGCAAGGATGATGCGCAGCGCGCTGTGGCCCCAGCGTGGGTCGGGAGGAACGGACGGGGCTGCCGACGGCGCGGGTGTCGGCGGGTACTCCACGCGGTCAGGCTACTACCAGGTCCCTGCCGACTCCCGCCGATGCCGTCACACCGGCGAGACCCATGGCATGCCCGAGCTCCTCGCGGAATCCATCGAGGACGCGCTGCACTCCGGCCGATCCGGCGGCGGCGAGACCCCAGAGCAGCGGACGCCCGACCATCGTCGCGCTCGCCCCGAGCGCGAGGGCGACAAGCACGTCGCTCCCGCTGCGGATCCCTCCGTCGACGAGCACCGGCCCGCGTCCCGCCACGGCGGTGACCACCTCGGGCAGCGCCACGGCCGTCGCGATCGCGCGGTCCAGCTGCCGGCCGCCATGGTTCGACACGACGATGCCCGCCGCACCCGCGTCCATGCATGCGGCGGCATCGTCACCTCGCAGGACGCCCTTGACGAGCACCGGCAGGCCGCTCACCTCGGCGAGCCAGCCGATCGTCTCCATCGAGATGGTCGCGTCCTGGTTGATGCGCCGCGGGATGTCGCCGGCGTCCGGGCTCGGTCCGAGGTGCGCGCCGAAGTTGACGAGATGTTGCTCCATGCTCACCGGCGCGAAGTGGCCGCGGCGTTTGAAGCCGATGTACGGGGTGTCCGCGGTCAGCATGAGAGCCCGGGCGCCGAGCCCGACGGCGCGACGCACGAGATCAGCGGTGATCGACCTATCGTTGACGACGTACACCTGAAACCACCAGGGACCGTCGAGCGCGGCGACGATGTCCTCGAGGAGCATCGTGGCGCGGGTCGCCACCACCATGAGGCCGCCCGCCGCGCTGACCCCCCGCGCCGTCTCGACCTCGCCGTTCGGGTGCGCGAGCTGCTGCCACGCGGTCGGCGCGGCGAGCACCGGCATGCTGAGCCGCGTTCCGAGGATCTCGGCCGAGAGGTCGGGCGATGCGGCGCCGGGGAATGCGTGCGGCCTGAGGCGGTACCGCCGCCAGGCGATTCGGGATTCCTCGAGGGCGACCTCGTCCCCCGCTCCGGCGGCGAAGTAGTCGAACGCCGTGGCCGGGAGCGTTGCCCGAGCCGTGAGCTCGTGGCCGGCCAGCAGGTCGGTGAGTGCCTCGTCCACGTGTGCGATTGTCGGCGAGACGGGGGTCAGCCGGGGGCCGGCGTTGCCGCCGGCTGGGGCTGGAACTCGTTCATCGGAATGATCGGGGCTGCGGCGCCGCCCTCCACCCCGCCCGTGCATTGCGTCAACTGGACCTGCTGCTCCCCAGGTGCGCCGATCTGGTCCGTCAGCGCGGGGCAGGTGTACGCGGCGCTGAATCGCGCGGGGGCGGTCGGCGGACCGTAGGTGACCGAGTCGGTGAAGTGGCACCGGGAGTTGGCATCCTCGACGACCCGGTAGCGATGCGTTGCGATCTCGTCCACGGTGCTGACATCCACGGTGAGCGTGCGGGCATCGCAGTTCTCGGCGGCCGTGGCGAAGCACTGGCCGGCACCCGCGGACGCCGCATCGGTTGCACCCCCGGCGCCGACCGTCGCCCTGCCGCAGGACGGCACCGGAGCCACGGCGGAGGCGACGAACGACGCGGCCGTTCCGACGCCGAGAGCCGCGAGGATGATGAGGAGATTCCTCATGGCGTTGCGGATCGCGCCGCGCCGGCTTCTGCGCAGGAGCAGGTAGCCGCAGACGAGCGTGTCGGCGCCGAGGAGTGCCGCAAACACCGCAACGCCTGCCACGTCGAAACCTGTGGCGAACATCACGATGAGCGCGATCGGCAGCGCCACGACCTCCGCGGTCACGTAGCGACGGCGGAGATATCGGTGCCCGCCGGCGAGTGCCAGCGGGACGATCACCGCCAGCAGCAGCAGCGTCATGACGAGCACGAAGTTGGCGCCGGCCCAGAAGCACAACCCCGCCCACGCGACGAGGAAGAGGCCGAAGAGGATCTGCGCGGGGAGCTGCTCGGACCGCAGGTTCATGCGACGCGTAGCATCGCAAGGAGCCGGCTACTGTGGCGGTGCCGGCTGCGGGGTCGCGAGCGTGACCGTCGCCTGACCGTCTTGCCCCGATGCGCTCACCCACGCCACGATGACGTTGTCACCCGGGTGATGCAGTCTGAGAATCTGTTCGAGCGAAGCGACCGAGACGACGGTCGCCCCACCGACAGCGGTGATCACGTCACCGCTCACGAGCCCGCTCGACGCCGCGGGGGAGCCGGCCTGCGTTCCCGCGACGGCCGCGCCGGGGGGAGCGGTGCTGTCGGTGACCTGGACCCCGAGGAAGCCACCGGAGGTCGGCGTCTGGTATCCCGAGGGCGACTTGACGATGTCGCTCGCGATGCTGAGTGCCGTGTTGATCGGTATGGCGAAGGCCTCGACCGCGCCACGCTGATCGAGCTGCCGGCCGCCGCTGGCCGCCGTGTCCATCCCGATCGCCTGACCGCTGCTGTTGAGGAGCGGGCCGCCGGAGTCGCCGGGTTTGATCGGTGCGTTGATCTGGATCATGCCGCCAAGCGTTTCGAGCGGTTCGGTGCCGCTCTGATCGGACGCCGTGATGCTCTGGTCGAGCGCCGTGACCGTCCCCGGCGCCGATGCCGGCGCGCCGCCGCGGCCGAGCGCGTTGCCCAGCGCGGTGACACTGTCCCCGATCTGCACACTGGACGAATTGCCGATCGGCATCGTGGCCAGACCCGAGGCGCCCTCCAGCTGGAGGACGGCGATGTCGTCACGCTGGTCGAAGCCCACCACGTGTGCGCTGTACGTCGCGTCGGTCGACGTGACCACGACGCTGATCGACAGCGCGCCGTAGATGACGTGATTGTTCGTGAGGACTTCGCCCGAAGACGTGAGCACCATGCCGGTGCCCGCAGCCGCTCCCTGCGCGAGCGTTGTGTTGATGTCGACGATCGCGGCCGCGGCGCCTGACGTGTTCCCCGTCCCGCCGATGCCGCGCGTGGCGATCGCGGCGGTCGCCGCGGCGCTGGCACCGAGGACGACGAGCAGCAGCGCGACCGCGACCAGCTTGAGACGGGAGGTGCGGCGCGGCGGAGGCGGCGGCTCGTACGTGTAGTAGTGCTGCGGCCACCACGTCGGCGGCGGCGGCGGTGGCGCTGCCCAGGCAGGCGCGCTCCAGACGTCCGGCAGCTTTCCCCCAGCTCCTGCCGTCACGCCGGCGGGAACCTCTTCCTCGCTCATCCTGACCCTATTGTCGCCACTTCAGGCTGTCGCCTGCATGACACTCGACCGCCCGCACCCACGCGCTCGGCATGGGTGCGGGCGTCTCGTGCCGCCGCCGGACCGGGACGCGCCGGCCCGGCCGGACTACATGACGTTGAAGGTCTCTGCCACCTCGACGCTCGAGCCACCGCCGAGTACCGGGCATCCTTTGGCGAGCGCTACGGCCGCATCCAGGCTGTCCGCCTCGATCAGGCTGTAGCCGGTCGCGGCGTTTGCGCCACCTCCGTCAGAAACAGACCCGTCGGACGCGATGGTCCGAGCCTGCGAGACGGGATTGCCGCCGTCGGCGAGCGCCGGTCCGAGGTTCTGGAACCAGGTTCCCCAGGCCGCCATCACCTCGCTCTGCGCGGCCTCGCCCTCGGGCATGCTGCCCCCGTGATAGACGAGCAGGTATTTCGCCATGGTCGTGCCTCCCGTGTGGTCAGTTGTTGTTCGCGCCGATGGCGCGGATGGCATTGGGGTCGAGTCGCGATTCGAGGAGCGCGCGCTCCGACGGGTTGTCCGTGAGCTCGATCGCGCGGCGGTCGGCGGCTGCCGCCTCGTCAAACCGGCCGAAGCGGCGCAGCAGCTCGGCGCGCGTCGCCCAGTACAGGTGGTATCCGTCGAGCTCGGCGGCGAGCGTGTCGAGCTCCTCGAGCGCGGGGACGGCTCCGGCGACATGCTCGAGAGCGATCGCGCGGTTGAGCCGCACCACCGGGCTCGGGTTCACGCGCATCAGCGCGCCGTAGAGCGCGAGGATCTGCGGCCAGTCGGTGTCCTCGAAGGTCGGCGCCTCCGCGTGGCATGCCGCGATCGCCGCCTGCAGCCAGTACGGACCCGGGCTGCCGAGACGGCGAGCCTGCTCGAGGAGTGCTCCCGCCTCCGCGATCGCCGCGTGATCCCAGTGCGCCCGGTCCTGGTCGCGCAGCAGGACGAGCGCGCCGCCGGCGCCGAACCGTGTGGCGCGCCGCGACTCGTGCAGGCGCATCAAAGCCAGCAGCGAAATCACCTCGGGCTCCTCCGGCAGCATCCTCGCGACGAGACCGCAGAGCCAGAGCGCGTCGGCGCAGAGGTCACGGCTGGTCGCGAGGTCGGGTCCGCTGCCCAGATAGCCCTCGTTGAACACGATGTAGAGCGACGCGAGGACCTCGGCGAGCCGCTCCGGCAACGCGTCGTGGTCGGGCATCCGATACGGGATGCGCGCGTCCACGATCTTCCGTTTCGCGCGCACGATGCGCTGAGCCATCGTCGCCTCGGACACCAGGAACGCATGCGCGATCTGGCTCGTCGTCATGCCCATCACCGCGCGCAGGGTCAGCGCCACCTGGGCTTCTCGCGCGATTGCGGGATGGCAGCACGTGAAGATGAGTCGGAGGCGATCGTCGGGGTCCTGGTGCACGTCGGGTGCCCATCCGTCGGTCAGCAACTGGAGCTTGCTCCGGTACGCGGAGTCACGGCGCAACCGGTCGATGGCACGTCGCCGTGCGGTCTGCAGCAGCCACGCCCCGGGGCGCTCCGGGACTCCGTCGACCGGCCACTTCTGCAGCGCGATGACGACGGCATCCTGGACGAGGTCCTCCGCCAGATCGAAGTCGCCGGTGATGCGCACCAGCGACCCGCAGATCAGCGCGACCTCGTTGCGGAACACCGCGTTGATCGCCTCGGTGGTGGGATCGTTCACTGGGAATCCCGGCTCTCCATCAACTCAACTGACCGGCAACTCAACTGACGGGCAACTCAACTGATCGGATGGTTCGGCATGTCGTCGTGCGGGATCACCGGCCGGATCTCGACCGTCTGGTTCTTCGCGGGCCAGCGCTTGGCGATGGCGATCGCATCGTCGAGATCCGTCGCGTCGACGGTCGCGAAACCTGCGACGTTCTCCTTGCTCTCCATGAAGGGACCATCGGTGACAAGCGGGTTCCCGTCGCTCCAGCGGATCGTCGTCGCCGTTCTCGACGGCTGCAGCTCCTCACCGCCGCGCAGCTTCCCGTCGCGACCAAGCTCGCCGAACCAGGTCTCAATTTCCGCGTACCGCGCCCTCAGCCCGGCCTCGTCGATGACCTCGTCCTCGTCCTTGATGAACAGCAGCATGTATTTCACGGTTCAGCTCCTCGCTGTACGGGATAAGTCGCCCCAATGATGACGACGAACGGCGATCGCCAAAATCGACAGGCCGTACGAACGGCTGCACGCCGGCGCTGTCGCGTGGTGCACGCTGTGCCGCATGAACGGGTGGACGGTGACCGGATTCGCCGCGCTGACCGCGGCGGACCGCAGTCGCGTGGACGCACTGCGCACCGTGTGCGAGTCCATCGAGCCGCTCGATCTCAAGCTCGAGATCGACGAGAGCGCCCCGGAGGGTGAGGCGGTCCACTTTCTTGCTGAATCCGAGGGCGCGCTGATCGGCTACGCCGCAATCACGCCCGGGGACGACGCCGAGGCGTGCGGGATGGTGCACCCGGCGTGGCGCCGCCGGGGGGTCGCCGCGGAACTCCTCACGCATGTCTGTGGCGCCGGCCGGCGCCTCCAACGCGAGAGCGTTCTCTTCATCTGCGAGGACGCGGCACCGATCGCGCTGGACTGGCTGCGCCGCCTTGGCGCGGCCGACGACTCGGCGGAGCTGCGCATGACCCTCAGTCTCCCTGCCGGTTCGGCAGGCGCGGCGACGGACGGGCCGGCTCATGGCGCCCCGCTCGAGCTCCGCGAAGCGGGGGACGCCGACCGGGAGACGCTCGCGAGGTTGCTCGGTGAAGGCTTCTCGTCGAGCCCCGAAAACGTCACCGATCGCCTCGAGACCACCCGCCCGCAGGGCTTCCTGCTCGCGCTCGACGACGGCGGTGTGGTGGTCGGCACGCTGCGCCTGACGGAGACGCCCAGGCGCTCGATGATCTACGGCTTCGTCGTTGACAGTGAGCGCCGCGGGCAGGGCCTCGGGACGCGAATGCTCGACGCGGCGCTGGCGCTGCTCCGCTCGCGCGGCGTCGCCGAGGTCGGACTCGAGGTGGATCCGGAGAACACCCCGGCGGTGCGCTTGTACGAGTCGTTTGGCTTCTCGCCCGTGACGACGTATCGATACATGCGACTCGCGGCG
>DATLRX010000040.1:0-9581 GCA_035534435.1 Candidatus Acidiferrales bacterium
GCAGCGGGCTGGCGCTCGATAATGCGACGGTGAGTGACTGCTGCTCGCCTGCGGGCTACCGGTGGCTGTTCAGCGAGAAAGTCGCTCGCCGGGACGCGAGGCGTTTCCAACGCCGTGGGCTGGATCCGACTTCTCAGCGCATCGTTCGGCTGTTGGCGCGCCGTGGGGTCGCGGGCCTGACCCTTCTCGAGGTCGGCGGCGGCGTTGGCGCTCTCCAGATCGAGTTACTCAAGCTGGGAGTCGCTCGCGCGGTGAACATCGAGATAACGCCCACATACGAGGTGTCAGCTCGTGACCTTCTGCGTAGCGCCGGACTCGAGGATCGCGTCGAACGCAAGGTGATGGATTTCGCTGAGGCCGGTGCAGAGGTGGAACCCGCCGACATAGTGATCATGAATCGCGTCCTCTGCTGCTACCCCGACATGCCAAGGCTCACCACGACAGCGTCCGCGCATTGCCGGCAGGTGATGGTGCTGAGCTTTCCGAAGGACAGACGGTGGACGCGTACGGGATTGGCGGTCGGCAACCTGCTGTTGCGTATGACACATCGGCACTTCCAGGTTTTTGTGCATCGACCCGAGCGGATCCTGGCGGTCGCGAAGCAGGGCGGACTTACGACCACCGGCAACTGGCCGGGCCGTTTCTGGCAAGTCGCCGAACTGCGGAGGGTGGAGTAACGCTGGGCGGGTGCGCGGCATCGGACACGGGCGAACGTCGAAGGCTGCGTCGATCGTCCGCGTGATCGCCGCGGTTACCTGGATCGTGGCTGTCACTTCGTCAGACCCCGTTCGCAGACTCTCACGATGTGGTCAACGACGAGGGGTGAGCACGCAGGTCAGAGGCTGTCATGGCGCCGTGACCGCGTGCTGATGTGGAAGAGCGCGTACAGCGGGCAGAAGCCAACCGTCGCGGTGTCGCACGGCTGCCGGGCGAGGCGAGCGACATCTTCCGCCTGCGCCCAGACGAGATCCACTTGTCCCGCGGACTCAGCATCGAGACGCACGTTCATGCCGTGAGCTTGCCCCAGCGGAGGCGAGGTGTGCGCAGTGGAGCCAATTTCGGTTTCGCTGGGCCAATACTGGGCCAATACCTCCTCCGAGAGGACACGCAAGCGCGGTCCGTAGCGGGCGTCGATCGCGTCAACCAGAGCCTCAGTGCTGGCATGGGTGACGTGGGCGTAGAGGCGGAGGGTCGTGGCCACGCTGGCATGTCCAAGCATCGCTGCCAACCACGTGCGGCGGCTGGCCGTCCTCGATCGCGATGGTGGCCGCGGTATGCCGCAGGGCGTGGAACGAGACTGCTCGTATACGAGTTCCCTTGCGCATCGGTAACCAGCGCCGCGAGAACAAGGTCTGCGCGGGCCTGGGCGGCCCCTCGGGGCCGGGCCACACCAGATCACCGAAGCACGCCGCGACCCGGTCGCCAACGGGCCAAGCGACTCAGAAACCCCGTCCGGATGCAGCTCGAAGCACCCGAGGTCATCCCGAAACGGACGCGACACGCCCATCGCGTGACCGCGAGCTTTCCCCGCCCGAGTCGGTGGATCCGGGATACAGTAATCTACGTCAAACCATGAGCATCGCAGACATCGGTCCCCGTCCCCAGGCGTTCAATCTGGAGACCGAGACGCTCGAGAACCCAAACTACCGCACCGTGGCTTGGAGCGGCACCTACCTGCAGGTCACCCTCATGTCGATTCCGGTCAACGGCGACATCGGACTAGAGAAGCACCCTGACACCGACCAGTTCATTCGGCTCGACCGCGGCCGCGGTCGAGCTCAGATGGGACCCGGCAAGGACGAACTGACCTTCGACCAAGAAGTCACCGACGGCTGGTGCGTCATCGTTCCGGCCGGCAGCTGGCACAACGTCACCAACATCGGCGACGAGCCGATGCAGGTCTACACCGTCTACGCGCCGCAACACCACACGCCTGGCAAGGTGCACCAGACCAAGGCGATCGCCGACACCGACACCGACGACGAACCTGCCGACTGGTCTGTTCAACCAGACCCGGTCGCAGACCAGCACGCCTAAGCTAAGACATAACTGCATCCACACATCGGATACGGCGACATCGAGGGTATCGCCGGTATCCAACCTGGGTCAGAGCTGCCCGTGACGTCACGTCGCTTTACTCGCTGTCGCGGTTGGCCGGGGGACGACCACCACGGGACATGGGGCGTGTTCGACGCATTGTTGGTTGACAGAGCCGAGCAAAGACCATCGATTCCCCCATGCCCTCGGGAGCTGCATCGCTTGCTCGAGGACGCGGCGCAACACGTCCGTGTCCGCACCCTGGAGTTGATCCAGCAGCGCCTGGTACGTCATCCTGTTCTGGGCCATCGTGGGTCTCCTGGTTTGGGTAAGAGCTCCCAAGAGAACTCCGCGGTGGCCTCTTTGTCTACCCCCGTCGGCAGCGCTGGGGTCAC
Organism: Candidatus Acidiferrales bacterium; assembly: GCA_035534435.1. GTDB lineage: Bacteria > Chloroflexota > Dormibacteria > Aeolococcales > Aeolococcaceae > Palsa-851. The sequence continues at coordinate 2,433 of DATLRX010000040.1, forward strand.
CCCAGATTTACACCACGACCGACCCACAACGATCATCCCATGCGCCCGTGGTGGCCTCGTTACGATGCGGCCGAGTTCGAGGTACGAGAACAATGGGGAAGAGGGGAGATGGGGTACGCCCAATTGACGTCTGTGGATGTCGACGCGAGTCCAACGCATTCCAATACACGCGCTTTAGTCGTCATTCCAACCACTTCCCGACGAAACCACTCTAAATCGAACTCAGCACTCATCGCCAAATGAGGACTAATCTGCGGGACCAGGGGTCGCAGGTTCGAGTCCTGTCTCCCCGACGGACGCCCGACTTGAGTTCGCAACGAGTGGTTGCGCGGCGTGTTTGGGCGCCTGCGCGCCCGCACGGCTTGGTGCTCTAACCCGGAATAATCGCTTCTCCTGCAAAAGGCATCATTCCCCACCGTTGAGGCCGGATGCCGCTGCCCATGGCTAGAGATCGTGGCAGTCCAGCGCATACATGGCGCTTACAGTTTTGACGGCGATCGACGGCGATCGACTCTGTAGACGTCCGGCAGATACTTGACACCGGAGGCCGCCACGAGCTCCCTGCGTTGGCGTCGTCGCTGCCAGCGGCCTCATCGTTTCCAACGGGATCGCACCAAACGGCGCGGTGTGCCTCGGTGCCAAGGCGTCCGAGCCCGAATATCAGACCTCCGCGAAGTACTCGTGCTGCCACACGCTCAACATCAGCGCAGTTGGGAGGACCCTGCCGAGTCCTTTCCCGATTGCGCCCCGCTGACTCTCGTAGGCGCGCAATGCCTGCAGCTTTGCAGCGACACCTGGACCGATGAACAGGCGAAGGGTGGGCGACGCCCGATGCGTCTCGACCGCATCGCTGGTCACCAGCTGACCCACAGCGCGCAACAGGCTGAGGACGCGTCGTGGCACGGTCACATACCACAGCGCAACCTCGGGATAGGACGTTCGGCGCACTGCGGTGACTGCGTTCGCACAGGCCACATGGTCGCTATGACCGTCGAGGCCCGCGAGATCGTAGGTGATAAGAAGATCCGGTCGTAGCTGTTCGATGAGCGGTCCGAGATATGCGGTGAGCTCGTCAACGTGATCCGAAAGCTCAGCATCGCCGAAACTCGCGTGGATAACGTCGGTAATGCCGAGGGCGCGCGCTGCGCGCCCGGCCTCAGCACGACGGCGGTCTGCGAGGTCCGGTTGCATGACGCCGGCCGGATTGCCCCGCTCTCCGCCGGTGAGCAGCACAAGCGACACCCGTACTCCTGACGCCGCGAAGCGGTGCAGCGTTCCGCCGCAGGTGACCGTCTCATCGTCCGCATGCGGAAATACCGCTACCACGTGCTTGAAGCGATGGATGGTCCCCCGCGGGACCCGACGGTCCGTGGTGAAAAGCAGGGCAGCAGCCCAGAGTCCAGCAGCGCCTGCGAGACTGAAGCTCGCGCCCCGCAGAATGCGTGATCCAACACGAGGCCATCGGATGAATCGCACCACGAGCGTCAGTCCGCCCGAAACCAATCGCTCGGACTCGTACCGGGCAGGCATCGTTGCTGCACTCGGTCAATGACTTCGCAGACGGCCAGCTGCGGCGTCCATGCGGTGAGCCCGGTCGCGAATTGCGCGTGCCCGAACACCGCGCCGGCCGGTTGCGTGATGAGGACCGTGGTCATCGGCCCTCGAGAACGCGAAGGCGACGCTGGTATTCGTCAGTGTCAATCTCGCCGCGCGCGAACCGCTCGCGAAGTACCGCGTTGGCGTCTGGCGTGGTGCCATGGCCGCCCCTCCACCATAGGCGACCGCGCCACAGGAACAGGCAGATCACGGTGAGCCAAAGGACGCCGAAGACCAAAGGAAAGATCCACCAAAAGCCGAAGCCGCCGCCGCTCCAGTAACCGGGCATGTCGTGTGCCTCCGATTTGCGTGTTGGATGTCAACGGCACCATCGTCGGAGGCGTGCAGTAGTCCTGTCGTCCGTCGGGAAGCGACACTTTCGGCTACGCCCAGCAGCGTAGCTCAGTGACGACTTCCTTACGCGAACGCTTGGCCCGGCGAGACGAGCCCACTTTCATACGCGAATACCACGAGCTGCGCGCGATCGCGTGCGCCGAGTTTCTGCATGGATCGCGATACGTGGGTGCGCGCCGTCGCCGGGCTGATCACGAGCCGCTCGGCGATCTCGTCATTGGAGAGCCCGCAGCCTGCCAGCGCCACAACCTCACGTTCACGCGCGGTGAGGTCGACTAACAGTTTCGTACGCGGAGCGATTGGAGCCGGCCGAGCGCTGAAGGCCTCGATAACGCGCCGTGTGACGGCCGGAGAGAGCAGCGAATCACCCGCCGCGACGACGCGAATGGCGCGCAAGAGCTCGGTGGGCTCCGCATCCTTGAGCAGAAATCCTCCGGCCCCTGCGCGCAGCGCCTCGAAGACATACTCATCGATTTCGAAGGTGGTGAGGACGAGCACGCGAACACTGGAGAGCTGCGGGTCGGCAGCGATGAGACGCGTCGCCTCCAGTCCGTCGAGGATCGGCATGCGGATGTCCATGACCACCACATCGGGTCGCTCCTGGCGCACGACGCGCAGTGCTTCCTCACCATCCGAAGCCTCTCCCACAACCTCGATATCCGCTTCGGCGTCGATGAGCGCACGCAGCCCGACTCTGATCAGAGCCTGGTCGTCGGCGAGCACCACGCGGACGCTCATGTCGTCCCCAGAGGCAGCGAGGCCCATACTCGGAATCCGCCCTCGGGCCGGCTGCCCGCCGAGAATGCCCCGGCCAGGGCCGCGACACGCTCGCGCATCCCCTGGAGGCCACCTCCTTCGGTTGTGGGAGTGCGCACACCGCTGCCGTCATCGACGATCTCCAACTCCAGACGGTCCGGCTTGAGCACGGCGCGCACGCTCGCCGTCGCGCCGCTGCCGGCGTGCCGCGCCACGTTGGTGAGCGATTCCTGCACGATCCGATACGCCGCCGTCGAGACGATCTCTGAGATTTGATACTCGCCCTCGGGAAGGTCTACCTCGATGTGCAGTCCAGCGTCGCGCATCTGCGACGCAAGCGCGGGGACCGACGAAAGCCCGGGTGTCGGCCGGCGGTCGGCGTCGGCCAGCCCCTCGCCACGGAGCGCGGCCAGCTCGGTGCGCAACTCGGTCAACGCCTGCCGGCTCACCCCGCGAATGGCGGTGACCGCTTTGCGCGCCTCGTCGGGCCGGCTGGCGAGGAGATGCTCGGCCACTCCGGCCTGCAGGGTGATGACCGCAAGACTGTGGCCGATCACGTCGTGCATCTCGCGAGCGATCCGCAGTCGTTCTTCGACGGTGCGCCGCCGGGCCTCCTCTTCGCGGCTGCGCTGCGTCCAAGCGGCTCGGGCCTGCGATTCCCTCAGTAAGCGCCGCCGTGCGTCCAGAGCGGCGGCCGCCGCCGCCGCTACGCACAACCAGACACCCGCGAAGACCGCGACCGGCCAGGTCCACCCGTTGACGGCTCCGTGCACCACCGACAGAACGGCGGCACCACTCACGGCCGAAGTGATCCAGATTGGCAGTGATCTCGTCGCGACCAGGAGGGCGACGAGTCCAAGAAATGGGGCGATCAGGATCGGCCCGGGGGGATCGCCGATGAGAAGGTAGGCACCGGTACATCCGAGCGAGCCGGCGTACGCGAGTAATGGCAGGTGCCGCCGGAGAGCCAGCGTCATGGCGGCGCCAACGAGCAGCAGGTAGCCTCCGGCGCCAATTCGATGCGCGCCACCCGCGAAGTGCGCCTGGGCCGTGGTCACCGCGAGAAGGAACCCGGTCAAGACGAGCGGAGGGACCAGGTCGGCGAAAACAGGCCAGCGTCGCGCTATCCTCGCCCAGAGCGCACGTGGCGACGGGATCGCAGCGAGCTCGTCGGTGTGCGAGGCTCCGGGCTGCGGGACGTCGGTCATGCCTCCGCCAGGATGCGCTGAAACGCCTCGAGGTAACAGGGATCGCCCGTCTGCTGGCGGAGTAGCCAGTACTCGGCACCCCAGAAGAGAAAGGCATCCAAGGCCATGTGCGCCTGTCGAACCCAGGTCATACAGCTGTTGTAGTTGTCGACGAGGTCGGCCGGCGTGCAGCTGCTGAGGAAGCGTCCGTAGGGGTTCGGTGGCACCGTCGACGTTTCCCACGGCTCGGCCTGCCCCTCAGTCACCATCAACCGCCGGTTGTAGAGATGCGCGTTGGCCGCCACCCGGCCCAGCGCTCCCCGTCCACCCCGGCCGGCGCCACCCGTGAGGTACAGGGACCAACCCCGGGCGCCCACCACCGCCTGCCGCGGGTAGTGGTCGACGCCGACGATATCCGCCAGCCGGTTCGCCACCGCGAACGAGTCGCCCTGATCGCGGGTGCGCCACCACTGATGAGCCCGCACCGGCATTGACCCGGCGAGAAAGCCGTTCATCACAACCGGCCGTGACGGGTCTGCGGCACGGACGGCGTGTACTTCCTCTTCGACGAAGCTGGCAGCGAGACGCCACGAGTGTTCGAGTCCCAGCGGGTCGACCGCTTCGTGCTCGACCTGCCATGCCACAACCGACGTTCTCTGCTTGTAGCGGTCGACAACGCGGGTCACCTGAGCCAGCGCCGCATCGAGAAGGCGGGGATGCGTGGCGCGGCTGACGAGCTGGCCCTCGGGCAACGGAGCGTCCAGGTGATGCGCAGGCACGAAGCATTCGGGATAACCGAATGCCTTGACCGCGCCAACGCAGATGATGAGCTGCTTGCCGGCGCGCTCCGCCGCGTCAACCTGCCGGTCGAGCTCGAGCGGATCGAACGTACCGGCCCGGGGTTCGAGACGGCTCCAGTACGCAGCGACCCTGACCAGTTGGAATGGGTACTTCAGCAGGGACTCGAGCGCGGCCAGCGGATCGAGGCCGAGCGCGACCGCTTGCAGGGGGCGGAAGCTGATACCGAGCTTCGTTGGACCTCGGGGCGCGATCATCGCGCCCTCGTTGCCCGACACTGTTCGCGCTTGTCTCGCGAGGACGATCGTCACCGTGACCCGTGTGATCCGGGCCGGTTCCTCAGGATCCACGCCGCCGGTGCGAGAAGGGTGCCCAGGAGGCGGCCGGCGACGCCCGGCGTGCCGACCTCCTGGCGATATTCGTGCAGGACGACGATGAGCTCGGTCAACCTCGGCAGTCCACCGAAACGCGTATGCGTCCCCATCGCTGCGGTCGCGGCGAACATCTCCTCGAGCCGCAGCGCCGGCCGAGCCTCCACGCGCGCATGAGCGACGCCGTCGCCGACATTGCCGAACCAGTGCCCGGTCCGAGGAGGCACTACGACCGTGTCCCCAGGGACTGCCTCGAAATGCCGGCGTCCAAGGCGGAACTGCATCCGGCCTTCGAGCACTGTGAAGCGCTCTTCCTGACCAGGATGAACGTGGCCCGCGGGAACGTGCGTGCCCGGGGGAAGGTAGAGGTCGAACTCGAGAATCCGTCCGCCGGTGTCGCAACCGTGCCTGCGGATTACGATGCGCTCGCCGCTGAACGGATTCGCGATCACATCTCCGCGTGTTTCGATCATTGGATCGGACTGTGTCGCCATCTTGGTGCGGCTCTTCCGATGATGAGCAGGACGAGACTGAGTGCAACCACGCCGAGGACGATGCGGTGGTATACGAAGTTGAGCTCTGTGGTCCCGCCCCGCGTCGCATAGATGCCGAGCACCACGCCGGCGGTGGCGACACCATTGGCCACCACACCCCAGGTCCATGCCGAAGCTGGACGGGTGAATGTGGCAACGAAGGCCACGAGGGCGCATACACCGAGGATTGCCTCAGCGATGCCTCCGTCCAGATTGTGGGCGTCGCCGAGCGGGCCGATGCTCAAGCCGAGATGGAGCAGCGAGAAGAGCAGGAATGTCGCTGCGACGGCGGCGAGCTCAGTGCGCAGGAGGGTGATCTGGGGTCGGTTGGTCATGCACGACACCGTAGCCGACAGGGGACGGCCCCGTCATCCGCCCCGGAGCGGCTCTTGTCGTACGCCGCCGGGCGTATCCGAGCTACGCCCAGCAGCTGAAGAGTCCGCTTGCTCCACAACTACCAAAGGAAGGGGACGAGTCGCCGCCGTTTCCTCGTGAACTCTTCGTACTCGCTGCCGAAGCGTGCACTGAGCACGCACTCCTCGTGCAGGATACGAGGAAGATGGGAGATGGCAAAAGCGGTAACCACAACGACGGCGCTCAGCCAGCTGCCGAGCATGAGGCCGAAGCCCAGCATGATCAACCCGGTCCCCGTGTACGAGGGGTGGCGGAGCAAGCGATATGGGCCGCGAGAAACCACGAAATGCGCCTCGCGAATCATGACGTCGCGTGTGAAGAACTCGCCGAGCGTACGAATCGCCCAGGCGCGGAGGCCCGCACCTGTCAGCGCTACGGACACTCCTGACCAGAACCAAGCTGCCTCCGGCGCCGGAAGCCGCGTAGTGGGGAAATAGAGTGCAATCACGATGGCTGCGGCAAGTCCTGTATAGAGCGTGAGGACAAGGAAACGCTTTGTTCCGCCGTCCTGCACCGCGTCGCGTTGCCGGGCGCCACCACGCGCGGCATAGGCCTCCACACCGATCCACGCCGCCACAACGACAACGGTCACGGCTCCCGGGATAACCTGTACCAGATATACGACAGCGGTACTCGCGATCAGACCAGACATGGGTAGCAGCATGGCATCCCGGAGCGTCCTTTCACCCGACTCGAGGTAGCGCGAAAGCTGAAGGCGCGGATGGTAACGACGTCGACCCGAATGCCCAAAGTCGACAGATTAGTGGCTACGAGGAGTGACGGGCTACGGCCGCTCGCCCTCCTGATGTCGACGCGATTCCAATTAAATTCATCACACGCGCTCTAGTCGTCATTCAACCCATTCCCCACAAAACCACTCTACATCGAACTCGGCACTCATCGGAAAATGGGAACTGGTCTGGGGGACCAGGGGTCGCAGGTTCGACTCGTGTCTCCCCGACGGACGCGCAAGTTGAGTTCGCAGCGAGTGGTTGCGCAGTGTGTTTGGGCGCCTGCGCGCCCACGTGGTGTAGTGCTCTAACCAGGAATAATGGCTCTTCCTGCAAAAGGCATCGATCCCCACGGTTGAGGCCGGATGCCGCTGCTCATGGAACGAGATTGTGGCAGTCAATCGCCTAC
>DATLRX010000041.1:0-23641 GCA_035534435.1 Candidatus Acidiferrales bacterium
AGCGCAGTCGAGGTCACAATGCTCAGGGCCCCGGTTCCCACCCAGCTCCCGATGCTCCCGAACTCCGACCACAGCCGGCCGACGTTGGGGATCTGCCCGATCCACGCACCGATGCCGACGGTGCGCCAGAGGCGGCCGATGGAGATGTTGAGAAACGCTCGAACGATTGCCGGATCCAGCTGTGTGCCGGCGACACGCGTCAGCTCGACGCGGGCTGCGGCGACGCTCATCGACGCCTTGTACGGGCGCGGAGCCGTCATCACCTCATAGACGTCGGCGACAGACACGATCCTGGCGGCGAGGGAGATCTCAGCCGCTCTCAGCCGGTGTGGGTAGCCGGTGCCGTCCCACCGCTCATGGTGTTCGACAACTGCCCGACCCCACTCACCGAGCCAGGCGAGTAGCGGTGCGACCAGGCGTGCCCCCTCCTCAGGGTGACGGTGGATGACCGCCCATTCCGCTTCGCTTGGCGTGCTCGGTTTGTTGAGCAACGTCGGTGAGATCTCGAGCTTGCCGACGTCGTGGAGCAGGGCCGCCCAGCGCAACTTGGCCCGGTCGACCTCGTCGAGCTTCAGCTCGTCGGCGATCATGTCGCTGAACACCCGCACGCGTTCGGAGTGCCCGCGCGTCGCCTTGTCGTGAATGCTGAGCGCGAGCACCAACTCGATGACCGCCTGCATGCCCGCGGCATCGTCCTGATGTCCGGCGGCGCGAGCTTGCTCGAGCTGCGCCCGAAGCTGCGTCGGGCTGCCGGTCCGGCGGGCAACGGCAAACCGTGCAGGCGCCTTGTCGGGAAACAGCAGTGACACGTTGAGCAGCGCCGCCAGGGGGAGGAGGCGTCGCGCGACGCGCTCGAACGCGACGAGGGTCGCGATCGCGCCGCCCCCAACCACGGCGATCCAGAAGACCGCCGTCAGCGGGCTCGTGGCCCGTGGTAGCAGATGGGTGAGCAGGAACGCGATGAGGAAGGAAGCCGCGATCGGGCCGCCGAAGATGGCCACGCGGAGCGTCCGGCTGAGGACTGGGCGCCGCCTCCAGACCGATCGATCCATGCGCTCACGCGAGTGCCGAGACTGCATCCCACTCCAAATAGGTCGTCTCGCGAACGCCGAAACAGCCCGGCGGAATGATCTCAGTCTGGGTTCCGTGTACGAAGGCCGGCGGGACATTCTCGTGACGATCGCGTGCGGATCGTGATCTCGATGGCGAGGTGATCAGGGAAGCGGACGCGGTGAAACTGGCGGTATCGTCGCCGAGTTGATGACGAGTCAGGAGCAGAAGGCAGCGGCGTTTCAGGCGCTGCATCAGAGCGGTGCGTTCGTGATCCCAAACCCGTGGGACGCCGGGTCCGCACGGGTCCTGTCCGCGCTCGGGTTCAAAGCGCTCGCCACGACAAGCTCCGGGTTCGCGTTCACGCTCGGGCGCCTCGACGGCATGGCGACATTGGACGAGGTGGTCGCGCACGCCGCGGCGATCAGCCGCGTATCGGATCTCCCGCTCTCTGTGGATCTGGAGAACGGCTACGGGCCGGGGCCGGAGCACGCCGCGATCGCGATCCGGCGAATCGCGGCCGCCGGGGCCGTCGGTGGGTCGATCGAGGACTACGATCCGTTCGGCGCCATCTACGCGATGTCTCAGGCCGTCGAGCGGGTGGCCGCGGCGGTCGAGGCCGCGCGAGCGTTGCACTTCCCCTTCACGCTGACGGCGCGCGCCGAGAACCACATCCGAGGCAACCCGGATCTCGACGACACGATCGCCCGGCTCCAGGCGTTCGCGGATGCGGGAGCTGACGTGGTCTACGCGCCGGGACTGCAGACGGTTGAAGAGATCCGAACCGTCTGTGCGGCCGTTGCCAAGCCGGTGAACGTGCTTGCGGTGCCGCACCTCTCGTTCTCGGAGATCGCTGCAGCCGGCGCGCGTCGCGTGAGTGTGGGCGGCGCCCTCACGTGGGTTGCGGTCCGCGCGATGGCAGACGCCGCGGTGTCGATCCGAGATGACGGGAATCTCTCGGTGCTGTCAGCGAGACTCCCGCTGCAGGACTGGTTCTAAAGGGGGCGTGCGACCCGGTCCCGAGCCTGGAGCGATATGTCAATCGGCGCCGATTCCATCACGTGGGACTACGAGCGTCAGACCGCCGACGGTCGCTGGGAGACCACATGGCGGATCCTCTACACGCGCAGGGATCCGAAGGGTTCGACGGCGCCGATCTGAGCCGGGGGCCGAATGCCGTGGGGCATACTGGCCGCCGTGGACGACCCCCAGGCGCCGACACTGCCGAGGTCCCCGCAGCTGGCGCCCGAGCGCGAGGGGGCCGCCACCGGCCCTGGGTATCCCGAGTCGCTGGGATACAAGCTGAAGAACTGGATCCTCGGTCCGCCGATGGTGTCCGAGCAGCTCTCACAGGAGCGTCTGGCCACGCCCGTCGCGATCGGCGTCCTCGCGCCGGACATGATCTCCTCGTCCGCGTACGGCACCGAGGAGATGCTCCTGATCATGGTGCCGATCATCGGTGTGGCCGCCTTCACCATGGTGATTCCGATCACGCTAGCGATCCTCGCGGTGATGCTCTTCGTGATGGTGTCGTACATGCAGGTCATCGGCGTGTACACGCGAAACGGTGGGTCGTATGTCGTGGCGCGCGACAACTTCGGTCCGCGTGTCGCACAGATCGCCGCCGTGGCACTGCTGATCGATTACACGGTGACGGTGGCGGTGCAGACGTCCGCGGGGACGGCCGCGCTCACCTCGGCGCTTCCGTCGCTGGTGCAGTACACCGTGCCGATAACGATCGCCGTCGTGCTCGCGATGCTCTTCGGAAACCTGCGCGGTATCCGTGAGGCGGGTTCGATCTTCGCCCTTCCCACGTACTTCTACGTTGTCTCGCTCTCGCTGGTGGTGATCACAGGACTCGTGAAGGCGGCGTTGGGCGGATTGCAGGCGCATGCGCTGCCGACACCCGCCCACCTTGGATACACGCCGGGCCATCAGACGGGGTTCTTGATGGGGTTGGGGATCTTCTACTGCCTGCGCGCTTTCGCGAACGGCGGGGCATCGCTGACCGGCCTGGAAGCCGTCTCCAACGGCATCTCGACCTTCCGGAAGCCTGAAGCGAGGAACGGTCGTATCGCCCTTGCCGTCATGTGCTCGATCCTCGGATTCCTCGTCCTCGGCACGTCGCTCCTCGCTCACTTCACGCACGCCGTCCCGTATGACATCGGCACGCCGACGGTGGTGTCGCAGGAGGTGCGCTACGTCCTCGGCTCGACGTGGTTCGGCACCGTCATGTTCTTCATCGTGCAGACGGCGACGGTGCTCATCCTGTTCACAGGAGGGAATACCAGCTTCAACGGTTTCCCGTACCTCGCGAGCTTCGTCGCGAGCGACTCGTTCCTGCCCCGTCAGCTGACGCGACGCGGCCACCGGCTCGTGTTCTCGAACGGCATCTTCGTCCTCGCCGCCGTCGCGATCCTGCTCATCATCGTGTTCAAGGCGCAGCTGAACGCGCTCGTCGGCCTCTACGCCATCGGCGTTTTCACGGGGTTCGCGTTCGCTGGGTTCGGCATGGTCAAGCATCACGCCACACAACGTGGGCGGCGCTGGCGAATCGGCACGGTGATCAACGGCTTCGCGGGGACGTTATCGCTGGCGGTGGTGCTCATTCTGCTGATCACCAAGTTCTTCGAGGGTGCGTGGATCGTGGCGGTCGTCGCCCCGCCGATGTACTTGGGACTGATCAGCCTGCACCGCCAGTACGTCGAGGAGGAGGAGCAGCTCGAGACCGGCGCCGTTGCGGCAACCGAGGCGCCCGTGCTGCACCGTCACGCCGTCGTGGTGGTCGTCGGTCGCCTCGACATGCCGACCGCGCGGGCGGTCCAGTACGCACGGACGCTCCGCCCCGACGACGTGCGGTATGTGCACTTCGACCTCGACTCGTCCGCCACCGACGTGCTGAAAGCCGCCTGGAGCAAATACGATCTTGCGCATCTGCCGCTCGACATCGTCGAGTGTCGCGACCGCCGGCTGGAACGCGCCGCGATCGAGTACGTCGCCGATATCGCAGCCGACGGCAAGACGGAGTGCACGGTCCTGATTCCGCGCCATGCGTTTCGCTCCCGCTTCGAGCGCGTGTTGCACGACCGCACCGCCGAACGGATCGCGTCCGCGGTGGGAACGGTCCCGCATGTCGCGGCAACCATCGCGCCCTTCAACGTCCAGGCGCACGCCGGCAGTCTGTTCGGAGCCGGCGACGTGCACACGGAGGCGACTCCCCGCAAACCGCTGCGCAGATCAGGCGTCGATCGTGAGCTCGAGCGCCGGGCGATCGGGACAGTACCGATCCGCGACGTCACGTGGCGAAAGCGCGTGCGAGTCGCGGGCAGGATCCGATCGTTGCGGGTGCAGACGGCACGAGGGACGACGAACCTGGAATGCGTCATCACGGACGACACCGGATACATGCTGCTGGTGTTTCAGGGGCGCCCGAAGATTCCGGGGATCGAGCCCGGAGCGCGACTCGTCGTCGAGGGCATGGTCGGCTCATGGTCGCGCCGTCTTGCGATCCTCAATCCCGACTACGAGCTCGTCAGCGAGTAGGACGCCGAGGCCGCAGAGCGTGTCGTGATCTATACCTCGGCCCCTTCCGCGTCCGGGTTGTCGGGTGCCGAGGGGTCACTCATCTCGCCCTCGGCGCGCGCGAGCTCGGCGAGCACCTCTGCCTCGACCCCGGAGACGCCCATGAGCGTGCTCTCGTCGGGGATGGGCTCGTGCTCCTCGGTCTCTGTGGCATCGTCGCGTGCGTCAGCGGGACCGGGGTCGTCTGGGGAGCCTGCTGGGTCACTCATGTGGTCTGCCTCACTCGGGGATGGTGAACTGCTCACCGCTATTGTGTCCGGAGGACGACACGCGACGGACGACGCAGGGGCGCGCCGATGAAATCGGTCGTCGTGCTGTCCGGGGGGATCGACAGCGCGACTGCGCTGTACAAAGTCGTCAACGACTCCGCACCGTCAAGGCCGGAGGACGTGCAGGCTCTGAGCTTCGACTACGGACAGCGGCACGTGAAAGAGCTCACGTTCGCTGCCGGGCTCTGCGCGACGCTCGGCATCCGCCACATCGTGATCGCGCTGCGCATACCCCTCGCATCAGCACTCACCGAGCCGGAGCGCGAGATTCCATTCGGACACTACGCGCACGAGTCGATGCAGCAGACGGTGGTGCCGAACCGGAACGCGATCATGCTCTCGATCGCCTGGGGCGTGGCGGTGTCAGAGCGTGCCGGGCAGGTCGTTGCCGGCATGCATGCCGGTGATCACCCCATCTACCCCGATTGCCGGCCGGAGTTCGTGCATGCGCTGGAACACGCGCTTCGGCTCGGCAACGAGGGCTTCGGCGATCCCGCCCTGTCCTTCCTCACGCCCTTCATCGCCATGTCCAAGACCGATATCGTCCGCGAGGGGAGCGCATACCCTCGGCCGGTTCCGTACGCACTGACATGGAGCTGCTATCTCGGGCGCGACCTCCACTGCGGACGCTGCGGAACATGCGTCGAACGCAGGGAGGCGTTCGAGCGAGCGGGCATCCCGGATCCGACGGAGTACGAGCCCGACGGCCGCTAATCCTCGTTGCGGAAGGTGAGCGAATACCCGCGGCCGGGTCGGTTGACGAGGTCGCAGGGAACCTCGAGCCGGGTCAGGATCTTCCTGATCCTGAGCACGTAGTTGCGGACCTCCTCGGGAAACAGCGCGGCGTCGGACCATGCGAAGCCGGTGATCTGCGACGCCGTGTAGTACCGGTGCGGGTGGTCGAGGAGGAACTGCAGGAGCTCGAACTCCCGGTTGGTGAGCACCGCCTCACGCCCTTTGTGGCGAACGACGCGGCCGTTCGGATCGAGCCAGAGACCCTGCAACTGCCACACACGCTGGTACCAGAGGTCGAGCCGGGCGTAATACCCCGCCATCTGCGTCTCGATGAAGCGGATGTCCTCGTCGGCGGCCCGCTGCGCGACCGGGTGGAGCTTCGGCAGCTCACGCTGCACCCTGTCGAGGACGCTGAGCTTGAACCGGATGAGGTCGTCGTAGATGCTCATCCAGTGGCGAGCATCCTCCCAGTGCTCGGTCTCGATGTCCTCGCCTTCCAGCGGCCGCGTCGCGCGATCAGGAGGCGTCCTCACACGGCTGACTATACGGAAGCTATTGCTGATCTTCTTACGGCACCGGGTGTATCAGAGAGGGGTGACCTCGCGCCATCGCGTCCCGGATCGCCCCGACATCGTTGCCGCAACGCGTGGTGGTGACGACTCGCTGGGAATGGAGGGCGAGGCCGATCTCGCCACCGCATCCCTGGAGCAGGCCTTGTTCTGGCGGAACATCTACACGGAGATCCTGACCATGGAGGAAGCCGTGCTGGGGCGTATCCATCAGCTCATGGATGCGCAATCACCGCAGGCACGACGCGAGGTCGAGCTCACGAATGTTCCCGTGGTGGTCGCCCAGGCCGAGCGATTTCGATCGCGCCTCGGATACTGGTCCGCCGCATGCCGGCGCATCGAGGGGACTGAAGCTGTTGCTGAATCTGTTACGCCATAACGCGGAGCATGAATCGGTGACGCTGTCGAGACACCCGGTACGGTTGCAACCCCACGGGTCCGACACGCTCGAGGTCCGGGAGCGGTATATCCGCCGACAGCACTCGCGCTCGCGCGACGTGCGCCGCATGGCGATCTGGGTCGCGCTGGGCGCGGTCGCATGCTTAATCGCCGCCGGCGGTCTCACCGTCCTCGTCGTAGGATCGAGCTAGCTCCGCTGTTACTGCAATTGTTGCGGTGCTCCGATCAGGCTGTGGGGACGTGGGGCGCGCGCTGATCCTGTTTGGTGCCGTGCGCTCACGAAGGAGACGATGCATGACGGACATGAACACGCAGAATCAGACGGTCACGAGCGACGGCTCGACGCAAACCGGCGTGAATCGCACGACGCAGACCTATGTCGATCCTGCGACGGGCGCGAGCACGAGCCGGAGCGCGACGCAGGTCTGGTCCGGGCGATCGCCCGGAATCGAGCTCGTGTGGCTGGTTGCGGGCATCGTCATCGCGTTCCTGGCACTGGATTTCATCTTCCATGCGGCCGGTGCGAACGACGTCGGCTTCGCCGCGTTTGTGTTCTCGGTCGGGAAGATCCTTGCGGCGCCCTTCGCCGGAATCTTCAAGACCACGTATGCGGCGCACGGGAATCTCGTCATCTGGGCGGACGTGCTCGCGATGGTGATCTACGCGCTCATCGCCGGCGTCATCGCCAAGGTCGTGGCGATGGCCATGGCACGGAACGCGACCTCGCGCTGATCCGGGCGCTCGCCTACGGAATCGAGGCCGGCTCGGCCGACGCCTTCCCTCGCGCTGCGTAGTTCCAGAACTTCGGCAGGAGTGCACTGAGCGCCGCTGTCCCGACGACGCACAGGATGCCGCCACTCACCACAGAGGCGCGCACGCCCGCGAGCGAACCGACGAGGCCGGATTCGAGATTGCCAAGCGCGGGACCGGACGAGTAGCTGACCATCTCGATGCCGGCAAGGCGTCCGCGCATCGCGTCGGGGATCGTCTGATTCCACAGGGCGGAGCGGAAGAGCCCGCTGATCATGTCGGCCGCCCCGGCGCCCGCGAGCGCCAGCAACGCAATCCAGAGGGACGGCGCGAACCCGAACGCGATGATGGACGCGCCCCACGAAGCGGCGGCGAACGCGATGGCGCGACCGTGGTGCCGGACCCTTCGTGTCCAGCCGCTCGTCAGCGTCGCGAGCAACGAGCCGGCCGACGGCGCGGTGTACAGGAGACCGAGCACTGCGGGCCCGCCGAGTCCCGACGCGATCTGGGGAAACAGTGCCATCGGCATGCCGAAGAACATCGCGTTGATGTCCACCGCGTACGAGCCGAGGAGGTCCTGGCGGCTGGTGGCATACCGCAATCCCGCCATCGCCGCACGAAGGTTCACACCGGCGGCATCCGGCGCCGGCGGGACCGCCTGCATGAGCGTCAGCGCGACGGCCGACACGATGAACGTCGCGACGTCGACGCCATAGGTGAGCGGGAGTCCGACGGTCGCGATCAGGACCCCGGCGACCGGCGGTCCGAGCACCATGCCGAGATTGCCCTGGAGCGAATCCAGCGCCGCTGCGGCAACCAGCGTTTCCGGCGGAACGATGCGCGGCACGATCGCGTCGAGCGAAGGCCGCCGTATCGCGTCGAGCGCCGCCGCGACGATCACGATGACGAACAGCACCCACAGCTGCGGGTGTCGCAACGAGGCGTTGACAGCGAGCACGCCGACCGTGAGACAGAGTCCGAGCTCAGACAACCGGACCATGCGACGCCGGTCCACGGCATCGGCGAGCGCGCCCCCGACGAGCGCTATCAACAGAATCGCGATGAGCTCGGAGAAGCTGATCAGACCCACGACGAGCGACGAGCGAGTCAGTGCGTACGCCTGGAAGGGAATGGCGACGTACGTGATCATCGTGCCGGCGTTCGAGATGCCCTGCCCGACGAACAACAGCCGAAAGTCGCGTGACGCCCGAAATGGAGCCGTGTCGAGTGCCATCGACAGGAACGTCCGCCGGATCACCGATCGGCGCGCGCCCGCCGCGTGGACGTTGACCCCGACAGCCGCCTGTGGATCCGGCGTCGCGCGTGTGTGCGGAGGGGTCTCGTCGTCCATTGCCGGTTCGACCTTCTGCGCTCGGTGTCAGCCGCCCGTGAGGGGATGACCACGCTGCCAGCCATGCCAGCTGATGATCTCGACGATCGCGGTCCAGCTCTCGCGAGTGCGATCCCGATATGGCATGCCGACGTAGTGCTGCGCGAGGCGATCGATATCCGCGAGGTCCGGGTCGCGACGAAGCTCGCGCACATGGCCGACGAGCGAAACGTGCCGGTACCAGCTCTCGCGGTCGAGCATCGTCAACGCGACACGGGCATCGCGTCGCAGATGCTCGAGACGCCGCCGGGTCCCGGCCATGTTGAGCAGCACGGTACCGTCGTCGCACCACTCGTACCACGTGGCCGCCGTGTGCAACTCCCCGTCGGGGGCGATGCTGGCAACAACGCACGGGTTGGGGAGACGGAGGAGGTCCTGCAGCTCCGGGGGCAGCGGTGGCTTCGGCACCCCGGCAGCCTACAATGCGTCGCGGCAGCGACGGTTGCAGCGATCAGTGACGCAGGCGCGTCTGCCCGATGTCGCGATGATCCATCCCGAAGTAGTGCGCGATTTCGTGGAGCACCGTGTCGCTGATCTGTGCCACGAGCTCGGTCCGGTTGTCGCACCAGCGCTCGATGTTGCCCTGGAGCAGCACGATTCGCTTCGGAAACTCGTACGCGCTGAACGTCGATCCCGATGTGCCCTGAAAGAAGCCGAGCACGCGCTCGTCGATGCCGTTGGCGCGGTCGTCCTGACTCGGACCCTGCTGGACGATGATCATCAGGTTGTCGGCGTCCATACGCGCACGCAGTGGTGCTTCGACACGGTCAAGCGTCGCCTGGACGATCTCCTCGAACTCGTCGGTGGTCACGTGGTACGCCACCGGGCGAGCATGACATCGCAGCCGCCGCCAGACGGCGCGACGTCTAGCGCGGAAAGGTCTGACCGGCGGCGAACGAGGTCCGCCGGCCGTGCGCCCGCACCTCGACGATTCCCCTGCCGAACACTCGCCAGAGGTCGCCATCGGTGGCGATCGCGGTGTGCTCCGCAATGCCCACGAACGTGACGGTTCCGGGGAGCCGGCGAGGCGCAAGATCACGCAGCCATCTGATCCACCATCCGGAGAGCGCGTCCCAGTGGACGCCGAACGCCGTATCGGGCAGGAGGCCGAGCCCGCTGGCGAATGGAAACGGCAGGCGACCGCTCCTCTCGCCGGCCCCGGCCGCGCCGGCGACCATCGCACCGGCACTGCAACCGGCGAACACCCCGCCGCGACCGACCAGTCTCGTGATGGCATCCCAGACCGGCGTGCCGGCGATGGTCGAGGCGAGGTAGCCGGGGTTTCCCCCGCTGAAGAACACCATGCCGGCGCTGTCGATGGGGTCGGCGACTCCGGGAGCCAGCGCGTCGGCACGGTTGCGAACGCGAACCGCGACCGCAGGAATATCGAGCGACGCGTAGTGGGCGAGACCCATGTCGGTCCATCGATCGAAGACGGCCTGGCCCTCGCGCCCGCTTGCAGTTGCGAGCACCACCACGCTGCCGTCTCCCGAGGCGCCGAGCAATGCGAACCGCCCGGCCTCCCCCGACCATGGCTCGAACTCGCCGGAGCCGAGGAGGAGGAAGCGTCCGGGCGCGGTCATGACGCGTGGAGCGTATGCATCACGCCGCGATGTACCGAGCACCGATCGTGGACGCGACGGTCCGGTGCGCGGCGCTCGTGCCGATGAGCGTCGATCGCGCAGTGTCCACCGCGTGGGCGCGAGCGAACGCGAGGAGCAGTCCTGGCAGCGGGGGCCGGCACCAGCAGGCCGGTGGTCCACCCGGGTGGACGCACACAGCGCCCTCGACCTTCGCCGGGATCTCGCCGGCGAGGCGCGCGACCAGCTCATCGATGCCGCCAACGTCTCCACCGGGTACCCAGTCGAAGACGAGATGGGGTGCACTCGGATCACCGAGCCCGATCGTCGCCTGCCAGCCGGAGCGCGTCAGCACGCCGGCCGCGACGTAGAGTCCGGCATTCGGTCGCGCGCTCGGACTCCGGGTGAACCGCACATGGTCGATGGCGGCGAATCCCTCGTCGAGTGCGGGCGGCTCGAGCTCGCGCAGCGTCCGCATCTGCGAGGTGGGGGTCAGGACCCCCGGCTCGCGACGCGACACTGCCGCCAGCTCCGACGGTGAGGGCAAGGCGCCGAATCGATCGAGCAGGCGCTCGACCATGTTGACCTGCGCCTGTGCGAGCGGCGTGTCGACCCAGATGCACCGGACGGGGACTCCATGCCGGTTCGCGGTGTCGATGACATCACTCCTCGTCGCGCGGGTCAGGTATGTGTTGTCGAGCACGAAGCGGCGTGTGCCCGTCGCGAGATCGACGTCGAGCGCGCCGGCGAGACCTCGGAGTGACCCGCCGCGTTCATCGCGGTTGAGGCGCCGGTACCCGCGCTCAACGTATTCGGCTGCGACCCGGCTCTTTCCCGCTCCGGGGATGCCCATGACCATTGCGATCTCGGCACCGTCGACAGCGGCCCGTCGCGGAGCCGGTCGAGGCCGGCCGAATGCGGCATCAAGCTGCGCTCGAGCGCTTGCGTCGAGCTCGAGCCCCGCCGCATGTGCGGACGACAAGGCCGTGCCCGGGCGCCGGGCGCCGGGGATGGCCACAAGCGTTGCGGAAAGTGAGAGCACCCACGCGATGGCAACCTCCGCGGCGGTCACGTCGTGGTGTGCCGCGATCCGACTGAGCACGCTGTTGCGCGCAAGGCCGGACGCACGCCGCGGGCCGCCGAGCGGGGAGTGGGCGATGACCGTGATCCTCCGGCTCTCGCAGCGCTCGACGATGCCACCCAGGATGGCGTGCCGGTCGAGGACGCTGATCGCGACCTGCACGGCCGAAACGTCGACGAGATCCAGGGCCTCGTCGAGCTGGCGGCGATTGACGTTCGAGAGCCCGATCCGTCGCACCATCTGTCCGTCGAGCGCGCGGCCGAGTGCGCGCACGGTGGTCCGCCACGGCGTGCGCGGGTCGGGAGCGTGGATGAGCAGGAGATCGATCGGGAGGCCGTCGAGCGCGGTGAGGCTCGCCTCGCAGTCGGCGAGGATAGCCTTTGACCGGCCGTCCGCCACCCATGCGCCGTCTGCGCGCCGCATCCCGCACTTGGTCACGATCCGGGCGCGGCGCTCCGCTCCGGCAGCTCGGAGCGCGCGCGCGAGCAGGCGCTCGTTGTGGCCCGCCTCAGCGGCGGTCTGCCCATAAGCGTGCCCAGTGTCGAACACCGTCACGCCCGCAGCGATGGCCGCGGCGATCGTCGCGAGCCCAACCTCCTCGTCACGATCCGCGTCCGTCGACAGGCGCATGCATCCAAGACCGACCCGAAGCTCGGAGGGACCGAGCCACATGGATCCACTCATCGCGGCTATTCTCGCCAGGAATGCGCACGCTTCTCCTCGCGGCGACTGCAGGGATCGCGCTCGGCGGGTGCGGATCGTCGACGCCCGCTTCGAGCCCAACGCCTCCTCGCGCAACCGCGACGCCGCTGCCGTCAGCGACCGCCGGGCCGGCAACGCCGACGCCGGCGCCGCCGAACGCGGGAGCGACGGGCGGGTTCGGCGATACCGCGACCAACCCCGACTCGCAGTACGTCTGCGCCGCAAAGGCGACCGAGAACAGCGAGGTGATTGCGTACACCACGGTATCGGGCCCGGACACCACTGGCAGCACGGGCGTCTGCACGGCGATGGAGCAGGGGAGTCAGGGTGCCTGGTCGGAGGTCTCGGCCATCTCGGGCGGGTCGTTCGAAACGGCGCCGATCTGCTGGGTGACCGCGGCCAACGGCCAGGTGACCCAGCGCGTCTACACTGCGGTGCCGAACGGCGACGACCAGGCGACGATGGTCCTGTGCGACGACCTGTTCAGTGGAGCCGGGGTTACGCCGCAAGGGACATCATGAGGGCTGAAATGTGAGCGCGATCGAGCATGTTGTCGAAACCGGTGATGGACGCCGCCTCGCGGTTGTCGAGGATGGCGACGCGGGCGGAGTCCCCGTACTCGTGCACAACGGGACGCCGAACTCGCGACTCCTCTACAAGCACCACGTCGAGGACGCGGCAGCGCGCGGCATCCGATTGATCAGCTACGACCGCCCCGGATACGGTGGGTCGACGCCCGCTCCTGGGAGGACGGTCGCGGATTGCGCCGGTGATGTGCGAGCGATCTGCTCCGCGCTCCACATCGACAGGCTGCTGACGTGGGGTGTGTCCGGCGGCGGACCGCATGTGCTTGCCTGCGCCGCACTGCTCCCGGACCTCGTCGTGGCGGCTGCATCCGTGGCATCCGTGGCGCCGTACGGCGCTGAGGGACTCGACTACTTCGAGGGCATGGGCCAGCTCAACGTGGACGACATGCAGCTCTACTTTCGTGACAAGACGGCGGCGCGCGCGAAGGTCGAGACCGACCGTGAGGAGATGCTCGCGTCGACACCCGAGGAGGTCGCGACGATCCTGCAATCGCTCCTGTCAGGCCCCGATGCCGCGGTCCTGAGTGGCGACCTTGCCGCCTACCTCGAGCAAAGCGCCCAGTCCGGACTCGCGCCCGGGGGCGAGGGCTGGTGGGAGGACGGAAGCGCGCACCTGGAGGCGTGGGGCTTCGATCTCGGCGCCATCTCGATTCCTGTCCTGCTGCTGCACGGTGAGCAGGATCAATTCGTGCCCTTCGGTCATGGTGTGTGGCTCGCTGCGCACATCCCCGGCGTCGAGCCCCGGCTCACCGCCGACGACGGGCATCTGACCATGGCCGAGCGTCGCATCGGCGACGTGCACGAGTGGCTGCTGTCGAAGTGGTCCGCCTGACGCCCGTCCAGGCGATCAGCCGTCGCTCTGCCGCACCCACCTGCGTGCCGTCGCGGCGAGTTGCGCCGGCGGCGTGTCGACCTTGATCAGGTAGTCCTGGGCGCCGAGGCTCCTGCCACGCTCGACCATCTCGGGCTCGCTGAAGTTGGTGAGGATCACCACGGGGACTGAAGCGGTGTCCGGCTCGTTGCGGAGGCGCTCGAGGACTTCGAGGCCACCCATGCCCGGGAGGCCCAGGTCGAGACAGATGAGGTCTGGCCGGCTGTCGCCGACCATGCGCAGCGCCTCCGGCCCGGAGTGCGCCGTCGCCACGTCGAAGCCGCTCGCGGTCAACTGGAGCGCGTACATCTCCGCGAGTGCCGAGTCGTCGTCCACCAGCAGCAGCCGTGCGATCGCGTCGCCGTCAGTCACTCGCGTGTCCCGCGACCGGCGCGGGTCGCGACGGGAGGCGCAGCGTGAACGTGCTGCCCTCGCCCGCGACCGAGCGCGCCTCGATGTCGCCGCCGAGCTCGAGCGCGAGGTTGCGCGACAGGTAGAGGCCGAGACCGGTACCCTCGATGCCCGCGGAGAGCGCGGAGTCGAGCCGCCGGAACGGCTGGAACAGTCGGGTCTTCTCGTGCTCGGAGATGCCGATGCCCCGGTCGATGACATCCACCACCGCCCATCCGGGCTCGTCACGCACGACGACAGCAATGTCACTCATGCCTGGAGAGTACTTGAGCGCATTGGAGATGAGGTTCGTGAGGATCGTCTCCACGCTGTCGGGGTCTGCGTGAACATACAGGGGACCGCTCGACTCGACGGCAATGCTCCGCAGCGGATCCTCATCCATCGTCTGCGACGCGACGACGGCCCGGGCCACATCGTCGATGCGGATGGCGACGTGTGCGGAGTCCCGACGCCGGATCTCGAGCCGGCTCGCCGCAAGCATGCGTTCCACGAGGTGGCTCATCTGCCGCATCCGGGTGGCCATCAGCGGCACCACCCTGGCGGCGGTGTCCGGGAGCTGACCAAGCGAGCCGTCCTCGAGCATCGACAGATAGCCACTGACGAGCGTGATCGGCGCGCGAAGCTCGTGGGACGCGAGTTGCAGAAACTCCGACTTCTGCTGCTCGAGCTCGGCCATGCGCTGCGCGTGCGCCTCGAGACGCTGCAGCTCCGCCGCCTTCAGCATCTCCGCTCGGTGCTCCGCGTCATAGCCCTGCCAGACGAGGGCTGACGCCCGTGCGGCAAGTCGCATGATCCACTCGTCCTGGTCGATGAACGTCGACGTCGAATTGCACGCCATAAGGATGCCCAGCGGTCCGGCGGCCGTCCGCCAGGGCACTGCGAGGAGATTGCGGACGTTGCCGAGATCGACCACAGCTGGCGGCAACGCGTCCGTCGGCACGACGTCCGGCTGCACCATCAGCGCCTTCCCCGCGTAGAGCACGCCGGCGAGACCGTCGCGACTCTCCGGGTCGGGGACCGGCATGCGCACCGAGCCGGTCTGCTCGCGGTTGCCTGCATCCCAGGGATGGAGCGCAACGAGCTCGTCGCCGATGAGCTGCCAGAACGCCGCTCGCTCAGCGTTGGCGAGCATCGCCACCGTCTCGCTCATCTTCTCGAAGAAGGCCGCCGGCTCCATGCTCGACGCGATATGCCGGGACATCATCGTCAGCGCCTCGAGGCCGCGCTGCTGGGAGCTCTGCACCGCGTCGACGAGACGGGCGTTGCGGAGCGCGAGGACCGCGAGCATGCCGACCTGCTGCAGACTTTCCAGGTCGCGCACGGCGAACGGCCGGTCAGCCTTGCGGCTGAGGATCAGGACGGCGCCGACCGAGTCGCCGACCGCGAGCGGGACGATGCCGGTGTGCTTGACCTCGAGCAGCGCTGGCGCGAGCTCCGGCTCGATGTCGTTGCGCTCGCCGAGGCCGCCGCCGGTGACGATCGAGCCGGTCGTCACCGCCTGAAGGAGCAATGGCTGCCGCCCCAGCCAGCTGATCGGATACTCGTGGCCGACGAAATCCGGCGGTCCGCCGCGCTCGTAGCTCGCCTCGACACGGAAGACGTTCTGATCAAGGCTCGTCAGCGTGCAGCGGTCGGCTCCGGTGCTGGCCGCGGCAAGAGTCACGAGGCGGCTCATGATCTGGTACGGATTCCCGCCCGACACCAGGTCGACGGCGAGGCTGTCGTCCACGGTGCTCACCGGCCGATTCTAGGGGCAGGAGCGGCCAAGGATTCCTTGCTGCTTCAGCCGTTTCGCGCGCCGGTGGGCACGCTGCGATCCGCCGCGGGGAGCGGCTCCTGGTCGACGACCCGGGAGGGTCCGTGAACGCCTGACGGTTGCGAACGCGAGCGCGGGTCGGGAAGCGGATCACCGCCATCGAGCGAGAAGGCGTAGTCGGTGCCGTCGTCGGCATCCTCGACATCGCACGCGAACCACCCGACGCCCGCCGGAGTCATCGCGTGGCGCACGGTGCCGATGACAAGGTGCATCTCGGTCGCGCGCGGTGCCCAGACTCGGAACGTCCGGCTCATGCCCGCTCGAGCAACGCAACGGGCACCTGCGCAAGCACGCCGGCGATCGGCTGCTCGCCTCCGGTGAGCTCCTGCCCGGTGAACGCGTTTCGCCACGCGCCTGCGGGGAGGACCAGCGTGGTGTCGTGCCAGGCTCCACCGAGCAGCAGCGGCCATCGAAACGCCACGCTGACCGTTGCCGGGTCCTTCGCGGGATCAGTGCGGCTGAAGCAGATCGCATGGTCCGAGCGCGAGCCGTGCACCGGAAGCGCCTCGTATCCCGAGCCAGGACCGAACGCCTCGGCATGCCGGGCACGCACCGCGAGCGACGTGGTGATCAGCCGCAACTTTGGAACGCCCTCATCGAGCCGCGACATGAAGGCCGCGCTCGGTTCGTTGCAGATGTCCTCGAGGAGGTCGCGTCGCACGGCGTAATCCACCGGCGTGCGGTTGTCCGGGTCGACCAGCCGAAGATCCCAGAGCTCGCACCCCTGATAGATATCGGGAATGCCGGGAGCGGTGAGCTTCACCAATGTCTGCGACAGGGAGAGTTCATGCCAGTACGGCGAGAGTGTTGCCACGAGGCGAATGATCTCCGCAGTGACGTCGGGGTCACGCAGCATTTCACGGACAAACTGCTCGAGATCTGCCTCGTACGCATCGTCGGGCTCGAGCCAGTTGGTGTCCTCCTTGCCCTCACGTGCCGCCTTGCGCATGTACGCCCACACGCGATCGGCGCTGATCGGCCAGGCTGCGACGAGCGTCTGCAGGAGCAGGTACTCCGCTTTGTGCGACGGCGCGCGACCGTGCCGATGACGCTCGGCCACGGCATGCAAGCGCGTCACCAGCGCGCGCCACTCCGCGGGGATCTCCGCCAGCAGGAGGAGACGGAGACGCGCGTCCTCGCCGCGCTTGGTGTCGTGCGTGGCCGTCGCAAGCAGTGATCGCGGATGGTCGGTCGCCGCGCGTCCGCAGAAGTCGTGGAAGCCTTCGACCGTCGTGGTTCGCTCCGGGTCACCGCCGACCTCGTTGAGCGCGACAAGCGGCAGGTAACGATAGAACGCCGTGTCCTCCACGCCCTTCGCCATGACGGCGCCCGCGACCTGTTGAAACCGTGTACGAAACGCGGTCTGCGACGGCGACGCGTCGCGGCCGGAGAGCGCCGCGACGAGTGCCGAAAGGCGCGCCGGCTCGCAGCGTCCAGCCTGGCGTGCCGTTGCTGCGGCCTGCTGCAACGCACGCTCGTCGGCTGGATCGAGCGCCTCGCCACGAGGGTACAGCCGGTACACGGGCATCGCGCTCAGCAGCTCCGCGAGCTCGGCGCGAGCGGTGGGGATTCCGGCCGACGCTGCCACGCGCGTCAGACGGCCGAGTTCCGCTGCCAGGAGTGATGTCAGCACCTCACGTCGCGCAGCGCGCGAGTGCGCGGCGAAGTCGAGGCGATCACCCGTGAAGTCGCGATAGCACTCCGCGACGGCGTTCACTCCCTGCGGATGGACGAGCAGCGTCGTCATGACCGCGGCGAAGTCGTATCCCGTGGTGCCGTCGAGCGGCCATGCGGGGAGTTGCTCGTCCATCGCGAGGATCTTCTCGGCGATGATCCAGGCGTCCGGCGCCTCGCGACGCACGCGCTCCGCGAACGCCGCGGGCGCCGCGAGACCGTCGATGTGATCCACGCGCAGGCCGTCGACCACACCGTGATCCACGAGCTCGAGTGCGCGTCCGAGCACTGCGCTGAACACCGCGGGCTCCTCCACGCGCAGCCCGGCGAGTGATGAGACGTCGAAGAATCGCCGGTAGTTCAGCAGCGCTGCCGCCGTCAGCCAGTGTTCGAGCACGTAATGCTGCTCACCGAGCAGTTCGAGCGTCGCCGGCCCGGTGGCGGCGGCGGTGCCGGGGGCCAGCGGGAACCGACGTCCACCATAGTCGAGCTCGAGCGCATCAGTTCCATCCACGACGAGCAGTGCGCCGTGCTCGAGCGTGTCGCCGAGGGTGTCACGCAGCACCGGCAGGAGCACGCGATTGCGCAGCGCCGGCGCGTCCCAGTCGATGTCGAATAACGATGCGTACGGGCTCTGCCTGCCGAGGCGAAGGACGTCCCACCACCACCTGTTCGCGGGATCCGTGATGCACATGTGATTGGGAACGATGTCGAGAAGCTGACTCATGCTGGCGCTGCGAAGCGCCGCATCGAGTGATGCCAGACCGCGTTCGCCCCCCAGTTCGGTGCTGATCCGCGTCGGATCGACACAGTCGTAACCGTGCGTGCTGTGCGGCGCAGCCTGCATATACGGTGAGCAGTAAAGGTGGCTGATGCCGAGTCGCTCGAGGTAGGGCACAACCGCGGCGGCCGCGTCGAAATCGAACTCCTCTCGCATCTGCACGCGGTACGTTGCGCGCGGCGGTATCCTCACGCGTCTACCGTCTACTACGCTATCAAGATTTCTGATACAGAGACTGTAGCAAGTTGCGGAAGGGCCAGTGAGTCCAGCAGCGACGTCGCCGGTGCGATGTGAGGCCGCGTCGTGATCGGATGATATAGTCACTATCAGCTAATATGGTTACCTTGGGGTCGGATTCTTAGTGACTGTCGTCAGCGATACGCGGTTGGACAACGCCGCGACGCGACCGGCGAGCACGCTGTCGGCTGACGAGGTGGGTCGGATTCACGAGGCCATCGGCCGGATCGTCGCCCGTCTCATCGACCAGGCGGCGCCGGGGCAACCGTCGGCGGACCGGTTCGCCGAGATCCTGCACTCGATGGCTGTGGAGGGCACGGGCGTCGTGCCGGAAACCGAGTGCATCATCTCCCTCGTTCCCGCCGGGCGACCAGAGGTCTTTCGCGTCGTCGCCGCGTCGGGAACATGGGCCGAGGCGCTCGTCGGGCGCGAGTGGCCGCTGCACGACGGCATGCTCCACGGCAGGGCGATGCTGACCGGCACGACCGTCGAGACCACCGACGCTCCGAGCCAGAGTGCGGCGCCCGAGGTCTTCGGCAACGACATCCGTATCGGCCGGCTCGTGCCGATGACAACCGGCACGGCACTGCCCGATGCGCGCATCGGGATGGGCGTCGTCGGGTTCTGGCGAGCGATCGAGCGACCGTTCACCGACGTTGAGCGGGCGATCATGGATCGATTCACCCAGCTGGTGAGCATCGTGCTGGTGGGCGACGAAGCCCGAGCGTCGACGGAGCGTCTGGTGCACCGGCTGCGGATGACCGCGGACGCGACGCGCGAGCTGTCGTCCTCGCTCGAGCCCTCTCAGGTCGTGCAGTCGATCGTCGAACGCGTCGCCGACCTGGTTGAGGTCGATCGCATCACGCTCACCGCCTTCCATGCCAACGAGGTCGAGGTGATCGCGGGCTACGATCGAACCCGGGTCAGCGCGGAGGTCGGCGCGATCTGGGGCTTGACGCCGGAGCTCCAGGCCGCGATCGACCGCGGCGAGTCGGCGATCGACGGATTCCCGGATGCGACGGGAATGCCGACGAACATGCGAGAGCAGCTGTCTGATGTCCGTCGACGCCTGATCCTCCCGCTGACGACAGGCGGGCGCGTCCGGGGCATGCTCGCGGTCAGCCGTCGCTCGGACCACGCATTCAGCCCGCTCGACGTCGAGAACCTGGAACAGATCGCGCTGTCCGCCGCGCTCGCGCTGCAGAATGCCCGGCTCTTCGCTGAATCGAAGGAGGCGCAGACGAAAGCGCTGCGCGCGCTGCTCACGGTGTCCGAGCACCTCGACACGTCCGAGTCCGAGGACGAGCTGTACGCCCGGTTCGCCAGCACCGTCGCCGACCTTGTCGCCGCGGGCCGGGTGACGTTCTGGCGGTTGAGCAACGACCGGCAGCACTGCGTTCTCGCCGCCGGCGCCCACGGCATCGAGACAGACGAGGCCGGTGCCATCCGCCCGGTCCCGTGCGAACCCCGCGACGGGTCGACCATCGGAACGGTCGTGTTCGGCGACGGCTTCTACCTTGGCTCAGCGCGAGAGCTCGGGATGGATGTTCGGACCGAGTCCCGACCTCGATCGGCGACCACCCCCGACGCGATGGCGGTGGCGTGGCGGGCCGGCGCGACACGGCTCGGCGCTCTGGCGGCGCACGACCCGATCGGTGCCGCGGGGTTCAGCGAGGAGGACGCCTGGATCCTTCGCCTGGCCGCATTCGCCGCCGGGCTGGTCTGGCAGATCAAGACCGCCGAACGGCACGTCCGGGCACTCGGCGAATCGGAGGCGGACCGCCTGCGCGAGCACATCGAGCGCATGGAGTCGATGGAGAAGATGAAGGGGGACTTCCTCAAGCTTGCCTCTCATGAGCTCCGAGGCCCGATCGGGATCGTGCGCGGCTACTACTCCATGATGTCCGACGGCTCGCTCGACCAGGACGGCATCGCTCGTGCCCTGCCGGTCATCGGCCGCAAGCTCGACGACATGAACGCGCTCGTCACGGAGATGCTCGAGGCCGCCCGCCTCGACGAGGGTCTCACGCGCCTCGATCGCGAGGCACACGATCTGCGCTTGATCGTGGCCGCCGCCGACACTGCCATCCGGGCGCAGGTATCGCCCGCCCACCGACTCGTCATCCGCGTGCCGCGGGAGCCGGTGATGGTCGACGTCGATGCCGGGCGGGTCGTGACCATCCTCCGGAATCTGCTCGACAACGCACTGAAGTTCTCCCCGAATGGAGGAGAGGTGCGCTGCTCAGTCAGTGTCAGCGGTGGCTCCGCCCGCGTCCATGTGGTCGATCACGGCCTCGGCATCCCACCCGAGCAGATGCATCGCCTGTTCACGCGGTTCAGCCGCCTGGTCACGCCGGACAACAGCCACATCTCGGGCACCGGGCTCGGGCTGTACCTGTCGCGCGAGCTTGCCCGCCTCCACGGCGGCGACATCATGGTGACCTCCAAGCTGGGAGCAGAAACGCGGTTCGTGCTCTCGCTCCCGCTCGTCGTCGATCCCGTTTGAGCGTGCGTCATGTCGCGATCGGCGCGTTCGCACACCGAAGGGGAGCGCCGAGGACTAAAATCAGCCGAGGCGCCGACGCGGTGCCGGATGCACGGCAATTTCGTGGGTGAGGTCGGAAGGAGGACGTTCTGTGGAGGATGACGTCAAAGTCCTGCTGATCGAGGACGATGAGTTCGCCGCGGAGATGTATCGGGTGCGCCTCGTCGCCGACGGGTACACCGTCGTGATCGGGACGACCGGCGAGGAAGGGCTTCGCATCGCGACGGAGGAGAGCCCGGACTTCATCTACCTCGATCTCCGTCTGCCCGGGCTCGACGGGTTTGAGGTCCTCGAGCGACTCAGAGCAAACCCGACGACGACGAACATCCCGGTGATCATCCTGAGCAACTATGGCGAACCGGAGCTGCGCCGGCGGGGCCTCAAGCTCGGCGCGCTTGAATTCCTCGTGAAGGCCGACACCACGCCGGCGCAACTCTCCACAAGGGTGGAGCGAGGCACCGGCGGTCGCCAACGCGAGTCGGCCTGAGGCCGGAGTCGCTGCCGCGTCAGAGCCGAACGTGCTCGACGCGGATGTTCACGAACTCCATGGGCCGAGGGAGTTGGTACGCGTCCAGGAGCTGCAGATACCGGACCACGTAACGAGCCCCGGTGATGTTCAGCCCGTGCCGCCGCGTGAGGCGTCGGAGCGCGGTCAGTCCGAGCATGTCGCGCGAGCTGTATCGCCGGCGACCTGATCCCTTCGGCGTCGCGAGGCCGAGGCCTTCGTAGACGAGCAGCGTGCCCGGATTGCTCTCGAGGATCTCGCTGGCGACGTTCACCGAGTAGATGGGTTTGTCGAGGTTGTCCGCCTCGATGGAAGTCGCATGCGATGTCATCGTGGGCACCTCCTGGCTGACCGAGGGGCGCCGCATCGGCGACCCAGCCGACCGCCTACACTGGTATGTTATTGGTATCATATCATATGATAGTGATACTGTGGGTTTAGACGATACTCTTTCCCACAGAATCCACACCTTGTTCACAACGGAGGTTGCCGCGAATGCGGATCGAGATTCTTCCTGAGGAAGCCTCGCTGGAGGCTCGGTTGCTGTACATGCGCCGGCGTCGCAGGGACTCGGACCCGCGCCGGGCGCTGACTGTGGCCGCGGTCATCGTCGCGATCGCGTGGACGGTGATGATCGGACTGGGGCTGTTTCTTCGCTGACCCGCGGTCAGGGTTCTGGGGCGGTCACGACGATGGCGACCCAGAGGATCCGGTCTCCCTTCCCGAGCTCCGCGAGCGCCGGGAGCCCGTCGGTGACCTGTCCGAAGATGTCGTACTGGCGCGCGACACGGGAGCTGTCGCCAGTGCTCACGAAGAACTGGCTGCCGACGCTCGATGAATTCGTGCTCAGCATTGCGACCGACCCGAAGAGGTACTGCCCGATGACGGGGTCCGCTTTCACGGTGTAACCGGGTCCGCCGGTGCCGGTCCCAGTGGGATCACCGGCGATCGCTGCAGTGGCGTGCACGGGACAGGTCGCGCCGGTCGCGCTGGGGCACATCTGATAGAAGGTGAGCCCGTCGTAAAAGCCCTTCTGCGCGAGGAAGACGAAGTCATTCACCGCGTTGGGTGCGTGCTCGGGGCGAAGCCGAACCGAGATGAGCCCACGGCTGGTGTCGAGATACGCGCAATAGCCGGCATTCTTCTCGAGAGCGCGAGACGGTGGGGCGCTGAATGTCCGTGACGGATCAGTGACGGCCGCATGCACAGGCGGCGCGGGGCACGTCACCGCGGATTGGATGGACGCGAGATGTGGTGATGGAGATGTGGGGGATGGTCCACAACTCGCGATCAGAACAACTGTGCTCACGGCGCCGAACGCGATCATGCGATCACGTACACGCATCGTGATGGTGGTTGAAATTGGCATGGGCGACCCAGTGTACGCAGCTGGTGCATGAAAGCGAAATCGTTGGTACGTAAAGCGACATAGGCTGAGAGTGCATTTGACTCTGACCGCGCAACCTGTGAGGATCCTGAGCAGAGGGGTCTCGACACGTCGGAGGCCAACAATGGGTCCTTTCAGGAATCGAGACCAGGTGACACATCGTCGTCGGTGGCTTGTGGGTGCAGGTTTGTGTATACCGCTTGCGCTCGCGATGTCGCAAACACTGTCCGTCGGCGCGTCTGCGGGAGTCGCAAGCGCCTTCACACCGATCACGCCGGAACGCGTGCTTGACTCCAGGAATACCGCTCAGTCGGGCATGCACCTGACTCCGGGCAGGACAGAACAGTGGACAGTCGGAGGACTGAACGGAATCCCCGCCAACGCGACCGCGATCGTCATGAATGTCACGGCGACCAACGTGACGGCGTCAACGTACTTCGCGTTGTATCCGCTCGGCGCCACGCTCGCGGGAACATCGAACATCAACCCGCCGGCCGGGAAGAACACGACGAATGTCGTCGTGGTCCAGCTCGGAACCAGCGGGGAGATCAGCATCTATAACAACCTCGGCAGCGCCGACATCATCCTCGACTACTTCGGCTACTACGCAGCCACACCGACCGCTGGACCGACGGGCGCCACAGGGCCGACCGGGCCATCGGGCGGGCCCGCTGGACCCACCGGCGCGGCTGGACCCACGGGTGCTGCAGGACCAACGGG
>DATLRX010000042.1:0-18267 GCA_035534435.1 Candidatus Acidiferrales bacterium
CATGACCAGTGACAGCATCGCGGACATGCTGACCCGCATCCGCAACGCCAACCAGGCCCATCACCGCACCGTGGAGATCCCGGTGTCGAAGATGAAGGTCGAGATCGCGCGCGTCCTCACCGAGGAGGGCTTCGTCGACGGGTACGAAGTCTCCGGGGAAGCGCCGATGCAGCTGCTCACGGTGACGCTGAAGCCCGGCAGCGCGCGCGGGCGCGCGCTCTCCGGACTCCGACGGATCAGCCGCCCCGGGCTTCGCGTGTACGCGCGCAAATCCGAGATCCCGCGCGTGCTCGGCGGCCTCGGCGTGGCGATCATCTCCACGTCGCGTGGATTGATGACCGGACGCGCGGCGCAGCGCGCCGGGCTCGGCGGCGAAGTCGTCGCCTTCGTGTGGTGAGGCGCCGGTAATGTCGCGCATCGGCAAGCTCCCGATCCCCGTGCCGGCCGGAGTCGAGGTCGCCCTCGAGGCGGGCAACCGCCTCAGCGTGACCGGGTCGCGCGGGACGCTGCACCGCACACTCGCGCCGTCAATGCAGATCAACGTCGAAACGGGAACGATCACCGTCGACCGCCCGTCGAACGCGCGGATCCATCGTTCGCTGCACGGGCTCACGCGGACGCTTGTCGCGAACATGGTGCAGGGCGTGAGCGGCGGCTTCACCCGCGAGCTCGACCTCGTCGGCGTCGGCTTCCGCGCCTCGAAGCAGGGTGGCGACCTCGTGCTGACGCTCGGGTATTCGCACCCCATCCGCTACACGCCGCCGGAAGGGATCTCGATCGACGTTCCCGCCCCGACACAGATCGCGATCAGCGGATCCGACAAGGAGGTCGTCGGTCAGGTCGCCGCCAAGATTCGCTCGTTCCGCAAGCCCGAGCCGTACAAGGGCAAGGGCATCCTGTATCGCGGCGAGAAGCTGCGCCGCAAGGCGGGCAAGTCGGGCAAGGCCGGCAAGACCAAGTAACGACAAGACGTAAGTAACGACGCAAGTAGAGTAGAGGCTGATTCACGATGTTCACGAAGCACGATCGACGCGCCGCTCGCGCGCGGCGCCACCGCCGCGTCCGCAAGCACGTGTCCGGCACTGCGGCGCGCCCGCGTCTCGCGGTGTTCCGCAGCCTCCGTCACATCGGGGCGCAACTCGTCGACGACGCCAACGGCCACACCATCGTCGCCGCGTCGACGACCGAACCTGCGCTGCGCTCCGTGCTCGGTGACGGCAACGCCTGCACCACCGCCGGCGCGGCCGCCATCGGCAAGACGATCTCCGAGCGCGCACGGGCGGCCGGTGTCGACACCGTCGTGTTCGATCGCGCCGGCTATCTCTTCCACGGTCGCGTCAAGGCGCTTGCGGAGGCTGCCCGCGAGGGTGGCCTGAAGTTCTGACATGGGAATGCGCATGGATCGCCGCGACGATCGCGGCAGTGAGTTCCAGGAGAAGATCGTCTCGCTGAACCGCGTGGCCAAGGTGGTCAAGGGTGGACGCCGCTTCTCGTTCAGCGCGCTGGTCGTCGTTGGTGACGGCAAGGGTCGCGTCGGCGCGGGGCTCGGCAAGGCGGGCGAGGTGCCGGACGCCATTCGCAAGGGCGTCGACGACGCGAAGAAACACATGATCACCGTGCCCATGGTCGGGACGACCATCCCGCACGAGGTGCGCTACAAGCTCGGTGCCGCGAAGGTGATGCTCAAGCCCGGCGTTCCCGGGACGGGAGTCATCAGCGGCAGCTCGATGCGCGCGGTCGTCGAGGCGGCGGGAATCAAGGACATCCTCACGAAGAGCCTCGGCACGGACAACCCCATCAACGTCGTTCGCGCCACCGTGTCGGCGCTCGCGAGCCTGCGCACGCTGGCGTCGGTCGCCGAGCTGCGCGGCCGCACGCCGGAGCAGATCGTCGGCAGCCGCAAGATGGCCGATCGGATGCTTGGCCGCACGCCGGCCGCAGCGGACACCGCGCCCGTCGAGGTCGTCACACCGTGAGCACCGTGCGCGTGACCTACCGCAAGAGCTCGATCGGCTACGCCTGGGACCAGAAGCGCACCCTCGCAGCGCTCGGCCTCAAGAAGCTGAACCACACCGTCGAGCACGAGGCGACCCCGTCCATCCGCGGCATGGTCCACAAGGTGCGCCACCTCGTCAGCGTCAATGGCGAACCGGCGGACTCCCCGGCAGGCGTCGCGGTGCTCCAGAGCCTCGCGTCTTCGTCGGAGGATGCCGAATGAAGCTGCACGAGCTGAGCCCGGCCAAAGGCAGTCGAAAGACACGCAAGCGGATCGGCCGCGGTCACGGTTCGGGCCAGGGCAAGACCAGCGGGCGCGGCCAGAAGGGCCAGGGTTCGCGGTCGAGCGTCGGGCTTCCGACGGGCTTCGAGGGTGGCCAGATGCCACTCAAGCAGCGGTTGCCGAAGCTTCGTGGCTTTCACAATCGCTGGCGCAAGGAATTCGTCGTCGTCAATCTCGGCAAGCTCGGGCGCTTCGAAAAGGACACGGTCGTTGACGCCGACGTGCTCACCGAGGCAGGGCTCATCCCGCGCGCCTCGTCGCCGGTCAAGGTGCTCGCGGCCGGTCATCTGACGCACGCGCTCACTCTCCGTGTCGATCGGATCTCCGCTGCCGCGCGCACCGCGGTGGAGGCCGCCGGCGGGAGTGTCGAGCTCGTCGGCCCGCAACCGGAATCCGAATCCGTCACGAAGGGTCGCGCCGCCGTGCGGGCGACCAAGCAGGCAGCCAAGGCAGACGCGGCGAGCGCGCGCGCGGCCGCTGCCGAGAACGCTCCGGCGGGTGAAGCGCCGAGCCGTCGCACGAAAAAAGCTGACACCAAGGCCAAGGCGGCCAAGCCGTCCGAGCAAGCACCCCCAACCGAAGCCGCGGCCGCTACAGGGCCCGACGGCGCACCTGACAACGAGGCGGAGACCGAGGACGCGGAGTGAACCTCCTCCAGGCGCTTGCCCAGGCACTGCGAATTCCGGAGCTGCGACGCAAGCTGCTGTTCACACTCGGCCTGCTCCTCGCCTTCCGAATCCTCGCAAGCATCTCGATCCCCGGCGCGAGCGTCAAGGCGCTGAACGACCTCTTCTCCGGCAACTCCCTGCTCGGGCTGCTGAACCTCTTCAGCGGCGGCGGCCTGCAGCGGTTCACCATCGTCGCGCTCGGGCTGAATCCCTACATCAACGCTACGATCATCATGCAGCTGATGACGGTCGTCTCCGTCCGGCTCAAGGAGTTGAGCAAGGAAGGGGAGGTCGGACGCAAGAAGATCACCCGCTACACGCGCTGGCTCACCGTGCCGCTGGCGATGCTCCAGGCGTACGGCTACCTTGCCCTGTTCACCAACCCGCAGGTCACCAAGGACGGGGCGATCCTCAACAACCCCAGCGGCGCGACTGAGATCAGCATCATCCTCACGCTCACCGCCGGCACGATCATCGCGATGTGGCTCGGTGAGCTGATCACGGAGTACGGCGTCGGCAACGGCGTCTCACTGATCATCTTCGTCGGGATCATCGGGAGGCTCCCCGCGGCGATCGTGGGCTACGGGGGCACGGGTGGCACCGCGCACCTCGTGCAGCTCGCCGTCATGACCCTGATCGCCGTCGCGGTCACCGCGGGAGTCATCGAGGTCCAGCAGGCACAGCGCAAAGTACCCGTTCAATCGGCGCAACGCGTTCTCAACGTGCGCACCGGCATGGCCTCGCAGGGGCGGCGCAACTTCTTACCACTTCGAGTCAACGCCGCGGGAGTCATCCCGATCATCTTCGCGATCTCGATCATGACCTTCCCGACGATCTTCGCCAACCTCTTCCAGAGCAGCACCGGATGGACGCTGGCGGTGTCCTCGTGGATCACCACCAACTGGCAGGCGACGGGCGGTTTCATTCCGCTCAACTTCCTGTACAACGGCATCTACTTCCTGCTCGTGATGGGTTTCACGTACTTCTACACGGCGATCGTCTTCGACCCCGTCGACGTCGCCGACAACCTGAAGAAACAGTCGACGTTCATTCCGGGCATCAGACCGGGGCGAAGTACCGCGGAGTATCTCGGCAAGGTCATGGGCCGGATCACACTCGCCGGTGCGCTCTTCCTCGCGATGATCACGGTCGTCCTGCCGCTGCTCACGGCCGTGCTCACCGGAGTCCCGTCGACGAGCCTGTACCTCGGTGGCACCGCGATCCTCATCGTCGTCGGCGTCGCGCTCGACACCATGAAGCAGATCGAGACCCAGCTCTTGATGCGCCAGTACAAGGGATTCATCAAGTGATCGCGGTGATGTTCGGACCGCCGGGGAGCGGCAAGGGCACCCAGGCGTCCCGTGTGGCCCTCCGTCTCGCGATCCCGCACGTCGCCGCCGGCGACATGCTCCGCAACGAGGTGGCGCGCGGCACCGATCTCGGCCGCGAGGCGAAACCGATCATGGACGCCGGTGGTCTCGTCCCGGACGATCTCGTGGTGCGGATGATCAACGCGCGCCTCAACCAGCAGGACGCGGCCAAAGGGGTCCTGCTCGACGGGTTCCCGCGCACCGTCCCGCAGGCGGTCACGCTGGACCGGATGCTCAAGGTCCGTGACGACTACGTCGCCGAGGTGATCTCGCTCGAGGTTCCCGACGACGAGCTCAAGACACGCATCCTCAAGCGCGCCGACGTCGAGGGCCGGAGCGACGACACCGCCGAGGGCCTCGCGAACCGCCTCGTCGTCTACCACCAGGACACGTGGCCGGTGCTCGAGCACTACCGATCGGTCGGCACCCGCATCGAGACGATCGACGGTGTGGGCGATATCGACACGATCACCGAGCGCATCGTCACGGCGCTGCGCCACCATGGCATCTCGGTGACCTCCACATGAGCCCCCGCAACGTCGACAGCTTCCGGTTGAAGCGCCCTGACGAGATCGAGAAGATGCGGGCGTCGGGCCGGATCCTCGGCGCATGTCTGTCGCATCTCGCGGCCGAGGTGCGGCCCGGGATCACGACGCTCGACCTCGATCGCGAGGCGGAGACGTTCATCCGCGACCACAACTGCATCCCCGGATTCCTCGGCTATGACGACTTCCCGAACTCGCTGTGCGTCTCGATCAACGAGCAGGTGGTGCACGGGATCCCGGGACCGCAGGTGATCCATGAAGGCGATCTCGTCTCGCTCGACTGCGGGCTCATCCTCGAGGGATGGTGGGCGGACAGCGGCCTCTCGGTCGCCTGCGGGGAAGCCTCGCCGCTCGTGCACCGGCTCATCGACGTCACCCGCGAGGCGCTCGACCTCGGCATCGCCGCGGCCAGACCCGGCAACCACATCGGCGATATCGGTGCGGCCGTCCAGCGCTTCGTCGAATCCAATGGGTTCTCGGTGGTTCGCCAGTACGTGGGCCACGGGATCGGCCGCGACATGCACGAACTGCCCCAGATCCCCAACTACGGGACCGCCGGCACGGGCAACATGCTCAAGCCCGGGTACGTGATCGCCATCGAGCCGATGGTCAACGTGGGACGTCCGGAGACCCGGGTGCTCGACGACGACTGGACGGTCGTCACCTCCGACGGGAAGCTGTCCTGCTACTTCGAGCACACGATTGCAATCACCGAATCCGGGCCCGAAGTCCTGACCCTGCGTCCGGACCCGGTCATGGCGGACGTGTAGGTGGGTTCGACGGGTTTGCCTGGGACTCGGGCTGCGGTTTATACTCATCACCTCGGGCTCTCGTCAGAGCCTGGTTCGGCGCGCACGCATCGGGGTACCGCCGGCACCAGCGTCACGGGTCGTTCCGGGGCGCAACGAGCACCAAGCCATCGGCGCCCTACGCCGCCAACCACGAGGAACGCGTCACCGGAATGAAGGTCAGAGCATCAGTCAAGCG
This sequence comes from Candidatus Acidiferrales bacterium, assembly GCA_035534435.1. Classification (GTDB taxonomy): domain Bacteria; phylum Chloroflexota; class Dormibacteria; order Aeolococcales; family Aeolococcaceae; genus Palsa-851. Next base: position 5,849 of record DATLRX010000042.1, read on the forward strand.
TCTCTGTGAGCGCTGCAAGATCATCAAGCGCCACGGGGCGGTCAGAGTGATCTGCGAGAACCCCAAGCACAAGCAGCGGCAGGGGTAGGCGGAGCTATGGCACGTATTGCAGGCGTCGACGTCCCTCGCGACAAGCGCATCGAGATCGCGCTCACGTACATCTACGGGATTGGACCGACCACGGCCAGACGAATGCTGTCGCTGGCAGGCGTTGCCCCCGATACGCGGACGAAGGATTTGAGCGATGCGCAGGTCGGCAAATTGCGCGATGTCATCGCAAAGCAATTGCAGGGCCGCGTTGAAGGCGACCTCCGCCGCCAGATCGCGCTGAACATCAAGCGTCTCACCGAGATCGGCACGTACCGTGGCCTCCGTCACCGGCGCGGACTACCCGTACGCGGCCAGCGCACCCGCACCAACGCACGCACCCGTCGCGGGCCGAAGAAGACAGTCGGCGTGCGCCGCAAGAAGGCGACGAAGTAGGTCATGGCAAAGAAGAAGAAAGTCGTCCGAACCCGGCGCCGCGAGCGCAAGAACATCGCGGTCGGTCACGCGCACGTGCTTGCCACGTTCAACAACACGATCGTGAGCCTCACCGACCCCGACGGCAATGTCATCGCGTGGGGCTCGGCCGGCGCGCAGGGCTTCAAGGGCTCGCGCAAGAGCACGCCGTTCGCGGCGCAGGTCACCGCTGAGGCGGCGGCTCGCCGGGCGATGGAGCATGGTCTGAAGTCGATCGAGATCTTCGTCAAGGGACCGGGCGCCGGCCGCGAGGCGGCGATCCGCAGCCTCCAGGCGAGCGGCCTCGACGTCAGCGCCATCTCCGACGTGACTCCCATCCCGCACAACGGCTGCCGCCCGCCGAAGCGGCGGCGGGTCTAGGGAGCGCCGATGGCCAACCAAGCCGGTCCCGTCTGCAGGCTCTGCCGCCGTGAGGGCGCGAAGCTCTATCTCAAGGGTGCCAAGTGCCTGACGAACTGCGTCTTTGACAAGCGCAGCGGTCTGCTGCCCGGACAGCACGGCCTGGCGCGGCGCCGCAAGGCGAGCGACTACGGCATCCAGCTGCGGGCGAAGCAGAAGGCACGCCGCATCTACGGCGTCCTCGAGACCCAGTTCCGGCACTACTTCGAGCGGGCGGAGAGCGCGCAGGGTGTGACCGGTACCGTCCTGCTGCAGCAGCTCGAGCGCCGTCTCGACAACATCGTCTACCGCCTCGGACTGGCCAGCTCGCGCCGTGAGGCGCGCCAGCTCGTCAACCACCGCCACTTCAAGGTGAACGGCAAGGCGCTCAACATCGCGTCGGCGCAGCTCCGGCCGGGCGACGTGGTCGAGGTGCGCGAGCGCAGCCGCAAGATGCTCGTGCTCGAGAACGCGCAGGCACTGGTCAGCGGCCGCGCCGTCCCGGACTGGCTGACGCTCGACGCCGCGGCGTTGCGCGGCACCGTGATGCGCCTGCCCGAGCGACATGAGATGGAAACCCAGATCGAAGAGCAGCTCATCGTTGAGTACTACTCGAGATGACGATGCTCCGCGCCGATGACGGCGCCACGTTCACCCCTGTTGAGGAGGCCTGAATGGCTGTTGACATGATCACGTCCCCCGCCGTCAAGGAGATCGAGAGCAGCGCCGATTACGGCAAGTTCGAGATCGAGCCACTGGAGCCGGGTTTCGGCGTCACGCTCGGGAACTCGCTGCGCCGCGTGCTCCTGTCGTCCCTCCCTGGTGCCGCGATCACCTCGGTGTCCATCGAGGGCATCGCGCACGAGTTCAGCTCGATCGAGAACGTCAAGGAAGACGTCACCGAGATCCTCCTGAACGTCAAGGAGATCAACGTGCTCTCCCACAGCGCCGATCCGGTGCGCATCAGCCTGGATCAGCACGGTCCCAAAGAGGTCACCGCAGCCGATATCGAGCTGCCGAGTGATGTCGAGATCCGCAACCCCGGCCAGCACATCGCGACGCTCGACTCGCCGAAGGCGCAGCTGCGCATGGACATGATGGTCGAGCGTGGCAAGGGCTACGTCACCGCCGAGCGCAACAAGAAAGAGGGTCAGGCCATCGGCGTGATCCCGATCGACGCCATCTTCACCCCGGTCCGCAAGGCGAACTTCTACGTCGAGAAGACCCGCGTCGGGCAGGAGACGGAGTGGGACAAGCTCGTGGTCGAGGTCTGGACGGACGGCACGCTCGCACCCGTCGAGGCGGTGAGCCGCGCGGCCGGTCTCTTCACGGAGCACCTCGGCCTCTTCGTCCGCTTCGGCGACAACCTCGCCGCGCCGACACACACCACGACCCGTGGCAACGACCTTCCGAGCCGCCTGGCCGATGTGCCGATCGAGGACCTCGAGCTGAGCGTCCGCGCGCTGAACTGCCTCAAGGCCAACGACATCACCAAGGTCGGACAGCTCGTCGCGATGAAGCAGGAGGAACTGCTCACCCTGCGCAACTTCGGACAGAAGTCGCTCGACGAGATTCGTGAGAAGCTCGTGCAGCGCGAGCTGGTCACACCTGAGGAGCTGGAGACGTTGTTCCAGCCGATGGCGAGGTAAGAGGACCACCTCATGCGCCATCGGATCGCCGGCACGAAGTTCGGGCGCAGCGCAGCGCATCGCCAGTCGATGACGCGCAACCAGATCACTTCGCTGCTGCGCTACGGGCGGATCACGACCACCGAGGCCAAGGCCAAGGAGTTGCGCCGCTGGGTCGAGCGCGTCATCACCGACGCGAAGCCGGACGATCTCAACGCGCGCCGCAAGGTCGCGCTGTACGTCAACGACCGCGAGGTCTCCAACAAGCTGTTCGGGACGTACCTCGATCGCTACAAGGAGCGCCCCGGTGGCTACACGCGCGTGGTCAAGCTGCCGCCGCGGAAAAGCGATGCATCGCCGATGGCGATCATCGAGCTGGTCGACTAGGACCTGACGCCGTGCCCACCTATTGCCTTACGCTCGAGTACGACGGCACTGATTTCGCCGGGTGGCAGATCCAGCCGCGCATGCGCACCGCCATGGGCGTCCTTCAGGACGCGATCCGGACGGTGACGGGCGAGTCGCCCGCGCTCACCGCGGCTGGTCGCACCGACGCCGGCGCGCACGCGCACGGGCAGGTCGCCGGCATCGGGCTCGAACGCGCATGGGGACCCGACGCGCTCCGTCACGCGCTCAACGCCGTCCTCCCTTCGGACCTCGCGGTCCGCGACGCCGCCGTCGCGCCGGACGGCTTCCACGCGCGACGCGATGCCGTGGAGCGCAGCTACCGCTACCTCATCGTGTGCAGAGACGGGAACGCGCCCGTGTCGCGCCGCACCGCGTGGACCGTTCGCGGTCATCTCGACCTCGAGGCGATGCGCGTTGCAGCGCAACGGCTCGTCGGCACGCATGACTTCGCGGCCTTCGGGAGCGCGCCGCGTCCGGGCAGCAGCACCGTACGCACGGTCACGTCGATCAGCATCGATCGCCACGCGTTCGACGCAGCGCTCGGCGCCGCATCCGCATCGCCGATCCTCGAGACGGTGATCATCACCGTGAGCGCCGACGCATTCCTGCGCGGCATGATGCGTTCGTTCACCGGCGCCCTGGTCAAGATCGGCAGGGGACGCGCGACCGCCGGGTGGCTCGCGTCACTCGTCGACACGGCGACCGGGCGCGATTCGTCGCTGACGGTGGCCCCGGCGCGTGGCCTCCATCAGTGGTCGGTGCGGTACGCGCCGGCGCAATTCCACCAGGACACGAGGCGCGCAGCATGAACACCAGCACGTACCAGGCCAAGCCCGGCGAGCTCGAGCAGCGCTGGTTCCTCGTGGATGCTCGCGGCCAGACGCTGGGACGCCTTGCCGTCAACATCGCGCGCGTGCTGCGCGGCAAGCATCGCCCGCAGTTCACGCAGCACATCAACACCGGTGAGCACGTCATCGTCATCAACTCGCGCGACATCGTCGTCACGGGGCGCAAGGGCACGCTCAAGACATATGACCGCTACTCCGGATACCCGAGCGGCCGCCACGTGCGCACGTACGACGAAGCGATGAAGGTCGATCCGACCGCACCGATCATGCATGCGGTCCGCGGCATGCTCCAGCACAACACCATCGGCGCCGAGCAGCTCACGCATCTTCGCGTCTACGCGGGCTCGGAGCACCGCCATGAAGCCCAGCAACCGCAGCCGATCACCTTCGGCGAGCTAGGGGAGATCATCGTTGCCAGCAGCAGTTGAGGCGTACAAGCAGGCGACCGGCCGGCGCAAGACGGCTGTCGCACGTGTGCGCATCGTCCCTGGCGACGGCGTCATCATCGTCAACAACCGTCCCCCGAGCGAGTACTTCGGGCGACGCGACCTCGAGACCGTCGTCACGCAGCCACTGCGACTCACCGAGACGACGGGCCGTTTCGAGGTGTCGGTCAAGGTCAGCGGCGGCGGCATCGCCGGTCAGGCGGGCGCGGTCTGCCACGGCATCGCGCGAGCGCTCATCGCGGCCGACCCCGAGTTGCGAGCCGTGCTGAAAGCGGCCGGGCTGCTCACCCGTGACTCCCGCGAGAAAGAGCGCAAGAAGTACGGCCTCAAACGGGCTCGGAAGGCGCCGCAGTACACCAAGCGGTAGTGGCATCGCCGCCCGTCGCCAAAGTGACGGCGAGGGCTCGTGTGCTCGGATGCCCGGTCGACGTGGTCGACATGACCGCGGCGGTGCGGATGCTGGTCGACCTCGTCGAGCGCCGGCGGCGTGACAGCGCGGTGCAGCCGGCCGTGGTGGTCACGATCAACCCCGAGATGGTGATGCTGGCACGGCGCGACCGCGACTTCGCTTCCCTGCTCGAGTCCGCGACGATGCTCGTACCGGACGGCATCGGCATCGTGCGTGCCCTGCACCGGCGAGGGCATCCCGAAGCCACGCGCGTCGGCGGGGCGGACCTGATCAGCGCGTACCTGCCGGAGGCCGAGCGCCGCGGGCACCGGATCGCGCTCGTCGGCGGGGCTCCGGGGGTCGCCCGCGAGGCCCGGGACCGCATGGTCGCCGCGCATCCTCGGCTTGCCGTCGTCGCGGCCAGCGCCGGAGCACCGGACGCCGTCACGGCGGCGCGTCTTGCCGCCGCGAAGCCGGAGATCGTGCTCGCGGCGTTCGGCGCCGGGCGTCAGGAGGAGTTCCTCGAGAGGCGGCTCGGCGCCATCGGCGCGGCGGCCGGCATCGGTGTCGGCGGTTCCCTCGACTTCCTTGCCGGGAGGGTGCGCCGGGCGCCGGCATTGCTGCGTGCGGCCGGCCTCGAGTGGGCGTGGCGGCTCGCGATCCAACCGTGGCGAGTTCGTCGACAAGCCGTGCTTCCCGTGTACTGGTGGCTCGAATTCCGTGAATCGCGGCGAGCGACACCGGTCCCGCAGCGATGATCTTCCGGTGCTGAGCATCATCGTCCCCGCCTACAACGAGGAGCAGCGCCTGCCAGCCACTCTGGTCAGGATGCGTGAGTATCTCGACGGACACGACGAGCCCTATGAGCTGCTCGTCGTGGATGACGGCAGCACCGATTCCACGCTGACAACCGCGCGCAGGATGGCCGAGGACTGGCCGCAGATGCAGGTGCTCGCACTGCCGGAGAACACGGGCAAAGGCGCGGCGGTGCGGCTCGGGATGTTGACCGCGAAAGGCGAGCAGAGAATCTTCAGCGATGCCGACCTGAGCACGCCCATCGAGGAGATCGAGCGCCTGCGCGAGCGACTCCATGGTCAGTGCGCGGTCGCGATCGCGTCGCGCGCGCTGCCCGGCTCCCGGATCGCCGTGCACCAGCCCGGTCGTCGCGAGGTGATGGGGCGGACGTACAACCGGTTGCTCCAGATCGCGGCGCTCAAAGGGCTGCACGACACACAGTGCGGCTTCAAGGCGTTCACGGCCGAGGCGGCGATCGCCTGCTTCGAGCCATTGCGCACGCTGCGTTTCGGCTTCGATGCAGAGGTGCTGCTTCGCGCCCGCCGTCTGGGATGGACCGTGGCCGAGGTCCCGGTGCGCTGGGAGCACAAGGAGGACTCGCGGGTGAGCGCGTTTCGCGATTCCGTCGGCACGCTTTACGATCTTTTGCGTCTTCGGTTCGTCGTCCGGCGATAATCGCTGCGTGAGAACCGCGCAGCGAGCCACGACCGCGGGGCATATCGATGTGCGGGTGGCGGGCGCGCCGCTGGTTGGCCTGCGCTTTCACATGGACTGCCGGGCCACGGACCTCGAGGAGCTGGCGGCCGACCTCGAACGCCAGCTGATCGACATCGGCGCCGGGCGAGCCAATCTGCTCGTGCATCTGCGCCGTGTCGAGGAGGCACGCCAGTCGGCGCTCGAGGCGCTCGAGGTGCTGCCGGCTCTTTCGGCCCGGCCGCCCGAGCTCCTCGCCGAGATCACCGCGACGTTCACCGAGGGCCTGGACATCAGCACCGAGATCACCCGTCTCGAGGCGCGCGCCGCGGGCATCCGGGTGCGCCTCGCCGAGATCGGCGATGAGCAGGCGGTCCTCCGCCAGATGAGCCGCGAGCTCGCGCAGATGCCGGGGCAGTCGACCGTCGATCCCGACCAGCGCGCGAGCCGGTACAGCCAGGCTGCGCGCCAGATCTACGAGATCGCCGACATCGAGCACGCGGAGACGGCGCGGCTGATCCTCGAGGGTCCGATGCAGCGCCTCTGGGACGCGGCGCTCGAGGCCGAGTTGATCGGCCGCAGCTTCGCGCGCGAGCCTGCGACGGCAGTCGGAGCCAGCGCGCGCTGCCGGACGGCTGCCGCCGATGCCTCGGAGCGTCTCGGGGAGGTCATCGCCGGTCTCCTGCCCCTGAACCCGGACCGGGGACTGGTCGGCGCCATCCGGGAGCTGATCGCCGGATGGGCCGAACGCGGCACCATCCTGCTGCACGTCCTCGGCAGCGAGCGCCGGATGCCGCAGCTCGCCGAGATCACGATGTACCGGATCCTCGAGGAGGCGATCGACAACGCGCTCACCCACGGGCACTCGCAGCGGGTTGACACGATCATCTCGTTCCTCCCGCAGATGGCCGTGGCGGTGGTGAAGGACGACGGCGACGGCTTCGACGTCGGCGCCACCGACGCGCGCCTCGGTCGCACCGAGGGACTCGGAATGATCCAGATGCGCGAACGCGCGGCCCTGGTGGGTGGCCGGGTGCAGGTCCGGAGCGGGCTCGGGCTGGGGACGGAAGTGCGCGTCACCGTCCCTGACGGCCGCGCGACGACCTAGCGACGACGCCCACAGCGCGACAGCCCGTCAGTACGATCCTGCCATGGCATCGAAACAGCACAGCTTCCGGCTGGCCACGTCGACCGGTGCCACCGTCGCCGGCGAGGTCGCGGTGGCAGACAACCCGTACCGGCGGTTCATGGGGTTGATGGGGAAGCGCGAGCTCGAGGCCGGCGCCGGCCTCTACCTGCGTCCGTGCAGCTCGATTCACATGTTCTTCATGCGGTTTCCGATCGATGTCGCCTTCATCGACAAGGACAATCGGGTGGTGCGCCTGTACCACGGACTGCGCCCGTGGCGGATGTCGCGGATCGTCCGTCGGGCCAAGGCTGCGATCGAGCTGCCGAGTGGCGCGCTCGCGCAGGCCGGCGTTGGCGTGGGTGACCTCCTGACGATGTCCTGATTCGGTACCTTCGTCCGTCGTATCACCGGCGCTGGAGGATCGACGTGTACGAAGGGCTGATCGCGGAGACCGTGACGATCACGGGGCATGGGGGCGATGAGATCGGCGCGTATCTTGCGCGCCCGCTCGGCGCCGGACCGTTCCCGGGGGTGCTGGTCATTCACCACGCGCCGGGGTGGGATGAGGCGACCAAGGAGATCGCTCGCAGGTTCGCCCATCACGGGTACGTGGCGATCAGCCCGAACCTGTACCACCGCTTCGGTCCCGAGCTCGCTCCCGACGACGCGGCCGCGGCGGCGCGTGCCGGCGGGTGGATCACCACCGACCAGTTCCTCGGGGACGCCGGCGGCGCGCTGACCTCCCTGCGAGGGCTGCCGATCAGCAGCGGGAAGGTCGGCACCATCGGGTACTGCTCCGGTGGCCGCCAGTCGTTCCTCTGCGCGTGTGAGCTGCCGATCGACGCGGCCGTTGACTGCTATGGCGCGTTCGTGATCAGCGCGGCACCGCCAGAGCTGCCGTACCGCATGGAGCCGGTCATCGACCGCGCTCCGAAGATCACGTGTCCGATCCTCGGCCTCTTCGGCGTGGAGGACAGGAACCCGGCGCCCGCAGAGGTGACGCAGCTCGACGCCGAGCTGACCCGCCTCGGCAAGGAGCACGAGTTCCATACCTTCGAGGATGCCGGCCACGGCTTCTTCGCGACGGACCGGCCCGCCTACCGGGTTGCCGCCGCCGTTGAAGGCTGGCGCCTCGTCTTCGACTTCTACGCCCGGCACCTGCAGTAGGGGAGGTCATATGTGCTCGTACATCGTTGCGAAGACCGATGTGACCGGCAGCGCCAAGGCAGCCGGGGCGTGGGCGCCGATCACGGGAGCAGTCGTGTCGGTTGACCACCCGTTCCACGCGACCCTCGATCACGCGCTGATGATCGACCTCGTCCAGGCCGGGCGCCCGGTGAGCGAGCGGGTTGCGCTGGAGTTGAGTGTCGAGTCGGCGCGCGCGTTGATCGCGTGCATGCAGAGCGCGCTCGACGCGTTTGCGGTGGAGGCCGGGTAGGCCGGCACACGGGGCGGCCGACCAGGTTCGCCCGGAATTGTCCCTCCGGCGTCGTCGCGACCGCGGCATACCTGTCGTGTGCTCGCCGACCTCGCCCGCCTGCTCCTCGACGCCGTCGCGCCGCGCCGGTGCGCCGGCTGCGATGCCATCTCGCGCGAACCGATCTGCCCTGAGTGCATCGCCCAGCTTGCGGCGATGCCCGTCCCGCGTCCTCGTCCAATTGCTTTCGGCGCCGCGTTCGCCGGATTCGAGTTCAAGGATCTGGTGCGCGCCATCCTGCATCGGGGGAAGTACGGGAGCGATCCGGCGGCGCTGCGGGCCATCGCCACGCTGACGTCCCGCCGCATCGGGGGGCAGTCCGGTGCGCCGCCGGCGCCCGATGGGATCGTCGCCGTCCCGCTCGGGCCGCGCCGGCGCAGGCAGCGGGGCTACAACCAGGCGGACGTCATCGCCCGCGTACTGGCCGGTGCACGGAGCGCGCCCGTGCTGGACGGCCTCCGTCGCATGCGCGAGACCACGCCCCAGAGCGTCCGCGACCAGCCGGGACGCCGCCGCAATGTCGCCGGTGCCTTCGCCTGGAAGGGATTCTCGCTCTCCGGGGCACGCGTCTGGCTCGTCGATGACGTGCTCACGACCGGGGCCACGGTCGAGGCCGCCGGGGCCGCCTTGCACGTCGCCGGAGCCGCTCATATCGACGTCGTGATCGTGGCGGAGGTGTCGTGACGGGCATCCCCTGCCAGAATGAAGAGGAGCATGTCCATATTCCGGAAGCCGATCAACAAGGTCCTCGGGGACCCGGTGCGGCGTGAAATCAAGCGATATGAAGGCGTCGTCGCGCTCATCAACGACCTCGAAGCCGACATGTCCGCGCTCTCCGACGAGGAGCTCAAGGACAAGACCCGCGAGTTCCGCGAGCGGCTCGGGGTCGAAGGCGCCGACATCAGCCACGGGCAGCCGTTCGCGGCCGGCCTGACCGAGGAGACCGAGGAGGCCGCATTCGCTCGTGCCGAGGAGGAGCAGCGCGACCTCGAGCGCGCCCGTGCCCTCGACGAACTCCTCCCCGAGGCGTTCGCGGTGGTCCGCGAGGCGTCCAGGCGGACCCTCGGCATGCGCCATTTCGACGTGCAGCTGATCGGTGGGATCGTGCTGCACCAGGGACGCATCGCCGAGATGAAGACAGGCGAAGGCAAGACGCTCGTCGCGACGCTCGCGCTCTACCTCAATGCGCTCGAGGGACGCGGCGCGCACCTGGTCACGGTCAACGATTACCTGGCACGGCGCGACGCCGGGTGGAACGCCGCGCTGTATGACTTTCTCGGGATGTCGGTGGGGGTCATCGCCGGCCAGGATCTCTCGTTCGTCTACGACCCGACGTACACCGATGACACGCACCCGGATCCGCGCCTGCAGCACCTGCGTCCGTGCTCACGCCGCGAGGCATACGCGACCGACATCACGTACTCGACCAACAACGAGCTGGGTTTCGACTACCTGCGCGACAACATGGCGCAGAAGCTCGACCGGTGCGTGCAACGGCGCTTGCATTACGCCATCGTCGACGAGGTCGACTCCATCCTCGTCGATGAGGCGCGAACGCCGCTGATTATCAGCGGCCAGGCGAGCGAGCCCACCGACAAGTTCTACACATACGCGCGTCTCATCCCGCGTCTCGTCGCGGAGGACGACTACACGATCGACGAGAAGACGAAGTCCGCGACGCTCACCGAGGAGGGCGTCGAGAAGATCGAGAAGTGGACCGGGCTCTCGAACGTGTACGACATGGAGCACGTCGCCGAGGCGCATCAGATCAACCAGGCGCTCCGCGCGCACGCGCTCTGGCATCGGGACAAGGACTACATCGTGCGCGACGGCGAGGTCATCATCGTCGACGAGTTCACGGGGCGGACGATGCCCGGTCGACGCTGGTCGGACGGTCTGCACCAGGCGATCGAGGCGAAGGAAGGCGTCAGCGTGCAGCAGGAGACGGTCACTCTCGCCACGATCACCTTCCAGAACTTCTTCCGCATCTACGACAAGCTCGCCGGCATGACCGGCACCGCGCTCACCGAGGCTGAAGAGTTCCACAAGATCTACAAGCTCGAGGTGGTCCCGATCCCGACGCACCGCGACATGGTGCGGCTCGACGAGCCCGACCTTATCTACAAGACCGAGGAAGGCAAGTACCGGGCGGTCGTCCACGAGATCGCCGAGCGGTGCGAGAAGGGCCAGCCGACACTGGTCGGCACGACGAGCATCGAGAAGAGCGAGCGCATCAGCCGCATGCTCGACAAGCTCGGTGTGCAGCACTCGGTCCTCAACGCGAAGTTGCATGAGAAAGAGGCGGATGTCATCGCCAACGCCGGCCAGCGGGGCAGCGTGACGATCGCCACCAACATGGCCGGCCGCGGTACGGACATCGTCCTCGGCGAGGGCGTGGCGGACCTCGGCGGCCTCTACATCATCGGCACGGAACGGCATGAGTCGCGTCGCATCGACAACCAGTTGCGTGGACGCGCCGGTCGCCAGGGCGATCCTGGTGAGTCGCGATTCTTCCTGTCGTTCGAGGACGACCTGATGCGCGTGTTCGGCGGTGAGCGCATGCAGGGGATCATGGGGCGGCTCGGCGTCGACGAGGACACGCCGATCGAGTCGAAGATGGTGTCGAAGCAGATCGAGGGCGCGCAGGCGCGTGTCGAGGGATCGAACTTCGACAGCCGGCGCCACGTCGTCGAGTACGACGACGTCATGAACAAGCAGCGCGAGATCATCTACGGCGAGCGCCGCAAGATCCTCGAGGGAACCGACACGCGCGCGAACTTCATCGGCATGGTGGAGCACGTCGTCGAGTCCGAGGTGCCGACGTACTGCGAAGGGCGGCATCGCGAGGCATGGGACATCGAGGGACTCTGGGAGCGCATGCACCAGCTCGCTGCGGGGCTGCCGTCGCTGTCGGAAGTCAGTACCGAGAGTCTCGGCAACTCGATCGAGGAAGTGTCCGAGACCTTGAGCGGCGAGCTCATCGGCCTGTACGAGGAGAAGGAGCAGGAGTACGGCGCCGAGCTGCTTCGTGAGGTCGAGCAGAGCGTGATGCTGCAGGTCATCGACGCGCGGTGGCTCGCGTACCTGACGCAGATGGACCACCTGCGCGAGGGGATGGGATTCCAGGCGTACGGTCAGATGGATCCACTGGTCGAGTACAAGGCCGCGGCGTTCACGGCGTTCCAGGACCTCACCGAGGACATTCAGCGCGAGATCGTGCGCGCGCTGCTGAACGTGCAGATTCGTCGGGTGGATCCTGCGACGGCAGGTGCGCTCGGGCCTGATGCGGTGGGCGTGGATGAAGGCCCAGGCGCCGCCGGCGCTCTCGACGCGGCTGGGAACGGTGCCGGAGCGAACGGTGCGGCCGCGAACGGGGCGGCCAAGGGCGCCGCGGCGAACGGTGCCGAGCCTGTCGCGACCCCGGTCCCGACGACTGGCGCTGCGGAAGCGACAGCGCCTGCGTCACCGCGTGCCGACCGGCCCGGTGGCGCGACGGACGGCGCGCAGGTGCCCCCGGCACGTCCGGCGGCTGCGCTTGCGAGCGGCGCTCTCGCCCGGGCAACCGGCACGCGTGTCTCGGCGCCGCTGACGTCGAAGCCCATCGTGCGCAACATCGTCGAGTCGTCCGGGGCGGGGACCCAGCGCGCGGACAACAATCCGGCCGGCGCCACGAGCGGTGGCCTGCCTGCCGCAACCGGACCGGGGAG
>DATLRX010000043.1:0-3686 GCA_035534435.1 Candidatus Acidiferrales bacterium
GCCGCGCCCGAAGAGGGCCGGAATCGATCCGAACGGGCACAGCCAGGCGCTCGTCTGCCGGACCGAGACGGTGCCGTCGTCGAAGACCGCGACGTCGCGCAGCACGTAGGTGTGGCGGCGCTGGTCGTAGACGGAGTCGCCGAGGAGCAGGTGCGGGCGATCGGCGAGCAGTGAGTCCGGCACCGCGTCCCACCACTCGAGGCGGCCGGGCGGCTGGTTGGGTGTGAGACGCATCTCGGCGATGAGGACGCCGTCCGGCTCCAGGGCGTTCGCGAGGCGCGCAAGGACGCGCGGCTGGATGGCCCTGGGGAACGCCTCGAGGACGTAGTACACGAGGAGCGCCGCATCGAAGCTGCCCGGCGCCAGGTCGACATCGCGCAGGTCCGCCCGGACGAAGTGCGCCGTACCGGCCGGCTTTGCTTCTCTGACGAGGGTGCGCGCGTGCCGGAGCGCCGGTGCGCTCACGTCGATGCCGGTGACGTGATGGCCCAGGCGCGCAAGCTCGACGGCGTACAGACCCGGGCCGCAGCCGGCGTCGAGAATCCGCGCGGGCGGCGGCGGGATCAGACGCCGGATCCGCCGGAGGTGCCTGGCGATGACCGTCGCGCGCCGGCTGGCGCCGTCGTGGGACTGGTCGAGATGCTCACGAAGCAGGCGCCGGGCGAATTCCGGTTGCCCCCAGTCGAGCTCGTACGCCGGGTCGAACGGGAGGGGCCAGGGCGGGACCGTGGCCGGACGGAGCGTTCGCGGCATGCTCGCGGCAGCGTAGGCCACAATCCCCGGCGATGGGCGGCGTGATCGGTCAATGGGTGACGAGTGGGGGTCTCCTCATCGTATTCGTCCTGATGCTCATCAACAGCTGCGGTGTGCCCGTTCCGAGCGAGGTCATCATTCCGGTAGCCGGAGTGCTCGCGGCGGCCGGCCACTTCAGCATCGTCCTCGTGATCGTTGCGGGCATTGGCGGCAACTGGATTGGCGCGCTGCTCGCATACGTTCTCGCGCGCCGCTTCGGCCGTCCCCTGCTCCTCGGTCCCGGCAGGCGTATCGGCATCTCACCGGCCCATCTGGATCTCGCCGATCGATGGATCGCCCATTACGGGTTGCCGGCGGTGTTCTTCGGCCGGATGCTCCCGGTCATTCACACGTACATCTCGTTCCCGGCAGGTCTGGCAAAGATGCCGCCCGTCTGGTTTGCGGGGCTCTCGCTCCTCGGATCGACGGTCTGGGTCACCTTCCTGGCGATCCTGGGTTATGAGGTCGGCGCGAACTACACGAAGGTGTCGGGTCCGATCGGCACCCTTGCGATCGTCATCGGAGTGGTGGTCGCCGTCGCCGTGATCGCCTGGTACATCCGCGGACGGCGACGGGCCGCGGCCGGATCAGACGCCGGCGCCTGAGCGCGGCGTCAGGACATGTCGGGCCAGGGGCTCGCGGAGTCTGCTTCTCCGTCATCACCCTCGGCACGCTGGCGATACCGGTCCGCCACCATCTTGTAGGCGACGGTCTTGGGGAGGCCCAGCTTGACGAGACTTTTCACCTCGTCGGCCATCACCTTGTCGCGGGCGGTCTCGATCGCGGCGACGAGATCCTCGATGGAGACGGTGGAAGCGCGTTTGGACATCGATAGCAGTCTACCGCCGGTTGGCCGGAGCAAACCTCCCCGGTCGCTTCGCATACTTTGGACATGGCGTACCTTCCCAATTCCGATGCCGAGCGACGCGAGATGCTCGATGCCGTGGGGGCGGCGTCGGAGGCGGACCTGTTCACCACGATTCCGGCCGCGCTCCGCGACCCCGCGATCGATCTCCCGCCGCCGCTCGCCGAGCAGGACCTCGTGGCAGAGCTGGACCGGCTCGCATCTCGCAATCGATCGCTGAGCCGGTACGACAGCTTCCTGGGCGCGGGCGTGTACCGGCGCTTCAGCCCGGCGATCGTCCGGGGCACGATCTCCCGGCCGGAGTTCTACACCGCGTACACGCCGTACCAGGCCGAGGCGTCGCAGGGCACGCTGCAGACGATCTTCGAATTCCAGTCGATGATCTGCGCGCTGACCGGCCTCGATGTTGCCAACGCCTCGATGTACGACGGCGCCACGGCGGCGGCTGAGGCGATGGTGATCGCGGTGCAGGCGAACCACCGGACCCGGATCGCGGTGGCCGGCAGCGTGCACCCCGAGACGATCGCGGTCCTGCGCACCTTCGGCGAGGGAAGGCGCATCGGCATCGACGTGCTGCCGACGCAGGACGGTGTGCTCTCCGCGGAGACCGTCCGCGCGGCTTTGACGGCGGACCACGCGGCGCTTCTCGTCCAGCAGCCGAGCTTCATCGGCACGATCCAGGACCTCGCCCCGCTTGCGGAGGCGGCACATGACGCCGGTTCCCTCGCGATCTGCGCCACAGACCTGCACGCCTGCGCGCTGCTGACGCCGCCAGGCGAGAGCGGATTCGACGTCGCGGTGGGCGACGGGCAGCCCCTCGGTATCCCGGCGTCGTTCGGCGGTCCGCACGTGGGCTTCATGGCGGTGTCGCAGGCGCAGATGCGACGTATCCCCGGACGGCTCGTCGGGATGACGCTCGATCATGAGGGCCACCGGGCATACACGCTGACGTTGCAGGCTCGCGAGCAGCACATCCGCCGCGAGCACGCGACCTCCAACATCTGCACGAACCATGCGCTGATCGCGCTCGCGGCGACGGTGTACATGGCGCACATGGGCTCCGGCGGGATGCGCAGCGTCGCGGAGGTCAGCGCGCAGCGCGCGCATCACCTGGCGAACGTGCTCGCGAACATCGATGGGCTGTCGCTCGCGCATCCGTCGACGCCGTTTCTCTGGGAGTTCGTGCTGCGCACCCCCGGCGATTCCGCCGACTTCGCTCGCGCCATGCGGGACCGCGGCATCGTCGCGGGACTGCCGCTCGGTCGCTTCGACGCGGCGCGCAACCACGAGCTGCTCGTGTGCTGCACGGAGCTGACCTCGCCGGACGCGATCGATCGCTACGCGGCTGCCGCAGCTGAGGTCGTCGGCATACGGGCGAGTGAGCTCGTCGTGATGGTGCCGGCATGACCGACACGATCCCGGGCGTGAACACCGCGGCTGGCTGGGCGGTCGACGAACCGCTCGTCTTCGAGCTCAGCACGGACTACACGAGCGGACCCGCGGTGACTGACGCGGGCGTGCCGGTGACCATGCAGGACACCGCCATCCCACAGTCGTTGTTGCGCTCCGCACCGGCACAGGTCCCGCACGTCCCCGAGCCCGTGCTCGCGCGCCACTTCGGACGGCTCGCGCGGCGCAACCACAACCTGCACGAGGGGATGTACCCGCTCGGGTCATGCACGATGAAGTACAACCCGGTCGTCGACGAGCAGCTGGCCTGGCTCGACGGGTTCGCCAACCTGCATCCGTACCAGGACGAGGCGGACACGCAGGGCGCGCTGCAGCTGATGTGGGAGCTCGACCGGCTGCTCGCATCGATCACCGGGATGGCGCGCATGTCGTTGCAGCCGGCGGCGGGCGCGCACGGCGAGTGGACGGGGCTGCGCATGATCCAGGCGTACCACGCGGCGCGCGGCGACACGGCGCGGACACGCGTGCTCATTCCCGATTCGGCGCACGGCACCAATCCTGCATCCGCGGCGGCGTGCGGACTCGACGTCGTCACGGTGAAGAGCAACCACGACGGCAC
>DATLRX010000044.1:0-23820 GCA_035534435.1 Candidatus Acidiferrales bacterium
GTGCTCGAAGGCGAGCTCGTCACCGGTCTCGTCCGCGACCGCGCGGGCGACGTCACCGGGGTGACCGCCCGCGGCGAAGCGGTGCGCGCCGCCGTCGTCATCGGGGCGGACGGACTCCACTCGGGCGTCCGGTCGTGGGCAGGGCTCGCCGCGCGGCCTGCTCGGCGAGGACGGTACGGGCTCGCCGGCCACTGGCGGCTCGCGACGCGAGGTCGCACGCACGTCCGGGTCACCTTCTGCGACGGCCACGAGTGGTACGAGGCGCCGGTCGGCAGCGACGAATTGCTGGTCTCCGTGCTCATCAGTCCATCGGGGCCGCGCATCAGCGCTCGCACCTACGAGTCCGCGGCGCGCGCCGCGATCCCCGCGCTTCGGGACGCCGAGCTCGCGGCGGGCCCGCTGGGAGCCGCCCAGTTCGCGCAGCGAGCGCGTGCCGTCGCGGAAGGCAGCGTCTACCTGGTGGGCGACGCGGCGGGCTACGACGACCCGACGACGGGGGAGGGCCTCGCGATCGGCATGCTGCTCGCCGAGCGCCTTGCGCTCCGCATCCATCAGGCGCAGTCCGGGCGCATGTCCCAGCCTGCGGCGGTCCAGCGCTACCGCGCCGACCATGCCCGCCTGGTGCGCGATCGCCACAGGCTGACGCGGTTGGCGCTGCTCATGGCGAGCGTGCCCTGGCTCAGCCGGCGCGCAGTCGCGCGGGCCGCCGGCGACGATCCGCGAGCGCTCGTCAAGCTGCTGGGCATCAATTGCGGGTATCAGTCGTTCACCTCGCTGACGCCGAGGGACTGGTTCGCGCTCGCCGGGCTCTGACGGCTCCGCCGGCCCGGTCGGGGGACGAAGCGGGGAACTCCGCGGAAGGCGTCGCTGTATCCCGGGATGCCGTCGAGCAGGCGCTCCTCGGCACGGATCCGCGGCACGAGCACGGCGGCATTGGCCAGCGACAGCACGAGGCCCTCGGGGGCCGCGCCCACCGCGACGGGCAGGGATGCGAACTCCAGCGCCACGGCGACGTAATTCGGGTGCCGGATGTACCGGTATGGGCCTCCGGTCACGACGCGCATGCCGGTGCGGACATGTGCCGTCACGTTCCAGTCGTCGCCGAGGCTTCGGATCACCCAGATCCGCAAGGCCGCAGCCGCGCCAACTCCGAGGAACGCCCCGACCTCGATCGCCCGGGGCACCCGCCGTGGCCGCGGCCAGGCGCACACCGCGAAGAGAGCGACGTGCGTGGCGACCATGAGGGGGTATGTCGCCCGCGAAGCCTGCTCGGCGTTTCCGCCGCGCCGGCGGTTGCCTGCGGAGAGGCGCAATTCGACCAGCCGTTGCGCACCGAGGCCGAGGACGAGGGCTGTGCGAGCCCGCGGGTTCACGACGACCAGAGCAACTCGAGCAGCTCGACCGTGAGACCGGGACCGAACGCGGCTGCGAGACCGCGGCCGCCCGGCGTCGGAAGATGCGACGCGAGCTCCTCGAGGACGAACAGGATGGCCGCCGACGAGGTGTTGCCGACGCGGCGCAACACGCTTCGGGTGGCCGCCACCTGGAGCTCGTCCAGGTCGAGGCAGCGGACCACGGAGTCGACGATCGCCTGGCCTCCCGGATGCGCCGCAACAGCCTCGAGCGACCCGGCCTCGCCGGCGAACTCCCTGACAAGGGAGGGGAGGTTCGCCTCGATCATGCGCGGCAGCTGACGGGACACGACAACGCGGAAACCGTCGTCCGCACGCTCGAAGCCGAGTGCATCGGTGCTCGATGCGACGAGCTGTGATGCGGTCCGTCCGATACGAAGACGTCGGGGTTCGCCGCCACCATGGAGGACGGCCGCGCCCGCCCCGTCGCCGAACACGAGCACGCTCAGCAGGTTGTCGGCGGACGTGTCCGCCGGACGGAACGTGAGCGTCGGCACCTCGACGGCCACCACGAGTGCGTTCCGCCCGGGATGCGAGCGCACCCAGTCGCTTGCCCACGCCAGCGAGGCCGCCCCACCGGCGCATCCGAAGTGCATGAACGGCATCCTGCGGACATCTCTGCGCAGGCCGAGGTGGTTGACGAGCTGCACGTCGATGCCCGGGAGCACGAAGCCGGTGCACGACGCGACGACGAGCAGGCCGATGTCATCGGTCGCAACGCCCGCGTCCGCGAGTGCACCCTCTGCCGCAGCGATCGCCAGCGGGGTCGCCTCGACGGCATACCTGGCCGCCTGCTCACTCGGCGACAGCGGGCGGAGCGCCTCCTCGACCGGGCGCACGAGATACCGCTGCGTCTCAGCCAATTCGTCGGCAAACAGGCTCACACGCCGCTCCAGTCGCGGCCAGAGCTGCGTGATGAGGCGCAGGACCTCATCGCCGCTCACCCGGTACGGCGGCAGTGCGGTCGCCAGACCACCGATCGTCACGGTTGGCAGCAGCGCACCGGAGAGGGCTGAGAAGCGGTCGGGGCGCGCCGCCGAGCGGCTCACCGCCTCAACAACCATGCGAGCTGATCATGACACCGACCATCTGAACGGCCGCCGTATTCCGATGCTGTGAAGGATGCGAAGGATATGCGGCGGGGTTACGTGCGAGGTGGCGTTCCTACGTCGCCCGACCGGCGCCGACCACTCGCGCTTCGATGGTGGGTGGCGTCTGGAGCGTTTGCAGCACCACGCAGTACCGCTTGGTCTTCTCGATCAGCGAGTCCACCTGCACCTGGGTCGCGTCAGGGGCGACCACGTTGAAGAGCAGGCGGATCGACTCGAACCCGACGCGAGCGTCACCGATCCCGAGTGTCCCCGCAAGGTCGAGGTCGCCCTCGACGGTCACGTGGATCTCCTGAACCGGCAGCTCCATCGAAGCGGCGACCATCTGGCACGTGACCTGGGCGCACGCGGCCAGGGCGCCGAGGAGGAGATCGCCGGAGCATGCGCCGGTGCCGGCGCCCCCAACTCCCGCGTGCGCCTGCGCCTCGTAGATGGCGCGGCCGAGGTCGACGGAGCAGGCGATCGGCGCGTCGCCCTGCCCACCGCGCGCGACGAGCGTGATCCGCGAGGACTCCGGATGCGCGCGATAACCGTCCTTGAGGGGTTTCTGGACTTCCCGCAGGTTCACGGAGGCTACTCGGGGGTGACGTACGCAGCGGTGAGACCGCCGTCGACAAGGAACGTTGCGCCGTTCACGTACGACGATTCGCTGCTCGCGAGAAACAGCGCAGCATTCGCGATCTCTCGCGCGGTGGCGAGCCGGCCCATCGGGAGATGGATCCGGCGCCGCTCGTACGCCGCGGGGTTGTCCGAGAACAGGCGCATCAACAGCGGCGTCTCCACCGGCCCAGGGCAGAGTGCGTTGACGCGCACGCCCTGACGCGCGAACTGCACGGCGAGCTCGCGACTCATCGAGAGGACTGCCCCCTTCGACGCGGTGTATCCGATCTGCGATGTCGCCGCGCCGACCAGTGCGACGAACGATGCGACGTTGATCACGGAGCCGCCGCCACGCTCGAGCAGGCGCGGAATGCCGTACTTGCAGCAGAGGAACACGCCCCTCGCGTTCACCGACTGGACGCGGTCGTACGCGTCGGCCTCGGTGGTGAGAATCGAGTCGTCGTCGGGCGGCATGATGCCGGCGTTGTTGTAGAGGATGTCGACGCCGCCGTACGTCTCGACGGCCTTTGCATACAGCGCCTGCACGCTCTCCGGGCTGCTGACGTCGACCTCGATGAACGTCGCGCTCCGGCATGCGGCCGCAGCCTCCACACCGGCGGAAGTGCCGACATCGGCCACCACAACGGACGCACCCTCAGCGGAGAAGAGCACGGCCGCCTCGCGGCCGATCCCGCCCGCGGCGCCGGTGATCACCGCAACCTTGCCGTCGAGGCGTCCCATGGCTCAGCCCTCCGTGGAGATGAACACGTTCTTGACCTCGGAGTAGCCGTCGAGGCCGTGCATGCCGAGCTCGCGGCCGAAGCCCGATTGCTTGAACCCGCCGAACGGCGTCGAGACGCGGACCGACGAGTTGCTGTTGATCGAGAGGACGCCGGTGTCGAGGGCGCGTGCCACGCGGAGCGCTCGGGCGCCGTTCGTCGTCCAGATCGATCCCGACAGCCCGTACGGGGTGTCGTTGGCGATGCGAATCGCGTCCGCTTCGTCGGTGAACGGGATGATCGCGGCGACCGGCCCGAACACCTCCTCACGCGCGACGCGGTCGCCGTTGGTCGCCTCGACCAGCGTGCACGGGTACCAGAAACCCGGACCCTCCGGCGCCGCGCCGCGAAACAGCGGCTCGGTGTCCACGAACGAGGCCACCGTGGCGCGATGGCTCGCCGACACGAGCGGACCCATCTCCGTCGCGTCATCCTCGGGATCGCCGACGCGGAGCGCTCCCGTGGCCGCGATGAGCAGCGAGACGAAGCGGTCGTACACCTCACGCTGGACGAGGATGCGCGAGCGCGCACAGCAGTCCTGCCCCGCGTTGCCGAAGACGGCGTACGGCGCCGCCGCAGCGGCTCGCTCCAGGTCGGCATCGGCGAAGATGACGTTGGCCGACTTGCCACCGAGCTCGAGGGTCACGCGCTTGATGGTCTCCGCAGCGCCCCGCATCACGCCCACGCCGACCTCGGTCGACCCGGTGAACCCGATCTTCGCGACATCGGGATGGTGGATGAGGCGCTCGCCGACGATGCGGCCAGGACCGACCACAACGTTGAGGACGCCCTCGGGAATCCCGGCCTCGAGTGCCAGCTCGGCCAGCCGGATCGCCGTCATCGGCGTGAGCTCCGCCGGCTTGAGGACGATGGTGTTGCCGCACGCGAGTGCCGGGCCGACCTTCCAGCTCGCGATGTTGAGCGGGAAGTTCCAGGGCACGATGAGGCCGACGATGCCGAGGGGCTCGCGGAAGGTGACATCGACGCCGCCCGCCACCGGGATGGTCTGACCGTAGTGCTTGTCGACGGCGCCGGCGTAGAAATGGAAGACCTCGGCGACCATGCCCACCTCGCCGCGCGAGTCGGCGATCGGCTTCCCCACGTTCCGTGTCTCGAGCAGCGCGAGCTCTTCGCGATGATCCTCGACGAGTGCAGCGAGCCGGCGGAGCAGCCGCGCGCGATCCGACGGCGCGACCGCGCGCCAGGCGGGAAACGCGGCTTTCGCGGCCGCCACCGCGCGATCGGTCTCAGCGACGCCGGCCGTCTCGAGCTCGGCGAGGGGCTGTTCCGTGGCCGGATTCAGCAGGCGCAGCGTCATCCGCGTTCGTAGAAGCGCTCGCGTTCGTAGCAGGTGACCGCACGGTCGAAGAGCTGCTGTTCGGTACGAGCGTAGTTGAGGTAGTGGTCGACGACGTCGTCACCAAACGCCGCACGCGCGATGGTGCCGTGCTCGAGCGCGCTGATCGCCTCGTTGAGCGTGTGCGGAAAACGCTGCACGTCGGACTCGTATGCATTGCCGGTGAATGCCGGCGGCGTCTCGAGCTGCCGCTCGATCCCGTGCAGTCCGGCGGCGAGGAGCGCGGCGAACGCGAGATACGGGTTGGCGTCCGCGCCCGGGATGCGGCACTCGACACGCAGCGCGTTGCCGTGACCCACGACACGGAACCCGCAGGTGCGGTTGTCGTATCCCCAGGCGAGCGTGGTCGGCGCCCAGCTGCCCGCGGCATATCGCTTGTACGAGTTGATGTTCGGCGCGAGGAACACCGCCATCTCGCTGGCGCCCGCGACGAGCCCGGCGAGGTACTGCTTGAAGAGGGGAGACTCTCCGGCGAACGCGCTGTCCTTGCCGCGCCACATGCTCGAGTGGATGTGGCACGAGCTGCCGATCCAGGTGTGATCGGGCTTGGCCATGAAGGTCACCGAGCAGCCGTGCTGCTGCGCGATCTCCTTGATGCCGTTCTTGTAGATGCTGTGGTTGTCGGCCATCGTGACCGCGTCGCTGTAGCGGAAGTTGATCTCCTGCTGGCCCGGCCACGCCTCGCCCTTGGAGTTCTCCACCGTGATGTCGGCAGCCTGCATCCCGTTGCGCACCGCGCGGATGAACGGCTCGTCGTAGCTGGTCGCGAGGATGTGGTAATCGAGGATGTACGGCACTGACGGCGTGAGCCCGCGATAGTGCTTGTCGTGCGCCTCCGCGTACGTCTCCTTGATGAGGTAGAACTCGAGCTCGGAGCCGAACATCGCGTCGAACCCGAGCGCGCGCGCTCGCTCCACCTGGGCCTTGAGCACCTGACGTGGCGAGGGACGGACGGGTGTGCCGTCGTTCCAGTGGACATCGCAGAGGACGAGCGCCGTGCCCTCGAGCCACGGGATCCTTCGCATTGTCCCGAAGTCGGGGATCATCGAGAAGTCGCCGTAGCCACGCTCCCAGCTGGCCATCTCGTAGCCAGGGCCGGGGTCCATCTCCATGTCGAGCGCGAGCAGGTAGTTGCAACCCTCGATCGGGTTGTTCGCCGCCATCTCCTCGAGGAAGAAGTGGGCTTCGAGACGCTTTCCCATGAGGCGTCCCTGCATGTCGGTGAACGCGACGACCACCGTGTCGATCTCGCCGGCGCCGACGGCGTTGGTCAACTCCTCGATCGTGAACATCAGCTCGCGTCCCGGGCCGCGTCCGACGTGACGGCGTGGCCGTCGCGCTCGTGCTCTGCGACTCGCTCGACGAACCGGCGGAAGAGGTCCATCGCCCAGCCCTCCTGCCCGAGCAGTTCCTCGGGGTGGCACTGCACCGCGACGATCAGGCCGTCCGCCGACTCGAGCCCCTCGACGACGCCGTCGGGGCTGTGGGCGGTGACGTGCAGTGCCGGCGCCACATCCTTGACCGACTGATGGTGCAGGCTGTTGACCATGACGGTGTCATGGGACACCGCCGACGCGAGCTCCGAACCGGGGACGATGTCGATCGCGTGCGCCAGCAGGTCGCGCGGGTGCCCGTGCATGTCGTGACCGTCGATGTGCTGCCGAAGTGAGCCGCCGAGCGCGACGTTGATGACCTGCTGTCCACGGCAGATGCCGAACACCGGGACGCCATCGTCAACGGCGGCACGAACGAGAGCGATCTCGGTGAGGTCGAGCGGCGGATCAACCTCGGGTTTCTCCTCTTCGCGTGGTTCGCCGTACGCCGGGGGGTCGACGTCCCAGCCGCCCGGGACGAGCAGCCCGTCGATCGTGTGCACCAGCGCCGTCGCGGTCTCGGGCGCAAGCCCGTTCGGGACCGGATCGAGCGTTACCGGTTCCCCGCCGGCAGTCTCGACCGCGCGCAGATAGGGCGCGTAGTACGCGGTTCCCCGGCGCGGGCTGCACGTGACGCCAATCCTGGGCTTGGGCATGTTGGAAACCCTCGCGTGCTCGCGGCTCAGTCGCCGCGAGCACGCCTGATAGCTATTGAATCAGTCCCGCTCAGCCGGCCGCGACGGCACGGGACGGCGGGGTGGCACCAGTCAGATCCGCCTCGATAGCGGCCAGCTCATCAGCGGAGCCCTGGACGACTGGACCATGGAACCACTTGCGCGCTGAGAGGACCCAGGCGAGTGTCGTGCCGATAGTCACTGCGCCGACTGCCACGACGGCGTAGTTGAAGCTGAGGACGGTGATGGGCGCGGCCTGCGGGAGGATGAAGAGGATCGCGATGATGACGATCCACGTCACCGCGATGATCCCGACGGGC
Source organism: Candidatus Acidiferrales bacterium (assembly GCA_035534435.1). Taxonomy (GTDB): domain Bacteria; phylum Chloroflexota; class Dormibacteria; order Aeolococcales; family Aeolococcaceae; genus Palsa-851. Next base: position 7,625 of record DATLRX010000044.1, read on the forward strand.
CTGCTCCAACTACCGAGATGCCATGGTCCGCGCTGGAATGAGGCGCCTGCCCGCAACCGGAGCAGGATCGGGATGCCGTACGCGATATACAGCCCAATGACCGCGATGGATGTGATCGCGGCGTACGCCGTGTAGCTCCAGAGATAGGGGATGCCTAGGATGAATGCGCCGCCAGCGGCCAGCCAGATCGAGTTGGTTGGGGTGCGCGTCCGCTTGTTGATCTTCGCCCAGAGCCGGTGCCCTGGAACCGCGCCGTCACGCGAGAACGCATAGATCATCCGGGAGTTCGCCGTGACGGAGGACATACCGCAGTAGAACTGCGCACCGACAACGATGAGCAGGAGCAGGAGACCTCCGGTCTTGCCGACGGCGTCGATGAAGACCTGCGCAGCCGGGGTGACCGCGTGCTCTTCGCCATTGTAGTTCTGAATCGCGAAGGTCACACCGATGAGGAGTACCCAACCTGCAAACAACGACACGACGATCGACATGACGATGCCCCTTGGTCCCGCCACTGCCGCGTTCTTGGTTTCCTCCGTGAGGTGTGCCGACGCGTCGTATCCCGTGAAGGTGTATTGGGCGAGCAGCAACCCAATGAGGAACACATAGATCGAGACACCCCCGAACGAAAAGCCGGTGTCGTTCTGGAAGTGCCCGAAGACGAAGCCGATCGACTGGTGATGCGCCGGGAAAATGGCGAGGACACCGACGATGATCACTACGCCGAGGATGTGCCACCAGACCGAGATATCATTGAGGATCGCCACCAGCCGGATGCCGAACGTGTTCAAAAGACCGTGCAGCACGAGTGCGATCCCGTAGAGGAGCACAACGTAGCCAGGGGTCGACGGGTAGCCGAAGGCGAGGTTGAGGAGCGCGTCAGCGAAAAGCGCGAGCCCGAAGTCGATGCCCGCTGTGACCGCAACCTGGCCCAGCATGTTGAACCAGCCAGTGAACCAGCTCCAGCCCGCACCATTCTTTCCGCCGAGTTTCGCCGACCAGTAGTACAGACCACCCGCGGTCGGATAGCTTGAGCAGACTTCGGCCATTGCCAACCCGACGATGATCACCATGATGCCGACGAGTGGCCACCCGATGGTCATGATCACGGGTCCACCGGTGAACATGCCGAAGCCGTATAGCGTGAGACAGCCTGAGAGGATCGAAATGATCGTGAACGAGATCGCGAAGTTGGAGAACCCGTTCATCCGGCGGAGTAGTTCCTGCGCGTACCCCAGCTTGTGAAGCGTTTCGGTATCGCTGTCGATCGCCTGCACCGTCATCAGCTCATCTCCCCATGTGCCGGTTGTGCGCGCACAGTAGCAGCGGCGTCGGGTGAGCGTCAACAGATTTATCGGATCGACCCGCCCCGGTACAAACTGCAAAAATCCTTTCGATGTCGGAGTTTCTCGTCGGCGAGCTGGTCCGCCAGCGGATGGGCACGCTCAGCGCGTCCGAGCGGCGCCTCGCGCAGGTGCTGCTCGCGTTCTACCCGGTGGCGGGGCTGGAGAGCCTGACGCGCTTCGCCGAACGAGCGGGGGTCAGCCCGGCGACGGTGACACGGTTCATCACGAAGCTTGGTCTGCGCGGCTACCCGGAGTTCCAGGACTCCCTGCGCGAGGAGCTGCAGGCACGGCTGAGCTCGCCGCTGACCCGATTCGCGCTCGCGGCGCCGGGGGATCCGGGCGAGTCGCTGCTCCGGGCTTCATACGCGACGTTCGAGCACAGCCTCGGCGCGAGCCTGGACATGGTGTCGGAGCACGACTTCGACGCGGTCGTCGACCTGCTCTCCCTCTCGCGCGGGCGGGTGCTCGCACTCGGTGGGCGGGTGAGCGCCTTCCTCGCACGGTATCTGGCGAGCCAGCTGCATCTGCTCCGAGGTGGGGTGGAGCTCATCGATCCCGAGCGCAGCAACCCCGCGGATCACCTTGTCGACCTCGGCCGGCGCGACGTGCTCGTCGTCTTCGACTACCGCCGCTATCAGAGCGACACGATCAACAGCGCTCGTATCGCCGCCGAGCAGGGGAGCACCGTCGTGCTCGTCACCGATCCATGGCTGTCACCGGCCGCCGCCTCGGCGAGATTCGTCCTGGTCTCCGACGTCCAGACGACCGTGGCGCCGTTCGATTCGATGGTGTCCGCGGTCGCGTTGACCGAAGCGTTGATCGCCGGGGTGCTTGCCCGCCTCGGCGAGAGCGCGCAGGCGCGGATGCGTCGCCTCGATGCGCTGCGTGGCGGCGTCGTCCACGGGGACGGGCCGTGATGGCGGACGCTACGGTCGCCCGCGTCACCTCCACCACATACACCCGATGATCGAAGAACGACTCGAGCTCGCCGACTGGCGCCGGCAGATCAGCCGGCTGTACGCCGCCATCAGGGCCGCCACCGATCCCGCAGCGGCATGGACCATGTGGACGCAGGAGCGTGATCGCCTGTATCGATCCCATTCGCAGAGCCCCATTCCCGCGGCGGACCGCGGCGACGCCACCGCACCCGAGTACTTCGCGTACGACCCGACGCTGCGAACCACCGCGGACTTCGAGGCGGCTGACGGAGCGACGTTCGAGCTGCCCGACTCCGCCGCGGGTCACGTCGTCGCCGAGCGTGCCGGCACGGCCCGATTCCTGCTCCGGGGGGAGCCGCTCAGCCTCTCGGTCTTCTGGCTGCTCGACTACGCGGGCGGGTTCTTCGTCTCGTTCCGCGACGCCACCTGCGGGACGGAGACCTACGGTGCCGGCCGCTACGTCCTCGACACCGCCAAGGGTGCCGATCTCGGCACGGCCGGCGGGCGGGTCATCCTCGACTTCAATTTCGCGTACCAGCCGTCCTGCAGCTATGACCCCCGGTGGAGCTGCCCGCTCCCGCCCCGCGAGAACTGGCTGACCGCCGCCATTCGCGGCGGAGAGCGTTTGAGCGGCTGATCTCGCCACCCCCTGTGACGAGGCGACGACGGATGTCATTCTTGTCGCCATCAAGGTGTGCGCGGAGGCGGGATCTCTGCGAGCCTCCTTTGATTGTGATGGAGGCAGGGAAGACCGATCCCGCTCTCGAGATCCAGCGGCTTCGCGAGGAGCTCGCAGCGTGCCATCAGGCCATGGCCGAGCAGCAGCGGCAGATGACCGTTCTCGAGTTCGCGACGCAGGCGCTCACGTACAGCCTCGATCCCGGCCACGTCGTGCAGACCGCGACCGGGCTCGCGGCGACGCTCGCATCGCCGCCTGGAACCAGCGCGCGCCGCGGCGTGTATTACGAGATCTCGGGCGACACGATGCGCCTCATCGCGGACAGCGATGACAGCGGTGTCAGCGCGGTCGGCACGTGGATGCCGATCGAAGAGCATCCGCTCATCCCGACGGCGCTGGCTGCGGGTCATGCCGTGGGAGGGCCGCTCGATGTGGAGAAGGCGGGGCCGCGGGCCCGTCAGATCATCACGAAGTTCGCGTTGAAGTTCGGGGCGTACGCTCCCGTGCGCATCAAGGGGACGGTGCATGGGGTGCTGGTGGTGTCCTCACGCGACAAGCCGATTCCAGTCGAGCTCGTCGAGCGCCTTTCCGGGCTCGGCGCGCTGACGGCGCTCGCGCTGACCAACGCGCTCCGCCACAAGGAGGCCGAGGCGAACGCCGTCACCGATGCGCTCACCGGGCTGGTGAACCGGCGCGGGTTCGAGCAGGCGGTCGACAACATCACGACGCGGCACCCGTTCGCCCTGCTGGCCATCGACGTCGACAACCTCAAGGCCATCAACGACGGGTATGGCCACGCGGCGGGCGATGCCCTGCTCGTCGCCATCGCCCAGACCCTTGCGAGCGGCGCGCGCAAGGGGGACACGCTCGCGCGCATCGGCGGCGACGAGTTCGTGCTCCTCATGCCCGACGCATCCGGAGACACACCGATCGCGGTCGCCGGGCGGATGAAGGCGGCCGTCGCCGCGCTCAACCTCGTGACCGGCCCGGCCGGGATCAGCGTCGGCTGGGCGTCCGCGGCGGCCGGTGCTGATCCGTACCTCGTGCTGCAGCGTGCGGATGCGCTTCTCTACGCCGCGAAGGCCAGCGTCGAGGATCCGCGCAACCCGCTGTCCGCGACGGCGTAAGGACGCGGCTCAGAAGAGCGAGGGGACGACCGCCTCGATCAGGTGTGGCCCGGGCTCGGCGAAGGCCCGTTCGAGAGCATCGCTGAATGCCTCCGCGGTCTCGGGACGCGATGCCGGCACGCCGAAGCCCTGTGCGAGCGCGACGAAATCGATCTCGGGCGGGGCGATGTCGAGCATCTGCAGCGCGCGCTCGCCCGACGCGGTTGCTCCGACCCGCGCAAGTTCCATGCGCAGGACGGCGTAACGGCGGTTGCTGAAGATCACGGTGGTGACGTCGAGCTGCTCGCGCGCCATCGTCCAGAGCGCCTGCACCGTGTACAGGGCAGAACCGTCCGCCTCGAGCGCGAGGACCTGCCGGTCCGGGCACGCGATGGCCGCGCCGACCGCCACGGGAAGCCCCTGGCCGATCGCTCCGCCCGTCAGAGTCAGCCAGTCGTGCCGCGGGGCGCCGGCCGTGTAGCCCGGCAGGAAGGTCCCGCTGGTGTTGGCTTCGTCCGAGACGATCGCTCCCTCGGGAAGGAGGGCGCCGATGGCACGTCCGGCGCTGTCCGCTCCGAGAGCGCCTGAGGGACGCTCGGGCCGGGGAGCGTCCGAGACGGCGAGGTCCTTCGCCGCGCCGACGGCCGTCGCGAGTGCCTCGAGCGCCGCGACGAGGTCGTCTCCGGCGCCCGCGACGTCGATGACCTCACAGCCGTCGGGCACCAGGTCGCTCGGCTTCCCCGGGTATGCGAAGAAGGAGACCGGCGAACGAGCACCCACGAGGATGAGGGTGCGGAACCCCTCGAGCTGTCCCGCGGCCATCTCGCCCAGATAGGCGAGACGCTGCACGACCGGGATGCCCGCGCCACGCTCGGCCCGTGCGGCGAAGGTCTCGGAGAGAAGCTCCGCTCCCGTGGCCGCCGCGATCCTCGCGGCGAGCCCGACGCCCCGTTCCCGGAGCGCGACGCCGCCGAGCAGCAGCGCCGCGGGTTCGCCGGACCGGAGCGCGCGTGCCGCTGCGTCGATCGTCGTCGACGGCACTGTTGAGAGATCCAGACGCGCCTCCGGCGCGGCCACGACGCCGCCCTCGGACCACGACACGTCGGCAGGCAGGAGCAGCGTCGCGACCTGTCCGGGAGGGCCGTACGCCGCGGCGACCGCAGCCGCCGCATCGGCACCCGCGTCCTCGGGGCGCGCGCTGTGGCGGATCCAGGAGGAGACGTTGCGGGCCTCGGTCTCGATGTCCGACTGCAGTGGCGCGTCGAACCTGGCGTGATACGTGGCGTGGTCCCCGACGATGACGACGACGGGAGCATGGCTGCGCCGGGCGTTGTGGAGGTTGGCGATGCCGTTGCCGAGCCCGGGTCCCAGATGGAGGAGCACCGCTGCCGGGGCGTCGCGCATGCGTGCGTATCCGTCAGCGGCGCCCGTGGCGACACCCTCGAACAGCGCGAGCACGCCACGCATCTCCGGGACGGCGTCGAGCGCCGCGACGAAATGCATCTCCGATGTCCCCGGGTTTCCGAAGACGACGTCGACCCCCGAGCCGGCGAGACTGCGGAGCACCGCCTCTCCGCCGATCACCGCGCGCGCGTCGCCGGCGACGTGTCGAAGAGCACGCCGGGGTTGAGGATGCCGTCGGGATCGAAGGCGGCTTTGATGCGGCCCATGAGCGCCAGCTTTGCGGGGTCCTCGAGCGCGAGGAAGTGCCTGCGTTTGTCGGTGCCGATGCCATGCTCACCGGAGACGGCACCGCCGAGCGTCGCGCCGGCGGCGAACACACCGCACAGCGCCTCCTCGAGCCGCTCCGCATCGGGCTGGAACACCGAGAGGTGGACGTTGCCGTCGCCGGCATGGCCGCATCCGAGGATCATCGACCCGGTCGCCTGCGCAATTACTGACACCTGTGCCAGAAACTCTGGGATCTGCGCGCGTGGCACCACGGTGTCGATGATCTCGTTGGCGCCGGCCGCCTTCGCAGCGAAGAACGCGCGCTCACGTGCCTGGATGAGGTCGGCGGCGGCGCCGGCGGGAAGGACGTAGACGTCGAGCGCGCCAAGCGTGGTGATGAGATCGCCGAGACGCTCGACATCCTCGTCGAGGCGGCCCTGCGCGCGCGACTCGAGGACGACGACGAGGTACGCGAGCGCCGCGTCCTTGACCGCCTCACCGATGCCGAGCTCGAGACCGCGTGCTGCGGTGATCGCGGTCATCGTCATCATGTCGATGTACTCGAGGATGAGCGGAGCGAGCCCGCTCTGCACGATCTTCGGCACGGCGGTTGCGATGTCAGCGACAGTGCTGAACGGCGCGAGGACGGTCGCCGCGTGCTCGTGCCGCGGATGCAGACGGAGGATCGCCTCCGTCACGACCGCGAGCGTGCCCTCGGAGCCGACGATCAGCTGTGTGAGGTCGTACCCCGAGGTCGACTTGACGAACTTGCCGCCGGTGCGGATGACCTCGCCGGTGCCGAGCACCGCCTCGAGCCCGAGGACCTGGTGCCGCGTGACGCCGTACTTGACCGCGCGCATGCCGCCCGCGTTGGTGGCGACGTTGCCCCCGAGGCTGGCGCCGCCCTCGCCGGGGAAGACTTGGTAGACGAGCCCGTGCGTCGCTGTGGCTTCGTCCAACTGACGGAGCGTGACCCCGGGCTGAACGACCGCGACCTGGTTGTCCACGTCGATCTCGATGATCGAGTCCATCTCGCGACACGCGATGAGGATGCCGCCCTCGCGGGGGACGCACGCTCCTGCGAGGCCGGTGCCCGACCCACGCGCGGTGACCGCCATACGCGACGCGCGCGCGATCCGGATGATGTCCGCGACCTCGGTCGCGGAATGCGGAAGGACCACGACTTCGGGTGCGTGCCAGTGTGCGGTCAGCGACTCGTCGTGCCAGTCATCCTCGCTGACGGCCGCTCCGCTGATGACTCGCGCCGGGCCGAGCAGCGTCGTCAGGCGGTCGATCGCTCCCTCCATGGACGGCCGTCAGGCGCCGGTGAACGTCGCGGGGCGTTTCTCGAGAAACGCTGAGATGCCCTCGACGAAATCGGACGTGGTGGTCGCCTCCGTCTGAAGACGTTCTTCGACGGCCAGCTGCGCCTCGAGGTCGTTCTGTCCGGAGACATCGAGGGCGTGCTTGGTGAGGGCGATCGAACGAGGACCGCGCGCGAGTCGCGCCCCCAGCTCGTGGCTCACCGTCGCAAGCTCGGCGTCCGGGACGACCTGGTTGACGATGCCGAGCTGGAGCGCGCGCGACGAGTCGACGGTCTCGCCGAGCATCGTCAGCTCCGCGGCGCGCGCCGGACCGATGAGCCGCGGCAGGAAGTACGTGCTCGCCAGGTCGGGGATGAGACCGATGCGGACGAACGCCTGCACGAAGGTCGCCGACCCAGCCGCGATGCGAAGGTCGCAGGCCAGTGCGAGCGAGAAACCGGCACCCGCCGCGACGCCGTTGACCGCCGCGATCACCGGCTGATCCATGGATCGGATCACACGGATCGCGGGCGCGTAATGGTCACGCAGGATCGCGCCGACGTCGAGGCCCGAGTCGCCGGCTGCTGCGCGGAGGTCCTGGCCGCTGCAGAACCCGCGGCCGGCGCCGGTGATGATCACGGCACGGACGCTGCGACCGGTGGCGGCGTCGTGCAACGCCGCCGTCAGCTCGTCGAGCAGCGGCGGGGTGATCGCGTTGAGAACATCGGGGCGATTGAGGGTGAGCGTCAGCACGCCGTCGGCAACCGTTTGGAGCAGCTCGGTCGTCATCGCGGCGAACTCTACGCTGACAAGCCGCCGAGCTCGCGGAGCCACTGGTACGTGTAGATGCCCGTGTTGTGGCCATCGGCCCAGACTGCGTTCAGACCGTACGCGCCGACGAGCGAGATGTCCGCGAGCTCGTCCTCACCGGGGTGGAGCGAGGGGTCGGTGCTGAAGCGTCCGCGATACCCCGGCTCACCCTTGCAGGCAGCACACGGACACGCCCGGCGTAACGTCGAGAACGGGATGTGGTGGGTCACGCCGTCGGACCACTCGATGAGCAGCGTCCGCTGCGGCTCCTCGTAGTCGAAGCGCACGGGTCGCAGATCGCCGGCCACCGGTGCGCCCGCCGATCGGCTAACGCAGCACCGTCTGGAGCTTCATCGCAAGCCCCATATCACCCTTGATCTTGATCTTGCCGCTCATGAAGGCCATCGTGCCGTCGAGCTTCCCGGTCGCCAGATCGACGAAATCCTCGGACTTCATCGTGATGGTGATGTTGGGACTCTCGGGCAGTCCCTCGCCGACATCGGCGGTGCCGTCCTTGAGGGTGATGTGGTACTGGCCGGGCGCTGCGCCGACGAGGTCGAACGCGTAGATGGCGTTCATGCCGGCGGTCTTGGCCGGGTCCGCGGCGATGCGGGTGTTGATCTCGGAGAACACCTCAGTCGGCGTCGATGGTGTCGTTGGCACAGTCACTGGCTCCTTATGAACCGTCGGCAGGACGATCGGCATCCCGCGGGCCGCGACGGTGGAACGGCACTGGTCCGGGACCGGATCTCAGTCTACCGAGTGGGCGCGTTCGGCCGGGGCGCAGGCCATTGTGTAGGGCCATCTTCAGGCGGGTACACTCGCCGCATGGTTACCTGGATGTGGGTGGTCTGGCTCCTCGCGGGTCTGGTCCTGGTGGGCCTCGAAATACACACCCAGGCGTTCTACTCGCTGTTCCTCGCGCTGGGTGCGTTCGTCGCGACGATCGTCGCGCTGTTCCCGGATGAGGTCTGGGTGCAGGCTGTCGCGGCCGCCGGTGTCGCGCTGCTCGGCACGCTGCTCGTACGGCCGACGCTGGTCCGCATCTCGGCGCGCCATCTTGGACCAAAGCTCGCGATGCCCGGCGCGTCCGACAACCTCGTCGGTCAGCCCGCGCTGACGCTCGAGCCGGTCGGTGATGAGAACCATCCCGGCCATGCGCGGCTGTTCAACGAGAAGTGGCTCGCGGTCACGACCAATCCGGGCGGCGTCCCGGCACACACGCAGGTCACCGTAGTCGAAGTCCGCGGCACCACCCTGGTCGTCGCGCCCCCCAGAGGAGTCTGAACACAGTGGACAACAGCGGTCTCGTGACGGCGATCATCGTCATCGTCCTGCTCATCGTGGTCGCCATCGTGGTGGCGGGCGCCGTGCGCGTTGTGCCGCAGGGATTCGCGGGCGTGGTCACGCGTTTTGGTCGCTTTCGGAAGGAATCCCCCGCGGGCCTGACGATCATCACGCCGTTCATCGACAAGCTGCTCCGGGTCGACATGCGCGAGACGCCGCGGACGGGCGACCGCCAGGACGTCATCACCCGTGACAACGTCGCCGTCGCGGTCAACGCGACGATCTTCAGCCAGGTGATCGAGCCGCGGTCTGCACTCTTCAACGTGTCGGACTACCTCGTCGCGATCGACCAGCAGGCCCGCACCACACTGCGTAACGCTTTCGGCAACGTCAGCCTCGACGAGGCGCTCTCATCGCGCGAGCAGATCAACGCGGCAATGCAGCAGCAGATGGAGCAGGTGACCGACAAGTGGGGCATCCGGATCAACCGCATCGAGATCGTCGATATCTCCCCGCCGGTGCAGATCCTCCAGGCGATGGCGTTGCAGAAGCAGGCGGACCAGGAGAAGCGGGCGCGCATCCTGCAGTCGGAAGGCCAGCAGCAATCCGCCGTCAACATCGCAGACGGCAACCGGCAGGCCGCGATCAAGCAGGCTGAAGGTGAGCGGCAGGCCGCCATCCTCCGCGCCGAGGGCAACCGGCAGGCGGCGATCCTCGAGGCCGAGGGCCGCGCCCAGGCGATCTCCACCGTGTACGGCTCGATCAAGGCCGCGCAGCCGGATCCGACGATGGTCGCGATCCTGCAGCTGGACACGCTGACGAAGTTCGCGGAGAGCCCGAACGCCAAGCTCGTCGTCCCGGCGGAGACGTCGGGGCTGCTCGGCGCCGCGCAGGTGCTGCGGAGCGTGCTTGGAGACGCGCCCGGGCTCGAGCCGCCGACGGTGATCACCGCTCCGTCGACCAGCTGAGCCCGATCCCCTGGTGGTAGGGCAGAGCTCGCTTTTCGGCGCCGACCCTGAACGGCCGGCCGAGGACGCTGCCGAGCCCTCGAGTCACGCGCCCCTGGCGACCCGCATGCGACCGCGAACCTTCGAGGAGTTCGTCGGCCAGCATCGCGCGATCGGCGCCGGCACCGTCCTGCGGCGCGCGGTCGACGCCGGCGAGGTGCCGTCGCTCATCCTCTGGGGTCCGCCGGGGAGCGGCAAGACGACGCTCGCCGTGCTCATCGCCGGCGCCAGCGGCGCCGTATTCGAGGCGGTCAGCGCCACGAGCGTCGGAGTCGCCGATCTTCGCAAGGTCGTCGAGCGCGCGCGTGAGCGGCTGCGGACCGGACGGCGCACGGTGCTCTTCATCGACGAGATCCATCGCTTCAACAAGAGCCAGCAGGACGCGGTGCTCCCGCACGTCGAGAACGCGACCGTGACCCTGCTCGGGGCGACCACCGAGAACCCGTCGTTCGAGGTGAACGCGGCACTCCTTTCGCGGAGCCGCGTGATCCGGCTCGAGGCGCTCGAACCCGACGACCTGCGCCGCCTCATCGAGCGTGCGCTTCACGACGAGGAGCGAGGCCTCGCCACGGAGCGGATCGCGGTCGACGATGGCGCGATCGACCGTCTCGTCGCCCTGAGCGGCGGCGACGCGCGGATCGCGCTCAACTCGCTCGAGCTCGCTGCTCAGGCAGCGGCGAGGAACGAATCGGGAGCGGTGCGGGTGACCGTCGCGGACATCGAAGGAGCGCTCCAGAGCCCCGCACTCCTCTACGACAGAGCGGGGGACCAACACTACTGGCTGATCTCGGCCTTCATCAAGTCGATCAGGGGCAGCGACCCCGATGCCGCGGTCTACTGGCTCGCGAGAATGCTCGAAGCGGGAGAGGACCCGCTCTTCGTTGCCCGCCGGATGGTCATCTCGGCGAGTGAGGACGTCGGTCTTGCCGACCCGCAGGCGCTCGGCGTGGCGGTCGCGGCACAGCAGGCGGCGCACTTCATCGGGATGCCGGAGGGCTTCCTGCCACTGGCCGAGGCGGCCCTGTATCTCGCCTCGGCACCGAAGAGCAACAGCGTCCTGCGCGCATATGTCGCCGCATCATCGGACGTGACGGAGACGCTGCATCAGCCGGTCCCGCTGCACTTGCGCAACGCGGTGACCGGCCTTGGTCGCGCCATGGGGTTCGGCAGCGGATACCGCTACGCGCACGATCACGAGGGCGGCGTCGTCGAGCAGGAACACCTTCCCGAGTCGCTTGTGGGGCATCACTACTTCGAACCGTCGGACAACGGCGCCGAGCGCGCGCTCCGCGAGCGCCTGATCTCGGTCCGCGAGACCCTGGCGCGCCGGAAGGGTACGTCTTAAGACCATTGGCCTAAGCATCCTTGGCGGAGCCCCGCATGATCATCCACATGACGGGAACTCATTCTTTCGAAACGCAAGTCCCCCTGATAGGCGGGCGGGCGCCGACCCAGTTCAGTGGTTTACCCTCGCGGGCTCCCCCTCCCCGCGGCACCGGGTGTATCGCGGTTCTGCTGGGTCGGTGCCACCGCCGACTTTCCCTCTCGCAAACGCAGGGATTGGGTTAGGCTGGGACACAACGTGGAAGCCGCGTATCCCAACCCGATACGAGTGCTCATCGTCGATGACCATCCGTTGGTGCGGCGCGGATTGACCTCGCTGCTCAACGGCACCACCGATATCAAGGTGGTCGGTGCGGCATCCGACGGAGAGGAGGCGATCGCCTATGCGGTCGAGGAGCATCCGGACATCGTCCTCATGGACATCTCGATGCCCGGCATGAACGGCTTCGAAGCGCTGCGCCGGATGCTCAAGGCCGTCGTGGGGACGAAGGTGGTGATGCTGACGTCGTACTCCGAGCACGACATGGTTGTCGAGGCGATCGACAACGGCGCCGTCGGGTTCCTGCTCAAGGACACCGAGCCTCAGGAGCTGTTGAACGGCATCCGGTCAGCGGCGAAGGGGGACACCCCGTTGTCGCCGAAGGCGGCCAAGGAACTCCTCCGCGATCGCGTCAAGCGGCGGCCTCTCGACGATCTCACCCAACGCGAGCTGGATGTCCTGACCCTCGTGGGGCGGGGGATGAGCAACAAGCAGATCGCGTGGCGGCTCGGGATCAGCGAGAAGACCGTCAAAGCGCATCTCGGCTCGGTGTTCGACCGGCTCGGCGTTGAGGACCGGGTGCAGGCCGCGCTCTGGGCGCAACGCCACGGGATCGTCTAGCTGCGGCTCAGATCGCGCGTGACGCCGCAACGAGGGCGCGGGCGAACGCCGTTGCCGATCGCTCGAGGTCCTCGCCGGTGTGGACCGCGGAACAGAACGCGCTCGTGTTGAGCGGGTCGATCCGCTCGGCGCGCATCGCATTGGCGATCCGCGCCTGGGCGGTCGGGTCGTCGAGCCTGAGGTGGACGATGCTGCTCATCCGCCAGACGCGGCCGGGGATGCCGGCGGTCTCCATCGCCGCGGACCACTCACGTTCGAGGCTGACGGCGTACGCCTCAGCCGTGCGCTGCGGCGCGCCGTCCGCCACGAGACGGAGCGTGGCGATGCCCGCGACGGCGCTCAACGGGTTGGCGTTGTAGGTGCCGGCATGCGCGATCGTGCTCGTGAACAGCTCGAGCAGGTCGTCGCGACCGGTCACCGCGCCGCCCGGAAGCCCACCGGCCATGATCTTGCCGAGGACCGTGAGGTCCGGCTTGACGCCGAGCACCGACTGCATGCCTCCCGGGGCAACCCGAAAGCCGGTCACCACCTCATCGAAGATGAGCAGGGTGCCGGTCGACGTGCACGCAGTGCGAGCGGCCCGGATATAGGCGGGATCGAGCGTGCTCGTGCCGTAATGCGCGCCCGACGGCTCGAGGATGACGGCCGCGACGTCGCGGTCTGCGAGGGCGGCCTGCAGGGCTCCCACATCCGTGCTCGACACAACTGTGGTGAGCGCGCCGACGGCGCTTGGGACCCCGGCGGGCGTGCGGGTCGCTCCCGTCTCATCGATGAACGGGCTGACCACGTCCGACCATCCGTGGAAGTGGTCGGCCAGCTTGACCACGCGATCACGGCCGGTGGCGACACGGGCCACGCGGATGGCGAGCATCACCGCCTCGGTCCCCGAAGCCGTGAACCGCACCTTGTCGGCCGAGGGGACGAGTGAGGTGATGAGCTCGGCCCACTCGACCTCGAGAGGGTTCGCGGCGCCGTAGTGCGTGCCGCGCGCCACCTGCTCGCGGACGGCCTCGACCACCGCCGGATGCGCGTGCCCGAGGAGGAGGGCACCGTGGCCCATCGTGTAGTCGATGAACTCGGTGCCATCGACGAGCCACTTGTGCGAGCCGCTGGAGCGGGCCACGTAGAGGCGCGGCTCGTACGTCCGTGCCCTGTGCGTGGCGCCGCCGGGGAGCACGTGGTCCGCACGGTCGTGCAGATCGATGGCGCGGGTGCTCACGGCGTCTGTCACTGACACGGATCGAGGATACCTGGGGATTGGAGGCGACGGTCGGAATCGAACCGACGATGAAGGTTTTGCAGACCTCTGCCTTACCACTTGGCTACGTCGCCGTTGATCTCGTTATTCCTGGTTTGAGCCTCTTCTCGGCCTTTCTGACACCTTCCCTGACACCTTCGTGCCCTGGAGTTGTAAGCTTCCCGTAGAAGAGCCCCCGCACCGCGCGAACGGCCGGGGGCGTGGCCAGCAATTGAGGTGCTGACAGTGGAGCAGTCTACCGAACGTCCGGACATCCCGAACCCGGAAGGTCCAGACAAACCAAAGCCCGTCGCAACACGGAGGCGCCCCGGGCGCCGCGATCCTGGGGACGGCGCTATCTTCCAGCGAGCGGATGGACGCTGGGTGGCGAGGCTCCGCGTTCCCGGTGGAGCAGGGGCGTCTCGCTACTTCTACGGCAAGACGAAGGCGATCGCGAAGGCACGCCTCACCGAGGCGCAGCGGTCCATCGAGGACGGCAGGCCACTCGTCGACCAGCGGGTCACAGTCGGCGCCTACCTCGAGCAGTGGCTGTCAGGTCTGCCCACCGGCAGCGCTAAGCCGGCGACGATCGCTTACTACAAGCGGTACGTCCGGTTCCACGTCCTCACGAGCGACCTAGCCAAGAAGCCACTCGCCCGTCTCGACGTCGCGGACCTCCGCAGCCTCTACGCCGCAAAGCTGGCTTCGGGGCTGAGCTCGACGACGGTTCACCATCTGCACGCCGTCATTCACCTGGCGCTCAACAGTGCGGTCGAGGACGGCAAGCTGTCTCGCAACGTGGCATCGCTCATCGGTCGCAGCAACCGACCGAAGGCCACCAGGAAAGAGATGGTGACGATCGCAGAAGGCGACCAGGCGCGACGTTTCCTCGCCGCTGCGAAAGGCGAACGCCTCGAGGCGCTGTTTGTCCTGGCGCTCACCACCGGGCTGCGTCAGGGCGAGCTTCGTGCGTTGCGCTGGAAGGACGTCGACCTCGACCGAGGCGTGCTCGCTGTCCGCGGCTCCGTCATGGGTACGGCGCGGGCGACCATGACCATCGGAACACCGAAGAACGGCAAGGCCCGGTCGGTCGAGCTGGGGTCGATCGCTGTCCAGGCGCTTCGCGAGCACCGAGCGCGTCAGCTCGAGGAACGCAAGGTCGTGCCGCTGCGCGGCGACCTCGGACTGGTGTTCTGCAATGAGTGGGGTGAGTACCTGCCGACGAACACGATCGTTCTGGCGCTCCGTCGCGCGCTGTCCCGCGCCGGGCTGCCGGTGATCCGCTTTCACGACCTCCGACATACCGCGGCGACGCTCATGCTCCGTCAAGGTGTGCATCCGAAGATGGCCTCGGAGATGCTCGGACACAGCACCATCGCGATCACCCTCGACCTCTACTCGCACATCACTCCGACAATGCAGCGTCAGGCCGCCGATGCGATTGACCGTGCGTTGTCCTCGTAGGGCGCCGTCACCAGTCTGGTGAACTCACCGGCATACCGAGGACAGCAGGATCGGCAGCGAAGAGCCCGTACTCCTTGAGTGGAGCGCCTTCCTCGCCGGAGTCGTTCACGGTGATCGCAGGGAAGAAGAACTCGGGCGTGACCTCGCTGATGAGCATGTCCGCGCAGCCGCCGAGCGCGATCACATGGTCCTGGTGGATCTGGCTGGAGTCGACGACCTTGATCCGGCCGCTCTGCACGCGGGTGACGAGATTCAAGGCTTCGCGACGCAGCTCTTCGTGCGGGAATAGCCGCAGCCGGCGCGTGCTGAACAGTTGGTACAGGTTGCCGAAGAGGCGGGCCTGGGTGTCCACGGTGGGATAGCGGATGGTCACCGGCACGGGGAGCGTCTTCTCGAGCCGCTGCACCGAGGCGGCTGCCTGCGGAGCCTCGAAGATCCACTCGCGCACGCCGAATGAGCGGGTCAGCTCGGTAACGATCTGCTCGACGAGCTCGAGGTCGACGGGCTCGATCTTGGTGCCACGCAGCGTGCGGAGCGTGTCCACGACGACGACGTCGCCCTCCATATGGCACACGGCGATCGCGGTGGCGTCGTGTACCAGGCCGATGTCGACGAAGCCGGCATAGTCCCACTCGACGTTGCCGCGGAACGCCTCCTGGCCACTCTCCGCTGAGTCATACATCTCACGGGTGATCCACGAACCTTGCGGCTCAGTCCAGCGGCATTCCCAGAAGCGTGCGAAGTCAGCAGGGTGGAGGGTGAGACGCTGCTCCTCCATCTGCGCCGGGGACAGCCACGGCGCCGGCTCGGAGCCTTCACGGCTCGCGAAGTAGTAGTCGGGATTCGTATGCGCCTGCTCCCGGATCCGGTAGGCGAGACCTGTGAAATCCCACCCGGACATGCTGACCGCGACCAGCTGCGCGTCGCGGCGCTTGCCGATGGCGGACCACATGGCGAGCCACTGCCGCTCGTCACGTTGCAGCGAGAGCTCGTCGAAGAACACCCGGCGCGGCCGTATGCCGTAGTTGGTGCGTGCGTCGCCCGAAAGGACGCGGAGCTCGCTGCCGGTGTGCCGATTGCGCACCACCAGACGGTCGACGTCGATGCCCTCGAGCACTGGCGA
>DATLRX010000045.1:0-2419 GCA_035534435.1 Candidatus Acidiferrales bacterium
CTCCCCACGCGATCCTTTTCTTCCTGCCGCCGAGTGTCACGGCGCTGGGCGGCGGAGGCGGCTTCTTCATCGACTCACAGCATTTGGTCACGGCTGACCACGTTGCCCAGTATCCGGGCAGCAACGTCGTCGTCGTTCAAACCAAGGACGGCGGGACGCATCCCGCCACGATCCTGCGCGTCGATGCCTCCGAGGATGTGGCTGTTCTACAGGTCGACCGCGTGATTGCGAGCTCCGATGTTCTTCCCATCGGCAACGCGAGACCAGCTCGTGGCCAGGACCTCTGGGCCATATGCTCCGCAGCCGCCAACGGTGGCACGGCGCCATTCGCTGAGGAGATGTCGGTAACCAGCCCTTCGGAAAGCGTGACCCTCCTGGATCCAGCGACCAAAGCTACGCAGACGATTCCGGACGCACTCGTCTTGGCTCCGGTTGCGGTCGATGCATCGGCCATCGCCGAAGGTTGCAGCGGCGGGCCCGTCCTCGACGGCGCCGGGGACGTCGTTGGACTCATCGACGGCGGGGTACCTGGCGGGGCGACAGCGGTCGCCATCTCGTCCATCTACCTTCACCCGTGACGTGACAGCAGGTTCGGGGCGCGCAGGGCGCACGGCATTGGTGCTTCGGTACCCGTGAACCTTCAGTACCCGTGAACCGCCTCGATCCACTAACCGCCGCTGCCGACGTCAAGCAGACCGCCGCCCTGCTCCGTGAGGTCCGATCCGTGTTTCGCCGTCTGGATGTACTCGCTGCGACCGCCGCGGCCGTCGACGACCCAGCGCTGCGTGACATCGTTGCCCTTCGAGACGCGGCAAGTCACCTGGTCGGCCAGCTCGCTCACCGCGAGCAGGCCCAGCAACGCCGCGCCAGGGAGGCCGTCCGCCGGCTCCGCTGACCCGCCGGCGCTGAGACAGCAACAGCCGGGCTGACTTGGCTGCGGGCCGCGCATGACGGCCTTTCTCCAGGCCGCAGTTACGGCCAATCTTGGCACCTCCTGAAATAGGCTCAGCGCCGTCGACGGACGCCCAATCGTAGCCGAAACTAGAGCGGATAACTGGCCCGGTTTCGCTCGGCTCGCTGATCTCAGCGCTACACCGCTCAGACGATTCTGCCTTGTAAGCGGTTGGCCGGGAGTTCGAATCTCCCCATCGGCTCCGTCGGTTCCGAGCTCGCTACCGCGCTTCGATCTGGAGGTCGAACGCCGCCGAGGCGCGGCGCACACGTCGACCTTCAGCCCTCACACGGGCATCGATCGCGTGGGCGGAGCGCCCGGCGAGGAAGACCTCCTCGGCGGCAAGTGGCTCGACTGCCATGCGCGAGCGCCGACGGCTCCGGGTGGCGTCTTCGAGAAGGTCACGACGTCGTTCACGAGCGAGGTCCAGGAGAACGTTCGGATTCATCATGGGTCAAGCCTACGCGGCAATATGGACAGGATCCGTCCTATATAGTGGGAGGGATGGATCTGTCCTTTGCCCGGCTTCTGACCCTGCTGGAGCTGCTCCAGGTGTACCGGCAACTCAACGCTGCGGACATCGCGGAACGCCTCGAGGTCAGCCCCCGGACGGTACGGCGGTACATCACCGGGCTGCAGGACATGGGCATCCCGGTCGAGGCGGATCGCGGGCCTGCCGGCGGTTACCGCCTCCGCCGCGGGTTCAAGCTCCCCCCGCTCATGCTCACCAACGATGAGGCGCTCGTCATGGTCATCGGTCTGCTCGCAGCCCAGCGCCTCGGCCTCTCCGCATCGGGCTCCGCGATTCAGGGAGCACTCGCGAAGCTCGATCGATTACTGCCCGACACGCAACGCGCGCAGGTCCAGGCGATGCAGGAATTCGTCAGCCTTGGTCTGGAGCCGGTGTCCCGCGACCACGCCAATGCGGAGACCATCCTCGCGATGACATCGGCCGCCCGAGACGCGACGTCGATCCGTCTGGGGTATCGGTCTGCGGCGGGTGAGGTCACGCAACGTGTCGTCGATCCCTACGGTGTCGCGTTTCAGAGTGGGCACTGGTATGCCGTGACGTGGGACCACTTTCGCAACGCGATCAGGACGTTCCGCCTCGACCGCGTGCTCACGATGGAAATGACGCACGAGACGTTTCAGCGCCCCGAGCAGTTCGACGTCATCGAGCACATTCAGCGTGCGATCCGCGAGCTGCAGTACGACATCCGCTGTGCGGTGGTGCTGGACCTGCCGCTGGGGGAGGCACAGACGCGAGTGTCGCCGACGGACGGCACCGTCGAAGCAGTGGATGGGGGAACACTGCTGCGCTTCGGGGCCGATGACCTCGAGTGGGCGGCGTCGTACCTCGTTCGCCTCGAATGTGACCTTGTTGTGCTGGAGCCGCCGGGATTGCGCGTCGCGATGCGCACGATGGCGGCGCGTTTTCGCGCGGCGGCGCGGCCGCCACGGCGAGCT
>DATLRX010000046.1:0-6447 GCA_035534435.1 Candidatus Acidiferrales bacterium
CATCGCCGCTGGTCGGGGGTTGTGCCACCCGGAGGCGGTGCGGGTGCTGGTCGAGGAGGGCCCTGCGCGGATCCGTCAGCTGATCGAGTGGGGCGTCTCGTTCGACACCCAGGATGGTGAGTTGTTGCTTGCGCAGGAAGCTGCGCATTCGCGCGCGCGCATTCTGCACGCGCGTGGCGACGGCACCGGGCTCGAGGTCGAGACGGCGCTGATCCGCCGGCTGCGAGCGAGTGGCGCGCGCGTCGTCGAGCACGCCGATGTTTCGAGCATCCTGACCACGAGTGACGGTGTGTGCTGCGGTGTGTCGATCACCACGAGTGGGACGCCGGCGCAGACCACCAGTCTGACGGCGTCGGCCGTGGTGCTCGCAAGCGGTGGCGCCAGCCGCCTCTGGCGGAACAGCACCAACCCGAAGTCGGCAACCGGTGACGGCGTCGCCCTGGGCTACACCGCCGGCGCCGAGGTTTCGGGGATGGAGTTCTCGCAATTCCATCCGACGGCGCTGGCCGTGGAGGGGGCTCCGCGCTTCCTCATCAGCGAGGCCGTCCGGGGCGAGGGCGCGCTCATCGTCAACCGCGAGGGGCATCGCTTCGTGCTGGACGCGGATCCGCGCGGCGAGCTTGCGGGCCGCGACGTGGTCGCTCGCGCGATCTGGGACGAGCTCCGCCGCAGCGGCGAGCGCTGTGTCTACCTGGACTGCTCGCCACTCGGCGCCAGGGCCGCGATGCGCTTCCCCACGATCGCCGCGACCTGCGCGAAGTACGGCCTCGACATCGCACACGATCCCATCCCGGTCGCTCCGGCGGCGCACTATATGGTCGGTGGGGTATGCACGGATCTTGATGGCGCGACCACGCTCCCAGGACTGTTCGCGTGCGGCGAGGTCGCGCACACCGGCGTGCACGGGGCGAACCGTCTGGCGAGCAACAGCCTGCTCGAGTCGCTCGTCTTCTCCCGGCGCGCAGCGCACGCCGCACTGGGATGGGCAGCCGAGTCGCCGCCCGCTGACGCCGCATCCGTCGCGAAGAGTCCTGCTCCACGCGCATCCACGATCGACCCGCGCGAGGGGTGGGACACGTTGCACGACGCGCTCTGGACGGGTGCCGGTGTCATCCGTGACGCCGCCGGGCTTCAGGCAGCGGGTCGTGCCTGCGCATCGGTCGCCGCCTCCACCGCAGGCGCGACGGCGTTGCCGGTGATGCAGCTGCATGCAGCGGCCTCGACGGCATCGCTGGTGTGCACGGCCGCCCTGGCTCGTGAGGAGAGCCGCGGCTGCCACCTACGTTCTGATCTCCCCCAAGCAAGCGATCAATGGCATGGCGACCTCGTCATGCACAAGGACAGAGGAGCACGCTTTGACCGTCACCTTTAGACCCATCACCGAGGCGCTGTCGTCGGAGAGCATCGACATGCTCATCGAGGCCGCGCTCGCCGAGGACGTCGGAGCGGGCGATGTCACAACCCAGGCCGTCATCCCTGCGGACATGACCTGCCGGGGGAAGATCGTTTGCAAGCAGGACGGTGTCATCGCAGGGTTGAGCATCGCCCAGCGGGTGTTCCAGCGCGTCGACGAACGCATTCAGTTCGACGCCAAGACCAAGGATGGCGAGAAGGTCCAGGCGGACCAGATCGTCGCGAGACTCTTCGGCCCGGCGCGCGGCATGATGACCGCGGAGCGAGTCGGTCTCAACTTCCTCCAGCACCTCAGCGGCATCGCCACGATGACCGCGCGGTACGTGAAGGCGGTTGACGGTACCAAAGCGAAGATCCTCGACACCCGCAAGACAACACCGGGGCTGCGCGCGCTCGAAAAGTACGCAACCCGCATGGGCGGCGCGGTCAACCATCGCATGGGTCTGTACGACGCGGTCCTCATCAAGGACACGCATCTCGCGCTTGTCGGCGGGATCACCCCCGCGCTGCGCGCCGCGCGCAAGGCGTATCCGGAGATGGAGATCCACGTCGAGGTGAGCAACCTCCAGGAGCTCGAGCAGGCGCTCACCGACAAGGCGTCGCACATCCTGCTCGACAACTTCTCCTGCGGCCAGGTCCGCGAGGCGATGCAGCTGATCCGCGGCCGTGCGACTGTCGAAGTCAGCGGCGGCGTGCAGGTGACCAACGCTCGTGCATATGCGCTTGCCGGAGCCGACTACATCAGCGTCGGGGCGCTGACGCATTCTGCAGTGGCGCTCGACTTCTCGATGAAGGTGACCCGCTACTAGTAATCGCGCCGGAGCGGTGAGCGGGTCCTGCCACTGTCGGGCCCGTCGCCGCTCCGCAGCAGAGTTGCAGCTGACCGAGGCGGCATAGTGGTCCCGTGCCCTTGATCGGTGACGGGACGGCGCAGGCGATTCACTCGTTTGCGATCGCTCACGCGTGGCTCACGCCGGTGGTTGTCGTCGCGACGGCCGTCTGCATCGCCCTCTGTCCGCTGGCGCTGGTGATCCTCTGGATTCGGGACCGGACGTTGCGGGCCGCGGTTGCGACCTTGCTCGGACTCACCGTCGCCGACAAGCTCTGCCGCTACCTGGGCCAGCTGCAGTACGTTCAGCGGCCGTTCGTCGCGTTGCACTTCACGCCGCTCTTCCCGCACACGAACAACAACTCATTCCCGTCGAGCACAGTCGCGTTCGCGGCGGTTGTTGCCAGCATCGTTCTGCTGGCGTGGCGACCCGCGGGCGTGGTGCTCGCGATCGGCACGGTGATCATCGCCGTCGGATGCGTCTACGTCGGTGTTCACTACATCGAGGACGTCATCGTCGGCGCGGTGCTCGGGATCGCGTGCGGGGCCGTGTTCTGGTTCGCGCTGGGACCACCGCCGGTCGGCCGTTTCCTTGGGGCCATCGAGGAGCGCCTGCCCGGCGCTCGATTCACGACCCCCAGAACACACCGGTGAGCGTGAATCCCGTGACGAGAACGGCGATGGCACCGACCGCGCCAACGAGCGGCGCCTTCCAGTCTCCGGGCCGGCGCGCCTGTGGCTCGAATCCGAAGGCTGCGAGCAGCAGCAACCCGGCCGTGATCAGCAGACCGAGACCGATGCTGAAGATCCCGAGAAAGCCGAGGGCCCCGCTGCCTGCGGCGGCGGTGATCAGCACGATGTCAGCCGTCGCGGATCGCCCGCGAGCGATGAGGACTGCAGACAGCACAGCGGCCGCGACGATCGCTGCGATGTAGACAACGAGGAACGGCACGATGCCTGGGTTGGGGCCGGTCGCGTTCTGCTCGACGATCACCGCGACGTACGCCACGTCCGTGGTGGCCGCGACGACAGCCGCAGTCGCCTTCCGTCTGCGCCCGACCGCGCTTGTCGCGCTCATCGCGCCGGCTATGACCCCATCGCCGCGACCAGCTCCTCCTGGAGATATCCGAGCGCGATGAGCACGCCGTACTCCGGCCGCTGTTTCGTGGCGTCGGTGGCCGTGTCCTCCCAGCCGTCGCCCTCGATGCCGAGGATCTCGCCGGCGGCGACGCGAAGGTGGTTGAAGGCGCGAAGCCACGCCAGCGCCTGCGCCTCGGTGAGCGGGAGCGTGTCCTCACCGCCGCTCAGCGCGTCGCGGACCATGTTCACGTCGGCTTCGCGACCCTTGTCGATGTCGGGCCGGACCCAGCGGTCGTACTCGGCCTGCAGGTCGTCCTCGTCGTAGGCTCGCGGCGCCGACACCAGCGGCGCCGCGAGACGCGGGCCGAGGGAGTCGAGGATGCCGATCAGCGCCTGACGTTCACGGCTGTCGACCTTGACCTGGATCCGTCCGCGCCGGCGGAGCACCGATGCCATGGATCGGTTATTCCCGGCTCAGGGC
The DNA here is from genome assembly GCA_035534435.1 of Candidatus Acidiferrales bacterium. Taxonomy (GTDB): domain Bacteria; phylum Chloroflexota; class Dormibacteria; order Aeolococcales; family Aeolococcaceae; genus Palsa-851. The sequence goes on from DATLRX010000046.1 coordinate 3,804, forward strand.
CGGCCCAGCGTCGCCTGCAGCCCGAAGGAATGGAGCTGCGCGACCGACACCTCGGCCTGCTCGCGCGGCTGCGTCGCCACGACAGCTCGTCCCTCGTTGTGCACCTGCAGCATCAGCTTCGTGGCGGTCGCATGGTCGTAGCCGAAGAGCCGGCGAAGCACGAGCACCACGTACGACATGAGCGTGATCGGGTCGTTCCAGACCATGACGTTCCAGCCGAACTCACGCAGCTCATGCTCCTGGCGATCCGGCGCCTTGGACGGCGCTGGAGCCTTGGTGGGCGTGGGCGTCGTGGTGGTCGCCATGCCACCTAGCGTAGCTCAGGTCCCGCGTTGAGGACCATGGCCACGCAGTGAGCTCTGCCCCCCACTCCAACCACCGTCGCGTTGCGGAGCTCCCGAGGGAGCGGCGCAATCAGGCGACGCTGCGGAAGTCGACCACGCCCGCCCACGCGGACGGCGTCCGGGAAGGCTGGGCTGCTGGGGCTGTCGTCGGGGTGGTCACTCCATCGAGCACCGCCTGGAGCGGAAGCTCGCAGTTATGGCACACGATCCAGATCGGCCCCGGCTCGCTGACGCGCCGTTCGAGACGGTGGCGCTCGCCGCATTCCTCGCAGGTGATGGTCACTCGCATTGCGTTGCGCAGCGTCGCACGGTGTCTGCGACGCCACGCTGATGCCTCTGTCGCGGGCGCGCCAAGCGGCTGCAACGAATCGGCGAAAGAGGATCGATCTGCCTCGGGTGATACACTCGGCGAGATCGTGATGGCATTGGCGCAAACGCGCCATTCACGCCCCGGACACGGTCGTTTGAAGGCGAAAGCCCGCACCCCTGACCGGCGAGAGAGATTGGTCTGACGTCAGGAGCACGCAAAGGAGCGCTTTGACCTCGACGACGGCGCAGGAGCCCGAAACGCTCACCATGGAAGACCTCCTTCGGGAGGACCAGAATTCAATCAGGGCCCTGGCCCACGGCGACATCGTCGATGGTGTCGTCGTCCGCGTCGATCCCGACGAGGTCCTGGTCGACATCGGCGCGAAGAGCGAGGGGATCATCTCGAATCGCGAGCTCTCCGCTCGCGGCGAGCAGCCCGTCACCCTCAACTCCGGCGACCAGGTCAAGGTCTACATCATCCAGCCGGAGGACGAGCACGGCAATGTGGTGCTCAGCCTCCGCAAAGCACGCGCCGAGGGCATCTGGCAGGCCGTCGCCGAGAAGGAATCGGAAGGCGAGATCCTCGACGCCGAGGTCCGCGAGCAGAACAAGGGCGGCCTCATCGTCAACATCATGGGTCTGCGTGGGTTCCTGCCCAGCAGCCAGGTCGCGCGTCAGTTCAGCGGCAACCTGATGGAGCTGGTCGGCACCAAGATCCCGGTGAAGATCCTCGAGGTCAACCGCAAGCGCAACCGCCTCATCGTCTCGCAGCGCGCCGCACAGGATGAGGATCGCGCGCGCCAGCGCGAGGAGCTGTTCGAGAAGCTGAAGGTCGGCGACCTCATCACCGGCAAGGTCAGCGGCGTCACCTCGTACGGTGCGTTCGTCAACCTCGGCGGTGCGGACGGGCTCATCCACATCAGCGAGCTCTCCTGGGATCGCATCAACAACGTCAGCGACGTCCTGACCGTGGGCGACGAGCTCACCGTCAAGGTCATCAAGCTCGACCCCGAGCTCTCCCGGATCAGCCTCTCACTGCGTCAGATGTCGCAGGACCCGTGGGACACGATCGAGAACCAGTTCCCGCCCGGCAAGGCGGTTCCCGGCATCGTCACCAAGACCAAGAAGTACGGCGCGTTCCTGCAGATCGCTGACGGCGTCGAGGGGCTGTTGCACATCAGCGAGCTCTCCTGGGACCACGTCGAACGTACCGAGGACGTCCTCAAGGTGGGCGAGGAGGTCGAGGTCATGGTGCTCAGCGCGGACAAGGTTCGCCGGCGCATCAGCCTCTCCCTGCGTCAGCTGCACGGCGGCGGACCGACCGGTGAGAACGGCGAGATCATCCCGCCGTCATACGACTACCCGGAAGATGATGACGAGGACAGCACCACGGTGACGAATGTTGCGGTCGCAAGCGCACCCGCACCTGCTTCGGCGGCGGACGGCGACGCCGAGGAGACCACACGCAAGGGTGTGGAAGAGGATGTCGCGGCTGGGCGAGCCACTGCCGAGGAGATCGTCACCGATAACGCGCTGGCAGACGACGCGGCCGCGTTCGACGAGGCCGGCGATGACGACGCCGACCCCCACGAGCAGCAGGTGGTGGACGATGAACCCGCTGCCGATGCGGTCACTGCTGAGTCTGAGGAGTAGGATGCTCGGCCCGGCTCTGCCGGGCGGTACAGTGCGACGCCCCGGTCGCCTCGGCGCGTAGCGACGCGGCCGTTGCGCCGAGGCTACCGGCCTGTTTTGCAAAGTTGCTTAGCTGTCGGCCGGGCCGGGCATAATGGGGAGCGTTACAGCAGTGCCTGGGCTCTGACCTCCGCCATCCTCGGGGGGGTCGGAAGGGCAATGGAGGCGGTTTTGTACCCGTTCGAGCGCTTCACCGAAAGGGCGAAGAAGGTGCTCACGCTTGCGCAGGAGGAGGCGGAGCGTTCGCATCACTCGTACATCGGCACAGAGCATCTGCTGCTTGGTTTGCTCCGTGAGGG
>DATLRX010000047.1:0-16083 GCA_035534435.1 Candidatus Acidiferrales bacterium
CTCGGTTCCCGCCTCCGCAAAATCCATGATGCGGCGTTCGACACGATCCTCGAGGCCGGCTTCTCGGAGTAGATCGATTGCCGCGTCCTCATAAGTCGGAGTCAGTTCGATGCTAATCGCCCGCGCAGCTCCCGCTTTCAGCAGCTCGATCTGTATCGCGCCGATGCCGCCACCCACCTCAAGCACCGTGCGACCCACTAGGTCCTGTTGCCTTAAGAAGTCAGCGATGCGGCGCGAAGTGGGATCGAGGCCCTTGCGTCGGTAACGCTTTGCCTCGGCGCGGGCATTTCTCTCGCTGAAGATCCAGCGGTAGCCCCTGGGCGAGCAGCAGTCACCCACGCAGCGACATCCTACATTCTCGTCGGCCAGCTCGCCACTGTCACTGACATTGCCACCCGCGTGACGAAGCCATACGATCCCAGCACTCTGTGCCATCACTCGGAAGAAGCAGACTCATCTCAGGAGGATTGCCAGTGAAGTACGTCGTCTTTTACAAGTCGGCCGCAGACATGCTGCCGAAGGCCCGTCTGCACTTCGCTGCGCACCAGGCCCTGTATGGAAGGTTCGTCGATGATGGGACCCTCCTGATGATGGGAACATTCGCGAATCCCCAAGAGGAAGGGTCGATGGGCATCTTCACGACCCGTGAGGCGGCCGAGGAGTTCGTCAGGGAGGATCCGTTCGTGCTTAACGGCGTGGTCCGCAACTGGCACATCCGGGAGTGGAACGAGGTCTTGTGGAAGCCGAGCGCCTGAGAACCTAACCTCGGGAGGAAGCGCTGCATGGAGGAAGTCGGGGCGACCAGCGGTTCCCGTAAACGGTTTTCTAAATCGTTGGGGGGAAATGCATGCCTCGCGCGCGCGTTCCCTACATCTGGCCGATAGGGGGCCTCGTCAGATGCTGTTGATAACCACTCCATTAGCGTGAGCATCTTCGCTTTACGCTCGGATCAAGGGTTTGTCGATTGCTATGCAGGACCAAAGTGAAGGTCTGGCGTGCTTTGCATCAATCGCCGCACCGTGTCCACAGGCAGCCCATATCGAACCCGCCCGCTTTTTCCGATGACGGTGTCGGCGGTGAAGAGAGCGTTGATCACAGACTCCTCTGTCGCTTCGACCACAGCTTGGAAGATGCCATCCATTACCGCGACGTCTTCCAGCAGCGATTGCACGGAGCGAGTCGGATCGTCTGACCAGTGAGGAATCTTGATCGCCGTGCTAAAGGCGAAGGCATATTCACCGCTGAAGTGCTCGCCGATAGTGCCGGTCCGCGCCAGCCCTGTTTGCACGCGGCGCGCGAGGCGCTCGAGCTGTCGGTCGGAAGTTGGGGCATCGGTCGCGATCACGATGATGCACGAACCTGCCCCGTGCGGCCACGTTCCATCGGCGCCTGACGGCGGGATGAGTGACTCGCCGATCGCTGCGCCGCCGATCCTCAAATGTCGAGAAGAGCCGAAGTTGGCCAGGCTCAGAACGCCGACCGTGAAGCCTTGCGGTGTTACGCGCGAAGCGGTCCCGATCCCGCCCTTCCATCCGTAGCACACCATCCCCGTGCCGGCTCCGATATGGCCTTCAGCGACCTTACCTGTTACCGCCTCAGCGATCGCTTGGACGGCGTGCTCCGGCCGCACGTGGCGGCCGCGCATGTCGCTGAGCTGCGAATCGTTGCATTCGGCAACGACAGCATTCACGCCGCCGGTGGTCGTGCCGATCTCGGGGTTCGCGGCCAGTGCATGCATGACGACGCCGTCTATCGCCGCCGCGACCGACAGGGTGTTGGTCAGAACGATCGGCGTCTCGAGGACGCCCAGTTCGGCCAGCTGTGTCAACCCGGCTGGTTTGCCGAATCCATTGATCACGTGGGCGGCGGCGACCACCTTCTCTCGAAACACGTTGTCGCCGTGGGGGACGATCGCGGTCACGCCGGTGCGGACCACCGCTGGATCGTCGTGCCACAGCGTGACGTGCCCGACGCGGACACCCGCGACGTCGGTGATCGCGTTGTTAAGCCCGGTTGGCAACTCACCCAGCATCACCCCGAGGTCGCGGGCCCGCGGCCTCGACGGAGGCGGAACGCTCAACCCCTATTCTTCCCACGCGACCGCGCGCACGGGGGAGCCGCTCGCGTCGGGCACCGGCAGCGGAAGCGCCGAAAAATGCACGCGCTTGCCCAGCAGGCGCTCGAGGTTGCCGATCCCCTCCAGGATGTACACGTCCTCTTTCAAGCAGATCGTGTGGGCCGGCCAGTGGGGCGGCGGCGTCGCCTTGTCGTACCACTTCTTGACGAAGATCGCGTCATAGAGGTGCTCGAAGCTGAAGGCTTCGACTCCCACCGACTTGATGCCGTGCTTGACCAGCCACGTCGCGCCCTCCGGAGTGACGAACGTCTGGTGGAGCAGGTACTCTTCGGGGTTGCCCGGGTCCTCGTTCGTGTAGATGAGCACGATGTCGCCGGGGCGGACCTTCGGCGTCGCCTTCTCCAGGTCGTCGGCGGTGATTCCGCGCCCGTTGGCGAAGCTGAGGTCGAGGACGACGGCCTCACCGATCAGCCGGTTGATGTCGATCCGGTCCACGCTCGCCGTGCCCGGCACGATGTGGATTGGGGCGTCGAGGTGGGTGCCAAAGTGGTCGCTCAGGGTCCACTGGCACACGGTGCCGTTGTCGGTGTCCCAGTTGCGAATCCACTCGTTCTTGACGCCGTAAAAGGGTGACTCCGGGTCAGCGGACATCTTCCCGGACAGCTCGATGATGGTCTCGTGGGTCATCGGTCGGGTGAGGTCGATCAGGTCAGGGGACCATGTCATCGCGGTTCTCCTTGATCAAGAAGTTGGACGGACAGTGCCGCCGGCGAGCGTCACGACTCGCTCGGCGACCAGGTCGGCGGCGTCGTACGCCGGGGCGGACCAGTCGGGCCGGTGCGGGAAGAGAGCGGACAGCTCGGTGCAGGCAAGCAGCGTCGCGGACGCGCCGTTGCGGTTCAGGTCCTCGGCGATCTCTCGCATGCGCCGCACCAGCACGTCTCGATCGCCGGCGCCGGCCTTGACCCCTCCGGGCCCGTAGATGACCCTCATCAGCTCCTCCTCTCGCTCCTCACCCGGCACGACGACGTTCAAGCCGTAGGCCGAGAGAGCCTTCTGGTAGAGACCTGCGCCCAGCGTTCCCGTCGTCGCCAGGACGCCGACCGCGGTCCCGGGCGCGTGACGGCTGGCCACCGACCGCGCCGCCTCGCCGACCCAGTCGACCAGCGGCACGTCGACAGAGGTGGCGATATCCGCGTAGAAGGCGTGCGCGGTGTTGCACGCCATGACCAGGAGCTCCGCCCCCGCGGCGCGGAGGCGCCGCGCCATCGCCTTCAGGACCGGGACCGGGTCAGGACCACGGCCCAGCAGAAACGCCGACCGGTCCGGGACCGATGGGTCGCTGTCGATGATGACGTGCAGGTGGTCCTGGTCCTTCGGGGCGACGGTGTGCTCGGTGATCCTGCGGTAGAAGTCCACGCTCGCCTCGGGGCCCATACCGCCGAGAACGCCGATCGTCAACGTCACGTCAGAAGCGCGGAGGCGTGATCGCGCTGACCTGGATCACGGGCTCCGACCCATGGTTCTCGATCGTGTGGGGAATCGAGCTGTCGTAGGCGGCGCTGTCGCCAGCATGCAGGATATGCACCTCGTCACCGATCGTGAGGTGGAGGGTGCCCGACAGCACCAGCACGCACTCCTGGCCGACATGGGACATGGCAACCGCGGGCGGATGGCCCGGCTGCAGCTCGATGGACACGAACTCGATGTTCCAGTTCAGGTCTGGAGTGAGCAGCTCGTAGAGGATCTGCGATTCAGGCACGCGCAGCCGTCTGCGCTGCGCCCGCCGCACCACCACCGCATTCGTTCCCGGTTCGGGAAACACCGAATCGGCGCCGGGCAGGCTCTCGGCGAAGAACTCCGCGATGGGAACTCCCAGCCCTGAAGCCACACGCCTGAGGGTGGTGATCGACGCGCCGACCTTGCCGGTCTCCACCTGGTTGATAAGGCTGGCCGAGACCCCTGCGCGCGCCGCCAGCTCGCGAGTCGTCATCGATGTCCGCCGCCTCAGGTCTCGGACTATCAGCCCGAGCCGTCTTCGCTCCGGGTCCAAAGTGGGGTCTTGACGAAAAGGCCCGTGGCGTTCAGCATCACTACTCATGTTCACTCTAGTCGAACAGGCCGTGAGGCCCCTGTCAAGAGCTTTCGGCGCTCTTTTCCAACCTTACAGGGCCTGAAGAGATGTGCGGACCGGGCATCGTTTCGGCTCAAGGTAGGGAGCGCATCGCCGCTTTCAGCGCCAAGGTTCGCCAGGCGACGGCGAGCCCGTTCGGCCCCGACGACCAGATCGGGATGCTCAACCTGATGACCGGAGACTCGATCCGAAGTGTGCTGGCCGAGCTCGATGGCGGAAAGGTGTTCGACCTCGGGGTCGACTACTTCATCGGGATGCCGAGCTGGGCCGCCGCCGGCGATCCGACCTACCAGATCTGGATGTCGCACACGCCACACGGCTCGGTGATCGACGACCTGGCGAAAGTCGGCGAAGAGCAGAACCGCCTGGTCAGCTACTCCGGCGACTGCATCCTCATGTACACCCACTGCGGAACGCACGTCGATACTCTCAACCACTTTGGTTACAACGGCAAGGTCTGGAACGGCTTCTCCGCCGACACCCATCTCGGGAGTCGCCACTGGACCGTGTCAGGCGCCGATAAGCATCCTCCGATCGTCGCGCGCGGCGTTCTGATCGACGTCGCGGCGGCCAATGGCGTCGACTGCCTGCCCGATTCGTTCGCAATCGGTGAGAAGGAGCTGAAAGATGCCCTTCGCCGCCAGGGCACCGAGCTCCGAGTGGGGGACGTGGCGATGATTCGCACGGGCCGGATGTCGGTGTGGCCAGATTCGGCGCGGTACCTCGCTCCCGAGCCCGGCCTGAACCGTGAAGGTGCGGAGTTCCTCGCGAAGTCGGGGGCGATTCTCGTCGGGGCCGACAACATCGCCCTCGAGCACTATCCGTCGGCCGAGCCTGGAAACTGGGACAGCGTCCATACGTATCTGCTTGCCGAAGCGGGGGTCCCGATTGTCGAGGTCGTCGATCTTGAAGCGCTCTCGGCCGAGCACATGTACACGTTTGCCTTCGTCGGAGCGTGCCTGAAGCTCCGAGGTGCGACCGGCAGCCCGATGCGTCCGATGGCGATGCCGCTGAGGGCATCCTAAATGCCGGCCATCACGCGCCTCTCGCCAACGCTTGCGGTCAACCAGGCGATCAGGCAGGCGCAGCGCGACGGCAGGGACATCGTTCATCTCGCGTTTGGAGAGGCTGGGCTCCCCGTTCACCCTCTGCTTGCCGAGCATCTTCAGGCCGGGATCCCGAGCAACGCATACGGGCCGGTGGCCGGGGAGGAGGCGGTCCGATCCGCCGCCGCCGGCTATCTCACCCGGCGCGGCATTCAAGCCAGCGCCGGCGACGTCGTGATCACGCCTGGGAGCAAGGCCGCGCTGTTTGCGCTGATCGCCGCGCTGCCCGGTGACCTCGTCCTTCCAACCCCCGCGTGGGTCAGCTATGCGGCCCACGCGGCGCTTGCGGGTAAGCGCATCGTTTCAGCGCCAATTCCCGAAGAGGCCGGTGGCATCCCGGATCCCGAGCGCTTGCCCAGGGTCCTGGCCGCCGCTCGCAAAAGCGGCGCAAGACCGGGGATCTTGCTCGTCACCATCCCCGACAACCCAACGGGCACGGTCGCGAGCCCGGAGCTTGTCCGCTGGGTCTGCGAGATCGCCACCGACGAGGAGCTGGTAGTCATCTCCGACGAGATCTATCGGGACCTCGCGTACGACCCCACGGCTGTACTCTCGCCAGCTGCTGTGATCCCCGACCTCACATACGTGACCAGTGGCCTAAGCAAGGCATGGGCCCTCGGTGGGTGGCGCGTTGGATTTCTGAAGGCGCCGTCGACCGCAAGCGGACGATCCATCGTCGAGTCGGTGACGGCCATCGGCAGCGAGATCTGGTCCTGCGTGGCGAGCCCGATGAGCGAGGTGGCGAAGGTCGCTTTCAGCGAGCCGGACGAGCTGACCGCCTTTGTCGCCGATTCGAGGGAGCTTCACCGGACGGTGTCCCTCGCCGTGCACGAGCGCTTCGTCCAGGCGGGCGGCATCGCGTCGCGGACACCCCAGGCCGCCTTCTACCAGTACCCCGACTTCGGCGCGCGCCGGGGTTCGTTGGCGGCCTCCGGGATCCACACCTCAGACGAGCTCGCCGAGGCGATGCTGTCCACGTACGGCATCGGCGTGCTGCCGGGTTCGGCATTCGGCGTAGATCCGGCCGAGCTCCAGGTCCGGGTCAGCACGAGCCTGCTCTACGGCAAGAGCAGCTCGGAACGCTGGGAAACTCTCGCGGCGAGCCGGCAAGGTCGAGCCCTGGAGGTGCCGCGCATCGCGATCGCCCTGGAGCGCATCACCGGCTGTCTCGCCGCTCTTGGCGCCGATCGATGACAGGCACGAGAGAGATCCGCACCGACCGGGCGCCGGCCCCTGGGGGGCCGTACTCGCAGGCGGTCGTCGCCGGCGATTTCATCTTCGTCTCTGGCCAGCGCCCGGTCGATCCGGTCACCGGCTCGATTCCCGGCGGGGTGGAGGCCCAGTCGGCGCAGGTGCTGAAGAACCTGGCGGCTGTACTCGACGCCGCGGGCAGCTCGCTGGCCGAGGCCGTCAAGGTGACCGCGCACTTGGCCGACCTCGGCGATTTTACAACCTTCAACAAGGTCTACATGCGCTTTTTCAATCCGCCATATCCGGCGCGCACCACCGTTGGCTCGGAGCTTCGAGGAATCCTCGTCGAGGTCGACGTCATCGCGGTCGGGGCCAAGGGCTGAACAGTGCCGCCGAAGATCACTCTCTTCACCCTCGGCGGAACGATCGCCAGCACGGCCGCCGATCGAGCGAACGGGGCTCGCGTCAGCCTGACCGGCGACGACCTCGTCCGCTCGGTTCCTGAAGTTCGCGCGCTCGCCGAGATCGAAGTTCGCGCTTTCAGACAGGTGCCGTCCGGCGACCTGCGAATGGACAACCTGGTTGAGCTTGCGAGGGCAATCGACGAATGCCTTGCGAACGGCTCCGACTCGGTCGTGGTGACCCAGGGAACCGACACGCTGGAGGAGACCTCGTTCGTGCTCGACCTGCTGGTGAACGACGAGCGCCCGGTGATCGTCACCGGCGCCATGCGCAACCCAAGCCTTCCCGGCGCGGACGGTCCCGCCAACCTGCTGGCCTCGGTGAGAGTCGCGACGAGCGGGCTGACCCGGGGCATGGGCGCCGTCGTGGTGTTCAACGACGAGATCCATGCCGCCCGCCTCGTGCGCAAGCGCCACAGCACGTCGACCGCCGCCATCGGATCGCCGCTTTCGGGCCCGCTCGGTCACGTTGTGGAGGACGTGGTCCGTATCTTCCTCAAGCCACCTGGGCGGCTCACGGTCCGCTTGCCGGCGAGAGTTCCGGACATCGCCGTCGGGATGGTCTCGATCGGTTTCGATGACGACGGGCGCCTGGTTCGCCAGGCGGCCGCGGCCGGTTACGACGGGCTGGTGCTGGCAGCCTTCGGAGGCGGGCACGTGCCGGCGTCCGTGGTGCCGGCGCTCGAATTGCTCTCTCGTGCGATCCCGGTCGTTCTGTCATCGCGAGCGCCCGCCGGCCCGACCCTCCGGCACACGTACAGCTACGCCGGCGGCGAGATCGACCTGATTCGACGTGGATTGATCCCATCCGGTGCACTCGATGCGGTGCACGCCCGGATCCTGCTGCAAGTCCTGCTCATGGCCGGGGTGGAGCGGCCAGAGATCGCAGCGGCTTTCGAAGACGTCCTCACCGCCCTGGGAACTCGCGTGATTGGGAGCGCAGAACGAGTCAACCGCCCGGAGCCTTTGAGCTTAGCCGCCGTCAAGCCGCAGTCAACTGCACATGAAAAAAGGGGGAACGCGTGAGCGTCAGACCAGCGGGACACACCGAACCAACCGAGCTCAAGAGCGGCGCGGTCGCCCTTTGGGGTGACATCGTCGCCGCGGTGACCAACGTGGCGCCTTCGACTGCCATCGCGCTGACGCTGGGCGCGATTCTCGGAGTCGCCGGACATGCCGGGCCGTTCATCGCGATCGTCGTCGGCGTTGCGATGCTTTGCATCGCGATCGCCTACGACCGCCTGAACCTGTGGCAGCCCAATGCCGCAGCCCAGGCGATGTGGGTTGCGCGCACCGTGCGGCCGATTCTCGGCCTCGCGGTTGGAATCATGGTGATGATCGAGTCGACCGTGTCGAACATCGCTAACATCGTGGTGTTCGGTCCCTACCTGCTCGGCGTCATCTACCCCAGCCAGGCCTCCAACCCCGTGCTCCAGTGGCTGGTCTCGGCCATCGCGATGGCAGGGGTGGCGGCGATCGCGATCGCAGGCGTGCGTGCGGCGATCCGGTTCCAGATCTACCTGGTGTGGCTCGAGTACGTGATCATGATCGGCTTCGCGATCGCGCTGCTCTACGCGGAGTTCACCGGCCACAGCGGCTCGCAGGTCCCCTCGCTCGCGTGGTTCCTGCCGAGCTCGGCGTCGAGCTTCGGAGGCCTGGTCAACGGAATCGTCATCGGTGTCTTCATGTTCGGAGGCTGGGAGTCGGCGGTCTACCTGGCCGAGGAGCAGGAAACGCATCGGGATCCCGGTCGCGCCGGCATCATCTCGGTGATCTTCTGCACGGTGTGGTTTGCGATCCTGATCTCGATCATCCAGGCGATCGCACCGGCCGACCAGTTGGTCAAGAACTCGGCCAACGTGATCGCATACGCCGCCAACCTGGTGCTGCCAGGACCGCTTGCCGCGCTCGTGTCCCTCGCCGTCCTGATGTCGGTGGTGGGCGTGACCCAGTCACAGCTCCAGGTGTTCAGCCGGGTGGGATTTGGCCTCGCTCGTGAGGGCCTGCTGCCCAAGGCGCTGACCCGCTTGACCCAGGCGCAGACGCCATGGATCGGCCTCGCCACCGCCGCAGTGATTCCGATCGCGCTGCTCATCATCTACCTCGCCAACGCATCGGTGGCGCAGGCACTACTCCTAGTCACGGGCACAGCCGGCATCCTCTACATCGCGCTCTACGTCGCCGGCGGGGTCGCGTGCACCTGGTACTACCGCCGCATCTTGGCCCGTAGCTTCGCGAGCCTTATGTACGCGGGTATCCTCCCCACGATCGGGGTGCTAATTCTCCTGTTCGTGCTTGTCGAAGCCATCCCGACGACACCGCTGGGCACCCTGATCCCGGCCGCAGTGTTCGTCTTCATCGGAATCCCGGTGGCGTGGTTGGTGCGTATCTCTACGCACGCCAAATTCTTCGACATCAAACCCGAGGTCGCGACCGAGGAGCCCGGCGTTGCAACGGCTGGCCGGTAAGAAGGCGGTTGTCACAGGCGGCGCTCGCGGCATCGGCCGCGGCATCGCCGAAGGCTTCGCGGCCGAAGGCGCCGACGTAGCGATCATGGACGTGGCCCCCGCCTCGGCGGCGGGGGCCGTCCTCAAAGCGCTGACCGCTCACGGCAGGCGCGGACTCTACCTCGAGGCGGACGTCAGCAATGAGGAGTCGGTCAACAATGCGATCGGAGAGGTAATACGGGAGTTCGGAGGCGTGGACGTCCTGGTCAACAACGCGGGCATCGTGCACGAGGCTCTCGTCGAAGACCTCGACGCCAAGGATTGGGACCGCGTACTTGCCGTCAACCTCCGAGGCACTTTTCTCTGCACGCGCGCCGTGCTTCCCGGCATGTTGAAGCAGGGGGGCGGCCGCATCATCAACATCGCGTCGCAGCTCGGCCAGATCGGCGGCTCGACTATGGCTCCATACAGCGCGAGCAAGGCCGGCGTGATCGGTTTCACCCGCGCCCTGGCCCGAGAGGTCTCGGACCGCCACGTCCTCGTCAACGCCATCGCACCGGGACCGGTGGAGACGGCGATGCTCGAATCGGAGAGCGCGGACTGGAAGCGGAAGAAGCTCGCAGATCTTCCGATCGGGCGTTTCGCGTCAGTGGCCGAGATAGTTCCCACCGCGGTCTTTCTCGCATCCGACGAATCGACCTATTACGCAGGACAGACGCTCGGGCCCAACGGCGGCGACGTGATGCTGTGACGGCGAAAAACAGCTTCGCGCCGTTTCACCTGAACAACCGAGCCGCCATGATCACGGGCGCCGCGTCCGGCATCGGTGCAGCGACCGCGCGGCTCTTCGCGGCGGCGGGCGCGGATCTCGCCCTCGGCTGGTACCCGCCGGACGGCCACGACATCGAACCGGTGGTCAGGGAAGCCAAGAAAGCCGGGGCCAAGGTGGTCGTCGAAGAGGTCGACGTCCGGTCCCAGATTCTGGTCGACCGGTTGGCGGACGCGGCCGTCGACGCCTTCGGCCGGCTCGACATCGCGATCGCAAACGCGGGCATTGCACGCATAGAGCCCGTTCCCGAGAAGGTGGACGAAGAGCTCTGGGCAAAGGTCATCGACGTGAACCTGACCGGGGCCTGGCGCTGCTTCAAGGCTGCGATCCCGGCCATGCGGCGGGCCGGCTACGGACGGCTCCTTGCGACGTCTTCTGTCTCCGGCCCGATCCAGGCGTGGGTCGAGCACACCTCGTACGCCGCCAGCAAGGGCGGCATAGTCGGGATGATCAACACCCTCGCGGTGGAGCTTGGACCGGCGGGCATAACGGTCAACGGAGTCGCGCCGGGAGTGATCGAATCCCCGCAGTCCACCGATCCCGTCAACTCGCTCGGACCCGAAGGCGTGGCCGCCCAGGCCGCGCTGGTGCCGGTGCGGCGTGTCGGCAATTGCGACGACGTGGCTTCAGCCTTCCTCTACCTCGCGAGCGTAGAGGCCGGTTACGTGAATGGGCATGTCCTGGTGGTAGACGGCGGCCGCTGGCTCGCCGGCAGCGATTGATTTGAGGAGGAGATTGATTCCCGGTGGCTAAGGATATTCGGTGCGTGTTCGGTGTCGACGTCGATGCGGTTGCCGGTTGGTTGGGCTCGTATGGCGGCGACGATTCGCCGTCCGACATCCAGCGCGGAATGTTCTCTGGAGAGGTAGGAACGCCGCGGCTGCTCAAGCTCTTCGACCGGTACAAGATCCAGACAAGCTGGTTCGTACCCGGGCACTCCATAGACACCTTCCCGGCCCAGATGAAGATGGTCGCCGACGCCGGGCACGAGATCGGCGCGCATGGCTATTCACACGAGAATCCCATCTCGATGACCGCGCGACAGGAGGAAGACGTGCTCCTGCGTAGCATCGAACGGATCACCGAGCTGACCAGCCGGCCTCCGCGAGGTTATGTCGCGCCGTGGTGGGAGATGTCGAACGTCACCGCAGACCTCTTGCTGAAGCATGGCTTTCGCTACGACCACAGCCAGGGCTACAACGACTTCGAGCCGTTCTACGCGCGGGTGGGCGACACGTGGACCAAGATCGACTACGGCCAGTCTGCGGACAAGTGGATGAAGCCGCTGGTGCGGGGCAAGGAGATCGACCTCGTCGAGATCGGTGCCAACTGGTACGTGGACGACCTGCCGCCGATGATGTTCATCAAGAAGAGCCCGAACAGCCACGGCTTCGTCAACCCGCGCGACATCGAGTCGATGTGGCGCGACGAGTTCGATTGGGTCTATCGCGAGCTCGACTACGCAGTGTTCGCGTTCACCATCCACCCGGACGTGAGCGGCCGCCCTCAGGTGCTGCTGATGCTCGAACGTCTCATCGACCACATTAACAACCACGCCGGCGTCACGTGGCAGCCGATGGAGGAGATCGTCGAGGACTTCAGGCGCCGGCATCCGTTCGGAAAGGGCTGAGCGATGTGCCTGGTTTGCGGCAATCTGACCGGTGAGCCGCACTGGACCGAGCGCCGGTTGGACAGTGTCGCTAGCGGCGGTCTCGACGAGGAGTCGCGGCGGCGACAAGACCGGTTCCGCCGCCTCCGTGTTCTCAACCGCGTGGTCGGGCACCGGCACCTCTCGATTCACGACGAGTGTGGGGCGACGCGGTACGTCCTGACCAACGGCCGCGGAGGCAGCGAGGTGCTCGAACACCTGGGCGAGCTGTGGCCGGCGGTCGATCGGCTGGGCGGCGCCGCCCTGGATCCGCTCGATGAGGGTTTGCTGGCCACTCTTGCAGCTCAATCCGGATCTCCGTGAACCGCCCCCTGGCGCCCGTTCCGGTCACGATCCTGACCGGCTTTCTCGGAGCGGGGAAGACAACGCTTCTGCGGAGCGCGCTGCGAGACCCGACGGCCTCCGGCGTCGCCGTCGTAATCAATGAGTTCGGTTTGGTCTCTCTCGACCACGAGTTCGTGCTCGAGGCGAGCCAGGAGCCTGTGGTCGTGTCGGGTGGCTGCGCGTGCTGTTCACGCCGCGAGGAGATGGCTCAGGCAATGCGCCGCTTGCTCGAGGAGCGCGAGAGCGGTCGGCGCCGGCTCGATCGGGTCGTGATCGAAACCAGCGGACTGGCCGACCCTGCGCCGATCGTGTTCACGATCGCCTCCGACCCGGTACTGCAGCATCACTTCCGCGTCAGCGCAATCGTCACCGCGGTCGACGCGCGGGCGGGAGTGGCGCAGTTCGACGCCTACCCCGAAGCTGAGAAGCAGGTCCAGCTCGCGGATCGCGTCATCGTCACCAAACTCGACGTGGCCGAGCCCAATGCGGCAGAAGAGCTGCGCGCTCGGATCCACCGGCTGAACCCGTCCGTCGACGCCGAGCCCGTCGGATCTGCACGCTGGCTAACGACGCCAAGTCCCCGGCTCTGCCCGGCTTTCGAGCCAAGTTGCGAGGCAAAGCACACCGAAGGCATCCGGTCGTTGTCCCTCGAGGTCGATCGACCCGTTGACTGGGTGGCGTTCGGAGTCTGGCTGACCCTGTTGCTCCACCGCCACGGCGAGCGCGTGCTCAGGGTGAAGGGAATCGTCGACGCGGAGGATTTCGGGCCGGTGTTCATCAACTCGGTCCAGCACGTCATCTCCCCGCCCGAGCACGCACGCAGCGTCCACGACGGCGACCTGCCGAGATTGGTTTTCATCCTGCGCGACCTTTCTCCGGAGGCCGTCGCCAGGTCGTTTCACGCATTTCAAGCGGCGGCGTGAGCTTGGACCTCAGACAGGTTCTCTCGGAGGAGCTCGACTGGCGGTTCAAAGCGTTTCCGCTGGGGGACGCCCCGGTGCGAATCAGGGATGTCGCCGCGCAGGGCTGGAACGCGCTCGAAGGCGACCTTATCTTCCCGGTCGTTTTGGTCAATGACGGAGTGCTGCGCGCGAACATCGACCTTCTGGCGCGCTGGTGCCTTGAGCGGGGAGTCAGCATTGCGCCGCACGTGAAGACACCGGTCGCGCCTCAGATCGCGGACCTGCAGCTCGCCGCAGGCGCATGGGCGCTGTCGGTGGCGACGGTCCAGCAGGCGGCCGTCATGCGCCGCTTCGGCGCGAGGCGCCTCCTCATGGCGAACCAGCTGCTCGATGCGCCGGCGCTGCGCTGGATCGCGGCGCAGCTCGCGAGCAATCCGACATTCGAATTCATCTGCCTCGTCGATTCCGAGGTGGGCGTCAGCCTCATGGAGGAAGCGCTCGACGCTGCGGAGTTCACCGCGAAGCTGGACGTGCTGGTCGAGATCGGCGCAGAGGGTGGACGCTGCGGATGCAGGAACATCGACGAGGCGCGGGCCGTCGGCGCCCGTGTCGCGCGCTCGCGTTATCTTCGCCTTGTGGGAGCGGAGGTGTATGAGAACGTGTTCGCCGCCGAAGACCTACAGGAGAGACTCGGCCTGATCGACGCCACCCTGAACCGTGTCCGCGCGACGGTGGAGGTGCTCGACCGCGAGGGCTTCTTCGACTCGCCGGAGCTAATCGTCAGCGGCGGAGGAAGCCTTTACTTCGACCGCGTGGTCGAGCGGCTCGGTGGACCCTGGAAGACATCGACGCCCGTGCGGCTGGTGCTTCGCTGCGGCTCCTACATCACGCAGGACGATGTCGCCTACGACATGCTGTCTCCGTTCGCCGGGCGGGCGCCGGGCGGGGCGGAGGACGGAAGGTTGGCCCAGGCCTTGGAGGCGTGGGGCATGGTGCTGTCGCGGCCGGAGCGAGGGCTTGCGGTCGTCGGCCTCGGCAAGCGCGATGTCGCCCACGATCGCGGCGTCCCCAGGGCCTTTGCGCTGAAAAGGCGAGGCGAGCCCATCGAGCCTTCACACGGCATCGAGGTCCTGAGCCTCAATGACCAGCATGCGAGGTTGCGCGTCCCAGAGGACAGCGCGCTGCGGCCGGGTGACCTGGTCGGCTTTCGAATCTCTCACCCCTGCACCACGTTTGACAACTGGCGTGCGCTGCCGGCGGTCGATGACGCATATCGCGTCGTCGGCGCGATTCGCTGCTACCTGTGATGCGGAACCGGCTGCGCGATTTGCTCGACCATGAGTCGAGTGCGCTGGGTGCGTTCATCACGCTCACCGACCCGGTTGCGGTCGAACTGGCCGGGTTGGCCGGGTTCCAGTTCATCGTGATCGAATGCGAGCATGCGGGGCTGAGTCTCGAAACGGTCCAGAACCACCTCCGTGCGGCGAAGGCTCATGAGCTGGGGACCCTGGTTCGAGTGCCCGCGGGCGATCACGGTTTCATCCAGCGCGTGCTAGACATCGGCGCGGACGGCGTGCTGGTCCCGCACGTGTCGGATGCCGCTGCCGCGTCCCGTGCCGTCAGAGCGGTGCGTCTTCCTCCCGACGGCCATCGCGGCATGTACCCGAATTCCGCGGCGGCGGATTTTGGAGCCCACGGACTTGCCGACGTGCGTGAGCTCACTGATGCGCTCAACCGAAACATCGTGGTGGCGATCATGATCGAAGATGCCTCAGCGGTTGATCAGATCGAGGACATCGTCACCACGATCGGGGTCGATCTGGTAGTGGTGGGCCCAAGCGATCTCTCGGCGTCGCTCGGCATGATCGGCGATCCAAAGAATCCGCGATTGGCCGCGGCCGTGAGCCGCGTCTTCGAGGCATGCTGCCAGTCGAAGGTCAAATTTGGAATGCCTGCGGACCACGCCGGCTACCGGCTCTCTGCGGTAGAGCTACGCGATCAGGGCGCCTGGTTTCTGACAGGCGGTAGCGACGCCGGAATTCTGCTCACTGGCTATACGGCAGCCTTGAAATTACATTCCTGACCTTTCGGGCCGAACCAAAAGCTGAACCGCGTGTGGCAGGCTCCGAGTTACTGCTGATAACTACCTCCTATCTGTAGCTAGTACGCGGAGTACCGGGAGGCCGGCAAGACTCTGAACCGCGACGAGTGCCTAAGCCAACGAGGGACCGTAGCTACCGATACTGGTCGAGGTAGGCAGCTTCCTTGTCCAACGTGATGTGCTCTCTGGTCGCTGGTGTGGGGTGCTTTTATTCGGTTCCACGGACCGGGATTTGGCTAGCTAGATAGACGGACTGGCTAGCGTGCTAGACTGACCACGGGTGAAGCAGGGTGACCTCAAGAGGCGGATTCAGCGCGCCGCCGACGCTCAAGGCAAGGTGTGGCGTCTCCTGAGACAGGGTGGGCGTCATGAGGTGTGGCAATGCGGAGCTACGAAGGTGACTCTCCCCCGACACCGGGAGATCAACGAGGTCACGGCGGAAGCCATCTTCAAAGCCGTTGAAGAGGAGTTAGGTCGAGGATGGTGGAGAAAATGAAGCTGAAGACATATACCGCTCGTTGCCGTCGCGTAGGCGACTGGTGGGCGATCAGCGTTCCAGAGTTGAAAGGGGTCAATACGCAGGCGCGCCGCCTCGAAAAAGCCGATGCCATGGTTCGCGACGCGATAGCTCTCTTCTTGGACGTCCGGGCCGATTCGTTTGATATCAAGATCGAGCCGATCCTGCCTCGCGACCTTCAAAAAAAGGTGGGACGCGCGCGAAAAGTGCGGGTAGAGGCAGAAGTTTTACAGGCGGAGGCGGTGACGGTGAGCGCGGCAGTGGCAGCGGACCTAGTCCAACGAGCTCACCTTACGGTGCGTGACGCTGGTCGCGTCTTGGGGAT
>DATLRX010000048.1:0-35904 GCA_035534435.1 Candidatus Acidiferrales bacterium
CATGGCCACTGGCTATTGCCTCAAATGCAAGGAGCAGCGCGAGATCAAGGGCGCTGAAGCAATCACCATGAAGAACGGCAAGCCTGCGACCACCGGCACGTGCCCGGTCTGCGGCACCAAGATCTTCAAGATCGGCAAGGCGGCCTAAGGATTCCGTTGCCGGGCTCGGGCCCGGCAATCGCGCACTGGTGACGGGGTGCAGGCGCGCCCCAGCACCACCCCCGCGAACAGCTACCCCAGCAACTCCCGCTGAAGCTGGTCGAGTGGCAGCGACCCCATGTGGAGCGCGTCCATGTGGAATCGCTTCAGATCGAATTCGCCGCCAAGCCTGGCACGCAGCCGGGCTCGGACATCGAGCCAGGTCCGCTCGCCCACCTTGTAGCTGATCGCCTGCGCCGGCATCCCGCAGTACCGCTCGAGCTCGCTCAGGGCGAACCCGGGCCCTCCGACGTCGCAGTACCGCTCGACGAAGGGGAGGGCGGTGTCGAAGTTCCAGACCTGCCCGGGCAGGTACGGCTCCGATCGGGGGATCGCGAGTTGCAGGTGGAGGCCGATGTCCACGATCACACGCATCGCCCGGAATGCCTGGGCCGAGAGCATGCCGAGCAGGTAGTCGGGGTTCTCCAGGTACCCGAGCTCCTGCATGAGCCGTTCGGCGTAGAGCGCCCAGCCCTCGGCGTGACCTGAGTACGTCCCGAGCTGCCGCTGGAAGCGCGTCAGGCGGTCCTGGAATGTCATGCAGAGCCCTATCTGGAGGTGGTGACCGGGAGCGCCCTCGTGGTATGCGGTGCTCACCTCGGTCCAGAGCGGGAACCGCGTCCGACCGCGGTCGGGGTACCAGGTGCGCCCGGGCCGGCTGAAGTCCGCCGACGGCGCCGTGTAGTACATCGCCGCCGCGGCTCCGGGCGGGGCGGCGCAGCACTCGATCCGCCGAATCTGCTCGGGGATGTCGAAATGGACCCCGTTCAGCTCGGCGATGGTCCTGTCGCTCAGCTCCTGGAGGAACCCGAGCAGCCGGTCGATGCTGTCGAGGCTGCGCGCGGGATCCTCACGAAGCAGCGCGATCGCGCCCTCGACGCCGGCCCCGGCGGCGATCCGCTCCGCCGTGCGCTCACGCTCGGCGTCGATGCGATGCAGCTCGTCCCAGCCCCATGCGTAGACCTCGCGGAGATCGACGCTCGTGCCGAGCCATCTGCGCACCCCGAGCGCGTACGCCTCCTCGCCGACCGCGTCGGATTCCGAGGCGAGAGGCGCGTACTCCTCGCGGAGGAAGCGCGCCAGCTCGACGTACGCGGCGCTCGCCACGCGGGCGCTCTCGCGCAGACGCTCCGCCGGGACGCGGTGCGTGTCCGGCGAGCTCGCGAGCGCCATGAAGTACGACGGCGGTCCGGATCCGCTGCCGCCGCCGAGGGTCGCCGCCTGCTCCGCGCAGACGAGTGCCTGACGTCGCGGCGCGATCTGACCGACGTCGAGGCCGTGGCGAAGCGATGCGGTGAATCCCGCAAGCGAATCGGGGACGCGGGTCATTCGCGTCGCGAGGTGCTCCCAATCGTCCGCGGTGTCGCGCGGGCTCAGGTCGAAGGAGGTCCGCAGGAAGGTGATCGGTGAGTCGAAGTTGGAGAGCTGCCGCCACGCGTGGCCCGCCTCGAAGCCCTCGATCTGCATCGCGAGCCGCTCGCGCAGGACGGCTGCCGCGATCCGGTCGTCATGGTTCTCTGCCACCGCGTCATCGAGCGCGCGCAGGGTCGCGCGCGCGAGGTCCACGCGCCTCGCGACCCCGTCCGGCGAGTAGTCCGTGACCTCGTCGTCGTGCCCCGGCTCGCCGATGCCGGTGGCCAGGAACGGATCGAGCGCGCAGAGCTCCCCGACGAACGAGTCGGAGAGCTCGAAGACCTGCGTCATCCGCGTGACGCTACGCCTCGAGCGCGACCACTGCGCCGACGCCCGCGATGGACGCGACCTTGTCGCCTTCGTCGAGTCGCATGATGATCACGCCTCGCGTCTGCCGGCCCGAGATGCGCACCTGGTCGAGCGGGATGCGGATCACCTGGCCCATCGTCGAGATGACCATCAGCTCCTCGTCGAGCGCCTCGACCACGCGCATGCCGACGATCTCGCCGATCTTCGGGATGGCCGTCTGGTCCACGGTGTAGACGCCCTGGATGTTGCGGCTCTTGATCGG
The DNA here is from genome assembly GCA_035534435.1 of Candidatus Acidiferrales bacterium. Taxonomy (GTDB): domain Bacteria; phylum Chloroflexota; class Dormibacteria; order Aeolococcales; family Aeolococcaceae; genus Palsa-851. Next base: position 2,183 of record DATLRX010000048.1, read on the forward strand.
GTAGTCGCTCATCGGCGTCAGCTTGCCGAAGCCGTTCTCGGTGATGACGAGCACATGACCGTCGGGGTTCACGATGTCGAATCCCGCGACCTCGTCACCCTTGCGCAGTCGGATCGCGCCGACACCCATCGTGTCGCGTCCCATGGGACGAACTTCCTTCTCGGTGAAGCGCGATCCCTTGCCCTGACGGGTCACCACGAGCACCTGGTCTCCACCCGAGGAACGGCGCACCCAGTTCAGCTCGTCGTCATCCTGCAGGTTGATGGCGATCAGCCCGTTGCGCCGCACCGCGGCGTACGCGGCCGCCGGGGTCTTCTTGATCTGACCCAGCTTCGTCACCATGACGAGGTACTGCTCGTCGCTGAAGACCTCCATGTCGATGAGCGCAGTCACTTTCTCGCCCTGGTCGACGTCGATGAGGTTGATGATCGGGATGCCCTTCGCCTGGCGTTTCACGTCGGGTATCTCGTGCGTGCGCAGCCGGAACACGCGCCCGCGGTTGGTGAAGAACAGCATGTCGCTGTGCGTGTTCGCGGTGGTCGAGTGCTCGATGTAGTCCTCGTCGGTCGAACGCCTCGCGCCGACGATGCCCTTGCCACCCCGGTGCTGCGCGCGATACGTGTCGAGCGGCATGCGCTTCACGTAGCCGCGGTGCGTGAGCGTGACGAAGACCTGCTCCTGCGGGATGAGGTCCTCCTCGTTCATCTCGAGCTCGTCGTGACGGATCTCGCTGCGCCGCGGATCGGCGAAGCGCCGGCGCAGGTTGGTGACCTCGTCCTTGATGACTCCATCGATGAGGCGCGGGTTGGCGAGGAGCTCCTCGAGTTGATTGATCTTCTTGATCAACTCCTCGTACTCCTCGCGGAGCTTGCCGCTTTCGAGCCGTGTGAGGCGTCCGAGACGGAGGTCGACGATGGCCTTCGACTGACGGTCGGTGAGCCCGAAACGCTGCTCGAGGGCGGTCTGAGCCGCTTTCTCGTCCTGCGCGGCGCGGATGATCCGGATCGTCTCGTCGAGGTTGTCCAGGACCTTGATGAGTCCCTCGAGGATGTGCGCCCGGTCGCGCGCGGTCTCCAGCTCATGCCGTGTGCGCCGCGTCACCACGTTCCGCCGGTGGCTGATGTAGTGCTGGAGCATCGCCTTGAGGCTCAGCACCTGCGGCCGGCCGTCGACGATGGCGAGCATCAGCGCGCCGAAGGTCATCTGCAGCTGGGTGTGCTTGTAGAGGTTGTTGAGGACGGTGTGCGGGCGCGCGTTCGACTTCAGCTCGATGACGATGCGGACCCTGTCCTCGCGTCCTGACTCGTCATGGAGGTCTGCGATCCCGTCGATCTTGCGGTCGTTGACGAGCTCCGCGATGGTCTGCATGAGACGCGACTTGTTGACCTGGTAGGGGAGCTCGCGAACGATGATCTGCTCGCGTCCGGACTTCGACTCCTCGAAATCCACCTGTGCCCGCATCACGATACGGCCGCGTCCGGTGCCGTAGACGTTCGCGATGTCGCGCGTGTAGATGATCCCGCCGGTCGGGAAGTCCGGTCCCTTGACGATGCGGATGAGGTCCTCGGTCGCCGTCTCCGGGTCGTCGATCAGGCGCACGACCGCGTCGCAGATCTCGCCGAGGTTGTGGGGCGGGATGTTGGTCGCCATGCCGACGGCGATGCCGCTCGCGCCGTTGACGAGCAGGTTCGGGAGCAGCGACGGCATCACGACCGGCTCACGCACGCCGGGCACGTTCGCGAAGTTTGGGCCAAAGTCGACGGTATCCTTCTCGATGTCGTCGACGAGGCTCATCGCCACCGCGGTCATGCGTGCCTCGGTGTATCGGTACGCCGCAGGCGGGTCGCCGTCCACGGAGCCGAAGTTGCCCTGGCCGTCGATGAGGGGATAGCGCATCACCCAGGGCTGGGCGAGACGAACGAGGGTGTCGTACACGGCCGAGTCACCGTGCGGGTGGTACTTGCCGAGGACCTCACCGACGACGGCTGCGCACTTCTGATAGCGGGCACCCGCCGTCATGCCGGTGTCGAGCATCGCCCAGAGGATGCGGCGCTGAGCAGGTTTCAACCCGTCGCGGATATCGGGGAGCGCGCGGCTGATGATCACGCTCATCGCGTAGTCCATGTAGGAGGCGCGCATCTCGGCCTCGAGCTCGATGGGATGGATCTGACCTGGTTCGAAGATCGCCATTACTGAGCTCCAACCTCCACGGGGGTTCTCACCGCGCTCGCGATCACGCCGCTGACACCCTGGTCTGCGGCGCGAGCGGCGACACGGATCGCGTTCATGGTCGCCTCGGCGTCGGACCGCCCGTGAGCGATCACCACCTCGCCGGCGACACCGAGCAGCAACGCGCCGCCCGTCTTCCGATAGTCGACACGGTCGCGCAGCGGGCGCAGCTTCGGACGCAGCAACGCGCCACCGACCTTGCCGCCCACCGACTTGCGAGCCTCTCGGGCGATGCTCGAGAAGAGGAAGTCACCGATGCCCTCGGCCACTTTGAGAACGACGTTGCCGGTGAACCCATCCGTGACCACCACGTCGCAGCCGCCACGGAAGACGTCCTTGCCCTCGACATTGCCGACGAAGTTGACGGGCAGCGCCGCGAGAAGCGGATGCGCTGCCTGGACCAGCTCGGACCCCTTCTCCGCCTCCTCACCGTTGCTGAGCAGGGCGATCCGCGGCCGCTCGATGCCAAGCATCGTCCGTGCGTAGACATCGCCCATCAACGCGAACTGCGCAAGCCATTCCGGCTTGCAGTCGGTGTTCGCTCCGACATCGAGCATGAAGGTCTGACCGGACTCGCTGGGAAACGCGGCGCCGATGGCGGGCCGCGCGATGCCGGGGATGCGCTTGATGGTGAACAGCGCGGCGGCGAGCATCGCACCGCTGTTGCCGGCGCTCACGACCGCGCGCGCCGTGCCGCCGGCGACCAGTGCGCAGCTGCTCACGAGCGACGAATCGCGCTTGGCGCGCACCGCATTGGCGGGGTGCTCGTTCATCTCGATGACCTCGCGGGCGTCGACGACCGTGATCGCCCCGCCCTGCGTCGCACCGGCGCTCTGCAGCTCGGCCTCGACGACCTCGCGCCGACCGACCAGCGTGACAGCGATGCCGTGCTCGTTCACTGCGCGCAACGCGCCCTGGACAATCGCTGCAGGGGCGTTGTCGCCGCCCATCGCGTCGACCGCAACCGGGAGCGTCATCAGACGTCGAGGTTGCGCACGCTCGTTGCGTGAGTCTGAATGAATCGCTTGCGCGGCTCGACGTCCGAGCCCATGAGCCGGTCGAAGATGTCGTCGGCCTTGAGCGCATCGGCGACGCCGACCTGGAGCAGCACGCGGCGCTCCGGATCCATGGTGGTCGCCCACAGCTCCTCGGACATCATCTCGCCGAGTCCCTTGTATCGAGAGATCTCCGTGTCGCGGCCCATCGACTTCGCCTTGTCATCGCGCTGGTCGTCGCTGAACGCGTACTCGGTCTGCTTGTTGCGTCCCTTGCCCTTCTCGAGCTTGTACAGCGGCGGCTGTGCGAGGTACAGGTACCCACCGTCGACCAGCGGCCGCAGATGTCGCCAGAAGAACGTGAGGAGCAGGGTGCGGATGTGCGATCCGTCCACGTCCGCGTCAGCCATGAGCACGATGCGGTGATACCGGAGCTTGTCGACGCTGAACGTCTCGCCGAAGCCCCCGCCGAGCGCCATGATCAGGTCTTTGATCTGCTCGTTGCCGAGGATCTTGTCCGCGCGTGCCTTCTCGACGTTGAGGATCTTGCCGCGCAGCGGCAGGATGGCCTGGTTGCGACGCTCGCGAGCCTCCTTGGCGGTGCCGCCTGCGGACAGTCCCTCGACGATGAAGATCTCGCAGTGCGCAGGGTCGCGCTCACTGCAGTCAACGAGCTTGCCGGGCAGGGTTGCCGACTCCAGCAATGACTTGCGCTGGACGAGGTCTCGAGCCTTCGCCGCGGCCTGACGGGCGCGAGCGGCGGTGAGCGACTGATCGATGATCTTGCGCCCGTCCCCGGGATTCTCCTCGAGGTACTGCATGAGCGCATCGCTCAAGACGGTGGAGACCTGACCGGTCACCTCGCTGTTGCCCAGCTTGGTCTTGGTCTGGCCTTCGAATTGCGGCTCGCGAAGCTTCACGCTGATGACGGCGGTGAGCCCGTCACGGACGTCGTCGCCGGTGAGGTTCGGGTCCTGCTCCTTGAGGATGGCCGCCTTGCGCGCGTACTTGTTCAACGTCGCGGTCAGGGCGGTGCGGAAGCCGGTGACGTGCGCGCCACCCTCCTCGGTGTGCACGTTGTTGGCGAACGCGAGCACGTGCTCCGTGAAAACCGTGTTCTGGTACTGCAGCGCGATCTCGACGACGTTGCCGTCGATCTCACGCTCCACGTACATCGGCTTGAGGTTGATGACGTTGCGGTTCGCGTTGAGGTATCGAACGAAGGACTGAATCCCGCCCTCGAAATGGAACGTGTACGCAGCGCCATCCCGCTCATCGAAGAGCTGAATCGTGATGCCCTTGTTGAGGAACGCATAGCTGCGCAAGGAGTTTTGGATGGTGTCCCAGGAGAATTCGATCTCCGGGAAGATCTCGGGATCCGGCCAGAAGCGGACCAGCGTGCCGCGACGGTCGGACGTGCCGGCCACCGCGACGGCGGCGTCGGGAACACCACGTGTGTACGTCTGGCGGTGCGCCTCGCCGTCGCGATAGACCTCGACGAGAAGCCGCTCGCTCAGCGCGTTGACGACCGACAGGCCGACACCGTGCAGGCCGCCCGAGACTTTGTAGCCGCCGCCGCCGAACTTTCCTCCGGCATGGAGCGTGGTGAGGACGACCTCGAGCGCGGATCGTTTTGCCGTTGGATGCATGCCGACGGGAATGCCGCGGCCGTTGTCCAGCACCGATACGGATTTGTCCGCGTGGAGCGTGACCTTGATGGTGTCGCACCAGCCGGCGAGCGCTTCGTCGATGCTGTTGTCGACAAGCTCGACGACAAGGTGGTGCAGGCCACGGAGGTCCGTCGAACCGATGTACATGCCCGGTCTGCGGCGGACCGGCTCGAGACCTTCCAGGATCTGGATCTGGTCGGCGGAATACGTGTCCTTCGAGACCCGGCTGATGCCGTCAGTCGGAGGGCTCGAGCCGCCTCCGTTGGTGCTGGACGTGGGTTCGACGGGCTCCTCGTGGGGCCGTTCGGGGCGTGCGATGTCGGTTATCGGTACTGCTCCGGTTGTGACGTGAGTTGTGGATGTCGGGCCAAAGTCGAAACCGCTCGATTGTTCAGCGCTGACTGCTCAAATCGGCCGTTCCAGATGCCCATATTCTACCAGCCTGGAGGCCCAGTTTGCTCTCCTGCGCGCGGTGCGCTGCACTAGCATCAGTACGGTGAAGGACACGGTCGCGGACATCGCGGAACAGGCTCTCGAGGAGTACCGCCGAAAGCGCGACTTCAAGCAGACCCCTGAGCCCAGTGGGGAGCCGATCGGACGCTCCGATGTGGAGCGCTCGGCATGGGATCTCCTGCCACACGGGCACCGTTTCTGCGTGCAGAAACACCGGGCCACACGGATGCACTTCGATTTCCGGCTCGAGCACGAGGGCGTCCTGCTCTCCTGGGCGGTCCCGAGGGGACCCAGCCTCGATCCGGCCAAGAAGCGCCTGGCGGTGCAGACAGAGGATCACCCCATCGACTACGGAGAGTTCGAGGGTGTCATCCCCTCCGGATACGGCGCCGGCACCGTGATGCTCTGGGATATAGGCACCTTCGAGTGGATCAAGGAATCGGCCGACGACTACGAGCGCTCGCGGCTGGCGGGCGACATCAAGTTCCGGCTCTCCGGCAGCAAGCTTTCGGGCGAGTTCGCCCTGGTGCACATCGGTGACCGAGGGCGGCAGTACGGGGGCAGCGGCGACGGCAGCAGGAACTGGCTGATGCTGAAGAAGCGCGACTCGTCGGTGGTCGTCGGATTCGAGGCGATCGACCGTGATGTTTCGGTCAAGACCGGCAGAAGCCTTGCGGAGATCGCGAGTGCCGGTGGCGGTGACCCGCGAGAGATGAGGCGCGCTCGAGCCAGAGGGGAGTCCACGCCGCCCGCGCCGGCGGCAGTCGCGGTGGAAACGGCCCGCGCACCCGCGCCGATGCTGGCGGCGTCCGCCGACCACCCCTTCTCGCGTGAGGGATGGGTCTTCGAGCTCAAATACGACGGGATCCGCGCCATGGTCAGCGTCGCCGGGGACGCCGTCCGCATCAGCGGCCGCCGGGGCAACGACGAGACCATGCGCTATCCGGAGGCGCCGGCGATTCGCGCGGGGATTCGAGCGCGACAGGCTGTCGTCGACGGTGAGCTCGTGGTGCTCGACGCAGAAGGCCGGCCGTCCTTCGAGCGTCTGCAGCAGCGCATCAACGTTTCCCGGGAAAGCGACGCGCGGCGCCTCGCCGTCGAGCACCCCGTCACGTTCGTCGCCTTCGATCTCGTGCAGCTCGATGGCCGGGATCTCACGTCAACCGAGCTGCGCATTCGTAAGAAGACGTTGCGCGAGACCATCGTGGACTCGCCGCACATCCTGTTCGCGGAGCACGTGGAGCGCGACGGCATCGCTCTCTTCGAGGAGGCACGCAAGTCCGGCATCGAGGGAGTCGTCGCGAAGCGTGCGGACTCGCTCTATCGTCCCGGAGTGCGCACGCCCGAGTGGGTGAAGATCAAGTCCTGGCGCAGCCAGTCGTGCGTCATCGCCGGGTACACGGCGGGCCGCGGCCGGCGGTCCAACCAGCTCGGCGCGCTCATCCTCGCCGTCCAGGACAACGGCCGTCTCGTGCACTGCGGCCAGGTCGGCACCGGCTTCAACGACAGGATGCTCCGCGACCTCAGGGAGCAACTCGCACCGTTGGTCGTCGACACGTGCCGGCTCGACACGGTCCCAAGAACCACCGAACCCGCAACGTGGGTGAAGCCCGAGCTGATCTGCGAGGTCCGCTTCTCGGAGTGGACCAACGAAGGCATGCTCCGCCACCCAGCCTTCCAGAGACTGCGAACCGATCAGACGATCGAAGACACCCTCCGCGACGCCCCGCTCAAAGAATCCCGCGACGAGAGAATGCCCGCTGCCCAGTCCCCAGCCGACAAAGCATCGAGTGCGAGTGTCACTGGGCGCCGGCGCTCGCGATCCCACACAGCGTCCGATGCGCCCGCGGTCGGAGCGATTCCAGCAAAGAAGAGTCCGGGTGGCTCGGTGGGGAGCGACGGGCCCCCACCGAGACAGGACCCGGACATCATGAATGCGCTGCAGCAGCTCCGAACGCTGCACGGCAACGCAAGATGGGAGATCGCAGGCCGCCGTCTCCCCTTGACGAACCTGGACAAGGTGCTCTGGCCCGCAGACGGTCTGACCAAGCGGGACATGATCGAGTACTACGTCCGCATGGCACCGTACATGCTCCCGTATCTGCACGACAGGCCCCTCTCGATGCAGGTCTTTCCCGACGGCATCGATGGGAAGTCCTTCTGGAGAAAGGACAAACCCGCGCACGCGCCGGCGTGGATCCAGTCGTGGACGTACCACGGCGAGAAGACCAAGGACTACATCCTCGTCAACGAGGTCGCGACGCTCGCCTGGGTCGCCAACGCCGGCGTCATCGATCTTCACCCGTGGCATTCGCGGTTCGACGAACCCGGGGAGCCGGACTGGGCGGTCTTCGACCTCGACCCGTTCGAGCCCGCCACGTTCCGCGACGTCATCGACATCGCGAAGCTCGTCAAGGCGGCGCTCGACCACTACGGCATGCACGGCGTCGTGAAGACGAGCGGGCAGACGGGCTTGCAGATCTACGTCCCGGTGCGGCGGGGTCCGGATTACGCAGCCGTGCGCAACTGGGTGGAGGAGGTGGGCAAGGCGATCGACCAGGCTGCGCCGGGGCGCGTCACCTGGGAATGGGCTGTCGCCAGACGCACGGGGCGGATTCGTATCGACTACACGCAGAACATCATCAACAAGACGCTCGCCGCCCCGTACTCGCTGCGTCCCGCGCCCGGCGCACCGGTGTCGACGCCCATCGCATGGGAGGAGCTGGACGACCCCGAGCTGCGGCCGGACCGGTGGACGATCGCCACGATCGCCAACCGCGTCGACGAAGTCGGTGATCTCTTCGCACCGGCGCTGCACGCCGATCAGGATCTGCCCGGATGACGAACACTCGCAACACCGGCGCGCGCAGAAACCGCCTGCAGCGGGTACCCTCCAGCGCTATGCAACGGCCGCTGCCTCCGATCGCGCTCCTGACCTGCGCCGCAGTCGTCGCCGGCTGCGGCTCATCGACCCCGACACCCAGCGAGACCGCGGCCGTGACCACGCAGGCAACGCCGACACCCGTGCCGACCGTGGCGGCAACGCCGACGCCTGTGCCGACACCCACGCCGGCAATCCCGTGCGAGCCCGGTCAGTTCGAGATCTCGATCAACAACCAGCAGGGCGCCGCGGGGACCATCTTCGCCACCTTCGAGATTCGGAACACGACGACGAGCGACTGCACCGAGAACGGCTACCCGAAGCTGCAGATGCTCGGTCAGAACGGCGGAGAGCTCGCGACGTCATGGAGCAACGACAACTCGAGGGCATCGCCGTCGGCGGTCGATCTCTCGCCGGGATCCGAACCGCTCGGCGCCGCAGGTGCCACCGGGCATGGCTACTTCCTCGTTTCCTGGAGCGACGCCTCGTGCTCAGCAGCGGCGGCCACCGTGCCGAAGTTCTGGCAGGTCACCCTGCCGACGTCGGGCTTCCAGACCGACGTCACCGCGACGCCGAACAGCGATGTCTGCGGCGGCGTCATCAAGATCGGCCCGATCAAGTCCGCGCCCTACAGCTGACCGCCGGGACAGCCGACGCCTACGGCGGATTCCCAATAGAATTCGGCCATGGCGGTGCTGCTGCTCAATGCCTCGTTGCAGCCGCTCAACGTGATCAGTCACAGGCGGCTGGTCGTCCTGCTGACCAAGGAACGGGTTGCGTTCGTTGACGAGGCGGCCGAGCGCGCCGCGGCGGAGGCGCTCGCAGGACGCCGGCTCCCCGACGGTGTGGTGATCGTCCGCCTGCTGCGCACGATTCACGTCCCGCGCCGGCTGCTCCGCCCCAACCGGCGCAACCTGCTCCTGCGCGACGACCACACGTGTCAGTACTGCGGCCGCCTGGGGACCGCGGCCGACCTCACCGTGGACCACGTCGTCCCGGTGTCCCGAGGCGGTGCGCCGGATCGCTGGGAGAACGTCGTGATCGCGTGTCGGAAATGCAACTGGCGCAAGGCGAATCACCGTCCCGAGGAGGTCGGCCTCGTGCTGCGTCGCAAGCCGGTCCCGCTCACCCAGGAGTACGCGCACATCATCTTCCTGCGCTATCCCGAGCTGAAGGAGGCGTACGACCGGCTGCTCGCCGTCGCCTGAATCGAGCGCGTTCACGGTGATCCCGCGCCCGTATACTCGGAGACGCCATGCCTCGATCGATGTGGCGCGGGGCCATCAGCTTCGGCATGGTGGCAATTCCCGTGCGTCTGTACCTCGCGACCGAGTCGAAAAGCGTCTCGTTCCGGTTGCTGTGCCCGAACGACCAGACGCCGGTGCGGAACAAGCGCTGGTGTCCTGAGGAGGACCGCGAGATCGGGTGGAGCGACGCGCTCCGCGGGTACGAGGTCGGCAAGGACGAGTACGTCGTCATCACCGACTCCGACCTCGACCAGCTACCCCTGACCACGACGCACAGCATCGACATCATCGAGTTCTGCCCCGACTCCGAGATCGAGGCCGGGGTGTACCTGAAGAGCGCGTACTACCTCGAGCCGGAGGCCGTCGGCGCCAAGCCGTACGCGCTCCTCCGCCAGGCACTCGAGAAGACCGGGAAGGTGGCGATCGGCAAGATCGCCCTGCGCGACCGCGAGCACCTGTGCCGGCTCGCTCTCCACGAGCAGGGTCTCCTGCTCAACACCCTGCACTGGCCCGATGAGATTCGTTCCGCGGGCGAGCTGTCCATCCCCGACGAGAGCCTCGACGTCAAGAAAGCGGAGCTCGACATGGCGGTGATGCTCATCGAGAACCTGAGCGCCCATTTCGATCCGGCGCGACATCACGACGCCTACCGCGAGGCGCTGCTGGAGGTCGTCGAGTCGAAGCTCACGAACGAGCCGCTGAAGCGGCCGGAAGCGCCCGAGCAGGGCAAGGTCACCGACCTGATGGCCGCGCTCAAGGCATCGGTCGAAGCCGCGAAATCCCGCCGCAGCGATGCCGCCGGCAGCGAGGCGTCGTCTGACGAGGAATCGGCGGAGCCGGCGCGCCGGCGCCGCGCCTCCTGAGGCTGCGCAAGCCGCGAGTGACGATCAGGACAGCTGGGTCTCGCGCCGGCGCGGCGGCGCTCGAGGAGCCGTTGCTCTTCCGCACCCCGACGCCGCCCCTGCTCCCGGGGCACATCGCACTCGAGGCGTCGGTCCCGTGCTCGGACCCGTTCGACGACCGGGACTGGCTCTTCAGCATCGACTGGGACGGCGCGCGAGCCCTCCTCTACCTCGATCCCGACAGCCCACCACGTGTCCAGGGTGAGACGCCCGTCGAGCTCGGCCGGCGCTTCCCCGATGTCGTCGAGACGGTGGCCGCTCCCGACGGACGGGCCGCGGTGCTCGACGGAGTCATCGCAGTCCTCGACGCGCAGGGCAGGCCGGATCTTGCGGCTCTCGGCAGGCGTCTCGCGGCAGGGGCGGCGCTTGCCGCCGAGCTGCCCGCCGTGTACCTCGCCTTCGACGTGCTCCATCTCGACGGACGCGCTGTCACCGGATGGGCGCTCGAGCGTCGCATCGAGGCTCTGAGCGCCTTCGCGGGCAGCGGCGACGTGCTCCAGGTTCCTGATCACGTCCGGGGGCGCGGCGGCGCTCTTGCGGCCGCCGCTGCTGCTCGCAGCCTCCCCGCGCTGCTGGCGCGGCGGGCGAGAGCCCCGTACCGGCCCGGACTCGCCTCGCCGGATCGCCTCCGGATCCCGCTTGTCGAGCAGACGACGTGCGTCATCGCCGGCATCATCGAGCGCCGGCTGGGCGCGCCGCGCCTCATCCTCGGCGAGCAGGTCGGTGGCCGTCTCGTGTTCGCGGGCCAGGTCGACGGCCCGCATGACAAGGGCGTCGCCCGCTGGCTCGAGCAGCACGCCGAGACGCTGACAGTCGGCGCCGCGCTGCTCGACGGCGTCCAGCCGCTCGATGCCACGTGGCTACGGCCGGCGCTCACGGCCACGGTTCGTCATCAGGGACGCGGTTCCAGCGGTGCGCTGCTCCGCCCCTCGCTCATCGCGATCCGCGACGATGTCGAGCCACGCTGGTGTGTTCGCCGGCCGCCGGTCGCAGTGCCGGCGGACGCCGCCTCCGGTTCCGGCTTCGCGCCCACGTTGATCGTTCCACTCCCGCTGGGCGACACAGCACTCCTGCCCCGGCCACGCACGTGACCGGCCCGGTGCTGATGTGCCGGCCGGACCACTTCGGCATCGAGTACGAGATCAACCCGTGGATGAACGTTGCGATCCAGGTGGACCATGCGCTCGCACAGGCGCAGTGGGAGGCGCTGCATCGCACCTACGTGGAGCTCGGCGTCGAGATCGAGCTCGCGGCGCCTGTGGCGGGACTTCCGGACATGGTGTTCACGGCGAACGCCGCGGTGGTGTGGGACGGACGCGCGGTCCTGGCGAACTTCCATCACCGCGAGCGGCAGGGTGAGGAGCCGCACTGGCGGGCTGAGCTGGAGCGGCTTCGCTTCGAGGTGCACGAGCTGCCCCGGTCGCTGTCGTTCGAGGGCGCGGGCGACGCGCTGTTCGTCGGCGACCGCCTCTTCTGCGGGACGGGGTTCAGGACGGACCGCGCGTCGCACCGGCCCGTGGCCCGCATCCTCGAGGTGGAGGTGGTGTCCCTCGAGCTCGTCGACCCGCGCTTCTATCACCTCGACACCTGTTTCTGCCCGCTCGACGCGAACACGGTGATCGCCGCGCCGGAGGCGTTCTCCCCGGGGTCCGCGCAGCTGATCCGTGAGCTCGTCCCGAACCTGATCGAGGTTCCCGCCGAGGTTGCCGCCGGCTTCGCCTGCAACGCGATGCCGCTTGGGACTCAGGTGGTGTCGTCCCTCACCATCGCCCAGCTGGCCGAACCCCTGCGCGCGGCAGGGTTCACGGTCATCCCCATGGCGATGGGGGAGTTCCTGAAGGCGGGAGGCGGCGTCCGCTGCCTGTCGCTGCCGCTCGGGGTAGGCAGCCCGAGCGGCCAGGTCACGCCGCGCAACACCCAGGCAAGCCCCGACAACCTCTGAGCCATTTCCCAGACTTCCGCGCGAAGATCAGCCTCGTGCCCACTCCGAACACGGTCGAGCCGAACCGCATTCTTGTTGTCGACGACGAGCGGGCGATCACCGACCTCGTCGCCATGGCTCTCAAGTACGAGGGCTTCACCGTCCAGACCGCGGCAACCGCGAAAAGCGCCCGCCACGCCGTCATGGACTTCCGACCCGACCTGATGATCCTCGATGTCGGGCTGCCCGACGACGACGGATTCACGCTGGTGCAGCGGCTGATCACCGACGGCATCAAGGTTCCCGTGATCTTCCTCACCGCTCGCGACGCGACCGATGAGAAGGTTCACGGACTGACGATCGGTGGCGACGACTACGTCACGAAACCCTTCAGCATCGAGGAGCTGGTCGCGCGCATACGCGTCGTGCTGCGCCGCCACCATCCCGATGCCGGTGCCGTGAGCAACAAGCTGGTGCTCCACGATCTCGAGCTCGACGACGAGACCCACGAGGTCTTCCGTGGTGGCGAGGTCGTCGACCTGACGCGCACCGAGTTCCGCCTGCTGCGCTACCTGATGATGAACAGCGGCCGCGTGCTCTCGCGCACCCAGATCCTCGATCACGTCTGGGACTACGACTTCGGTGGCGACGCCAGCGTGCTCGAGACGTACATCAGCTACCTGCGCCGCAAGGTCGACCAGGTCGATCCACCGCTGATCCACACCGTCCGTGGTGTCGGATACGTCATGCGCGTCCCGCGGACCAGCGCGGCACGGGCGTGATCGGCACGCCGGCGATGCCGTCAGGACCGTAAATGTCGCTGCGCCTCCGACTGCTGCTCACCCTGGCACCCCTGTTCATCATCGGTCTCGCCGCCGCCGATGCCGGAACGTATGCGGCAGTGCAGAACACCCTGCTGCAGGGCGTCGATCAGCAACTCGTGAGCATCCAGCCAGGAGTCACCAACGTGCTGATCAACAACTTCCTGGGGCATGGCCAGCAGGGCCCCGGCGAAGGGTTCGGTCAAGGCGATGCGATCCCCGCCGGCACGTACGGGGCGCTCATCGACGCGGCCTCTTCGAAGGTTCTCGTGGGGGGATACCTCTTCGGCCCAGGCCTTGCGACGTCGACATCACATCCGGTGTTCCCGGTCAACATCGCAAATCAGGCCGGCGGGACGATGACGATACCGGGCAGCGGGACCTGGCATTCGTACCGAGCGTCCGTGGCCACGATCGCGAACACTCAGAACCTGGGATCCCTGAAATCCGTGGTCGCGGTGCCACTGGACGGTGTCGACGGCGTCGAGAACACGCTCAGCACACTGCTGCTCTTCGAGATCGCGGTCAGCAGCGGCATCACGGTCCTCGTGCTCCTTGCGACGTTCTTCCTGGTGCGCAGGGGCATGCGTCCGCTCGAGCGCATGGGCGCCACCGCACGGACCATCGCCGCGACCGGGCTCGGCAGCAGGGTCTCGCCGTCGACCGAGAAGACCGAGGTCGGCCGCCTCGGTCTTGCGCTCAACGAGATGCTCGGCCAGATCGAGCGCGCCTTTGCCGAGCGCGAGGTCGTGGAGCAGCGTCTCCGCCATTTCGTCTCCGACGCGTCCCACGAGCTGCGTACACCGCTGACGTCGATGCGCGGTTACGCAGAGCTGCTGCAGCGCAATCCCGACATGTCGCGCGAGGACGTGCTGCTCGCGGTGCGGCGCATCGAGGACGAGACGCGGCGCATGGGACTGCTCGTCGACGACCTGCTGCTGCTCGCGCGGCTGGACCAGCGGAGGCCGCTCGACCGCGCGCCCGTCGATCTCGCGTCGATGATCAACGACGCTGTCAGCGACGCGCGCGCGGCAGACCCGGAGCGCAGCGTGATCGCGCGCATCAGCGCCCCGATGATCGTGACCGGGGACGACCTTCGGCTGCGCCAGGCCGTCGCGAATCTGGTGCGCAACGCGCTCGTGCACACACCGGCGGGAAGCCCGGTCGAGGTGACGCTGCAGTCGGTGAACGCGCACGCCGAGATCGACGTCATCGACCATGGACCGGGCGTCCCGGAGGCGCAGCGTCAGCAGATCTTCGAGCGCTTCCATCGTGCCGACCCGTTGCGCAGCAGGGACCAGGGAGGCAGCGGCCTCGGTCTCAGCATCGCGGCCGCGGTGGTGAAGGCGCATGGTGGCAGCATCGGCGTCCAGGACACACCGGGCGGCGGTGCGACCTTCCGCATCGAGCTCCCGGTGGGCTGATCGATGTCCTACCAAGTGCTCTGGTTCACGACGCGCGGTGCCGGCGCCGTGAGCCTCATCCTGCTGAGTGCGGTCGTCGTCCTCGGCCTGCTCGCGCGCGTGCGGGTTGAATCACGAGGGTGGCCGCGCTTTCTCAGCGCGGCCGTGCACGGCGACCTCGCGCTCATGACGCTCGTCTTCCTGCTTTTGCACATCATCACGGCCATCGTCGACCCGTTCACGCACCTCGGCCTCGTCACCCTCGTGCCGTTCGGCTCGTACTACCGCACGCTCTGGCTCGGTCTCGGCGCCATCGCGTTCGAGCTGCTGCTCGCGATCGTCGCCTCGAGCCTGCTGCGCCGCCACATCGGCGCGCGCACGTGGCGCGCGATCCACTGGCTCGCGTACGCATGCTGGCCCGTCGCCGTGCTGCACGGCATCGGGACCGGGACCGACCGTTCCGCGTCGTGGATGGTCGCGATCGATGTCGTGTGCTTCACCGCCGTACTCGTGGCGCTGGTATGGCGCGCGCTCGCCGCACCACCGGATCCACTTGCCGGTGAACGCCGTGACGCGGCGGATCGTGCGTCGTTCGGTGCGGGACGATGACGCTGTCCGTGCTTGCCGGGCCCCCCCCGAATGCCGGCGCCGAGAGCTACGCGGCCCATGTGGCACGGCTCGGGCCGGCCCCCGCGGGAACGCGCGCACTCATCGACACCATCGACCGGAGCAACCTTCGCGGGAAGGGCGGCGCCGGGTTCCCCGCGGCGATCAAATGGCGCTCCGTGGCGTCGCAGAGAACGGGGGACCCGGTCGTGCTCGCCAACGGCGCCGAAGGCGAACCGCTGAGCCGCAAGGACCGCACGTTGATGGAGCAGCGCCCCCATCTCGTGATCGACGGTGCGCTGCTCGCGGCGGGGGCCGTGGGCGCGCGCGAGATCGTGCTCTACGTCGGCGCGGACCACGTCGGTGCCATCCGCGCGATGCAGCGTGCCACGAGCGAGCGGCCGGCGGCGGAGCGCGAGATGCTTCGTCTCGTGAGCGCACCCGTGCGCTATGTCTCCGGCGAGGAGACGGCCGCAGTCCACTTCGTGAACGCCGGCATAGCGCTGCCGGCATCGATACCGCCGCGTCCGTACGAACGCGGCGTCGACGGCCGCCCGACGCTCGTGCAGAACGTGGAGACGCTCGCCCATGCCGCGCTCATCGCACGCTCCGGCGACGCGTGGTTCCGCTCGCTGGGTGCCGGTGGCGCATCGGGCACGACGTTGATCTCCGTCGGCGGCGCGGTACCGCAGACCATCCTCATCGAGGCGCCACAGGGGACGACCATCACCGACGCCGTCAACGCCGCGGGCGGTCTCACCGGCGCAGCCGACGCCGTCCTGCTGGGCGGCTACTTCGGCAGCTGGGTGCCGGCGTCGACCGCGTGGGGTCTCGTCATCGACGCGGACGGACTTCGCGCGCAGGGGTACTCGCTCGGATGTGGCGTGATCGCGGTGCTGCCGGCCGGGCGATGCGGCGTGGTCGAGACCGCACGGATCCTGGCGTACCTTGCGCACGAGAGCGCCCGTCAGTGCGGTCCGTGCACGTTCGGTCTTCGCGCCATCGCCGCAGCCGCCGGGCGTGTCGCGTCGCTCACGGCGACGGACGGTGATCTCGATCACATCAAGCGCTGGTGCGGGCTGCTCGCCGGCCGCGGGGCGTGCCGTCATCCAGATGGCGCAGCCGGACTGCTCGGATCAGCGCTCCGCGTCTTCGCGGACGAATTCGAACTGCACGACCGGCATCACCGCTGCAGCGTCGCCGCTGCGCACTCGGTGGCGTCATGAGCGGACGCTTCGCCATCGCAATCGACCGCATCAAGTGCGACGGCCACGGCGTGTGCGCGGATCTCCTGCCCGAGATGATCGAGCTCGATGACTGGGGATACCCGATCATCCAGCCGGGAGCGATCCCGCCATCGGTGCTCCCCCATGCGCGACGCGCGGTGTCCGGTTGTCCGACACTCGCGCTGCGTCTCCAGGCGCTCGCAACCAAGCGCTGATATCGCGAGCACCGCGATGACCGACCTTCGCGGCGTGGCCCGCATGGCTTGCGAGGCCCGGCGCGCGGATTCCCAGCGTGTGCCCAGGAAGCTCACACCCCCGCTCCAGGGGTCGGCGCCACGCTGAGGTGGTCATGAACACCCCGAAGCGCCGCCTCACCGTTGCCGAACGCGACCGCGCGCTAAGGTTTCGCAAGCGGCTCACGGTGTCGTCCGGGATCGCCGGCGGCGTCGCCGTCGTCGCCCTGGCCGCACTCTCCGCCCACACGTACGCAGGAACCACCACCGCAACGTCCACCACATTGACGACGACCACCGCCACCTCGAGCACCGCCCCGCCCTCGGCGTCGAGCAGCACTGCGGCGCCGCTGGCGACAGGCGCCGCGAGCAGCGGCAGTTCGTCCTCGGCGAGCACGGTGAGCGGCGCTTCGTGACCGTCGCAGCACACAGCGGAACCGCGTTCGGGACCGTGATGCAGGTGGTCGTCACCGACCCGGATCACCTGGAGCGGGCGACCTCGGCGGTGGAACGCGTCATCGAGTCGATCGACGTGACGTGCAGCCGGTTCCGCGACGACAGCGAGTTGAGCATCCTCCTTGCCGGCGCCGGGCGCCACGAGTCGACCGTCTCGGAGACGCTCGGCCAGGCGATCGCCACCGCCCTGCGCGCAGCGGAGCTCACCGACGGCGCGGTCGATCCCACCGTCGGTGGCGCTGTTCGCAACGCGGGCTACACCGTCGATTTCGGTGCGCTCGCCCCCGATGGCGCGCCGATCGCTCTGACCGTCCATCCCGTACCGGGCTGGCGCCAGATCACGTACTTCCCGGCGACACGGACCGTCGAGATCCCCGCCGGCGTCGAGATCGACCTCGGCGCCACCGCGAAAGCGCTCGCGTCCGACCTCGCTGCCGCGGCAGCGAGCGATGCGCTCGACGGCGGGGGTGTCCTGGTCAGCCTTGGCGGCGATATCGCCGTCGCGGGCCTGCCGCCGGACGAGGGCTGGCACGTGCAGATCGCCGAGGACAGCCGTGCGCCGATTGTGCGCGACGGCGAGACGATCGCCATCCGCTCAGGCGGCGTCGCCACCTCGAGCACCACGGTGCGTCGCTGGCGGCGCGGGGGGGTCGAGCTGCATCACATCATCGACCCCGCGACCGGGTTGCCGGCCATCAGTCCGTGGCGGACGGTCAGCGTCGTCGCCGGCAATTGCGTGGACGCCAACATCGCGGCCACCGCAGCGATCGTCCGTGGTGCCGCAGCCACGGCGTGGCTCGAGTCAGCGGGTCTCCCGGCGCGCCTGGTCGATCGGTCCGGCAACGTCAGCCGGGTCGGCGGATGGCCCCCGGCGGGCGCTCAGACGTCCTGATCGATGAGCGCCTGCACCTCACGCTGGTAGCGGCGCGTGTCGTCGTACACGCCGTGGGTCGCGACGCTCGCGTCCCCCTGGTAGTAGCCGGCGAGCGTTGCCGGGATGTCCGCCTCGTGCTTGCTCATCAGATGACGGAGAAGCATCGCACCGGCGGCGACGTTGTCCTGCGCACGCCAGATGTCGAGCTGCGTGCCGGCGATATGGCGCGACACCCACTCCCCGGTGTACGGCTCGATCTGCATCACGCCCACCGCGCCGGTGGGTGACACGCGGTCCTGATGCCACTTCGACTCCGCCCACGCGACGGCACGCAGCAGCCGCGCGTCGACACCGACATCGGCGGCGACGAAGCTGACGAGCGCGTTCATGCGCGCGAGCCGGCCGGGCACGACCATCTCGTCGCCCTCGGCGATCGGCGCGTTGACCCCGATGCCGTTGGCGCGGGCGAGTGCCGTTGGATCCACACCGAATCGGCGCGCCGTCTCGAAGACTCCCTCACCGCGGCCCACCCTGTAGGTCTCGGCGTCGCCCCCGCCGCGGGCATAGGCCGGCAGCGCGAGCGAAGCGTCAGGGATGTGCAGCATCTGACCGACCTGGAGATGCTCAGCCGCGGCCATCGCGTTGGCGCTCAGGAGCGCGGCGACGCTGGTGCCGTGGCGGACCGCGATGCCGGACGCCGTGTCCCCGGGTCGGACGATGTATGAGCTCGCGAAAACCGCGGAGGGGATGGTTGCCACGGCGGTCGCACCGAGCGCTGCTGCGGCAAAACGAGATTTCGTCGGCATCCGGGTTCCTCGTGTAGTGAGACGTTGGGAAGATGGGGGAACCGGCCGCCCGTCGGCGACCAGCGCAGCGTAGGCACACCCCATCGCCGGCGTCAAGCGTTGTGGGTCGCCGTAACGGTTTCGTCACAACGGAGTGCCCTCTGTGTGAACTCACGCTGATCCGGCTCGAGTGCTACGCTCAACTCCGAACACCATGCGACTCCCGAGCCTGCCCCGCACCTCGCTACCGACCACGCTGCTCGCGGCAACGTGCGGCGTCGGCCTCGGGCTGGTGACGTTCGTGCTTGCGGCGTGGCTGCACGGGATCGGTGCGACAGGCACCGCCTCGATGCTGGCCGAAACCGCGCTGCTCACCGCGCTCGCGTGCGTCGCCGGGTTCACGCTCTTCGGCGGCAACGCGCGTCTGCGCGGGGCGCGGGTACCGATCAACCGCGCGCTCCCTCCGTCGTGGTGGCCGCGTGAGCCGGATTCGGTCTCACTGCTCGCGGCGTGCGTCGGTGCTCCGCTCGTCATCGGCGCGGGCGCCGCGGTGCTCCTCTTCCGTTAGGCGGGCCGCGTCGCTGCGGTGAGCTGTGCGACAGCCCACGAGGCAGCGTCGCGCACGACGGGATCAGGGTCACCATGAGCGCTTCGTAGCAACGCCGGGAGTGCGCGCGTGTCGCCGGCGTTGCCGAGCGCGATCGCGCAGTTGCGGGCGAGCCCGGCCCGTCCGGTCCGCCGCACGGCGGTGTGCCGGAAGCGCGCGGCGAAGTCCTCCTCGTTGAGCTCGAGGCACTCGACGAGATCGGGATTCGGTACCGGTCCACCGGCGGTGCCCGGCGCGCCCACCTCGAGCGGCTCGGGGGCGAGCCGCTCGTTGATCGGGCACGCCTCCTGGCAGAGATCGCATCCGAAGGCCCAGGTCCCGATGAGCGGGCGCAGCTCGACGGCGATGCTGCCGCGGTGTTCGATCGTGAGGTACGAGATGCAGCGCCGCGCGTCGATGACGCCCGGCGCCACGATCGCCCCCGTCGGGCAGGCTGGAATGCACTCGCGGCACCGTCCGCACCCGCGCCGCGACGGCGCGTCGGTGGGAAGCGACACCGACACCGCGATGCCGGCGAGCATCACGTAGGACCCCGCCTGTCTCGTGATCACCGACGCGTGCTTGCCCGCGAACCCGATCCCGGCTCGCTCCGCGATGGGCCGGTCGAGCGCCCAACCGTGGTCGATGAACCGTTTGGCGTCGACGCCGTCCACGCGCGTCCGCAGCCACCCGATCAGCGCGTCGCAGCGCTCCGCGAGCAGGTCGTGATAGTCGACGACGCCGTCGCGGCCGCTGATGCACGCGTACGCGGAGAAGCGCCCGCGTACCGGGCCATCGGGATCCGGGGCAGCCGCGCGGGCGGGGTGATACGGCCAGGCGAGCGCGATGATCGACCGCGCCCAGGGATAGCGCGCCCCGATGTCTGCGGATGCCTCGACGCGCTCGTGGGTGTACCAGGGCATGCCGTCCATCCGGCCGGCAGAGATCGCGGCGATCCCGCGGTCGCGCGCCTCGGTGAAGGGACGTGTCGAGGTCACGCCGCAGGCGGAGAAGCCGAGGCGGCGCGCCTCGTCGCCGAGCTCGGCCTTGAGCGCGATGCCGTCCATGGCTCGATGGTGTCACGCGGCCCGACACCGTAGGATCGAGACATGCCTCGTCTCCTCTGCGTCATGGGCTCCGGCGAGACCACACCCACGATGGTCTCGGTCCATGCGGATCTCCTGACGCGCCTGGGTCCCCGTCCGGTCCCCGCCGTGCTCCTCGACACGCCGTTCGGGTTTCAGGAGAACGCCGCGGACATCAGCGAGCGAACCGTCGCGTACTTTCGCGACCGGGTCGGGTTTCCCATCACCGTGGCATCGTTCCGCAACCGCGTGGAGGCGACGCCGCTCGAGTACGAGACGATGCTCTCGCGGGTTGCCGACGCCCGCTACGTCTTCGCGGGCCCCGGCAGCCCCAGCTACGCGCTCCGCCAGTGGCGGGACACCGCCGTTCCGGAGTTGCTCAATGCGAAGCTTCGCGACGGCGGATGCGTCACGCTCGCCAGCGCCGCCGCCGTCGGCGTGGGCATGTTCGCCCTCCCGGTCTACGAGGTCTACAAGGTCGGCGAGGACCCGCGCTGGCTCGAGGGGCTCGACCTGCTGCGCATCACCGGGCTGCGCGTCGCGGTCGTCCCGCACTACAACAACGCCGAGGGCGGGACGCACGACACGCGCTACTGCTACATGGGCGAACGGCGGCTGCGCATGCTCGAGGCACTGCTTCCCGACGACGTCGACATCCTGGGTGTCGACGAGCACACCGCGGCGATCTTCGACCTCGACGCGTCGACGGTTTCCATCCGGGGACGCGGTGGGTTGACGGTTCGCCGCCGGGGAAGGTCGCAGCGGTTCGAGAACGGCACGACACTTGCGACCGGCGATCTCGCGAGCGAGTCGCAACCGCCGGGCGCCGGCCCAGGCGCCACCGCGCCGTCGGTCACCGACGGCGGCGGTGTCGAAACGTCCCTCGCTCCTCCGACACCGGGTGTGTCGCCCTTCCTTCAGGAGGTCGCGCGGCAGTCCGAGCTCGCGGACAGCGCGATCGCCGGTCGCGACGTCGACTCCGCGGTCGGTGCCGTGCTCGCCATCGACTCGCAGATGCACGAGTGGGAGGCGGACACGCTGGACTCGGACGAGCAGGAGCGGGCAAGGGAGGTGTTGCGGCGCTACGTGGTCCGCCTCGGTGATCTTGCGCGCACCGGTGCCGGCGATCCTCGCGACCTGCTCGCTCCCCTCGTGAACGCCATCCTCGAGCTGCGCGTCCGCATGCGCGCGTCCGGCGAGTACGCACTGGCGGACACGTTGCGCGACGCGCTTGTCGACGCCGGCGTCGAAGTCCGTGACACCCCTGAGGGATCCACGTGGGAGCTCGCCGTCCCGGCACCGGCCTGAGGTCAGCTCAGGCGGTGGCCTCGCCGAGCGCCGGCGTGTCGAGGAGCGGCTCCTCGGGGCGCCCGAGCCAGTAGCCCTGACCGGCGGTCACGCCGAGTGCGGTCAGCTGGTCCGCGGTCGCCTCGTCCTCGATGCCCTCGGCGATCACGCACGAGCCCGAGCTTCGCGCGTACGCGACGGTCGCCTCGATCACCGCGCGCGCACCGCGCTCTCCGCAGTCCTGAGTGATGCTCTTCGCCACCTTCACGTACTCCGGCACCGCTGCAGCGAGCAGCTCAAGTGTCGAATGGCCCTCGCCGATGTCGTCCAGCGCGAAGCGGAAGCCGTGCTCGCGGTAGCTGGCGAGCACGAAGCGCAGGCGTTGCTTGTCCGCGATCGACTCGCGCTCGGTGATCTCGAGGACGACCGTCTCGGGATTCCGTTCCGCCCAGCGCGCGAGCAGCAGCATGTGGTCGACGGGGTGGATGGGATCGAGAAGCATCGCCGCGGAGACGTTGAGGAAGAGCGGGGCGTCGTCAGGCAGCGCCGACGCCGCCGACATCGCGATCCTCCGGCAGATCCAGTCAACCTCCTTGGTGACGCCGCGCCGGTGTGCAAGCGCGAAGACATCCTCGACGCCGTCCAGTGGATCGCGCAGGCCGGGAACGCGCGCGAGCGCCTCGTATCCGAGCACCGCATGATCGGTGAGTCGCACGATGGGCTGGAACGTTGCCCGAATGACCCGGCGCTTGCTGAGTATCGCGTCGAGCATCGCGCCGGCATCGCTGCCGCCGTTGATCAGGCTCGGCATGATCCGCTCGGCGGCCACGACCACCCGATCCCGACCCTCATGCTTCGCGCGGGAGAGCGCCTCGTCCGCCGCGAGCCACAGCGCATGCACGCCCCCGGCGCCCGCCGCAACCCCGGCGCTGATGCGGGCCCTGCCGTGCGGCAACGCGACACCGTGCAGCGAGAGCCGCATGCGCTCGGCGATGGCGATCGCCTCTTCCTCGCTCGTTGCATCCATGATCGACACGAACTCATCGCCGCCGATGCGGAGCAGCTGATCGCCGGCGCGCAGCTGCGCGCGAAGCGTGCGAGCGACCTCGACGAGCAGCATGTCACCGGCCTCGTGGCCGAACTCGTCGTTGAGCGGCTTCAGATGATCGACGTCGATGGCAACCACCGCGGTGGCGGCGGACATCTCGGTGAGCCGCTCCTCGAACGCGCGCCGGTTGCCGACCTTGGTGAGCGGGTCGGTCGTGGCGTGCATCGCCTTCTCCTCGAAGAGCCCGGCGCGCGCCACGGCGACCGCGGCCTCATCGGCGATGGCCTGGACGACGGTCAGATCATCGACGTCCCATGTCCCGCGACGAGCGTGGGAGATGAGCGCCAGCACACCGATCACCCTGCCACCGGTTGCCCGCAATGGGGCGGCGACGAAGCTTCGCGAGCGCCGGCCGCCGCCGAGGCTCTCGAGCTCCTCGAGGCGCGATTCGGGCATTCCCGCGTAGGCCTGCTTGATGTCGCGCGGAGTGCGCAGAAGGCACGCGTCGCCCGTCGCGTACACCCGACCGATGACCCCTTCCCCGGCGCCCATCGTCACGAGCGGACCGGACGCCGGCGTCACGCCACCGGGTCCGAGGATCAGCGGAAGCGTCGCCAGCGCGCCGGAGTCGGTGTCGAAGAGGAGGACCCGGCCCCACGTCGCATCGGGGTACGCGTTGTGGCAGCCGTTCAGCACCGCGGCGGCGACACCGCCCGAATCGGTCGTGAGACCCAATCGTTGCGCCACGTCGGCCACCGCTCGCAGCCGCCGCGATTGGGCTTGATAGTGGCGCTCGGTCAGGGACCAGTTGGAGTACGCGAGCACCGTGACGCCGATGACGAGCGCGTCGATCTGGATCAACTCCGTGATGCCGCCGTTGGCCAGCATGCCGGCCCACCACCAGACTCCGGCGAGCCCGGCCAGCGATGCCAGCAGGATCGTCCAGAGCGCGGCCGCGCGCGCCGACGGATCGACGGTCAGCAGCACCGCGACGAAGCCGAGCACGATCAGCGGCACCGGGTGCCAGAGGCGCGGCGCCGCCAGGCCGAGGATGATCGTGCACAGACCGACGCTCGTGAGCCCCTGCACCAGCGCAGCGGTGGACGGGCTGACACGCGCGGCGTGACGCAAGCGGATCGTGATCTCGAGCATGACCGCCGCAACGACCACGACCTCGATCTCAACGAGCATCACGCGAGGGGGCAAGGCGGAATCGACCAGCTGCCACCCGGTGATCCCGAGCAGCACGCCTGTCGCGAGTATCGGCAGCCAGCGCCGGGCGGCGCTCTCGGTATGCATAGCCCTCTCGGGTGCCTAGCGTAGTCGGCGACGTCCGGAAGGATTGACGCGTTACGGGCTTGTGTCGAATTCCTCGGAGGTCAGGGGCCCGCGACCGAGATGGCCCCGGTGAGAGCCGCGCCGATCGTTCGCGTGCCATCCATGGGGGACAGCACCACCTGTGCGCTCCCCGCGGATCCGGCCTTGAAGAAGAGCTGCACCGGAGCGCTCGATTGGCTGGTCAGCTCGCCTCCGCACACCGTCCCGCCGACGAAGGGCTCTCTGTCGATGTTCTGAAAGATCGCGTCGACCGGTGTGAGCGGTCCCTGGATCACGACGCTCACGCACAGCCGCCCGATGACCGAGAAGCCGGTGTTGTCGACGGAGACGTCGATCTCGAGTTGCCGGCCGGCGGGCGCCGAGGCGGGGATGACCCCGCTGAGGTCCGCCGTCGCGTTCCCCGACGTGGCGAACAGTGGAGCGATCACTCCGAGGAACAGCCCCAGCACGACGGCGCCGGCGACGACGAGGAAGACGATCCGCGGATTGGCCTGAATCCAGCGCTTGATCCCTGCGATGACGCCTCCTCGACGTTGCCTAGATCGTTGCCGGCGGGTGGTACTCGCCGAACACGGTACGCAGCGAGCCGCAGATCTCGCCGAGCGTCGCCTCGGCGCGAACCGCATCGAGGATGCGCGGCATCAGGGAGGCATCCGGGCTCGCCGCCGCGTGATGGACCGCGGTCAGAGCCGCTTCGACACCGACGGCGTCCCGCAGCGAGCGGTGTTCGGCAAGGCGCCGCGCCTGGTCCGCCATCACCCGCTCGTCGGGTCTGAACAGCAGCGGCGCGCCCTGCTCCTCGGTTTCGGTGTGGCGGTTCACGCCGACGATCACCTTGTCGCCGGCGGCGATGGCACGCTCCGTGCGGTACGCCTCGTCCTGGATGAGTTGCTGCATCCACCCGGACTCGATGCACGCCACCGCGCCGCCACGGGCGTCGACCTCCGCAAGGAGTGCGAGCGCGCGCCGCTCCAGCTCGTCAGTGAGCCATTCCACGTGGTAGGAGCCGGCCAGCGGGTCGACGGTGTTCGCGACCCCCGTCTCCTCCGCGATGATCTGCTGCGTCCGCACCGCGATCCGCTGCGCCTTCTCGGTCGGTATCGAGAGCGCCTCGTCGTAGCAGGAGAGCGCGAGCGACTGGACGCCGCCCAGCACCGCGGCGAGCGCCTCGATCGCCGCGCGCACGATGTTGTTCTCGGGCTGCTGTGCCGTGAGCGTCGAACCGCCCGTCTGCGTGTGCGTTCGCAGCATCAATGACCTCGGATCGCGTGCGCCGAAACGCTCCGCCATCACTCTCGCCCACATCCGTCGCAGCGCGCGGTACTTGGCGATCTCCTCGAAGAAATCGATGTGCGTGTTGAAGATCCACGACAGCTTCGGCGCGAAGTCATCGACGTCGACGCCGCGCGCGATGGACGCCTCCACGTACGCGATGGCGTTGGCGATCGCGAACGCCATCTCCTGCACGGCGGTGCTGCCCGCCTCGCGGATGTGATACCCGGACAGGGAGATCGGGTTGAACTTCGGTGCGTGCACGGTGCACCACGCGATGAGGTCGGTGGCAAGTCGCAACGATGGGCGCGGCGGATAGATGAACGTGCCGCGGGCGATGTACTCCTTGAGCACGTCGTTCTGCACCGTGCCCATGACGGACGCGGCGTCGACACCCTGACGCTCCGCTGCGACGACGTACATCGCGACGAGCACCGGCGCCGGCGCATTGATGGTCATCGACGTGCTCACGTCGCTGAGCGGAATGGCGGCAAAGAGATCCTGCATGTCGCGCACGGAGTCGATCGCGACGCCCACCTGGCCGACCTCGCCGGCGCTGCGCGGATCGTCGCTGTCGAGCCCCATCTGCGTCGGGAGGTCGAAGGCGACGGAGAGCCCCGGCTGACCCTGCGCGAGCAGGTAGCGAAAGCGCTCGTTCGCGTCGGTGGCGGTGCCGAAGCCCGCGTACTGGCGGATGCTCCAGAGACGACCCCGGTACATCGTCGGTTGGATGCCACGCGTGAACGGCGGCCGGCCGGGGAGCCCTTCGTCGCGATTCGCGTCGTGTCCGGCGAGATCCTCGGCGGTGTACAGCGGCGCGATGGGAATGCCACTGCCCGTCTCGAAGAGCTCCTTACGCTCGGTTTGCGCCATCAAGGCAGCATATACACTCCCCGCGATGGCGCTTCCGGTCACCCCCCTGCTCGTCGAGGACTCGGCCGCAGCGCTTGCCGCCGGCGGGTGGCGGTACACGCAGCGTCAACTCTACTATGCGACCTGCGCGCGCGCTGAGACGCCCGCGTCAAATGCGGCATCAAACGGTGAGATCGGTCTCGGCGTGCTGATGATCCTGGTGGGACTCATCCTCATCGGCATCAAGGTCGCGTTCGTCCTCTTCGTCTCGCTCGGCATTGCGCTCGTGCTCACCGGCGTCATCGGACGGATGCGACGCCCCGTGCTCACCGGACGCGTGCTCGCACTGTCCTTCGACGAGTTCACCACGAGATTCGGCGACCTGAGACCTGCGGGACTCGTCGATCCCGATGCAACGCTCCCCGCTCCCGATCCGAGCATCGCGGATGCACCCACCGTCATCTGCGACACGCTCGACACGGCACGCATGGTCGTCGCCAACCTCTCGCGCGTCGACCTCGGCGCCGCGACGGTGGTTGCGGCAAAGGACGGCAGTGCCGACGTCCCCAAAGGGCGAGCGCTCGTCCTGCACGACGCGTCGCCTCGTGGCTGCGCGCTCGTACTCAACCTCCGCGACGACGGCATAACCGCCGAGGACGCCGGGCTCCGACCGTCGGATGTCGACGGGCCGTCACACCAGGTCATCGAGGGCGCGCCGGCGCGGCTCCCGCGAGACCTCGGCTCGCTGTTGCGCGCGGACGAGATCGACTGGCTGCTCAGCGGACGCAGGGTGGAAGTCGCGACGCTGACTCCGGAAGTCGCGATGGATCGGGTCCTTGCCGCGGTCAGACGGCTTGCTCCGCCTCCCGTCGATGGTCGGCCGCCAGCCGGCTGAGCAGCTCCGGGTCGACGTCGGCACCCGATACCGCGGCCACCTTGCACGCGGTTTCCGCGCGGAGCGTTGCCGTGCGGCGACCCTCCTCGAGGAGCGCTCGCTCTCCAAGCACAGCACCCGGACCGACCTGCGCCACGGGCGCGCCGTCCACGTCGACCGCGAGCACCCCGTCCAGCAGGACGTACATCTCGTGTCCCTGCTCGCCCTGCTCGACGAGGGCCGCCCCCTGCTTGACCGTCTCGATGCGCGGTTTCGCGGACCCGCGCATGAGTTGCAGCGAGAGCTCGCGCTCGAGCGCACTCTCCACTGCGGTCACGAGCGCCGGAGAGTCCTCATCGCCCCATGGCGTGTGCTTGCCGAATGCATGCAGCGACCAGTCCTTGAAGTCCACCAGCCCGGACTTCAGGACGAGGTTCTGCTCGCGGTCGTAGATCCAGTGTCGAGGGAATGGGCTCGCGCCGGTGAGGTCGTACGCGGACGATCCGTCGGCAAAGATCGTGAGTGTCAGCGTCGTCCATGCCAGGGCCGCCGCCACCTGGACGAACGGAGGATGACTCACCCGGCGCGGCGCCGGGACGCCGGTGCGCCCGCCGGCCGTCTGCGTGAAGCGGACCCAGCCGTCGCCCGTGACAGGCTCCGGCCGCCGGTCGGGCAGCGCCGCGGCTGCAAACGTCATGCCGCGGCCACCGAGCCGGAGGGTGGTGGCGCCGATGTGGCCGCCACCCGACTGTCCGAATTCGATGATCCTCCCGCCGTCCACCTCGATCCATGCGCTCAGCGCATTCGCGAATCGGAAGCGATCCGCCTCGCGAAGGGCGTCGAGCGAGTCGATATGGTCCGGAGGCGGCTCGTCGTAGTGCGCGACTCCCATCTCGAACGGCAGGCGGGTCACACCTTCGACCGCCTCCGACGGGATCCAGGAGATGGATGTGACCGATGAATGGATACGCATGGCGATGTCCTCCTTTGGCCGTGATCATGCGTACCGGCTCAGGTGGCGTCGAGGGTGCCCGGACCACAGCGCGAGGTGAGACCACCCCCCGGTACATCGTGGTGGCAGCCTCATTTCATCCTGCGCGGCGATGACTAGAGTGTGCAGCCATGCCGCCGGACACAAGGATCCGAGTCGTCCTCGCCGATGACAATCTCATCGTCCGGGAGGGCGTCCGGGCGTTGCTGTCCATCGCGGGGGACCTCGAGGTCGTGGGCGTCGCCGGCGACTACGACGAACTCCTTGCGGGCGCTGCCGAGCACGTGCCCCAGGTGGTCGTCACCGACATCCGCATGCCGCCGGACTTCACCGACGAGGGCATCCGCGCCGCTCGCATCGTGCGGATGCGCAACCCGGGTACGGGCGTCGTGATCCTGTCGCAGTACGACGAGCCGGAGTACGCCATCGCCCTGCTCAGCGAGGGTGCCGCCGGGTACGCGTATCTCCTCAAGGACCGTGTCGGTGACGGCGACCAGCTCGCCCGCGCTGTGCGTGAGGTCAGCACCGGTGGCTCGATGCTCGACCCGCGCATCGTCGACGCACTCACGAGGCCGGTGAGTGAAGGAGGCGGCCTCACCGACGTGGAGGAGCGGCTGCTGCGCATGGTCGCCGAGGGCAAGCCGATCAAGGCGATCGCCGCCACGCTGCATACGACGCCGACATCGGTCGGAGACGACGTGGAGCAGCTGTTCCTCAAGCTCGCGCAGCAGGCAAGCGCCGGCACGCAGGGTGCGCTCGATCGTCTGCGGCTGTTGCACAAGGCGATCGTCGACCGTGAGGAGCAGGGCGAGAGTCTGAGCCGCATGCTGCCGGGAGGCGTCGCCGAGCAGATGCGCGAGCGCGGCGTGGAACCCGGCAGAACGGAACGTCTCACCGTGACCGTGCTGATGTCCGACATTCGCGCGTACTCCACGATCGCCGAGGCATCGGATCCGTCGGTGCTTGCAGGGCAGTTGAACGAGCATCGCGCCGCGATGAATCGCGCGGTGCTCGCCGAAGGTGGCACCGTGATGCAGTTCGTCGGTGACGCGGTGATGGCGGTGTTCGGCGCTCCGCTGCCGCAGCCGGATCACGCGCAGCGTTCCCTGGCTGCGGCGCTTGCGATGCATGCCGCACAGGAGCGGGTCAACGAGCAGTGGGCGGCGATAGGCCTGCCGCCATTCCACATCGGCATCGGTCTGTCCACGGGAGACGTCGCAGCCGCGCTGCTCGGCTCGCAGGAGCGGCTCGAGTACTCAATCGTGGGCGACGCCGTGAACCTCGCGCAACGCCTGCAGCAGTGGGGCGAGGGCGGGCAGACCGTGTTGAGCGAGCCGACCTACGACGCGCTTCTCGAACGGCCCGAGGCAGAGCGCATCGAGCCTGCGTTGGTCAAGGGGCGGCACACACCAGTCGGCGCTTATCGCATCGGGACAGTGGCCGCATGAGTCCACGCAGCGCCTCGCGCCTGGCCTGGGGCATCTCGTCGCTCGGTATCGCCCTTGGTGCCGGCACGGCTGCGCTTGCGGTGGCGAACCGAGGGTCCATCCACAGTTTCGACGGCACCAACCCGCTCGAGATCGTGATGTCGCTCACCTTTGCGGTCGTCGGCGGCTTGATCGCGTCGAAACAGCCGCGGAATGCGGTGGGGTGGCTCTTTCTCTTCATGGCCGTCGTCATGGGAGCGGGCGGAGTCGCCGCTCAGTACGCCCGTCTTGCGGTCTACACGCTCCCAGGCGCCGGCGGGGCACAGTGGGCGCTCTGGTGGTCGACGTCATCGGAGCAGTTCGTGTATCCGGCCGGAGCGGCGACCGTGACCCTCCTCCTGATTCCAGACGGCAGGCTCCCTTCTGCACGGTGGCGGCCCGTGATCCCCATTGCCGTGGTGACCACACTGCTGCTGGTGATCGTGGTCGGCGCGCTCGGCTCGTCACCGCTGGACGGTCCTGACAATCAACCGCAGCTTGCGAACCCGCTCGCCGTCAAGGCGCTGGTCTCGCTCCAGGGGCCGCTCGGATCCCTGTGGTTCGTCGGCACGGCAATCCTGCTTGTCGGCGGTGCGGGGCCGCTCGTGCGGCTGCGTCGGGCGCAAGGCGAGGAGCGAGAACAGCTGAAGTGGATTGCCTACGTCGTTGTGACCACCGTGGCGGCGACCCTCGTCGCCTACGGAGCTTCGCTGGTGGCACCGCAGGCGACCGTTGTGACGAACAATGCCTTCCTGGCGATCAACATCCTCGGCTTCGCCGTCGGACTCCCCGTCGCAATCGGCATCGCGGTGCTGAAGTATCGCCTCTACGACATCGACATCATCATCAGCCGGACGCTGGTGTACGGGTCACTGGCGGTGTTCATCACGGCGGTGTACGTGGGCATCGCGGTGGGGATCGGGACGCTGGTCGGAAGCGGCGGAAAACCCAATCTGGCACTGTCGATCGTGGCCACGGCGATCGTTGCTCTCGGGTTCCAGCCGTTGCGCGAGCGGCTGCAGAAGATTGCGAACCGCCTCGTCTACGGCACGCGTGCGACGCCATACGAGGTGCTCAGCGAGTTCTCCAACCAGGTCGCCGAGGCATATGCGGCGGATGAGGTCCTGCCCCGAATGGCCCGCGTCCTGCAGGAGGGCACGGGCGCCGAGTCCGCGACCGTGTGGCTGCGCGGTGTCGCAGAACTACGTCCTGCCGCCACCTTCCCGGACGGTCACGCTGCGCCTGCGGCCGTCCCCATCATCAACGAGTCATTGCCTGCGCTCGACGGTGAGACGAGCGCGGTGGAGGTGCGCCATCAAGGGGAACTGCTCGGCGCGCTCAGCATCAGCAAGCGCCGCGGTGAGGCGCTGACGCCGATCGAGCAGAAGCTCGTCGACGATCTTGCGCACCAAGCCGGACTTGTCCTCAAGAACGTCGGACTCACCGCGGATCTGCAAGCGCGGCTCGCGGAGCTGCGCGCATCGCGTCAGCGTCTCGTGAGCGCGCAGGACCTGGAACGCCGCCGCCTTGAGCGGAACCTGCACGACGGCGCGCAGCAACACCTGGTGGCGCTGAAGGTGAAGCTCGGGCTCGCGGAGATGCTCTTGACCCGTGACCGGGAAAAGGCGGTCGCAACCCTGGAGCAGTTGAAGCATGACGCCGACGAGGCATTGGAGACGCTGCGCGACCTGGCTCGTGGCATCTACCCGCCGCTGCTCGCCGACAGGGGTCTGGTCGTGGCGCTGGACTCGCAGGCGCGGAAAGCGACAGTGCCCGTCACCGTGCGGGGCGGCGGTGTGGCGCGCTACTCCCAGGACGTCGAGGCGACCGTGTACTTCTGCGTGCTCGAGGCGCTCCAGAACGCGCAGAAATATGCTGGCGCATCACATGTGTTCGTTCGCCTCACTGTCCGCGGGGACGACCTGCGGTTCGCGGTCCAGGACGATGGCGCGGGCTTCGACACTGCGACCGCACGCGAGGGAGCAGGGCTCACCAACATGGCCGACAGACTTGATGCACTCGGCGGTTCGCTCACGGTGGCGTCGACACCCGGCACCGGAACCACGCTCAGCGGAGGGCTCAACGTGACCTCCAACATGAAGGTCGCCGTGTGATGGTCGTGCGGCAGGCGGTGCGGGTAACCTCTTCGCGTTCGCCACGAACGTATCAGGGCCTCGCGTGGGCCCTTGCGCTGGTCGCACTGTCGTTGTTCATCACCGACGGGGTGGTCTATTTCTCGCCGATCACCCCGCCGGCGCTCTTTCGGGCTGGCGGCGGCGCGATCAGTGCCTTCTGGCTCTTCCCGTACGCATCGGTGGTGCCGGTTGGCTTGCTCATCGCGCTGCGGAGGCCCGCCAACCCGATCGGATGGCTCCTGCTCGGCGCCGTGTCGCTTCTCGGACTGGGTGCGACCGCGGCGCTGGTTGGATCGGTCCTCGTTCAGGCACACAGCAGCCTTGGTGGTCCGATCATCCTGATCTCCGCCCTCTGGAATGCGCCTGGCGGCGGTGTCCTCACCATGTTGCTGGTTATGCTGCTGGTCTTCCCAGACGGTCATCTGCCGTCGAAACGGTGGCGGTGGGTGCTGGACGCGCTGATCGCCGTCGGGCTCACGGGACTCGTGCTTGCCGTCATCAACCCGACTCCGGGTGCTCTCGGAGAGACCACCACCCCCGAGCCGGGCGTCGTCCTCCCGGTCAGCCTCCTCGCCATATCGGGCATCGCGAGTGTTGTCGCCACTCTCTCGACGGTGGTGAGTTTCCTGTTCTCGGCGCTCGGAGCCTGCGTGGTCATTTCGATATTCCTGCGGATGCGGGGCGCCAACGCGGATCGACGACACCAGATCAAGTGGGTCGCATTTTCGGCCGTGATGAGCCTGACAACGGTTCTCGTTCTCAACACGCTCCCCGTCGGGAATAGCGGCGAGCCCCCGCCACTGTACTTCGCCATCGCCGGTCCGCTGCTCATCGTGGCGGGGCTTTCCATCCCCGGAGCGATCGGGATCGCGGTGCTGAAGTACCGGCTGTACGACATCGATGTGATCATCAGCCGCACGCTGGTGTACGGCGCACTCGCTGCATGCATCACGGTGGTGTACATCGGCATCGCTGTCGGTGTCGGTACGCTGGTGGGCAGCGGTGGCCAGCCAAACCTCTGGCTTTCGATCGTGGCAACCATCATCGTGGCGGTGGGTTTTCAACCCGCGCGTGAACGTCTGCAACGGGTTGCCAACCGGCTTGTGTACGGGAAGCGCGCGACGCCGTACGAAGTGCTCAGCGAATTCTCGAGTCAGGTCGCGGGGACATATGCGGCGGATGAAGTGCTACCGCGGATGGCCCGTGCCCTCCAGGAGGGAACCGGTGCGGAGGCCGCGACGGTGTGGCTGCGGGGCGGTACGCAGCTGCGCGCGGCGTCGACATTTCCCGAGTCAGCAGCAAGCCATGATCCCGTGCCGCTCCGTGATGCGAACCTTGCGGTACTGCCGGGCTCGACGACGTCGGTGGCGGTGGTCCACCAGGGGAACGTGCTCGGAGCGTTGAGCATCGTCAAGCGCAAAGGCGAGTCGGTCACCCCTGCCGAGGAGAAACTGATCAACGACCTCGCCCACCAGGCCGGTCTGGTACTCCGCAACGTCGGACTGACCGCCGAGTTGCGCCAGCGGCTCGAAGATCTCCGCACCTCACGGCAGCGGCTGGTGCAGGCACAGGACGAGGAACGCCGGCGCCTGGAGCGCAACCTCCACGACGGTGCACAGCAGCACCTGGTGGCGATGAAAGTGAAGATCGGTCTTGCGCAGCTGATGCTCGCCAAAGCACCGGAGCAGGCGAAGCTCACGGTGACACAGCTCAAGGCGGATGCCGATGAAGCATTGGAGACCCTCAGAGATCTGGCCCGCGGGATCTACCCACCGCTCCTCGCCGACAAAGGTCTGGTCGTGGCGCTCGAGTCGCAGGCACGCAAGGCGACGATCCCGGTGTCGGTGGAGGCGCACGGTGTCGAGCGCTACGCGCAGGACGTCGAGGCGACGGTGTATTTCTGCGTGCTCGAGGCGTTGCAGAACGTGCAGAAATATGCCGGGGCAACACGGGCGATCGTTCGGCTCCGCGCCGGCGACGGGGCACTCCGCTTCGAGGTGAGGGACGACGGATCCGGCTTCGACTCCGCGACATCGCGCAGGGGCGCGGGACTGACCAACATGGCCGACAGGCTGGATGGGCTCGG
>DATLRX010000049.1:0-21127 GCA_035534435.1 Candidatus Acidiferrales bacterium
TTTGCAATCAGGCTCATGGCGCGCTACGGAGCCACCTACCGATCCATGGCATCAGCGTTTGGGATCAGCTCAACAAACGTGGGTCAAATCGTGCGAGGGGAGGCATGGCGGGAACTCCTCGGAGACCCCGGGCTCATGGACCTGACGCGGCAACATGAGGCACGTGGCGGTCTTCAACTCGAGGCTTAAAGGCGCGGTGTGCTGTCGAGAACGGCGGACGCTCGAGACGTCCATGGTCGAACATCGGTAGCGCAGCAGCGTGCCTGTCAGCAGTCGAAGACGAACCAGCACAAGTCGTTGCGCAGCCGCTCGTCGTCGAGCACGAGTTCCCGGATCTGACCGGGGAGTTGCGCGCGCTGCCACCGGCACTCCAGACGGCCCGCCTCCATGCCGTCGCTCTCGGGTGCGGCGGCCCGCGCGGCTTTGATGGCGTAGGCAGCGGCCCCGAGTTCGTGGGCTGCCACATGGCCCACCGCAGCAGCCTGGCCGGCCGCGTAAGCGGCGTGGCGTGCAGCTCCGCGCAGGTCTCTCGCCGCGCCGTTCGCGTGGCCGGCCGCGGTCCGAGCCTCCCACCACGTGATCTCACCGCGCGCCCAGGCACGCCCGAGGTCGATCGCTCGACGCGGGCGGTCGTCTTCGGGTCGTGCCTGCTCGAAGAGGTGCAGCACGTGT
This sequence comes from Candidatus Acidiferrales bacterium, assembly GCA_035534435.1. Classification (GTDB taxonomy): domain Bacteria; phylum Chloroflexota; class Dormibacteria; order Aeolococcales; family Aeolococcaceae; genus Palsa-851. Next base: position 673 of record DATLRX010000049.1, read on the forward strand.
TCCGCGCAATCGGCTGCCCACATCGCAAGCAGACGATGATCGTCGTCTCGGAGGGTTCCGCCGCGGCGTACGGTGATGAAGCGCGGATCCCGGGTCTTGGGAAGGATCATCAGCGTGCCCACCTCACTCTTCTTCGGCACAGGGTAGCTCGACCTGACCGCGACGAAACAGCATGTGCGCCCTGCGTGCGTCGAGCGCGCTGACCACATGAATCTAGGGAGTTTGGTCACACCGAATCGGGTCTTATAGCCCTGGTATCGGGGCCAGTTTCGGAGCCACCCTGAAGCTGAAGAAACGTCAACAGGTATGGCCATAAGGAGGTTCTGAAATGGCGAAGGTATTCGAGACGAAGGAATTCGATGCAGCGGTCTGGGAGGTGACTCCTGGAGCGCGCGAAACGGAGGCGGTCAGGCACAACGCCGCCAAGGTTGGAGTTGACGTGCTCAGCTTCATCGCCGTGGGGACCATGCTGATGGGTCTTGGCGTGATCAACACCGGATGGATCGCGAGCAGCACGTCTGCCGTGATCTTCCCGGTCATCGTTGCGGCCGCGATCGGTCTGGCGGGGCTCGCCATCCACGCTGTCGTCGGCAGGCGGCTGGCGCTGGCCGGCGGGCTTGGCTTCATGGCCGCCCTTGGCCTGACCTACGTGTTGCTCGGTGCTCCGACTCTTCTGGCCGCCGCGGCCAATGCCGACATCGCGCATGCACTTGCGATGACGTTCATGATCTGGGCAATCGTCGGCGCGATCGTCACGGTCTCGCTGCTCGCACGCCACTTCTTCATGGCAGCGGTGTTCGTCATGGCCGACATAGCACTGTGGGTCGTCATGGTCTCGTACCTCTCGCCGAGCACGTTGTCGGCGAACCTGGCCGGGTACCTCAGTGTCATCGCGGCGGGGCTCGCGTTTCTGGTCGGCTTGGTCGCGATCGTCTGGCCGGCCGGTCTCCGCTGGCCCGGTGGGGCTGTGAGACTCAGCTGATCACCCTCGACACCGAACACGGGAGAGGCGCCACAAGCGCCTCTTCTGTGTTGCAGCATTAGGACGACGCTCTCCCACAGTGGACCTCGATCACATGCCTTTGAAGCCACTTGACACCCCCGTCCCCGGACACGTCGGTGGTTCCGCGCGTATCGTCCTCGCGGTTCGAGGCGACGGGGCGAACGGACAGCTCGAGGTCACCGAGGTCCGCGATAACAGCGTGGCGCTCGGTGACATTCCGTCGAACGCGGTCTGTCAGGTGGTCGCTGCCGGTGAGTTTCGTCCGTGGCCGCAACGCACGGTCTTTGTCGGCGGTCAACCCTTCGTGTTCCAGTGGGCAGAACGGCATGCGACCTGCGCGCAGTGCGGGGTCACGCTCGAGCACTTCGGCTACACGGGCATGCCCGGCGGCGATGTGCGTGAACACGGGCAGGGCGCCGGCCGCGCGATCTGGTATTGCGACAGTTGCGTCCGAGGCCCGTTCGACATCGGGTCGACGTAGCGGGCCCCTTGTCCAAGCCGGACCATGCATCCATCATCCTTCGAGGGGTACCGACGGGTCGCCGACAGGCCCTTGAATCCGATGTCAAACGGCCCTGGTGCCGATGTCGCTGACGCGTGATCCTTGCGCTGGAGGTGCAGCAATGAACGCGTCCACCATTGAGCAGTACAGGCCGCAACGGTTATCGATGGTCGACAACGCATGGCTCCATATGGAGATGCCCACCAACCTGATGATGGTAGGGAGCCTGGTGTTCTTCGACGAGGCGTTCGATCGTGAGCACTTGCTCGAGTCGCTGCGCACGCGCCTGCTGAACCACCCTCGCTTCATCCAGCGCGTCGAGGCGTCACCGATCGGTCCGCCCCGCTGGGTGCCGGACAGGATGTTCGACCTGAACGCGCACGTGCACAGCGTGGCGCTGCCGGCGCCGGGCGGGGATGCCGAGTTGCGCACGCTCGTCGGTGACCTCATGAGCTCGCCGCTCGACATGTCGCGTCCGCTCTGGGACGCTCATCTCATCGAGAACCACCGCGGCGGCAGCGCGATGCTCACGCGCATCCACCACTGCATCGCCGACGGCACCGCGCTCATCCGCGTGCTCCTGGAGCTGACGGCGCCGAGCGCTGCCGCGTCACTGCGCGCACCGCGTCACCGCGCCCGGTCACGTGATGGCGACGCCGGGTTCCGTCTCCCGTCGCTCGACCCTCGGCATGCGGTGGCCGGGCTGATGGAACTCGGTGCCCACGCGGTGGAACTCGGCCGGCTCACCGCGATCTGGCCGGACGCGTCGACACCACTCCGTGGCGAGCTGGCCCGCGCAAAGCATGTGGCGTGGACCGAGCCGTTCCCGTTGGAGAGTCTGCGACCGCTCCGCGAGGCATCCGGCTGCACGGTCAACGACATCCTCGTCACCGCGGTGACCGGGGCGCTCCGGACGTACATCCGCGAACACGACTCCGCAGTCCCCGAGCACATCCGCGCCCTCGTTCCCGTCGACATACGTCCCGGAACGAGCGATGCCGCGGCGGGCAATCAGTTCGGCCTCCTGTTCATCGACCTGCCCGTGGGGCTGGCGCGGCGCAAGCAACGCCTCGACGCGGTGCACGCGCGGATGAACGCGGCGCGGCACTCGCCGCAACCGTCGGTGACGTTCGAGGTGCTCGGAGCACTCGGCCTGATCCCGCAGGCGATGCGACAGCTCGTCGTGCGTTTCTTCGGTACCAAGGCCACTGCGGTCGTCACGAACGTCCGCGGACCCGAGCAGGAGCTCTACCTCGCGGGCAGAAAGCTTCGCCACATGACCTTCTTCGTGCCCCAGTCCGCGATGCTGGGCATCGGGATCAGCATCATGACGTACGCCGGGCAGATCCAGATGGGGGTCATCGCCGACGCGGGGCTCGTGCCGGATCCGCGTGAGATCACGCGCGGCATCGGCGAGGAGCTCCGCGACCTGATCAAGCCCTGACGGCGAGGCGACCTCAGGCGGGCTGACGACCTCGGTGCACGTTGCCGCCGCTGAGGCTGCGCCAACGACCGTCGGCACGTACCCAGACGAGACTCCCGCGGACGCCGCCGGCATACTCGTCATCGTCTCCGCGCGCCGTGACGGTGTGCTCGCGCATTTCGATGCGGCTGACCGACGGGTCCTCCTGCAATGACCGCACGTGCACCAGCGCCGCACGCCGGGCATCCGGAGTGTCCACGGAGAACGCCAGCTCGCGCATGCCATCTCTCCAGGCCCACACCCGCACCGTGTGCATCTCCTTCGACATGCCGGAACTCCTTGCGTTGCAGATTGCTGTGGCACCTTGTGCCAGATACCAGCGTGGTCCGTTGCACCGGTTCCCGCCAGAGGCGAAGTCCCCGTCGACGAGCCCAGGTGGCGGGTCGGCCGGCATGGAGAGTCAGGACCATTGACCCTGGCGACGCGAGCGCATCCTTGGCAATCTGGGGGCAGCGTCATCCGTCGCACGAGCGGAAAAGGGGTGTCATGGCCGGCAGCATCGTCACGAGCCGAATCAGCCGCGAGGTCGGCGCGCTCGAGCATCGGCACGACGCGTCGATCGTCACCACCTGCTACCTGAACGTCGACGGCGGACAGCGACCCCGGCGTGTCGATGTCCTGCAAGCGTTCAAGATCCTTGCGCAGAGCGTGAGAGCTGATGCGGACGCAGCAAACCCGGAGGTGCGGGGCGCTCTCGACGGCAATGTGGCGATGATCGAACGCTGGCTCGAGGATCAGTTCCAACGGTCGAGCACCCGTGGGCTTGTGCTGGTCGCCTGCTCGCGCGACTCATGGCTCAGGACGATCGCACTCCCGAATCCCATGAACGACCAGATCGTCAGCGGACCCAGCCCATTTCTCAGCCCATTGCAGGACCAGCTCGCTCGAGCGCCCCGCTTCGCCCTGGCGCTGATCGATCACGAGAAGATGCGAGTCTTCGACTTCCATCTGGGCGAGCTGCTCGAGTATCCCGCAGTGTTCGACGGCGTGGCGCCGCATCGCGACCGCCAGCACGGATGGAACGTCAGTAGCTCACCTTCGGGCACCGGCGACGCCGCAGCGCAATGGGCGTCCGCCGGCACGCATGTCGACCGCCGCAACGTGGCGCTCTCAGAGCGTCATCTCGCCCGATGCGTCGCAGCGTTCGCCCGCCATCTCGATGCGCATCCGGTCGATCACCTTGTGATCGGCGGCCCGATCCCGGAACGCGAGCGATTCGAGCGCCGCCTTCCGAGTCGGTTCGGCTCCCGTGTCGTGGGCTATGTGGGCGTGCCTGTCAACGCTCCGATTGATGAGATCCGGAGAGCACTGTTGGCACTCGCGCTCACGGAGTCGACCAGGCCGCTGCCGTCCGTGCCGTCGCCGCCCTCCGCGCCGTCGCAGGCGCCGCCGCCTCCTCGGCGGCGGGTGTCTCGTCATCTTCTCAGCGGCGATCCTGCAAAGGCCGTCCGCTGAGAGGTGGGACCGCAGCCCTGCGCCGGTCCGGCTCATCCGCTCCGCATCAGCACCAGCCCCCTCGTGACGTTCGGCAGCCTCGATTGGCTACCAACGACCCTTCACCCTCGCGGGTGGAAGTTGCAACGATCGTGGTGACCGCTCGAACAAGGAGGAACCGAGATGACTGACACGAGTGGCGGAACCGCCACGAGTCAGATGACCGAACCGTCGGACGCTCGCGCGGAGGCGATCAAGCGTTTGTCGGCACGACGTGATTTCGTTGCGCACCTTGTCGCCTTTGCTGTCATCAACCTCGGTGTCGTCGCGGTCTGGTTCGCGACGGGCCACGGGTACTTCTGGCCGGCATGGCTCATCGGGGTGTGGGGTGCCGGGCTCATCCTGCATGCGTGGGACGTCTACGGCCGAGCACCGATCTCCGCCGAGGAGATCCAGCGGGAGATCGAGCGCGAGGCGCGCCGCCGAGGGTGAAAGGGTCGAAGGCCACGACGTCACCGGCGCAATGACGTTCGTCCCCGAAAGTCGTGTCGTTGAGCACTGGAGGATGGTGGCGCCGGCGGCGATAGTGATGGTGAATCACCGGGTGCTGCAGCAAGGAGGGCATCATGTCAGTGCAAAGCCAACGCCGATTTGAGCGACCGCAGGACCGCGTCATCGCCGGCGTCTGCCATGGCCTTGGCGACTACTTCGACATCGACCCGGTCCTCGTCCGGATCGTGTTCGTCATCCTCACCGCGGCGGCCGGCTCGGGCCTTGTCGCCTATGTGATTCTCTGGATCGTCATGCCGCCCGAGGGCTCGCAGGTTGCGGCCAACGCCGCGGGGATCGGCGTGGGCATCCGCACGATGGCGACGGAGATGAAGGATGTCGGCCGGGATATCGGCGCGTCGATGTCCGGCTCCGTTCCACCTCCACCGCCACCTCCACCGCCGTATCCGCCGGCCGGTGGCGCGGCAATGGCGCCCGACCGGTACCGGCACGGTCACGTCCATACGCGCACCGGCGCGCCGATTCTCGGGCTGGCGCTGGTCGCGGCCGGCATCTGGCTGCTGCTCGGCAACTTCGGCCTGGTCGACTGGGACACCGGACGCTGGTTCGGACCGCTGGTGCTCGTGGCGCTCGGGCTCGCCATCGTGATCCGGCGACTGCAGTGAACGCTTCCGTCGCACGCCGCTACCGGATCTTCTGGCCCCTCGTCATGGTCTGCGTCGGCGCCGGCTTGCTGCTGGCGGCGACCGGATGGCTCTCCACGGAAGCGCTCGTGCGGCTGGCCGCAACGTGGCCGGTCTTCCTGATCCTGGGAGGTGTCAGCCTCGTGCTCCGGCGGTACCTCTCGCCCGCCCACGCGGCTGTGGCGCTAGCCGCCGCCTTCGTCACCCTCTGCAGCGGCGCCACGGCATATGCCCTGGCCGGCCCAACGGTCGGGGGTGCCACGAAGACGGTTGTGGCATCGGCGCCGCGGGGCGTCGCGGATGCCGCATCACTCACCGTCAACGCGTCTGCCGCAACGCTCGACGTCATGGTGGCCGACACGAGTGGGAACCTGTTCGTCGCGCGCGTGACCGGCAACGCCGCGGCGAATCCGATCGTGCATGTCGATGCGGCGACGAATACCGTGACCATCGACACCGATACGCACGACTGGTGGGCGTTCCGTCCGACGCGGACGGCGCATGTGTCCGTGACACTGAGCCAGGACGTCGGATGGTCGATCACGGTCAATGCTGCGTCGGTCGACGGCTCCATGAAGCTGCACGGAGCGGCACGGAGTGTCACGGTGAATGCCGCCGCTGACACTACCCGCCTCATGCTCGGCTCGCCCGTCGGGTCGGTGCCCATCCAGCTGAACGGTGCGGCGCTGTCGGCCAGTATCAGCATCGCCACCGGCGTCCCGGCCCAGGTGACCGCGAGCGGGGTTGCCGCGTCCATCACGGTGGACGGGAGGAGCTGGTCCGGGATCGGGCAGCGGGCCTGGAGTGATCCTGCATTCGCCGGCGCGACCGACCGCTACGACATCAGCGCCAACGGAGCGTCGGCGCAGATCCGAGTCACGCATGACGCCGCGGATACAGCCTGAAGCGCGCAGGCGCTGCACGATCGCCACGCCCGACCCTCACGGAGATGGCGTTTCACGGACGGCACGGAGCAACCGGTCGACGTGGTCGCTCATCATCCCGTCAACGCCGAGTCGGATGAGCCTGCGCATCGTCGACGACCGCGCTATGCCCCACGCGAACAGCTGCAACCCGCTGCCGTGGCAGGCGTCGAGCACGGGCTGCGCGCAGTCCCGGTGGTGCAGGTTCAGCACCTCGATGCCCGACCCGCACAGTCGCAGCACATGAGTCGCCGCGGTGCTGCGGTGCTGCCTCCTCCACGCCTTGTCCGAGTGCACGAGATGCAGGGCGTCGTCGAGACGGCGCCACGCCTGCAAGTGCTCGATGTCCGGGCTGCACAACCAGAGCCGGGAGCTCGCTGACCCTCCAGCCTCGCTCGCGACCGCGACGATCACGGCCGCCGCGGCAGGATCCAGGACGTCGATGGCGAGTTCGAGGCCGGTGCCACACCGCTCATACAGATCGGCGAGCGATGGCACGTGCTCCGGCAGCTCGGCTTTGCGCACTTGAGCGATCAGGCGGCGGCCACCGGGCATGCGTATCCGCTCATCGTGGTACAGCACCGGAACACCGTCGGCCGTGAGCCGTATGTCCGTCTCGACACCGCCGATGCCGAGCGACCGCGCATTACAGAATGCCTCGAGCGTGTTCTCACGACGATGGGCCATCCCCCCTCGATGCGCGAAGAGATGCATCTACGCGGCGCGGCCGAGGCTGAGCCCGGGTGCACCGTCCGCCGCCGGACGTGCCGGCCGGGCGCGGCGCCGGACGAGGGTGGCGACCGCATAGCTGAGGAATCCGAGCGTCATCCCGGCGAGGGCGTCGAGGAGATAGTGCTCGCCGAGGTACAGCGTCGCGAACGCCATGGTCAGCGGGTACAGCACCCACAGCCATGCGCGGCCGGGACGCCGGCCGCGAATCCCGATGGCCGTTGCGGCAATGAGCGATGGAACCGCCACGTGCAACGCGGGCATCGCTCCGTAAGGAGCCGGATCCGCACCCGAGTAGAGGCGACCGACGCCACCCAGGTGGTTGAGCAGCGTGACGGTGATCCTGTCGACGTACGGTAGAACGCCGTCTCGCGCGGCCAGCCAGGGTGGGGTCTCGGGGTAGATGACGTGAACGAGGAACCCGACCGCCATCATCCCGACGTACGCGGCGACGAACAGAGCGAAATGATCGCGATGGCGGAGCCAGACCCAGAGCCCGAACACGATCGGCGCGGCGAAGAACGAGATGTAGACCAAGGCCAGGGGCACGTCGATCACCGCGGCCACTGCTCGAAGGTGGTCCTGCAGCCACACCGCCGCAACGTTGCCACCGAGCAGGCTGCGCTCGATGGTGATCGGCGCGAGCGTGTGCGCCGCCTCGGTGTGACGCTCGACCATCGTGCCCACGTCGGAGAACATGACGCCGACGCTCAGGAACGGAAGGAAGTCCCAGACGATCGCGCGAGCCGGCGCGACGATCGCCGCGATCACGAGGATGAGCAACAGGGCGTGGTCCGAGGTGACGCCGACGGCATGCACGAGCATGAGCGTCGTGGAGACGGCTGCGTACGCGAGGAGGATCCCGTAGACGACCGGATGCCGGGCGATCCCACGGACGCGGGTCGTCGACAACGGCGAAGCCGCTCCACTGCCACGTGATTCGTCGGCGGCCATACATCGAAGCTACCGAAGTACGGCGCGCCCTCGGAAGAGGCGGTCGGCCTCAAACGACGAGGCCGAACGTCCCTGACTCAGATCGCGGAGCTGGTAGCGAGCTCCATGCCGGAAGCAAGCTCCATGCCGGAAGCAGGCTCCATGCTCGGAGCGACCTCCATGCGGTGGCGACGCCGCGTCCGGATGAAGAGGCCTGCTCCGATGATCGCGAACGGGACGAGTTGCAGGTCGATGAGCAGCGCAAGTGCGCCGGATCGTGCGGGATCCTCGCCGAGATGGAGGAGCAGCCCCACGAGGACACCCTCGCGCAGCCCGATCCCGTTGATCGCCACGGGTGCCAGCGTCGCGATCAGCGAGATCGGCACCACCACGGCGAAGATGGCCGGTGGCTGGTGCACGCCGACCGCGGCGGCGAACGTCTGCAACGCGAAGATGTTCAGCATCCAGCCGGCGATCGCCATCCCGACGCAGGCAAGCAACGCCCTCGGGGTGGATCGGAAGCTGGCCAGCGCCTCGGTCACGGGGGTCACCGACCGGATGATCCCGGCAACCACACGCCGCTCGCTCTTCTGCAGCATGCGCACCCCACGGTGCGCGCCGAGCGCGATCCACCAGAAGCAGGCCATCACGCCGAGATAGATGGCCGCGGCCACGATGATCGGGACGCCGAAGCTGACGTTGGCGATGAGCGCACCGATGAATCCGCAGAGTGCCATGCTCAGCCCGCTCGCCATACGCGTCGCCGCCAGCGAGGCGATGCCTCTGCCGTGGCCGATCTCGCGAATGAGTCTCGTCGCACGAGTGGCGTCGCCGCCCGCGCCGCTCGGTGTGACATGACCGACGAAGACGCCCTGGAGATACCACGAGGCAATGCGGGGGAGGGCGACCGATGCCCCGGTGGCGCGCACCACGATGCTCCATGCGATGACGGCGCAGGACAGGCCGAGCGCGGTCAACCCCAGCGCGAGAGCGACGAGGCGAGTGTCGGCGTGTCCCACGACGTTCAGGGCCTGTCCGACGTTGATGCCGTGCACAAGGAGGAGGAGGCCGACGGCGGTGCCAACCAGGCGAAGGATGGGGGAGCGCAGCACCGCGCGTACGTGTCTCATGGTGTCTTGATTATTCACGGATACCGTCTCCGATCCACTTCCAAACTCCGGCTCTCGGGTTTGGATGCTGGCGTTGTCGACCCCGACAGGTGCCACGTGCCGGACTTCTGCCGCCGTCTGACGTACAGGAGGCAGGGCACGGCGAGCATCGCCATGAGCACGTCGTTGTACCCACGGAACAGCAGTCCCGCGCCTGCACCGGTCGCGGCCGGCACGCCGTACGTGAGCAGGATCAGGGTCAGGACACCCTCAAACGCTCCGAGCCCGAGGGGAAGGAAGCTGATCGCCGACACGGTGAAGCTGACCCCCAACGCGAAGACCGCTGCCGTGTAGCCGACCTTGGCACCGATTGCATCCAACGCGAGGGAGAACAGCAGGAACGAGAGTGCCGCGGCGAGCGCCTGACACCCGACGATGCCGCACAGCGGCCGGGGCCGGCAGACCCGGATGAAGGCCGGCCGGATGTCGCGCAGTTGCGAGTCGAACCGGCGGAAGAACTGGAACACCTCGAGAAGCCGGATGGCACGAACGTAGGCGGCTTCCCAGAGCAGGACCACGAAGACACCGAGGAAACCGAGGATCACCGCGAGGACGAGAAGCGCGATGTTGGGCCGCTGGACCAGCTGGGGGAGTGCACCGAGGCTCATCAGGATCATGAAGATCAGCTCCTGGAGGGCGACCGTGGCGGTGATCGCTCCAACGCCCTCCTCGTGATCCGCGGCCCGGACCATCACCACCCGCGTGAGGTCCCCGAGCGGCAGGAAGACCATCGCCTGACCCGCGAATTCGATCAGCAGCGTCTCCCGGAGGCCGATGTGCTCACCGATCGCGCGGAGCGCGATCCACCACGCGGTTCCATGGCTGGCGTAGACACCCACGACGACCGGGACCATCAGCACTGCGGGAAGCCACTGAATCTGGCTGAAGACACCGCCCAGACGCGAGGGATTGACCCCGATGATGAGGGCGGCGAGCCCGGCACACGCGAGCAGCTCGGCCCAGAATCGGCGAAGCAGGTGCAGGGTGACTCTCAGGATGGGCACGCCGGCCCCATGCTAGCCGCCTCCTCCTTCAGCGCCTCTCGTCGCATCTGACGGGCGCCCGTCCGACGCGACCGGTCCTCGTGACCCTACCCTGCGTCGCGTGAGCGTCTCCGGTGCCTCTCAGGCACGTCCCGCACGCCCTCTTCGAGTCGCGTGGTTCGGTCATCTCCAGAGCCCGCACGGCAACGGCCTCGCTGCGTACAGCCGTGAGACGGTCGCCGCGCTCCGCGGTCGCGGCGTGGACGTCCTCTTCTTCGCGCATCGTGAAGGGCACGCACGACCCGGGCCGGCTCGGGATGTGGAGCTGCGTGCGCTCCGTCTCAAGACGGTGACCATATCCCTCCCCGGGTCGCTGGAGCGGATCTCGGCGGCGTTGACGGAGTTCCAACCGGACCTCGTCCATCTCTCGGTGAGCTTCTCGCTGCTCGACGGAGCGGTGGCGTCGCTCGCGCACCATCGCAACGTTCCTGCGGTCGCGACCGTGCACCTTCCGTATGGAACGCTGGCTTCAGCGCGCGCCCGGATCCTGCACGAGCTCTACAGATTCCACTCACGGAGTCTCACTCGGTTCGACTCCCTCATCGCGCTGAGTGAGGGACAGCGAGCGCTCCTCGTCGACTCGGGATTGGACCCCGATCGGATCCTCGTGAGCCCCAATGGCGTCGACACGGAGCATTTCACGCCCGGACCCTCGCAGCTCCGCGAGGCAGTGCAGGGCCGCTTCGTCGTTGTCTATATGGGACGGCTCGACCCCGAGAAGCGCGTCCCCGAGCTCGCCCGCAGCTTCATCGCGCAGAGATGGCCGGAAGATCACCTGCTGCTGATCGGCGGAGCGGGCACGCAGCGACGCCAGCTCGTACGTCTTGCCGCCACCCACCCGCCGGTGAGACTGCTCGGTGTCGTCGAAGGCGCAGAGGCGCGGCGAGATCTCCTCCGCGCCGCGGACCTGTTCGTCCTCCCGTCGACCGCGGAGGGGCTGTCGCTGGCACTCCTCGAGGCGATGAGCGTCGGCTGCGCCGTCATCGCGACCGATGCCGGGGAGGACGGGGCCGCCCTCGGAGACGCCGGCGCAGTGATCCCCGTGTACCCGTTGGAGCCGGGGCTGGGGAGCGCGCTCGGCCGCCTCTACGACGACCCGGCGCTCCGGCGCACGCTGTCGAAGCGAGCACGCGACCGGGCGGTCGCCAGGTACAGCCTGCGAGGCAACATCGACCGGCTGGAGTCCTTGTATGGGTCGTTGCTGAACGGCCGGTTGCCACATACGGCGCCCTGAACAGGCGTCGCCGGCTCGCGCTCGGTCGAAGAAGGGGACCAATGCCTCTAGACACGCGTGCGATGCCGCGATTAGATGGACGCTGAGCGCACGTCGACGCGAAAGCCAGAAGCGAGAGGCTGATGACGATGCAGAAGATCGTGGTGGGAGTGAACGGATCGGCGGCATCAGACGCCGCACTTGACTGGGCACTCCAGGAAGCGGCATCTCGTGGTGCCGAGATCATCGCGGTGCACGTGATCAAGCCCGTCAGCGTGCCGGGGGCAGCGACCGTGACGGACGTGCGTCTTCGGGAGCTCGACTACCTCGGTGACGAGTTGCGCTCGCACGTCAAGAAGCAGCTGTTCGGCCCCCTCGCGGACACGGATGTCCGGCATCGGATCGTCGTGGTCGAAGGGCACCCGGCCACTGGGATCCTGCACGTCGCGGAGAGCGAGGAAGCAGACCTCATCGTCGTGGGGAATGGGCTCCACAGCACGATGGAGGAGCTGTTCCTCGGCAGTGTCGCCCATGAGTTGAGCCACAAGGCACGGCGCCCGTTCGTGGTCATTCCGTTTGCGCCGCATGAGAGCAGCGTCGACGCCACGGGCCGCGATCAGCGAGCGGTGCACGCACCGAGACAGACCTGGGCGCACCGGACGGGCGAGCAGACCCATGAGGTCGCGGCACTGGTGCACCAGCCGATCCTGTAGGACCACGGCCCTCGGATCACCGGCCCGTAGAGTCGTGGGCATGACGCAGCCCGCCGGCGCGACCGGCTCGACGCTGACGCACCTCGAGGGCGGGTTGAGTGGCACGTCCTACCCGGCCGACGAGCTCGTGACGACCGACCCACTGGACGGCCGTCCGCTGCTCGCCCGCTATGACCTCGAGCGCGCGGCAACGGCGCTGAACGACCGGCGACGCGATGCACGCGTCTCGATGCGCGGTCTCTGGCGCTGGCACGGAGTGCTTCCGGTGCGCGACTGGTCGAATGTCGTGACGCTGGGCGAGGGCTCGACCCCGTTGCTCGAAGCGCCGCGACTGGGACCCGCGTACGGCATCGGCCGGCTGCTCGTGAAAGCGGAGAGCCTGAACCCCACAGGATCCTTCAAGGCGCGAGGCATGAGTGTCGCGGTGAGCCGCGCGAAAGAGCTTGGAGCCACGAGCTTCGTGATGCCGTCGGCCGGCAACGCGGGCGGCGCGCTCGCCGCGTACGCAGCCGTAGCCGGCTCGCAGGCGACGGTCGTGATGCCGAGCGACTCACCGATCGTCAACCACGCCGAGGTCGTGGCGTGCGGCGCCGACCTCATCCTCGTGGACGGCCTCATCTCCGACTGCGGACGGTTGACCGCGCGGATCGCCGAGCGCATCGGCGCATTCAATCTCAGCACGCTCAAAGAGCCGTATCGCGTCGAGGGGAAGAAGACCATGGGGATCGAGCTTGCGGAAGATCTCGGCTGGTCGCTGCCCGACGTGATCGTGTACCCGATGGGTGGCGGAACCGGACTGATCGGGATGTGGAAAGCATTTGCGGAGCTGGAGTCGATGGGGCTCATCGGTGACGCCCGGCCGCGGATGGTGGGAGTGCAGGTGGAGGGATGCGCACCGCTTGTGCGCGCGTTCCTGGCAGGACAGCGATTCGCCGATCCGTGGGCGGACGCCACGACCGACGCGGCAGGCCTGCGCGTGCCGAGCACCGTCGGCGATTTCCTGATCCTCGACGCGATCAATGCATCAGGTGGCACCGCGATCGCAGTTCCCGAAGCGGAGCTCGCGTCGACGCAGCGCTTCGCGGCGCGTCACGGCGCCGGATTCCTGAGCCTCGAATCGGCCGCGGCGTTCGCCGCGCTCGCGGAACTCCGATCCTGCGGCGCCATCGAACCGGGTGACACCGTGGTCGCCTTCGACACCGGTGCGGGATTCAAGTCGACGCTGCCCGAGGTGCCGCCGAGACGATCCGTGAGCGCGGACGGCTCGGACTGGGAGTCCTTGCTCAGCGGCTACGCATCCGTGTGACCGAGGTCCTCGTCCATGCGACGAGCTCGTGCGCGGTCATCGTGTTGATGACCATCTCGGCCGTGACGCCGCACGCGACTGCGCGCTCGCAGCCGCGCAGCTGCCAATCGAGCTGACCCGGCGCGTGCGCGTCTGTGTCGATGGCGAGCCGGCAGCCGGTCTCGACAGCGAGTGTCAGCAGGCGCGTCGGAGGATCCAGCCGCTCCGGACGTGAGTTGATCTCGACCGCGACGTTGTGCTCGCGGCACGCCGCGAAGACGGCATCAGCGTCGAACTCCGACTCGGGCCGGCCGCGGCCGACGACGATCCGCCCGGTGCAGTGCCCGAGGACATCCATGTGAGGGTTGCGGATGGCGGTGAGCATTCGCGGCGTCATCTCGGCGCGCGGCATGCGCAGTTTTGAATGCACGCTCGCCACCACCACGTCGAGCTGCTCGAGCAGGTCCGGCTCCTGGTCGAGCGAACCGTCCTCGAGGATGTCGACCTCGATGCCGGTCAGGATGCGAAACGGCGCCAGCCGTGGGTTGATCTCGCGGACGACGTCGAGCTGCTCGCGGAGCCGCTCGATGCTCAGCCCGCGTGCCACCGTGAGCCGGGGTGAGTGGTCGGTGAGGACGATGTACTCGTGACCGAGGTCGCGCGCGGCGCGGGCCATCTCTTCGATGGGACTCCCGCCGTCCGACCAGTCCGAATGCACGTGGCAGTCACCGCGCAATGCGCGCTGCAGCGCCAGTGCTGCGGGTGGAATCGGTGGGGCCTCCGTCTCGAGGCGCTTCAGGTATGCAGGCTTCGTGCCCGCCAGTGCCTCCTGGATGACCCCTGCGGTCGCCGGCCCGATTCCCGCGAGGCTCTGCAGCGTCCTGTGCCTGCTGCGCTCCTCGAGCTCGGCGTCGGACAGGGATCGAACGACGGCGACCGCGTTGCGGAACGCACGTACGCGGTATGTCGGTTCCTGCTCGCGCTCGAGGATGTACGCGATGCGCTCGAGCGCGGCGATGGCGGCCTGGCGGTTCGTCAAGGTCGGTCGTCCGCAGGGCTCGCATGCCGGTCGATCACGACGGCGGTGTTCACGGTCATATGATCGCGGCCGGATCGACGGTCGGCGGCGCACCACGGGAGTCCTGCATGTCGGATGACCCTCAGGCCGAGGGACCTCTCGCGAGCACTGGCGGGACGGTGCGGCGCGCGCCGCTCGTCACACCGCCGGATGCACCCGATGCTCGACCATTGCTCGGCGAGTCGCAGCTCTCGACCCTGCGCCGCTACGGCAACGAGTCCGAGGTGCGGCCCGGTGATCTGCTGTTCACCGATGGCGATCCGGGATATGACCTGATCGTCGTTCTCGAGGGCAGGGTCGAGATACGTGATCACTACGGCCGGCTCGAAGAGCAGTTGATCATCACGTACGGACCACGGGAGTTCCTCGGTGAGAAGGGGTTGCTCACCGGGCAGCGCGTGTTCCTGACGGCGGTCGCAACGGAGCGGGGGCGCATCCTCCGCGTCCCCGTCGAACAGGTGCGGACCATCATGGCGGAGGAGGCCGACCTCAGCGACTACCTGTTGCGCGCATTCCTGCTCCGGCACGTCAGGTTGACGCAGATGGGACTGGGCCTGACGCTCGTGGGATCGCGCTTCGACCGCAAGACGCGACGGTTGCTCGATGTGCTCGCGCGCAACCGGCTGGCCTTCCGATGGCTCGAGCTTGAGGGAATGCCCGAGGCGGAGGACACGCTTCGCCGGCTGGAGGTCGCACCGACCGACCTGCCGCTGGTGATCGCCCCGGGTGGCTCGCTCCTCTCCAATCCAACCGATCACGAGCTCCTCGTCGCACTCGGCCTCACCGCGCGGCCGGTACACGACGGAGCAGGCGTGTGCGACCTGGTCGTCGTGGGCGGTGGTCCCGCCGGTCTCGCGGCCGGGGTGTACGGAGCGTCGGAGGGGATGCAGACCGTTCTTGTCGAGAACACGGCGATCGGCGGCCAGGCCGGCACGTCGTCGCGCATCGAGAACTACCTGGGCTTCCCGGCGGGCCTCTCGGGCGAGGAGCTGGCGGAACGCGCCGCGCTACAGGCGGAGAAGTTCGGCGTCCGGATCAGGCTCGGCGCGGGAGCGGTTGCGTTGGCGTCGACGGGCGATACGCACAGGGTCACGCTCGACGGCGGTGAGGTGATCGCCGCGCGCTCGGTGATCATCGCGACCGGTGCGCGCTACAACCGGCTCCCCCTCGACCGCCTGGCCGACTTCGAGAGTGTGGGCGTGTTCTACGCCGCGACCCAGATGGAGGCGCAGGCCTGCTCCGGCGGTCCTGCCGTGATCGTTGGCGGGGGCAACTCCGCGGGCCAGGCGGCACTCTTCCTGGCCCGGGCGTGTTCCGAGGTGCTGATCGCCATCCGGGGCGACGCGCTGGCTCGCACGATGTCGAGGTACCTGCTCGATGAGATCGCACGCGATCCGTCCATCACCGTTGCGACACGCACCGAGGTCGTCGGGCTCATCGGGGACGGGCGCCTCGAGGGCGTCACGCTGCGCGACACCCGCTCGGGCGAGGTCGTCGACCACCCGACATGCGGTCTGTTCGTCTTCATCGGAGCCAAGCCGTGCACCGAGTGGCTCGGCGGCCAGCTCGCGATGGACGAGGACGGCTTTCTCGTCACTGGCAGGGATGTCCCGTTGAGTGCGATCGATCATCCCGGCTACGAACCGTTGCTGCTCGAGACGAGCAGGCCGGGCGTGTTCTGCGTCGGCGATGCGAGGAGCAGGTCGATCAAGCGTGTGGCGACATCCATCGGCGAGGGTTCGATGGCCGTGCGCCTGGTGTTCGACAGGTTCGAGGCGTCGGGGGTGACCGCCGGCGGCTGACGGGCGTCTGCGCTCTTCTGACCGGTGCGCCGGTGCTTCGGGCGCGCCTCGATTGTGGGAAGGGGGGACGGCGACGCCCAGCGCGGGGGTTACGTCACGTGGGCGTCGCCATCAGGAAGGGATTGGGGTTTCTTAGGGAAGGAGTCGATCGTCGCGGGTGGGGACCGGATTCGATCGCACCATCACAGGACGATCGCGTTACGAAACGCCGGATTTGATCTGCGAACCGGAGAAGACGGAACGTTTGTTCTATACTACTGTGATGGGCAACTATCCCCTCAATGTAGAGGATTGTGATATACTGCTCGCATGGCGAAGCTAGAAGACGAGATCAAGGCGATCATCGCGTCGGCTCACGACAAGGGCGCTGAGGCAGCGGCAGCCGAGGCTCCGACGCCCAAAGTCGATCTAGACGATCCCACGTGGCCCTACGTGCTCCCAGCCGTTGTGTCTTACGGCCACATCTTGGCGTTCCTCGTTCCCGTAATCAATGGGATCGAGGAGGCGTTGGCGCGGCTGGCGCGGGAACTCGACGCGCGTAGGGATGCCTGAAGCCGTGGGAATCTCGAATACCACCGCCGTAGGCGTGATCGTCATGGTGACCAACTAGATGTCCTCCAATCGCAAAAACCCAACTCGCGGAACCGCTTCCGAATCCCGCTACTCGCTCATGGAGTTCATGGCCGAGTTCCCGGACGACGACGTTTGCCTTGCGTATCTGTGGAAGACCCGCTACTCGGCTGACGGCGAGCATGCCGTCTGCCCTCGTTGCGAGGTGGAGCGCCGCTTCGTCAAGTACGCCACCGCGCAGCGTCGTCAGGCGTGGACATGCACGTCCTG
This sequence comes from Candidatus Acidiferrales bacterium, assembly GCA_035534435.1. Taxonomy (GTDB): domain Bacteria; phylum Chloroflexota; class Dormibacteria; order Aeolococcales; family Aeolococcaceae; genus Palsa-851. Next base: position 18,016 of record DATLRX010000049.1, read on the forward strand.
TGGCCATCACCTTCACCCGACTGCCGGGACGATCTTCCACAAGTCGTCCACGTCCCTCCACCTCTGGTTCTACGCGCTGTACCTCATCACAAGCACCCGATGCGGTATCTCCGCGAAGCAGCTCGAACGCGAGCTAGGCGTCACCTATAAAACCGCGTGGCGGATGTTCAATGTGATCCGCAACTCCCTCATGTCGCAAGAGAACGCGACCGTCGTTCTGTCTGGCGACGTCGAGATGGATGAGACATACCTGACGCGCAAGCGTCGGCTCTCCGATCCTCCCGGCAAGCCCGGTCGTAGTCTCAACGAGCGCGTCGTCATCGGTGCCGTCGAGCGCGGCGGGAAGGTCGTTGCCAAACATGTCCCCGCTGCCACCCTTGTCGAAGCGTCGCGGCTCGCCCGCGTTCACCTTCTGCCGTCCTCGACCATCTTCACGGACGAGTTCCGTATCTACGACAACCTCGAAGGTATCGAGGTGGCGTCCCACTACCGGATCAAGCATTCGGCTGGCGTCTACGTCGAGGGCGACGTCCACACCCAGACCATCGAGGGGTTCTGGTCGACGCTCAAGGGTGGTCTACGGGGCGTCTACCACTCCGTGTCGTCCAAGTGGCTCCAGTCCTACCTTGACGAGTATGCGTGGCGCTACAACCACCGTGAGCACACCGGGGGCAAGCACGGCGTTCGCCGCATGCCCACCGGCGAGGCGAAGTTCCGCCTACTAGTCGATCAGGCCTGCAAGCCGGTCGCTTAGGCGAACACCTTGATCTTGTGGTTCGCCAACTCGGCCGCCACTTGTTCGGACAATGGCAAATCGTCCACGATGACGCCGTGACTGACGAACAGGAGTTCTATGCCGATGGGAGTGCCATCAGCGTCATAGTCGATCCTTCGGTGATCGTCTAGTTCCTTGCCGCGGCAGTACACACCGTCGCGAAGCGTCACGTAGATTGCGTCGGCCCCCCGGTCGAACTTGACCCTCACTTGTCAAAGTCTGCCACAGTGATCACGAAACGGTGTGACGGACGCCAAACGACCTTGATTCGCAAGCCTTCAACCTCCCCAACGTGAATCCTGGCCGATGGGTCATCCCTGTCCGGCCAGTCCATGACCGTATTCGCAAGGGAGCCCCGAACTTGGCCGAAGGTGATCCCTCGGAGATTCATCTGATCGAGCGCATGGCTGGAATACTCCAGCTTTGCCTCACCTACCGGATCGGCTTCTTCTGCTTCTTCGTCGGGGCCGGCGATTGGATCACCTTCTCAAGATTGCGCCGAAACTCCCCCTTCTCTGGAATGGGGATCTTTGCCCCTTTCGGGGTGTACTGCTCTTCTGGTTGAGTCTTGGCCATGGGTTCAGGATAGGCCGTGACGGGGTATTGCGTCTTCTGTGGACAGATGGAAGACCTCCATCGGCAGCACGTCTGGCCGCGGTGGCTCCGAGACGCGGTGCCTTGGGGCCGCGAACTCGACACCCACGTCAGGCACGATTCGGAACGCACAATCGTTCATCAAGCACCTCCATTCACGCGCACCGTGAGAGCGGTATGTCAAGTGGAATGCAATGGCGGGTGGATGTCCCAGCTTGAGAACGCAGCGAAGGCGCCCCTTCTCGCGATGATCCTCGGGGAGGACCGGATACTCGATGAGCCGATGCAACGGTTGATAGCGTTCTGGGCCTTGCAAACGACGCTTGTCTTCCAGTGCGCCGATCGGATGAAGTGGGTACCAGCCAGCCACTACGACGAGCTATACGCGGGACGCGCAATCCCTAAGACCACATTGCCGTGGCGACCGCTGGCCAAGGCAAACGTCATGCTGGGTGCCTATCGCGGATCACAGCGACGTGCTGGCTTTCATCCACAGCCACTAGAGATCACCCCGTCGACGCCTGACTCCCGACTTCCGAAGGGGTCGAAAGCGTACGGCGTGACCATGAATCTCGGTCACCTTGTAATTCAACTCCTGGCCCACGACGTCAAGAAATTGGACTTCACGCTCACACCCTCGATCGAGGGCGCCGTCGTTCCCATCTGGCCCTCCGCCGTCGACCCCGTTCAATGGCCGCCCAGCCACTGGCTGGACGACGCCGGACTCGCCAGCATGGACACCGTTTTCCAGCACCTCGGAACGACGGATCTCCCGCCGCACCCCGAGGGAAGCGTCTAGCCTTCCAAGGTCTTCTATTCTACACATGAGTATATCTCCAATGAGGGGATAGTTACCCTGTGATGTGTAACGGCGACGGCGAAACCGATGCCCTGACGACGTTGCTCGCGGCCGTCGACGCCTTCGCCGGCTCCACCGCGACCACCCGGCAGAGCGGCAGCGAGCTTGCGGAGCGCCTCGTCCGCTTCCGCCACGGCATCGATCTCCTCGAGGTTGCCTTTGCGGTCGACGCCGCCGCCTTCGCGGCGACCGATGCCTACGACGTCTTCGGATCCGTCTCCCCGATCGACTGGGTGCGCCACAACTGCCATCTCTCGGGCAATGCGGCGGCGCGGGCGGTCAACCTCGGGGAGCGGATGCCGGAGCTGCCCCGGAGCGTCAACGCGCTGCACGAGGGCGAGATCGGCGTTGCCCATCTCCAGATGATCGCCGGCAACGCCCGTGCGCTCCGGGGCCACGTCGGTCTCGAGGCGGTGGACTTTGACGAGGGGCCGCTCCTGAAGCTCGCACTCGAACACTCGGTCGGCGCCTTCAGCTTCGACTGCACCCACGCCCGCCATGCCGCCGACGCGGCCGCGGTCCTCGACGAGCACGTCGACGCGGTGGCGCGCCGCCGGTTCGACCTGATCCGTTGTGAGGGCGGCATGGTCGCCTTCATCGGGTACGTCGACCCGGTCGCGGGGGCGGAGCTGGAGACGGTGCTGCTCCCCCTGGCCAGGCCGGATGGGCCCGATGATCCGCGGCTCCTGCCCCGGCGCCTGGCCGATGCCCTCATCGAGGTCGTGCACCACGCCCTCGACACCGGAGTGATCCCACCCACCGTCTCCCAGCGCCCCCACGTCGTGCTCACCGCCTCAGTGGAGACGGTGATGGGCCTGGAGGGTGCGCCGGGCGGTGACCTGGAGTTCGGCGGCGTTGTGCCTGCCGCCACCGTGCAGCGCCTG
>DATLRX010000050.1:0-22736 GCA_035534435.1 Candidatus Acidiferrales bacterium
CAGGCGCTGCACGGTGGCGGCAGGCACAACGCCGCCGAACTCCAGGTCACCGCCCGGCGCACCCTCCAGGCCCATCACCGTCTCCACTGAGGCGGTGAGCACGACGTGGGGGCGCTGGGAGACGGTGGGTGGGATCACTCCCGTGTTGAGGGCGTGCTGCAGGACCTCGATGAGGGCATCGGCCATGCGCCGGGGGAGGAGTCGCGGATCATCGGGCCCATCGGCCTTGGCCAGGGGGACGAGCACGGTTTGCAACAGCGCTTTCCCGACCGGGTCGAAGTAACCGTTGACCGCGACCATTGCGCTCTCGCAGGGAATGAGGTCGAACCGGCGGCGCGCCACCGCGTCGACGTGCTCGTCGAGGACCGCGGTCGCGTCGGCGGCATGGCGGGCATGGGTGCAGTCGAAGCTGAAGGCGCCGACCGAGTGCTCGAGTGCGAGCTTCAGGAGCGGCCCCTCGTCAAAGTCCACCTCCTCGAGACCGACATGCGCCCGGAGCGCACGGGCGTTGCCGGCGATCATCTGGAGATGGGCAACGCCGATCTCGCCCTCGTGCAGCGCGCTGACGCTCCGGGGCAGCTCCGGCATCCGCTCCCCGAGGTTGACCGCCCGCGCCGCCGCATTGCCCGAGAGATGGCAGTTGTGGCGCACCCAGTCGATCGGGGAGACGGATCCGAAGACGTCGTCGGCATCGGTCGCCGCGATGGCGGCGGCGTCGACCGCAAAGGCAACCTCGAGGAGATCGATGCCGTGGCGGAGGCGGACGAGGCGCTCCGCAAGCTCGCTGCCGCTGTGGCCGGGTGGTCGCGGTGGAGCCGGCGAAGGCGTCGACGGCGGCGAGCAACGTCGTCGTCAGAGCATCGGTTTCGCCGTCGCCGTTACACATCACAGTAGTATAGAACAAACGTTCGTACATGCAAGCTGGCAGGCGCCGTCATCCCGATTTCGGCAACTCAGCTGAACTTGCGCCGGTCCCCCGAGTGCACTGAGCCCGACTCCACGGTCCACCGAAACCCGAAGGGCAGCAGGTCCGCAATCGGCACCGACTGCACCTCCCCGTCAACAGTGATCAACACGCGAATCCCCGGGTGGTAGTCAAGCAACGTCTGCCTGCAACGGCCACATGGGGGAAGGATCCCTCGCGTCCGATCCGCCACGGCGACGATCACGTCCAGCCGATCGATGCCCACTTCGGCGGCGTTCCCGAGCAGCACCAGCTCCGCACACGGTCCGCCGGTGAAGTGGTACACGTTCAACCCGGTGACGACCCGCCCGTCGCCGGCGCGCGCTGCAGCGGCAACGGTGTGGACACGACCGTCACCACACCGGTCGACGATCTCCGTCGCACGCGCAACGAGCTCGAGATCCTCGGGATCGAGTGGCGGGCTGCTCATCGTCGAACGAGCGCGCTACCGCATCCGGATGAAGCTTGCGTTGTCCCGAAACTCGTCCAGGGTCCGCGCATCCATGTACGACATTGAGCTTCGCAGCCCGGCGACATAGCGTTGCATGACATCGGCGACGTGCCCCTTGTACGCAACGATCGACTCGGATCCCTCGATGTACTCGGGGTCCTCGCCGGCGAACTCCTGCTGCACGGAGAACGATGCCGCGCCGCGCATGATCTTGAACTTCTTCCCGTCCACGACCAGCACCCGTCCCGGCGCTTCGTACGTCCCCGCGAGCGCCGAGCCGACCATCACGCAGTCGGCGCCGAGCGCGAGGAGCTTGCACATGTCGGCGGGGCTGCGGATCCCGCCGTCGGCTACGATGAGCGCGTGGCGGCGCACCTGCGCGCACTCGTGCACGCTGTACGGCGTCGGCGCGTGGACGCCCGTCTCAGTCCGGGTCTCACACACCGAACCTCCAGCGATACCAACGCGGATCGCGTCGACACCGAGGTCCTCGAGCCAGCCGAACGTCTCGGCCGTCGCGACGTTTCCCGCGATGAGAAACACCGCCACGGGCTGCTCGCGGACCCACCGTACGACGCGCGCCACCTGCTCATGCGCCCCGTTCGCCGTGTCGAGGCATACGATCCGGCACCCGGCCTCGACGATGCGCTCGAACCGCTCCGGATAATCACCCGTCACACCGAGGGCGGCCGCCAGGGCGCCACCCGAAGAGCCCACCTGACGGAGCTGTCCGGCCTGCTCGTCCACACTCTGGAATCGCGGCAGTATCCCGAGGGCCCCGTGCTCCGCAAGGGCGCGGCACATCTCGACGCCGCACACATCGGGCATCGGGGACGCGATCATCGGCACCGACAGCCGCACGGGCCCGAACTGGACGGCGGGCACGGCCTCCGTTCGATGCGCCAGCGTCGACGGCACGCGCGGAACGAGCGACACGTCGTCGAAGTCGAACGCGCGGGGCAGGTCGGGAAACAGCTCGCCGATCGCGGCGGGAACCGCCCCGACGGCGGGGTGCATCAGATCATTGTGAAATACTCGGCTCATGAGCGAGCTTGCCGACCGCGCCTCCGACGTTGCCGCCCGCATCGCCGAGCTTCAGGGGCATCTTTGACCTCGACGGAAAACGCGTCCGTCTTGTCGAGCTCGATCGGGATATCTCGGACCCCGACCTCTGGGACGACCCCCGCCGCGCCGCTTCCCTGAACCAGGAGGCGTCACGGATCCGCGATGACCTCGCCACCTGGGAATCGCTGACGCAGCGTGCCGCCGATACCCGGGAGCTCGCGTCCCTGCTCGACGCCGAGCCCGACGAGGGCATGGCGGCCGACCTCGAGCGCGAGGTCAAGGCCCTCGAGAAGGAGATCGCGCGCCGCGAGATCGACCTGCTCTTCAGCGATCCGTACACGGACCACGTCGCCCTCCTCAGCATCCACGCCGGCGCCGGTGGGACGGACTCCCAGGACTGGGCCGCGATGCTCCTGCGCATGTACCTGCACTGGACGGAGGAGCACAAAATGCCGGTCGAGTTCCTCGAGGAGTCGGTCGGGGATGAGGCGGGCATCAAGTCGGCGACCATCCGCATCTCGGGTCCTCGTGCCTACGGGCTCCTCAAAGGTGAGCACGGCGTCCATCGCCTCGTTCGCATCAGTCCCTTCGATGCCGCCCATCGGAGGCACACCTCGTTCGTCCTGGTCGAGGTGACTCCTGAGATCGAGGACACCGTCACGGTCGAGATCGATCCCGACGACGTCCGAACGGACGTCTTCCGGTCGAGCGGCGCCGGCGGCCAGCACGTCAACAAGACCTCATCGGCGGTGCGGCTCACCCATATCCCGACCGGTGTGGTGGTCACCTGCCAGAACGAGCGCTCGCAACAGCAGAACCGCGACGTCGCCTGGCGGGTGCTGCGCTCGCGCTTGCTGGCCCTCCAGCAGGCGGCTCACGCCCAGAAGATCGCCGATCTCAAAGGCGAGCTGATCGCCGCCGAGTGGGGCAGTCAGATCCGCTCCTACGTCCTCAACCCGTACACCATGGTCAAGGACCACCGGACGAACATCGAGGTCGGCAACACCCAGGCGGTGCTCGAGGGGGGCATCGACCCCTTCATCGAGGGATACCTGCACTGGGCGGCCGACGAGGAAGCGGAATCGAAGGCATCCTGACCGAACGATCGAGCGTCGCCGCCGTACGAAAGTCACCGTCCTGTGAAATTCGACGGGAGTCAGGCGGAACCCCGGTTTATACTGGCCGCCGACTCAGCAGCGATCCCAGAAACCATCTTATGAATACATCGCCCCAGGGGGCAGCCTGGTGAGCGTGGCGATCGCCGAGCGATCTGCGGCCCCGCCTCAGCACGCATTGCGCCCAGTCATCTCCTTTCACGGCGTCAGCAAGGTCTACCCGAACGGAACGGAGGCTCTGCGCGACGTTGATCTGGCGATCCATCAAGGCGACTTCTGCTTCCTCGTCGGCGCGAGCGGCGCGGGCAAGTCGACGCTGGTCCGCCTGCTCATCCGCGATGAGGCGCCGTCGACGGGACGCATCTTCGTCGAGGGGCAGGAGATCAGCCGCATGTCGCGGCGCAAGCTCCCGAAGCTGCGGCGCAAGTTCGGCATCGTCTTCCAGGACTACAAGCTCCTGACGCGGCGCACCGTCGCGCAGAACGTCGCGTTCGCGCTGCAGGTGACGCGTCCCGGTCAGCGCCACATGCGCGAGAAGGTCGAGGAGGTGCTCTGGATCGTCGGTCTCGAGGACAAGCTCGACACGTTCCCGGACGAGTTGAGCGGTGGCGAGCAGCAGCGCGTCGCGATCGCGCGCGCTCTCGTGCATCGGCCGCGCATCTTCCTGGCTGACGAGCCCACGGGCAACCTCGATCCCGACACGTCGTGGGGCATCGTGCAGCTGCTGCTGCAGATCAACCATCGCGGCACCACCGTGCTGATGGCGACGCACAACCGTGAGGTCGTGGACCTCGTGCGACGTCGTGTCATCGCAATCGAGGGCGGCCGCGTGGTTCGCGATGAGGCCGAAGGACAGTACCTGCGCGAAGGAACCGCAACGCTGTGAGGCAGATCGCAGCCTCGCTCTGGTTCGCGCTGCACAGCGCGGGGCAGAATTTCCGGCGCAACCTCGGTGTCTCGCTTGCGGGCGTGTTCACCATGGGGCTGATCATCTTCCTGGTCGGCGGTGGACTTCTCTTCACGCACTCGGTCGACACCGTGCTGCAGTCGCAGGAGCAGAACGCGAGCCATCTGAAGATCTATATCTCGGACAACGCATCGCTGGCGGCGATCACCGACTTCGAGAGCCGGCTGAAGGCTGATCCGCGCGTCATCTCCGTGAGCTTCGAGACCAAGGATCAGGCCGCGCAACAGGCGTCCCAGAACCCGGACATCTCCCAGGCGCTCAGCGTCCTCGGCAGCAACCCGCTGCCGGCCTCACTCAACCTCGTCGTGCGGAAGCTGGCGGACCTGAGCCAGTTCAACACGATGGCGGCGGCGACACCGATCGTCGACAAGACCACGCCGACCGACTACAACTCCGACGTCATCTCCAAGCTCAACGCGGTGATCACGATCATCGAGTGGGTCGGCGCGATCATCGCGGTGATCCTGATGACGATCAGCATCGTCATCATCATGAACACGATCCGCACGGCGGTCTACGCCCGCCGCACCGAGATCGAGATCATGAAGCTCGTCGGCGCCACGGACTGGTTCGTGCGCTGGCCGTTCATCCTCGAGGGCATGCTCGGCGGCCTGTTAGCCGCCATCTTCTCCGGCGCGGTCGTGTATGCCGCATATCGGGTGTTCGTACAGGCCGCGCAGGGCCACCTCTTGAGTGTGCCCTTCGACGGCCCATACACGGTCACCCTGCTGGTGTTCCTGCTCATCGGTGGCGTTGCTGTCGGGGCCTTCGGGAGCTTCCTCGGCGTTCGGCGCTTCCTCTCCGCGTGAGGGGTGGGAGGCTTGTCGGCGGCATCGCGTCGCTGGCCATAGCCACGTCGCTGTTCGCCATTGCGGAGCCGACCGCCGCTGATCAGATCACCGAGCACATCAGCCGCGAACAGCGTCAGCTCAACCAGGCCAGGGCGACGATTGCGGCGCTGAAAGCGCAGATCGCCGCGGCGCAGAACCAGGAAGCGGCGCTGACCGCGATCATCACGACCCTCGACCGGCAGATCGTGGCGACGCAGGCGCAGGTCGCGGCGGCGACCGCGAGGTTGACGGCGATCAACACGCAATTGAGCGAGGCGCAGACGCAGCTCGCCGATGCGCGCACGCTCCTCGGCACCGAGGAGCACCAGCTCGCGCAGGAGCTCGTCGTCTACTACGAATTCGAGAACGAGTCGACGCCGCTCAGCAACCTGCTGGCATCGGGCAGCTTCAACCAGTTCTGGACCGATGTCATCGACGGCGGACGTATCAGCGCCCGCGAGCTGCAGACGCTCGACATCGTCACCGCGCAACGCGACGCGGTGCAGACCGACGTCGAGCGCATCAGCCATGACCGGCAGCAACAGCAGCAGGTGCTCGGCCAGCTGTATCTCACGCAGCAGTCGCTCGACGACGACCTGTTCGCCCGCACCGATGCTGTCGCGTATCTCAAGCAGATCCAGGCGCAGGACGAGCGCAGCGCCCTGGAGTGGGAGGCCGCGGTGAACACCATCAACGGGCAGATCGCGCAGCTCCAAAAGGAGGAGGCTGCAGCGCGCGCCGCGGGCGGTGGCAGCGGCCACTTCATCTGGCCGGACACCGGCCCGATCAGTCAGGGGTTCGGGTGCACGCCCTACCCGTTCGAGCCGTACGACCCCGCGTGTGCGCAGAAGCACTTCCACAACGGGCTCGACATCGCCGGCGCGTGCGGCAACCACATCATCGCGGCCGACGCGGGGATCGCGTACATCGAGCCGTACGAGCCGTACGGCTTCGGGCACTACATCATCATCGTCAACGGCAACGGGTGGCAGACGCTCTACGGCCACCTCGCGAGCTTCGCGATCCACAACGGGCAGACGGTCGCCACGGGTCAGCTGATCGGCTACGAAGGCACGTCGGGCAACTCGACCGGGTGCCACCTGCACTTCGGCGTGAACCGCAACAGTCAGTGGGTCGACCCACGCCGCTACCTCGTCTAGCGGTCGACGGCGCGCAGCGGAGGACGGGGGCCGAAGTACCCGCCGATATACTCACCCGCTGTGGCCGAACGTTTCGACATCGCCATCCTCGGCGGCGGGATGGGCGGGTATCCGGCGGCGATCCGTGCGGCTCAGCTGGGATTGCGCGCCGTCCTCGTCGAGGAGGACAAGGTCGGTGGGACCTGTCTGCATCGCGGGTGCATCCCCGCCAAGGCGTTGCTCCAGAGTGCGGCGCTGCTCGACGAGCTCGGCCACGCAGCCGCGTTCGGCGTCACGACCGGCGAGATCACCTTCGACTACGCGGTAGCCGGGAACCGCCGCGACCAGGTGGTCAGCCAGCTCCACAAAGGGGTGCAGTTCCTGCTGCGCAAGAACAAGGTGACGGTGCTGAGCGGGACGGGCCGTCTGGCCGGCCCCGGCCGTCTCAGCGTCACCGGCGCCGGCGGGGAGACGACGGACGTCGAGGCCGGGGCCCTGATCATCGCGACGGGCTCGAGGCCCAAGCAGCTGCCGGGTGTTCCCGCCGACGGCACCGCGATCCTCACGAGTGACGAGGCCCTGAAGATGAATCGGGTGCCGAAGTCGGCCATCGTGCTCGGCGCCGGTGCGGTCGGTGTCGAGTTCGCGTCGCTCTATCGCAGCTGTGGCGCGGAGGTCACGGTGGTGGAGATGCTGCCGAGCCTCGTCCCGCTCGAGGACGCCGAGATCGGCGCGGAGCTCCGCCGCCGGTTCGAGGCGCGAGGGATCACCTGCCTCACCGGGCACCGGCTGGATCTGGCGTCGGTCGAGCGCGGTGAGGGAGGCGTGACCGTGACCGTCGCCGGCGAGGACGGCAAGGAGCAGCGCCTGACGGCCGAAGTCCTGCTCGTCGCCGTCGGCCGTGCGGCGAACGTCGAGAACATCGGCATCGAGGACACCGGCATCGTCGTGGAGCGTGGCGTCATCGCCGTCGACGGGATGCTTCGCACCGGCGAGGCGGGCGTCAGCGCCATCGGCGACGTCGTGGGTGGCTTTCAGCTCGCGCACAAGGCGCTCCACGAGGGCGTCGTCGCCGTCGAGGCGATCGCCGGTAGGAACCCGCATCCGCTGGATCCGCGGCTCGTGACGCGCACCACGTACTGCACGCCGCAGATCGGTTCGCTCGGACTCAGCGAGGCGGAGGCGCGCGCGGCCGGCCACGAGGTGGCCATCGGCAAGATGCCGTTTCGCGGCAACGGCAGGGCGCTCATCTGGGGCGACTCGGACGGCTTCTGCAAGGTCGTCGCGGACAAGGCGTCCGGTGACGTGCTCGGCGTCCACCTCATCGGCCATGAGGTCACCGAGCTGATCTGGGGTCCGGCGCTCGGCGCCCTTCTCGAGGGCACGGCGTTCGAGATGGGACACGCAGTCGCGCCACACCCTACACTCAGTGAGGTGCTCTCAGAAGCTGCCCTCGCCACAAGCGGCGAGGCGATCCACATTTGAGCGGCTGTGGAGCGTTCGAGGCAGCGTCGTCAGTGACAGCTTCGATCGGAGGGTTGGGCCGGCAATGGCAATGACCAAGACAGAAACCCGAGCCCGGGCGGGCCTCGACGCCGAGACGCTTCGCCTCATGTACCGGCACATGCTGCGTTCGCGCCTGACCGACGAACGCCTGTGGGTGCTGAACCGTCAGGGACGCGCGCCGTTCTGGATCTCGGCGGAGGGCCACGAGGCAGTTCAAGTCGCGTTTGGCATGAACCTGCGGCCGGCGTACGACTGGGTCGCACCGTACTACCGCGACCTTGCCCTCACCCTCGTGCTCGGCATGACGCCGAAGGACCACATCCTCTCCGGGTTGCAGCGCGCGGACGATCCCAACAGCGGCGGCCGTCAGATGCCCGCACACTACGGGTGCAGGCGTCTCAACATCATCAGCACCGGTTCGTCGATCGGCACGCAGCTCATCCATGCGACCGGTATCGCGCTGGCGTCGCGCATGCGTGGCGAGGACGGGGTGACGCTCACGTCGATCGGGGAGGGTGGCACGAGCGAGGGCGACTTCCACGAGGCGTTGAACTTCGCCGCGACCAAGAAGCTTGCCGTGATCTTCGTGGTGGAGAACAACGGGTTTGCGATCAGCGTGCCGTGGCAGAAGCAGATGCCCACGCAGGACGTCGCCGATCGTGCCAAGGGATACGGGATTCCCGGCGTCGTCGTCGACGGGAGTGACGCCATCGCCTGCTACGCGGTGGCACGCGAGGCAGTCAAGCGCGCCCGCCGCGGTGACGGTCCGACGCTCGTCGAGGCCAAGGTGTTGCGCCTCACGTCACACAGCTCGGACGACGACCAGCGCCGCTATCGCAGCAGCGAAGAGCTCGAGGCTGACAAGGAGCGCGACTCCCTGCTCCGGTTCAAGGCCACGCTCGAGGAGCTCGGCGTGCTGAGCGCCGGCGACGCGGAGGAGATGCGCGCGGAACTCGTTCTCGAGCTCGATCGCGCCACCGAGGAGGCGGAGGCGGCGCCGCTGCCGACGGCCGATACCGCGATGCTCCATGTGTACGCCGAAGAGGGCGACTGGCGTGGCTGAGAAGACCTACATCGAGGCGATCCGCGACGGCATACGCGAGGAGATGCAGCGCGACGAGCGCGTGATGATCCTCGGTGAGGATGTCGGGGCCAAGGGCGGCGTCTTCGGGGTCACCGAGGGCCTCCAGAAGGAGTTCGGCCAGGACCGGGTCCTCGACAGCCCGCTCGCGGAGTCGCTCATCGTCGGTGTCGCCATCGGCGCTGCGATGAACGGATTGCGGCCCATCGCGGAGATCCAGTTCCAGGACTTCATCATGCCGGCGGTCGATCAGATCATGAGTGAGGCCGCGAAGATGCGATACCGGAGCAACGGCGACTGGGGCGTGCCGATGGTGCTGCGCTCGCCGTTCGGCGGGGGAGTGCACGGCGCGCTCTATCACTCGCAGTCGATCGAGGCGATCTTCGCCCATATCCCAGGCCTGCGCGTCGTCGTTCCGTCGACGCCGTACGACGCGAAGGGCATGATCATCTCGGCGTTGCGCGATCCCGACCCGGTGCTGTACTTCGAGCACAAGCGCTGCTACCGCGCCATCAAGGGTGAGGTGCCCGGAGGCGAGTACACGGTGCCGCTCGACCGTGCGCGCGTCGCTCGCGAGGGATCCGATATCGCGGTGTTCAGCTACGGGATGATGGTGCACACCTCGCTCGAGGCGGCGGAACGCCTTGCCGCAGATGGGTTTTCCTGCGAGGTGACCGACCTGCGCTCGCTGCGTCCGATCGACCGTGAGGCCATCGTCACCAGCGCGCGCAAGTGCGGCAAGGTGCTGGTGGTGCAGGAGGCCAACCTCGCGGTCAGTGTCGCCGCAGAGGTTGCGGCGATCATCGCCGAAGAGTGCTTCGATTACCTCGACGCGCCCGTGATGCGGCTCGGCGGCCCGGAGATTCCGGCCATGCCGTACTCGCCACCGCTCGAGGCGTTCTATCTCGTCACGCCGAACAAGGTCGAGGCGAAGCTGCGCGAGCTCGCCGCGTACTGAACCCGAACACGAGGACGTCCACCCCATGTCTATGACCGTCACGATGCCGCAGCTCGGCGAGAGCGTCACCGAGGGAACCATCGCGCGCTGGCTCAAGCAACCCGGCGATGCGATCGCCAAGTACGAGTCGATCGCCGAGGTCATCACCGACAAGGTGAATGCCGAGATTCCGGCACCGGCCGACGGCGTGATGTCCGAGCTCATCGCCGCCGAAGGAGCGGTGGTGCCCGTCGGCCAACCGATCTGCTCCATCGACGTCGCGGGGGCCGGGGATGCCGCCCCGGCGGGCGGGTCCGTGCCCGAGGCGGAGGCGCCGGTCGGGTCGTCCGCTCCGGCGACTCCCCTGGCGATGTCGCCTCCGCAGACGCCCCAGCCGTCGCTTGCGTCCGCGGGATCGCCCGCCGGGTCGGCATCGCCGGCATCTGCTCCGTCAGTTTCGCCCGCACCTGAAGGTGGCGGGACATCTGATGGGGTGGCCGGGGGCGAGCCGGTGGGTGCTGAAGCGCAAGGAGTTGATGCCGGCGTTGCTGCGGCGGTTTCGGCGTCGCTGTCAGCCCCCGAGGCGCCGGTTGGTCCGAGTTCTGCAGCGGGTGCGCCCGCGGCCGACAACGGGGCGGGGTATCACCTCACCCCGGCGGTGCGGATGCTCGTCCGTGAGCACGGTGTGGACCTCGGGCAGATCACCGGCACCGGGCTCGGCGGGCGGATCACGAAGAAGGACGTGCTGGAGTACGTGCAGCAGCGCGACGCCGGGCAGTTGCAGGGCAGCCGGCCAGCGGCGGCGGCGCCCCCTGCGCAGCCGTCCCAGCCTGTTTCCGCGCCCGTGCCCGCCGCGGCGCAGCCCGCGCCGGCGCCGCAGGCCCCGGCCGCGCAGCCCGTGCCGGCCTCATTCGGCACCGGCGACGGGGACACCGTGGTCCCGCTGACGCAGGTGCGCAAAGCGATCGCCGACCACATGGTCCGCAGCCTGCAGACGTCGCCGCACGCGTACCTCATGGTCGAGGTCGACATGTCGTCGGTCGCACGGATCCGCGATCGCGAGAAGGCGGCGTTCGAGCAGCGACACGGTGTCAAGCTCACCTACCTGCCGTTCGTCGCCCGGGCGGTGATCGAGGCATTGCAGCGTCACCCCACGCTGAACGCCTCGTGGAGTGACGCCGGCATCGTCGTCAAGCGGAGCATCCATCTCGGCATCGCCGTGGCCCTGGAGGACAACCTGATCGTGCCGGTGGTTCGCGACGCCGACCGGCTCAGCATCTCCGGCCTCGCCACCACGATGGCGGACCTCGGCGCGCGGGCCCGGAGCAACCACCTCAAGCTCGACGAGGTGCAGGGCGGGACGTTCACGCTCAACAACACCGGTGCCCTCGGCGCGGTGATGACCCAGGCGATCATCAACCAGCCGCAGGCCGCGATCATGACGATGGACATGGTGGTCAAGCGGCCCGTGGTCGTTGGCGACGCGATCGCCATCCGCCCGATCATGAATCTGGGCCTCTCGTTCGACCACCGGATCAACGACGGTCTGCAGGCGACCCGCTTCGTCACCGCCGTTCAGAAACTCCTCGAAGGCATCGACCCGTCCGGGACCCTCGTTTAGTCTCTCCTGGCTATCATCTGGAGGAACGATGATCGAGCACGGCACATTCGATGCATGGGGGCTTCGGACCCCACCCGCCTGGGCGAGGCGCGCTCTCGAGAAGGGCATCATCGACGAGCGTCGGTTTCATGCTCTGATCCGCGTGGCCGCCGAAGAGCCGCGGACCGCGAGGCGGACACCGCGTCATCCCGGGAGTTGCTCGTGCCGGCGCCGGCCGACCCGCTCCTGCACCCGCTGGCGGGCCTGAGGCCGGGTCCGGTCCCCCGGGAGGCCGGGATGAGCTGGCTCGGCGTCAGTCGGGATCCTGGTGCGGGTAGCGCCAATCGGTCGGTGGCACGAAGGTCTCCTTGATCGCCCGGGGCGCCACCCACCGCAGGAGGTTCAGCGCTGATCCCGCCTTGTCGTTCGTGCCACTCAGGCGAGCCCCACCGAACGGTTGCTGGCCGACGACCGCGCCCGTCGATTTGTCGTTGATGTAGAAGTTGCCGGCCGCATAGCGGAGCCGGCTCGACGCCTCATCGATCGCGCGCCTGTCCTCGGCGAAGACGGCACCGGTCAGCGCGTATTGCGAGGTGTGGTCCACGAGGTCAAGCACGGAGTGCCACTGACTGTCGGGGTACGGGTACACCGCGAGGATCGGCCCGAAGAGCTCTCGCTTGAAGAGATCGTGCTGCGGGTTCTGGGTCACGTAGATCGTGGGATGAACGAACCAGCCGACCTCCGAGTCGCATTCGCCGCCGGCGATCAACTCGAGATCCGGAGCGGTGCGGGCATCGACGAGGACGGCCTCGTGCTTGCGGAACGCCGGCTCGTCGATGACCGCTCCCATGAACGTGCTGAACTCCGCGGGATCGCCGACACGGATCTCGGACGTCGCCGCAGCCAGCGGCTCGCGCAGCCGTTCCCACAGCGACTGCGGGATGTACGCCCGCGACGACGCGGAGCACTTCTGCCCCTGGTACTCGAACGAGCCGCGCAGCAGACCGACGAGCAGCGAATCCACCGACGCCGACGGATGCGCGAGCACGAAGTTCTTGCCACCCGTCTCGCCGACGAGGCGTGGATAGGTCCGGTATTGGCCGAGGTTGGCGGCAACGTTGGTCCAGAGGCTCTGGAACGTCTCCGTGGATCCGGTGAAATGGATGCCCGCGAGCGCCGGGTGCTTCACGGCCGCCTCGGACACCGCAGCGCCCGGTCCCGCGATGAGGTTGATCACCCCCGGTGGCATCCCCGCAGCTTCGAAGATCTCCATGATCACCTTGGCCGCGAGGAGCGCGGTCGTCGCCGGTTTCCAGACGACGGTGTTGCCCATGATCGCGGGCGCACCGGCCAGGTTGCCGCCGATCGACGTGAAGTTGAAGGGGCTGATCGCGAGCACGAATCCCTCGAGCGCGCGCTGCTCCGTCTGATTCCACTGCCCGGGCGGCGACACCGGCTGCATCTCCTGCAGCTCCTCGGCGAAGTGCACGTTCCATCGCCAGAAATCGATCAGCTCGCAGGCTGCGTCGATCTCTGACTGATGAACACTCTTGCTCTGCCCGAGGATGGTCGCCGCGTTGAGGCGATCCCGGAACGGCCCGCTGAGCAGGTCCGCCGCACGCAGGAAGACCGCAGCGCGCGTTGCAAACGGGGCCGTCGACCAGTCGTGGCGAGCTCCGAGGGCCGCGTCGACGGCGTGCCGGACATCGTCGGCGGTTGCCATGCGCGACTCTGCGAGCTCGAGCGAATGCCGGTGCGGCGCCCGCACCGAGATCTGGTCGCCCTCGCCGTCGACCCACTCCCCACCGATGTGCAGTGGCACGTGGTGCGGAGCAGAAGCCTGCATGTCGTTGACGGTTCGACGGAGACTGGCCCGCTCCGCGGACCCGGGGGCATACGTCGACACGGGCTCGTTTCTCGGCGGGGGTGTACTCATCCGGGCGATTGTCGCGCAGCACGTGTGTAGAGTGATGTGCAGCAATGGACCAGATCCGTTTGCGGCCCCTGCCCGTGGCGGACACCCGGCCGCTGCATCAGAGGCTCCTGCCCGAGGGGGTCGACCGGCGTCCCGAGTGGCTCACCGTGAAGCTTCCGGCGGGCGACGGCTACTCGCAGATCAAGGGGATCATGCGCGGCCAGCAGCTGAACACCGTATGCGAGGAAGCCCGCTGCCCCAACATCGCCGAGTGCTGGGGACACGGCACGGCAACCTTCATGATCCTCGGCGACGTCTGCACCCGGGCCTGCGCCTTCTGCGCGGTGAAGAGCGGCAAGCGCGGTGGTGACATCGACTGGGACGAGCCGCGACGCGTGGGGGAGGCCGTGCAGTCGATGCAATTGCGCCACGCCGTGGTCACCTCGGTCGACCGCGACGATCTCCCGGATGGCGGTGCCGGGGTGTTTGCGGCGACCATCCGGAGCATTCGATCGATGGCGCCCGGAACCACCATCGAGGTCCTGACCCCCGACTTCCAGGGGGACCATGAGGCGCTGCGCACCGTCATGGCGGAGAAGCCGGAGATCTTCAACCACAACGTCGAGACCATCGGCCGCCTGTACCGGCGCGTGCGGCCGAAGTCGGAGCTGCCGCGCAGCCTCGAGCTGCTGCGCGTCGCGAAGCAGATCGAACCGCGCAGCAGGACCAAGTCCGGTCTCATGGTCGGGCTCGGCGAGGAGATGCCGGAGGTCAAGGAGCTGCTCGACCAGATGCGCGAGCACGACATCGAGATCATCACGATCGGCCAGTACCTGCGGCCGTCGCTCAAACACCACCCGCTCATCCGCTACTGGCACCCCGACGAGTTCGCGGAGTTGAAGGCATACGGCAGGGCGCTCGGATTCGCCCATGTCGAGTCCGGGCCGCTCGTCCGGTCGAGCTATCACGCCCACGAGCAGGCGGTCGCTGCCCACGCGGGATGACGGAGACGGCGGTGGCCCCGGCGCTGCGTTGGGCCTGGCTGGGGACGGTCGGCTACGCCGAGGCGCTGGCCCTGCAGCGAGCGATCGCCGCGGCTCGGAGGAGCGGAGAGCTCGTCGATGATGCGGTGCTGCTGCTCGAGCACCCGCCGGTGTACACGATGGGGCGCCAGGGCGAGGCCCGGCACCTCCGCGACGGTCCGGCGGCGCTGATCGAGGCCGGCGCCGAGTTCGTCGAGGCCGATCGGGGCGGATCGGTGACGTTCCACGGCCCCGGTCAGCTGGTGGCCTACCCGGTCGTCCGTCTCGCCGGGCTCTTTCCGATCCCCGGCCACCCGGCCCACGGCGACGTCATCCGCTACCTCAGGGCGCTCGAGAGCGCGCTCATCGCCACTGCGGCCGCGTACGGCGTCGGCGTGACCCGGCGCCCGCCGTTCACGGGCGTGTGGTCGGGCGACCGCAAGCTCGGCGCCATCGGCGTGAAGCTCGCCGGGGGCGTCACCACCCATGGCGTCGCGATGAACGTCGCGACCGACCTGTCGTGGTTCGACCGGATCGTCCCGTGCGGCATCGATGGCTCCGGGGTCGCATCGCTCGAGACGCTCGGCGCACCGGGGCAGACGCCGGAGCGGGTCGCGCCGGTGCTCGCTGGAGCGCTCGCGACGGCCTTCGGACTGCGGCTCGAGCCGGTCGGTTCGCTTGCTGCGCAGCTGGCGCGCGCGGTGCCGTCAGCGTCGGCCGCCTGAGCACAGCGCGCACTCAGCAGGCATCGCCCCGCCGGCGTGCTGAGCGCGCTCTCCGGGATTTCTCAGCGGCGTCTCCGCGCGGTCTCAGGTCCGGGAGGAATGCCGATGGTTGGATGTGATGCATCCCCAACGGACATCGCAAGGAGACCTCGCATGACCTTTCTGAGCGCGCACAGGAACGGAGTCCTGTGCCTTCTCGCCGTGACGGTGATCGCGGGATGCGCGACCGCCACGCACGGCGCCGGCAGCGTGTCTCAGACGAGCGCCGCGGCTGCGGCAGCTGCGTCAACGACCAACCCGGCACCGGATACCAGCGCTGTCGACCAGCAGGTCGGCAGCATCGACAACCAGCTCAACACCATCGACGGGCAGATGAACGCCGCCAACACCGGGCTGAGCACAAGTGAAGGAGATCCCGCCCAGTGAACACGAGGACCATCGCGCGTGGGGCTGCCACGCTGACGCTCACCGCCGGACTCGGGCTCGCCGGCTCGGTTGCTGCCCACGCCGACACCACGCCGGTGCCGTCGCCGTCAGCCACGCCGACCACGGCGCCGCACACCGTCAGCCTCGCAGCGCTCAAGGTGCGCTGCAACAGCGCGGTGCAACGCCGCCTCGGGACTCTCGGCGCCGACGACACGTTCGTCAAACAGTCGAGTGCAGTGACAAGCGCCGATCAGGCTGCACTGGAAAGCCAGATCAGCGCTGACCAGTCGGGGCTGACAGCGCTCGACGCGACCATCCAAGGCGACACAACGATCGCGCAGGCGCACACCGACTGCGAGCGCATCGTCACCGGATACCGCGTTTACGTCATGGAGGATCCGAAGATCCACGAGGTCATCGCATCCGACGGGGTGAGCAAGGTCGACACAACGTTCGAGGCGCTCATTCCCGAGCTGCAGTCATTGATCAATGCGTCGTCGGTCTCGACAACGGTCAAGGCCCAGGCGCAGGCGGATCTCAACGACCTCACGAGCAAGGTCAGCGCATCACGCGCGTCGATCTCCGGCGTCACCGCGTCGGTCATCAATCTCACCCCGGCGGGATGGCCGGGCAACCAGGTCGACCTGAAGAGCGCACGCTCGAACATCCACACCGCCCGCACCGATCTTGCAGGTGCGCGTGCCGATGTGAGTCACATCCTCCAGCTGCTCGGCACATAACAGCCTCCCCTCTGTGCCCAAGGGCGGTCCCGTCGCGGGGCCGCCCTTGCGGCGCATCAGCGATTTCGCACGCATACGAACATGCGTTCCTCTATGCAAACTCGACACATATCTGTAGGATCGCGACCACAGGACGTCCATCTGTTCGGTCCGACTCACCCTACGTCACATCAAACCCCCGAACCCGGTGGACGCCCCGGGGGAGCGTCATGGCCACCTTCGTCCGAAACCGCGTCCTCAATCAGTTGGTGTGGTCAGCAGAAGAAGAACGGCTTCGGGTGCAGCGACGCGAAACGCTGTGTGAGCTCGACGGCCTGCTGACTCAGCTCGAAGAGGTGAACCTTCGCGGGGGACCCATCCCGACGCGTGTGCTCGTCGCGCTGCGACGCCGTGGCGTCGTCTTTCGCCCGCGCACCTCGGCCGCCGAGCTGATCGAGGCGGTCTTCGTTGTCCAGGAGCGCTTCATGCGCCAGCCCGACGGGCTGCCGCGCAACGACCAGGTGCACACGGGAACGGCCGAGTTGCGGGGACGGCTCGCCTCTTGACAGGTACGCTGCGCGGGTGGATGTCGAGGCCGCCCGTCGCGCTGCCGGTGCGGCGGCAGTGCCCCTGGTCGAAGACGGCATGCGCGTCGGCCTCGGCACCGGCACCACGGCACACTGGTTCATCGTCGGTCTCGCGGAACGGGTGCGCGCCGGCCTGACCATCCGAGCCGTCGCGACGTCGCAGGCCAGCGCGGCGCTCGCCGCGGCCAGTGGCATCGTCGTTGACGAGCTCAGCGCCGACGGCCTCGATATTGCAGTCGACGGCGCCGACTCCGTCGATCCCGCGTTGCGGCTGATCAAAGGGAAGGGCGGCGCCATGGTGCGTGAGAAGATCGTCGCCGCGTCCGCAGCGCGCTTCGTCGTCATCGTGGACGACACCAAGTCGCACGTGCGGCTGCACGGCCGGGTCCCGGTCGAGGTGATCCCGTTTGGCCGCGCGCGCACGGTGCGTCAGCTTGCCGCACGGACCGGGCTCGGGTTCACGCTGCGTGAAGCGGCGGATGGCGGACTTTTTCGCACCGACAACGGCAACGCCATCGCCGACAGTGACGACGTGGACATCGACGACCCGGAGGGACTCGCGACGGCGATCGAGACGACGCCCGGATGCGCCGGCCACGGACTCTTCCTCGGGATGGCAGGCCTGGTCATCGTCGGGCACCCCGACGGCACCGTGGACCGGCTCACCGCGCGCTGATCGCCACCGCCGCGCCCGCACGGCGATACAGTCGCTCCGGGCGGATAGCTCAGCTGGTCAGAGCGCCTCGCTTACACCGAGGAGGTCGCGGGTTCGAGCCCTGCTCCGCCCAGGTTGTCACTCACTCGAAAGGATGACGGGCTGACGATCATCGCCATGGCAGCGGTATCGCTCCGGCGAGCGCCGGCGGCTGCACCGCGGGTTTCGGTGGGGATGGCACAGCCGCCGGGGCGTGGCACCATCAACTGATGCGAGTGCTGGTTGCGGAAGACGATCGCGGCCTTCGGGAGGTTCTCGTCCAGGGGCTCGAAGAGGCCGGCTACTTCGTCGACGCCGTGGCGGCCGGCGACGAGGCGATCGATCAGTTGCGCTTCTACGAGTACGACGTCGCCGTCGTCGACTGGCGGATGCCCCGCGTCAGCGGGCTCGAGGTCGTGTCGTGGGCACGGCGCAACAACCGTCCGACCGCGATGCTCATGCTGACCGCCCGCGACACGCCGGCCGATCGGATTGAGGGGCTCGACGCCGGAGCCGACGACTACCTCATCAAGCCGTTCGACTTCGGCGAGCTCGTCGCCCGTATCCGGGCGCTGCAGCGGCGGCCGCGCAACGTCGATGGCCCGGCGATCACCCGCGGCGCCCTCACGCTGGACCCCGCGCGACGTGAGATCGAGGTGCACGGAACCCCGGTGAACTTGACCTCGACGGAGTTCAACATCCTCGAGCTGCTGCTGCGCCGCTCGCCGGCGGTCGTCGACCGGAAGGCGATTGCGGAGCACGCGTGGCGCGACGAGACACAGCCCCTCGGCTCGAATGCCATCGACGTGCAGATGAGCCGGCTGCGGGCGAAACTGCCGAACAGTGGCGTGCAGATCGTGACGGTGCGCGGCGCGGGATACCGCCTGGAGGAGGCATGAACCGGCGGCTCGAGCGCGTCAACGTCGCCTCGCTGCGAGTGGCGCTGATCAGCACCGGCATCGTCGCCGCCATCTACACGATCATGTCGGTGGTGGTGGTGATGGCGGTCACCAACAACCTGACCTCGCAGGTGGACATCCGGCTCGCGGCCGCGCTTGCGCACTACGAGGTCTCCCTCCCGCGGTCCGACACCACCGGTCGCGTCGGCGACACCGGCCAGGGTGGCCTGAATTCCCCTGCGCTCGTGTGGTTGCTCTATGCAGGACGCCAGGTGACGAGCATCGCGGACGGGACCACACTCCCCGAGACGGCTGCGGACGTCTCCGGGCCCACGACGATCGAGGTCAAGGGCGTCGACGTTCGCGTCGCCGGCGCGGAGTTGCTGACCACCGTCGGCCCCGCGCGTCTGGTCGTGGGCTTCAACGTCGATTCCGTCTCGCAGGCGAAGTCGTCGCTCATCGTCGCTGAGGCCGCCGCCGGGATCGTGCTGCTCATCCTCGTCTTTTCGGGCACCCTCCTCGTCGGGCGCCGGGTCGGCGCGCCGATCGAGCTCGCCCGGCAGCGGCAGCTCGAGTTCACCGCCGACGCTTCCCACGAGCTGCGCACGCCGCTCGCGGTGA
The DNA here is from genome assembly GCA_035534435.1 of Candidatus Acidiferrales bacterium. GTDB lineage: Bacteria > Chloroflexota > Dormibacteria > Aeolococcales > Aeolococcaceae > Palsa-851. Next base: position 19,264 of record DATLRX010000050.1, read on the forward strand.
TCGAGGCGCAGACGAGCCTCGCTCTCAGCCAGGACCGCGATCCGGCGTGGTACCGCCAGGCCTTCCAGCGGGTGGGGTCGGAGAGCGGGCGTATCCGGCGCCTCGTCGACGACCTGCTCTGGCTGGCTCGGGTGGACACGCCGCAAGGCCGTCCGTCGGCCGAGCCGGTGGAGGTCGGCGTGCTCGTGCAGCAGGCCGCGGAGCGCTTCGCGGCGGTCGCCGAGAGCCGTGGCATCACCCTCCAGGTGTCCGTCGGCCTCGGACCGCTCGCGGTCATGGGATCGTCCACGTGGCTCGATCGCCTGCTCGGGGTGCTCCTCGACAACGCCTTCAAATACGCTCCGGCCGGTGGCACCGTCGGGCTCAGTGCCGGCGTCGACGGCAACCGGGTGCGTGTCGTCGTCGAGGATTCGGGTCCGGGGATTCCGGAGGACGAACGCCCCAAGATCTTCGATCGCTTCCACCGGGCCATCGACCAGGGGTACGGCTCCGGGCTCGGGCTTGCCATCGCGGACGCGGTGGTCCGCCACACCCACGGACGCTGGGAGGTGAGCACTTCTGCGCTCGGCGGCGCTAGGATGGCGGTCAGCTGGCAACGGGCGCTGGCCGGCTCGCGAGATCAGGCCGAGGCCGATCCGGCGGTCAGCTGGACCGTCGCGGGCCAGGGGCCGGTCGGCGAGCAGGGCTAGGACGGCGAACTCCCGCCGAGATCGGGGAGGGGGAAAACGTCACTCCAGATGGCACAATCCGGTCAGTTCGTGCCATCATCTTCCATAACGAAACCCTGCTGGAGGAGGCCGGAGCATGACCAAGGGAGCTATGGCGACGCTGAGCGCGGGGGTTGCTGTCTTCGGGTTCGATCCTGAGCCCGGGACCCCGGCGGGCCGCGCGTTGCACGTGCTCACCGTGAAACGAACCCTGCCGACCGGCGATCTCGGGCCAAAGGAGCGGTTCACCGAGGCGGCCCTGCGGGCGGCCTCCGAGGCCGGGATCGATCTCGGAGGTGGCCGGCGCGCCGCCCGTGGCGGGCAGAGGCTCCATCTCGTCGGGGTCGACGACGACCCGGCACGTGCTCGAAGCGTCACCGTCTGGTACTACGCGGCAGCTCCGTACGGCCCGCTGGCCGGCCCCGGGGTATGGTCGGCGACGGGGCGCGGGCTCCATCTCGACCCGACCGGCGCGGCGGCTCTTCGCAGCGCGCTCGATCGGCTCCGGGCCGACACCCGGCAGCTCGCCGGGGCGGCGGCGCTCGTCGGCGACGTGTTCACGGGTGACGACCTGCTCCGCCTCCACGTCGCGCTCCACGGCGGCCCCGAGGGGAGCGAGCGGACGTTCCGCCGCCGTATCCAGGAACTCCGCGACTCCGGCGTCCTGCGCCCGGTCCGCGACACCGAGGTTGCGGCGCTGCGCCTGCGCGTCCCGCGCTTCCGCTCGCCGGCGGGCACCGGCGGGCGTCCGCCCGAGCTGCTCCGCTACTCCGGCGCGGGGGGCGAGGACGAGCAGCTCGCCGCGCTGAGGGCTCGCCGGGCCGGGTAGCTACCCGGCGTCGGCCTGCCAGGCAGGCTCGCCGCTGCTGACGACGAGGGTCACCGGACCTTCGTTGACGAGGTCGACGTCCATGTGCGCCCCGAAGCGACCCGTCGCGACCGTGAATCCGAGAACCCGCAGCGCAGCGGCGAACGCTTCGTACAGCTGCGCCGCCCGCTCGGGGGCAGCTGCGCGGATGAACGACGGGCGATGCCCCCGCGACGTGTCGGCGTGGAGCGTGAACTGGCTGACGACCAGCGCCGCGCCTCCGGCGGCCGCGAGGTCCAGGTTCATGCGCCCGGCGGCGTCCGGGAAGATGCGGAGCGTCGCGATCCTGGCGGCGAAGCGGCGCGCAACTTCGTCGTCGTCCTCAGGACCGATGGAGAGGAGGATGCACAGGCCCACGCCGATGGCTCCCACGCGCTCCCCGGCGACGTCCACGGCCGCGCGGCTGACCCGCTGGACGACCGCCCTCACTCGAGGAAGCGGAGCCCGCGCCAGATCCTGAGCGCCTCGGCCTCGGCCTCGAGGAAGCTCGGCCGCGAGTCCCGCATCCCATGCACGAGGAAGCTCCAGCTGCGGCGCTCGCCGTCGGTCCCGTCGCGGGTGCCGAAGGCCGTGCCCAGCGCGCGAGGCGGGTACATCTCGATGCGTTCGCCGCCGCGCATGCGCTTGAAGATGGGGCGGCGGACGAGGATCGATTCGAGCGCTCGGTGATCGGCGAGACGACCATTGACCAGGTCGATCGTGCGCAGCTTCGCGATCGGGTTGTCCGGATCCCGGACGACCACCCGGCAGGAGAAGCGCTCGGAGATGTCCCGGAGCACGAAGACGAGCGCGAGCGCATCGGTCTCGTCGCCGGCGACATGGATGAACGCGGCGGCGGCGAGGTCGCTGCCTTCGGGGTGCTCACGGGTGTCCTCGGCGATCACCTGCTCGAAGAACAGCTGGCCGAACAGGTCCGTCGTGTACGCGTCGGCGAGCCAGGGCACCTGGTCGCGCCACTCCCTGCACGTGACGAGCTCGGTGAAGCGCTCGTGGAGGGCATCACGGTCCTCAGCCGCGACGCCATGGAGGCGAACATGAATGACGCGGGCCATGCCCAGGATTGTACTGGCGGTTGAACTCGGCAAACGCATCATGCGATCTTCGGTGCAGTCGTGCGTGGGGTTCCGGAGCCATGGCGCTGCGCCTTCTCGAAGCCGTAGGTGGCCGGCGGCGCTGCCGTTACACTGCGTCGCGGATCGCCGAGGTAGCTCAGTTGGTAGAGCACAGGTCTGAAAACTCGGCCAAGGCGTTGTTGGCCATGCTGAAATCCCTTACCTGATCTCAGCTTTCCGCACGGTCGAGCACCGGCGTGCACGGCCGCGCACAAAATAGGGGTATGGATAGGGGTAAAGAACACGCCGGCCCGACCTCGGTATGACGTAATACCTGTGTTACGCTACGGGGGCCCCACGCACTTGCGAAGCATGAATACAAACACGCGCCATCGGCGCTTTCTCGAGGAACAGCTTGCGGACTCAGAATTCCGCGCAGAATACGAGCGCGCCAGGGCTCAGATCGCCCAGGTCGATGAGGTCATGGCTACCATCGACCGCCTTCGGGTCGAGGCCGGCTGCTCGAAGGCGGAGCTGGCCCGTCGGATCGAGAAGGATCCCGCCGCGATCCGCCGCCTGTTCACCGCTGAGGTCAACCCAGAGCTCCGCACCATCGCAGCCCTGGCCGCCGCCCTCGGGGCAGAGATCCGGGTCGTGCCCAACGTCGCCAACAAGATTCGGAAGGTGGCCTCCGCCGCCGGGTAACCTCCCCGGACCATGACCTGGGACATCGTCTACGTCCGGGCTCCCGACGGGAGCGTCCCAGCCCTCGACTTCCTGAAGGCTTGCCCGACGAAGGTTCGAGCGATGATGCTCGCGGTGCTCGACGCGGTCGCGGCCGCGCCG
>DATLRX010000051.1:0-22442 GCA_035534435.1 Candidatus Acidiferrales bacterium
GGAGCGCAACCTCCATGACGGGGCCCAGCAGCACCTGGTGGCGCTGAAGGTGAAGCTGGGGCTGGCGGAGCTGCTCCTGGGCCGGGACCCGGCCAAGGCGGCGGCGACCCTGGAGCAGCTCAAGGGCGACGCCGACGAGGCCCTGGAGACCTTGCGCGACCTGGCCCGGGGCATCTACCCGCCGCTGCTCGCCGACAAGGGGCTGGTGGTGGCCCTGGAATCGCAGGCGCGCAAGGCGACGCTGCCGGTGCGCGTGGCGGCGGCGGGGGTGGGGCGCTACGCCCAGGACGTGGAGGCGACGGTGTACTTCTGCGTGCTCGAGGCGCTCCAGAACGTGCAGAAGTACGCGCACGCGACGCACGTGGTGGTGGACATCCGCTGCTCGGGTGACGATCTGATCTTCGAGGTCAGCGACGATGGCACGGGTTTCGACACCGACACAACGGTCAAGGGCTCGGGCCTCACCAACATGGCCGACCGGCTCGACGCGCTCGGTGGCCGCGTTGAGGTGATGTCGAAGGTGGGTTCGGGCACGACTCTTCGCGGCTCGGTGCCCGTGCCGGCCCGCAGTGCTGTCGCGGTCTGACGCGCGCCCTAGGCGGAGGACGCGGCCGCCCAGGCCTCGAGCAGCCGGTCGGGACTGAACTCCGACTTCGAGATGAACCCGGCCGCACCCGCCTCGGCTGCGCGTGGTCCGTATTCATCGGCCTCATAGGTCGACAGGACGAGGACGACGACCGGGCGCGATGCCTCGACGCCCGCGAGGATCTCCCGCGTGGCGTCGAGACCGCTCATCCCCGGCAGGTTCACGTCCATCAGGACGAGGTCGGGATGCAGCTCACGCGCCGAGCTGACCGAGTCCTCACCCGTCTCGACCTCACCGACGACCTCGAACCCATCCGTGAGCTCGACAACCGTTCGAGCGACATCGCGAAACGGTGCCTGGTCATCGACGATCAACACCCGGACGCTCATGTGAGGTCTCCCATGCTGCCACGGTATCCCGCCCGCGGTACGGCGGCAACCGTGCACGCATCACCCGCCGGGTGAGGCAGGCACCCTGACGGCAAGCGGCTCGCCTATTCTCACCTCGTGCCGATCCGTGTGGTCCTTGCGGAGGACAACTATCTGCTCCGCGAAGGCATCCGTCAGCTGCTCGAGACGTCCGACGACATCGAGCTCCTCGCAACATGCGCCGATCTTCCCGAGCTGGAGCGGGCAATCGATGAGCACCGCCCCGAGGTGGTCATCACCGACATCCGCATGCCACCCACCGGCACCGATGAGGGTCTGCGGGCCGCCGAACGGCTTCGAGCGGATCGGCCCGAGGTCGGTGTCGTCGTGCTCAGCCAGTACGCGGAACCCGAGTACGCGCTCGCGTTGCTGGAGAAGGGCGCGAGCGGTCGTGCGTACCTGCTCAAGGAGCGCGTCTCGGACATCGACCAGCTGGTTGGTGCCGTGCGCGAGGTGTCGCGCGGCGGCTCCGTGATCGATCCCCGCGTTGTCGAGGTGCTCGTCGCCGCGCGGAGCTCCGCAAAGAACTCGCCGCTGGCTCAGCTGACGCCGCGTGAGCTCGACGTGCTGCAACAGGTCGCGATGGGCCGCAACAACGCCGGCATCGCGGCGGCGCTGTTCCTCACCGAGCGGGCGGTGGAGAAGCACATCAATGCGATCTTCTCCAAGCTCGATCTCTCGGAGGAGCCCGATGTGCACCGTCGCGTGAAGGCTGCGCTCGTCTACCTGGCCGCGCAGCACTAGGTCAGTCGGGTTCCTCGGCGTCGTGTGCGCCGATGAGCACGGCCATGTTGCCCATCGGGTGCTGGTTCTGACGCATCAACTGGTGCGCGACACCGACGTCCTCGAACGCGAACGTCCGCGAAAGACACGGGTCGACCTGTCCGCTGATGACCATGTCGTTGAACGCCGCGGCCTCCTGATCGTTGGCGAAGTGCGAGCCCTGCAACCGTTTCTGGCGCATCCAGAGATAGCGAAGGTCCACCGCCGCGTGATACCCCGTGGTGCCCGCGCAGATGACGACCATGCCGCCGTTCTCGCACACGAACATGGACGTCGGGATCGTGTCCTCTCCCGGGTGCTCGAAGACGATGCGCGGGTTGCGCCGCTCGCCGACGACATCCCACAGCGCCTTGCCGAATGCGCGCGCGCCGGCGGTCCATGCGGCGAATGCCGCGTCGTCGCGCCAGTCCGGGATGACGCCCCAGTGCGAGAAGTCGCGCCGGTCGATGTAGCCACGCGCGCCGAGGTCGATGCAGTACTGGCCACGCTCCGGTCCCGATGTGACGGCCACGGGGATCGCACCCTTGGCCTTCGCGATCTGGATGGCCTGCGAACCAAGTCCACCGGATCCGCCCCAGATGAGCACCACATCGCCTTCGCGAACCGTGTGCGGGTGCCAGGCGCACAGCATCCGGTACGCCGTGGCGCCGACCAGCGTGCTCGCCGCCGCCGCCGCCCAGCTGAGCTGTGGTGGCTTGGGAAGCAACTGATGCGCCTGCACGAGCGTGTACTGGGCAAAGCTTCCCCAGTTCGTCTCGTACCCCCAGATCCGCGCGCTCGGGGCAATGATCGGATCGCCGCCTGCCATGATCCACGGGTCGTCGGCATCCCACATGCCGCAGTGGACGACGACCTGATCACCGACGGCGACGTTGTCGACTCCGTCACCGACCGCCCACACGATCCCTGAGGCGTCGCTGCCGCCGATGTGAAACGCCTCCTGCTCGCCGGCCTTCTGACGCGCGGCGATGACATCGACGGGGCGTCCCAGGGCCGCCCAGACGTTGTTGTAGTTGACGCCGGCCGCCATCACGTACACGAGCGCCTCGCCGGGACCAGGCGTCGGAGTCGCAACCGTCTCGATCTCGAACGCGGTCCTCGGCTCGCCGTAGCGCTCGGGACGGATCAGCGACGCATGCATCCGCTCGGGAACGTTGCCGAGCGACGGCATCGTCCCGACATCGGTCGAATCCGCGTGCGCCATAGCGTCCCGACGATACACGGGGCGCGGTTGTTCACGACGCGCCGGCGGCCGGATCAGCTTCCCTGGAAGTGCAGGTTGGTGAGCACGTAGTCGAACGACTGGTCCGTCGCGATGTAGAACGGGGCATCACCGCCGGTGTCCGTCTCACACCACATCTCCGCGAGGAGCGTCGTGCTGCCGTGCGTCGCCGCGACGATGACGATGCCGACGGGGCTCCCGGAGCTGCCTGATGTCGAGACGAGGTTCGCCGTGTATCCGTTCCCCACCGCCGGAATGAGTCCGATCTCCGCTCCCGGCACCGGCTCGACCTCGGTGATGTCCTGGAACTGGTTGCTCGAGAAGTCACCGAGCGCCTTCTGCACCGCCTGCGGTGTGTTGGTCGCCGGCATGGCCGTGATGAGGATCTCTCCGACGGTGTTGCCGTCCTGGTCCTGCGCGATGAAGTCGGCGGAGTTCGATGACGGATCGGGCTGATTGATGGACAGCACGGTGCCGCTGTAATCGACGACGAAGCTCCATTTCGTATCGACGAACTCGCGTGAGTCGGGAAGCCGCGCGCCGACATCCGGCCCGCAGTAGAAGCCGCATGCCTGCGCGCTCGTCGACACCTTGACGGCGAACACGGTCACGAGGGTTGCCACGACGGCAATCGCCGCGAGCGCGGCAACGATGACCGTCGTGTGCGACAGCTTCGATGGATGCGTCGTGTTTGCATATGGAGGCAGCGGCAGCGCTCGCGCAACGGCACCCAGTCCGGTGGGTGCGCCGCACCGTCCGCAGAATGCGCTGCCGGCGCTCAGCGGGGCACCGCACCGCCCGCAGAAATGACCCCCGAAGGTCGTCGTCATGACGCGACCACATCCACGACGCGACGCGCGTGTTTCGGCGCGGCAAGGCGCGCGGCTCCGCAGTTCGGACAGAACGCCATCGTCTGGACCAGCCGGAGACACTCGCCGCAGGGAGCGAGCGGGCCGATGGTGTGCGTCCCCGCCTCCTCGAGCAGGGCCGCGTGCAACACGACTCGAACCACGACGAGCAGCACCGCGCCGAGCGCCGTCCAGATGAGCAGCAGCGACAGTGGATCGGGAGTGTAGTAGCCGGTGACCCCGAGCACGATCTGGACGGCGAATCCGGCGATCACCCCGACCGGCGTCACCCACCCAGCACGACCGGCGTGTCCCGGCGCACGCCGCCACAGGGCGGCTGCGACGACACCCGTCGTTCCGGCGTTCACCACTGATGCGACCACGCCGCTGCGCAGGATACGAAGCACGTCGTCGGCCGCGATGCCGTGGACCAGGGGCGCGGTGAAGAACGGCCACGAGCCGGCGACGACCGCGACGAGCGTGAACCCGAGAGCGGATGCGACGGCGAACGTGAGTCCGTCAAGCGTCTCGTCGAACTTCCTTCGGGTGACCAGAACGACGGGGCCCGCGAGCATGAGCACCTGCGCGATCACGGGCAGGAGAACACCGGTGACGAGAGGGCCCTGGACGGTGCCACTGAGCTGCGCCGTCGTGAGGTGATTCGCGATCACAACATACACGAACCCGAGCACCCCACCGGCCACCACGGTGAGCAGCACGACCTGCACCGGCTCGTCCTCGTAGACCTCGGATTCATAGAGATAGAGCAGATACAGCACCGGGAGCAGCAGCACCGAGACCAGTGTCGCGGGTGCGACGAGTCGCAGGGCCGCGAGCAGCAGCACGACACCGACGCCGATCACGAGCGTTTGGCGAAAGACATGCGTCTGGCGGTGCGGCAGGTGCGGGAAGAGGGTCGTGATCACCGATGCATGGCTCACGTGCTCGTTCGGTGCGGCCGCATACGACGAGGAACGGCCACGCGCGGCGTTGCCCTCGAGATGTTCGCCGCAGTTCCCGCAGAACACCCCGGGCGGCACGCGCGCGCCGCAGTGCCGGCAGATCATCGTGTCCGGCGCGATGTCGGTCATGCGCCCGCTCCGTGAGTCCGCTCATACCACTCGAAATCGTTGGTGAGCGCTCCCACATCGGGTGTGCCAAGACCCGTCGCCATGTCCCAACCCGGTCCCGCGGGGTCGTGGAGGTTCGAGCCGAGCGTGATGTCATGGAACGCGGGAGCCGGCAATCCTGCCGGCGCCTGCGCGAACAGGTAGAGCGCGGGGTTCGCGAATCCCACGGGTGGCAGTGACTTCTGCGAGAGGTCCTCGTCGACGAGCGCGGTGACGGCCGCCCAGAACGGTGCCGCCGCCGACGTGCCGCCGACCGGCCCCTCCTGCGCCTGCCCGGCCTTCTGTCCCTGCGCGACGATGTCCCAGCCCGAGATGATGTCAGCATTGGCTGCAACATCCGGGATGCCGCGGCCGGTCATCGACGTCGGGATGCCCGGCGCAACCTGCCATGTCGGTCGCTGTACCTCTGTGCTCACCCCGCCACCGCTTCCCCACTGCTCGACCGGCTCGCCCCATGCCGACTCCTGGAAGTAGCCGCCGTTCTGCGCAAAGAATGCGGTGGTCCCGCCCACCGCGGTCACACCGGCGCTCGATGCGTCGGGCATCACCGATATCTCGGTGGTGGCGTTGGCATCCGGCTTGGGAAAGTCGCTGAGGCACATGTACGCCCCGCGGTCGCCCGATGCCCAGAAGATGCTCATCCCCTGCGCCGCTGCGGCGACGTCGACCTCGTTCTCGGCCGCCCCGTCTGCCGCAGCGCCCTGCTCCTGCTCGCAGTCGTGCTCGCTGATGCTGCTCGACAGGATGGCGCTGGGGGACGCTGCCGCGATGGCCTTCACGACGTCGGGGATCGCCGCGCTGTTGCTGAACGCGTAGACGACCTCGCGCGCGCCGGGAGCGATTCCGTGCACGATCTCCAGGTCGAGCGCGGCCTCGCCGGCCACCGCGGAATACTGCTTGTCGCCGCTCGCGAGTGGCGGGCCCCAATCCGCAGCGTCGTCGTGGACCTGCACGCTGAACGGAGCGTTCGGGGTGAACTTCCGCGCGTACGCGTTCAGCACGCTGGTCGGCGGGACGCCCCATTCGATGAAGACGACCGTCTCGCCGGTACCGTCGAGCCCGGCTTTGCGCAGCGGGGTGATGTCGTAGAAGGTGGTCATGTCCGACGGCGTGACGCCGTCGGCGTCAGCCGCAGGAATGGCCGACGTCAGGTCGCGCCGGTAGCTGTCGAGGCCTGTGATGGCGACGACAACGCCCTCCAGCGATGCTGGAATCGCGGGGACGGTCAGCGCGGAGTAGAACGCCATTCCGTCGGGGCCGGTGAAACGGTGGATGCTGACGCCGAGAAACCGCTCGACCGTTGACGCTGTGCCGGCCACCGTGAGGAGGACCTCACCCGGCGTCCAGTGCGCGGTGAGACCGGCTGCCGCGAGCACCGTGAGCGCTGAGGCGACGCGCGCCGGATCGGGGCCGAAACGGGCGGCGAACTGCGCGGCGGTCAGCGCGGATCCACCGGCCATTGCGCTCTGGAGCCCGGCCGGGTCGCGGGTGGCGAGCGTGAGATCGAAGGTGAGGCGCTGCGCCGGCGCCAGCGGTCCGAGATCGCGCCCGTCGCGAATCGCGACCTCGAGCGGTGCCAGCCCGCTCGAAGGGTTCGTCTGCGCGGCGGGGTGCGGCGCCCCGCGCGCGGGAGCGTACGTCGGCGCGATTCGCGAGGTGCAGGCGGCAAGACCGAGCACGCACGCGAGGCCCACCACGAGCAGTCGGCTCACGAGACGCGCATCTTACGGGCCGGGTCGATAGCGCCACACCGACGGGAACGCTGCTGCGGCCGCGCCGAGACCGACCAGGCAGAGCGCGCCGCCCGTGAGGATCGCCACCTCTGCGCCGAAGGCGTTGGCGACGACGCCGGTCTCGACATCGCCGAGATAGGGGCCGCCGGCGACGACCATGAAGTACAGCGACGTCAGGCGTCCGCGCAACTCGTTGGGCGCGATCCGCTGCATGATCGTCGTGCGGCAGACGGTGCTGAAGCTGTCGGCCGCACCGGCAAGTGCGAGGAGCAGCAGCGCAACCCAGAGGCTGCGTGCGAAACCGAACGCGACGATTGCCACGCCCCACGCCGCGATCGAGACCACGATGATGCGGCCGAGCCGCTTGGAGCGAGATGTCGGTCCGCTGATCAGGGCAGCCACAACAGCGCCGAAACCCGGCGCTGAATAGAGGAACCCGAGCCCCTGCGCCCCGGCATGAAAGGTGTTGGCGGCCAGCACCGGGAAGACAGCACGCGGCAGCCCGAAGATCATCGCCGCGAGATCCATCGCGAACCCGCCGAGCAGGATCGGCTGCTTGCGGGTGAAGTGGAGGCCTCGGAGGATCGCCGCGATCGGCCGCTCGCGCTCGGTCGATGAGTGTCCCTGCGGCGGCAGGAGGATGACCGCGACGAGCGCGGCGCTGAAGGTGACCACGTCCACCGAGTACGCCTCGGCGAGCCCGAGGTGCGCGATGACGAGACCGCCGATCGCCGGCCCCGCGACAAGCGTCGTCTGGAACAGCACGATGTTGAGCGAGAGCGCTCCGGGAAGCCGATCGATGCCGACGAGGTTCGGGATGATCGCCGTCCGCGTCGGAGAATCGACGGCGCCGACCAGCGCCGCGAACGCGACGACGCCGTACAGCCCCAGCAGCGGCGGGTTGCCTCTGAAGGCTCCCAGGGCGAGCAGCGCCGAGCACGAGGCGAGGCTGAGCTGGGTCACCAGCAGCACGCGGCGGCGATCGAAGCGGTCTGCGATCGCCCCGCCGCCGAGCGAGCCGGCGATGAGCGGGATGGCCTGCACGATGCCGAGCAGCCCCACGTCCAGGGCCGACTTCGTCAGGGCATACACCTGGAACGGGACCGCGACCAGCGTGATCTGCCGTCCGACGAGGGAGATCAGCTGACCGATGAACAGCCGGCGAAACGGGCGCGACTCCCGGAGTGCCCGGGCGTCGACCGCCATCGTGCGGACCATCCGGCTGGCGATCGGCCTCCGCCCCAGCGGTGGCGTCGGTTCGACCCCCGGTCCATCCGGTGCCGGCGTCGTCGGGGTCAGTTCGTCGGGCACGTCGTCCCCGGTGGTGGCAGGGTGAGCGTGGTGAGGTAGGCCTGCTCATACGAGACGGCGCACGTGCTCCTCCCGAACGACACGTGCCCGTCGCCGTTTCGCGTCAGCAGGACGGATCCCGGGAAGAACGGGACCGCGCCGAGCGCCCATTGGTACGGTGTTGCGGGATCACCCGTGGCGCCCACGAAGAGGAGCGGCGCCGTCTCGACCGTGTGGAACGACGGCGGCGGGGCGTGGAACGGCCAGTACGCGCAGACCAGATCGCCCCAGACCGTGTCCGCGCCGAAGTGCGCGTCGATGGCATTCATGCGCTGAGCCTCGGCGACGTACGTCGACAACGTCGCGGGCACCGAGCTGTCCGCGCATGCAATCGCGATGTTGGCCTCGGCGAGCGGTGCATACGTCCCATCACTCCGACGCCCGACGTAATCGTCAGCGGAGCCGAGCAGGAGGTCACCGTTGCCGGAGGCCGCCCGGTTGATCGCGTTGGCGAGCGCCTGCTCGAGGTTGCGGTCCTCTGCAGGAGCGTAGAGATAGGTGAGGATGCCGGTGAGCGCCTCGGCGCGTGTCAGCGGCCGCCCGTTCACCATGAGCGGAGCTCGAGCCGCCTGTGACAGCACGCCGGCGATCGTCGCCGCGGGCGATCGATCGAAGCCACAGCCTTGCGCGCAGCCGGTCTCGAAGTCGGCGAGGTCGTGCTCGAACGCTGTGGCCTGATCCTCCGATGCGGGCAGCAGCGGAATCGTCGGATTCTCGACGCCGTCGAGCACCATGGCACGAACGTTGTTCGGGAACAGCGACGCGTACGTCTCGCCGAGGAACGTCCCGTAGCTCAGTCCGAGGTACGTGAGCGGTGCGCCACCGAGCGCGCGGCGCAGCTCCTCAAGGTCGCGGGCGGTGTACTGCGTTCCAAGGAACAGGAGCGTGCGCCCGGTCAGCGCGAGACACCCCGCGGCGAAGCGCTGTGAGAGTGCGACGATCGTTGCCTCACTCTGCGCGGTATTCGCGAGGGGATCGGCGGAGTAGTACTCGTCGAGGCCGGCACCGGAGAGACAGTGCGCCGGATCGCTCCGCCCCGTTCCCCGGGGGTCGAACGACACGATGTTGTACGACGTGCGCAGGCTGTTGAACCGGCTCGCCGCCTCGTTCAGGTAGTCGATTCCCGACTCGCCCGGGCCGCCGGGATTGACGACGATCGAACCTCGCGCCGGAGCGTTCAGGGCCGGCAGCCGCGCCACCGCGATCGAGATGGTGGAGCCGGAGGGATCGGCGTAGTCGAGGGGGATCTGCATCGTCGCGCACTGCAGTCCGGAGGCCCCGGCGCAGGACTGGAAACGCAGCAGCGGCATCCGGGGGAGCGTGAGCGGCGGCGGGGCCGGGAGCGCGAGCGTTCCGATGGACGGGAGAGCGGTGGGCGGCGCCGTCGGTGCGGCGGGGCTCGGGCTGCACCCGGCGGCGCAGACTGCCGCGATCAGCGCCAGACGCGTCCACACTCTGGGTAGCACTGGGGCAACGCTATCCTGTCCGCCGATGTGGACGCCGCTCTCGTTCCCGATCGGTCAGGCGTGAACGATCGCGACACCTGGAGTCCCACTCAGTACGAGCGGTTTCGCGGCGAACGCGAGCAGCCCTTTCACGACCTGGCGGCACTCATCACGAAACGGCCTGCGGGTCGCGTCGTCGACCTCGGCTGCGGCACCGGGCAGCTCACAGCCGCGCTGCATCGGCAGCTCGACGCCGGGACGACTGTTGGCGTCGATTCGTCCGAGGCGATGCTGGAGCGCGCGCGGAGCCTCGACCTCCCCGGACTGACGTTCGTGCACGGCGACATCGGCGACTGGGAGCCGGACGCACCATTCGACGTCGTCTTCTCCAATGCCGCCTTGCACTGGCTGCCGGACCATCCGCGTCTGTTCGCGCGGCTCACGAGGATGCTGGTTCCAGGCGGCGAGCTCGCGGTCCAGGTACCCGCCAACTTCGATCACGTTTCGCACGTGCTCGCGGCCGAGGTTGCGCGTGAGGAGCCGTTCGCGAGCGCGATGCACGGCTACACGCGAACGTACTCCGTGCTCGCTCCCGAGGCGTACGCGACACTCCTGCACGAACTCGGCTACACGGCGCAGTCCGTGCGACTCCAGGTCTACGGGCACGTGCTCGACTCCACCGATTCTGTGGTGGAGTGGGTGAAGGGCACGCTGCTCACCGACTACGAGGCACGCATGCCCGCGTCGCTGCATGAGGAGTTCGTCGCGCGCTACCGCGAACGTCTGCACGCGGCGCTCGGCGATCAGCGCCCATATTTCTACCCGTTCAAGCGGATTCTGTTGCGGGGCCGTCTGGCAGGCGGGTGACCATGCAGATCAAACGCCTCGACCTCGGACACCTCTTCATCGAGGGAAGTCGGTGGCCGGTGCACGGCTATGTGGTCCTGCACGAGCAGCTGGGGACCGTTCTCGTCGACACCGGTTGTGGCGGCCCCGATGAGGTGATGCGATATTTCGCTGTCGTCAATCGAACGGTCGCGCACGCACTTGCCGAGCACGACCTCGCGCCGATCGATGTGACCATGGTGATCAACACGCATCTGCACTTCGACCATTGCGGGCAGAACCCGGCGTTCGAACACGCGCCATTGATGGTCCAGCGGACGGAGCACGAGCGCATCTTCCGTGAGCGCGACGAGGTGACCGACTGGATCGAGGCGTCAGGGATGCGTTTCGAGCTGGTGGACGGCGATGTGCAGCTCGCGGACGACCTGCGCATCATCACGACCCCAGGGCACACGTCAGGACATCAGTCGGTCATCGCGACGACGGAGTCCGGGACCGAGCTGTTCATCGGTGATGCGGCGTACACGCGCGCGATCTGGGACCACGCGGGCGGTTCGTCGAAGCTGCCATCGGGGCAGGCAGCCGATCCCGATACCTGGCATCAGACGCTCGCGGATCTGCGAGCGCGGAAGCCGGAGATGATCCACTTCTGCCACGACGATTCCTGAGCGCCGTCCTGGAGCGGGCCGCTAGTCGCCTCCGCCGCGATCCAGCTCACGAAGGACAGCGCGTTTCGTCCAGCAGGCATCGGCGATGACGGTCACCGCATGGTCCCGGTCGAACGACTCACCGCGACCATGCGCGACCGCCGCATCGGCCGCCACCAGGGGGTTCGGCGTGAGACCCGTGCTTGGCAAGGCGACGACCGGTTGCAACATCGTTCCGTCCGACAGCTCGAACCGGATCGGCTCCCCGCTCACCGCGCGGATCTCGAAGGCGCCATCGTGATGTCGCCGGTGATGGAACCTGCAGAGTGAGATGAGGTTCGCCATGTCGGTGCGACCGCCGTGCGCCCAGTGCCGGATGTGATGTCCTTCGGCGCGCGCAGGAGGAACACTGCATCCCGGAAAGCGGCAGCCCTGGTCGCGAGCCTGCAGCGCGAGGCGCAGACGCGATGACAGCACGCGATGGACGCGGTTGACATCCAGGACCTTGCCGTCGCGCTCGAGTACGGAGACGACGTCGGCGTCGCAGCTGAGCCATCGCGCGGCGCCGAATGGCAGCCACGGTCCGTCCTCGATATGGCAGCGCGCGGCCGGGTCACGGGCGATCAGCGCCGTCTGATCGACGTGGACCACGACCTGACGCGTCGGCGCGGGCGTCGGCTTCTTCGAGACACTCGCCACCCATTCCTCGCACACGCGAACCAGCGCATCGGCGCGGAGCGCGCCGCACCTCAACTCTGCGGGATCGTCGACCCCATCGCCGGCACGTGACGATGACCGCAGCTCGGCGAGCAGCGCCGCTGCGCCCGCCTCCACTGCAGCCTGCACGACCGCGCCATCCTCACGGGGAAGCACGGCCATGACCTGGAGCATCCCGTCGTCACGCCACCACGACTGCCAGCTGCGGCGCTGCAAGGCGTGCTCGGCAAGCTGAGGGTCTGCGGCATCGAGCGCACTCGAGACCGCACGACAGATGCGGCTCAGCTGTCCGCCTGAAGCGTTGAGCGCGACATCGAGCCAGATCCGCTCGTCCTCGGGCACCGCGACGCGCGTGACCCTGCGCACCTTGTCGAAGGACAACCGGCCGTCGGCGAACGCCTCAGCAATCTGCGGCAACGCCTCAAGTGCGTGGCCGGTGCGAACCATCGCCGCTCCGGTGCCGGCATCGACACCGGTATGGATTGACAGCCAATGCGCGCACGAGCGAAGGCCGACGCCGAGCCAGCCACCCACGTCGTCGTACTCGGCGCTCAGTTGCACCAGCTCGGCGGTGGCCGCATTGATCTGCGCCGAGAGCTCCTCAATGCGCCGGCCGACATCCTCGCTGATGGTTTTGCTCACACGAATATCATACCAAACGTATGTTCGCTGATGCATGCATGAACGCCGTCGCGAGTCCGTACCCCGGCGGCCATGCGGCGCGTCCGGCGTCGAGGTATTCGTGCTCCGCGCTGCCTGTCCCGCGCATCGCCGAAGCCGACCCAGCCGCCTACGCGTCTTGAGATCGAACGCGTCTTCCCGTACGGCTCACCGCACTGACCTAACGCGAGCGGGTCACCGGCTAATCGATCGCGTTGACGATCTCCGGACGCAGGCCGGGGTACGACGCGAGGTATTCGCGGCGTTCCCGCTTCAACTGCTCCACCAGGGCGCGATACTCGTCCACGCGGCCCTGACGCTCGTACAGCTTGCGCGGCTGGAGGATCTCGGGGTCGTCGATGCCGGGGACCGACACGGCGACCTCATAGCCGAAGTCGGGATCCGTCTCCCACTCGATCGTGCCCTCGGCAATTGCCTTGACCATTGCGCTCGAGGAGGAGATCGAGACCTTCTTGCCGCGCTCGTCGTCATCCCTCCCACCGACGCGGCCGGTGTTGAGGAGGTAGACGGCGAAGTCGCTGCTGTCCATGAGCTCGAGGAAGCGGTTTCCCTGCTGCTCGTGACGCAGTGGGAAGAACGGGTTGGTGCCGGGGACACGCAGGAACTTGCCCGCCTCTTCCGCGCCGCCGGCAGACGTCCCACGCGTCTCGCCGAGCATGAAATACAGCGCGGCATGTTCGCGGTTGAGCCGCGCGACGCCCGGAATGAGGTTGTCGTTGCGATTGAGGATCAGGAAGTGATCGACCGCATTGACCTCTCGCGCGTCCTTGTGCCATCCGAGCGCGTCCATCTGAAACACGGCACGGCCGTTCGGCGTGTACGACGTGTCGAAGAAGTCGACGGCACCGCCGTCATCCTGCGACACGTTCTCGAGGTATGTCTCCGGCTTGCAGACGGCGCCGTAGATGGTCGGCTCGTCAGCCGCATCGAGCGCGAACGTCTTCGCGAAGCAGCCGTTCTCGGTCGCGACGATGCGTCCCTTCGGATACAGCGCCACGAAATCGTCCTGCACCGGCTTGCTGTCGTTCTGGCGTGTGAAGGTCGTCGTGGTCTTGCCGGTTCCCGACAATCCGATGATCAGCATCGACTGATCGCCGCGATGAGTCGGCACCACCTTGCACCCGGCGTGCAGTGACAAGCCACCGTTGTCGTAGGTGAGCTTGTTCCACATACGGAGTCCGCCCTTCTTGGACTCACCGAAGTAGTCGCTGTTGAGGACTCGGGTCACACCCGCCTCGAGGTCCACCGCGATGACGCGATCGTTCAGGTAGCCGGGGGCGTCGAGGTTCGGTGTGTAGATGACGGTCAGGACCGGCTCGAAATCCGGCCCCGGATTCTCCGCATCGAAGTAGAGCCAGCGCTGCATGCCGGCGATGTTGGCGTTGCCGGCCTCGATGTAGAGACGCGCGCCGACACGATGCTCGGCGTCGTTGCCGATGTAGCCGTCGATGACGAGCATGTCCTGGTCGCGGATGTACGCGTCCTGGCGATCGGCGATCGTCTGCCCCTCGGCCCGGCTCATGGTCTGGTCGGAGTGCTCCTCGGGTCGATCGGTGACCACGTAGGTGCTGGCTTTGCTGCGCGAGACAACCCTGGTCTGCACGTTGTAGTTGTCGTACACGGTGCGGCGCGCGTTGGGCATGCGCGACGTCAACTCGCGCAACTCCGCCGGCGACGGATTCCAGCGGATGTTGCGCGCTGCGGGCAGGTTGCTCGCATGGGTCTTGATGACGTCGGTCATGACTCCTCCAATATCCCTGGCGGATCCCGTGGCGTCGTGTCCCCCCGCTCGTCCACGTTCGTCTTTCCAGCCAGGTGTTTCCGGACCTCGCGAGCATAGCAAAGGGTCTCTCGCGTGGGCGGATTGCGCCGGTCTCCGCCTCGTATGGTTGTAGGCTGTCGCTGATGACCCAAACCGCGCCGGCTCAGATCGCTGAGGCCACTTCACTTCGCGAGAAGTCCTGGGTCTTCTTCAACGGCGAGATCGTCCGCTATGCGGATGCCAAGGTCGGCCTGCTGACCCACGGCCTCAACTACGGCACAGGCGTCTTCGAGGGCATCCGTGCCTACTGGAACGCCGAGCGCGAGCAACTTTTCGCGCTGTCGCTGCCACAGCACTTCGAGCGCATGCATCAGAACACCCGCGTGCTCCAGATGACCATTCCCTGGAGCTCGGAAGAGCTGATCGAGACCACGCTCGAGCTCCTGCGGCGCAACGAGTACCGCGAGGATGTCTAC
This sequence comes from Candidatus Acidiferrales bacterium, assembly GCA_035534435.1. Taxonomy (GTDB): domain Bacteria; phylum Chloroflexota; class Dormibacteria; order Aeolococcales; family Aeolococcaceae; genus Palsa-851. Next base: position 14,655 of record DATLRX010000051.1, read on the forward strand.
GTCCGGCCCCTCTCGTTCAAGTCCGCCGAGATCATCGGCGTCAAGCTCCACGATGTTCCCGACAGCTTCGCGATCGTGACAGCGCCGATGGGCTTGTACGTCGGCAACGGCGGGATCCGTTGCATGGTCTCGTCCTGGCGGCGCATCGAGGACTCGATGGCTCCGGTCCGCACCAAGTGCACGGGGCTCTATGTCAACTCAGCACTGGCAAAGAGCGAAGCGCTGCAAGGCGGATTCGACGAGGCGATCATGCTCACAAGCGGTGGTCACGTCTCCGAGGGAAGCGCCGAGAACATCTTCATCGTGCGCCGCGGCGAGGTGCTCACGCCGCCCCCCTCCGACAGCATCCTCGAGGGGATCACGCGCGCGTCCGTCATCCACGTGCTCCGCGAGGAGATGGGACTCGAGGTCCGCGAACGCACCATCGACCGCTCGGAGCTCTACGTCTCCGACGAGGTGTTCATGGTGGGCACCGGCGCCCAGGTGGCGCCTGTCATCGAGATCGACCGCCGCCGCATCGGCGACGGCGAGCCCGGCCCGCTCACGATCCGGGTGCAGGACACGTACCACAAGGTCGTCACGGGTCGCGACCCGAAATACGCCGCCTGGCTGACGCCCGTCTACTGAGACAGAGCCGGAAACGCGTCCCGGATCGCTGTCGCTCCCGCCCGGCGGAGGAGCGCCCGGGTATGCCGCATGGGATCGATCCCGGCGTCGAGCTCGTCGAGCGCGAGTGCCGAGTCGAACAGGTCGGGCAGACGATCGCTGATCGATCCGCAGACGGCGATGCAGGGGATTCCCGAACGCCTCGCTCGAGCGGCGACCTCGGCGGGGGCTTTCCCGACCCTTGTCTGGCCGTCCAACCGACCCTCGCCGGTGATCGCCACCGACGCGCCGGACAGCGCCGCGTCGAGCCCGATCACATCACAGACGAGGGCCGCTCCCGGCAGCAGGCGCGCTCCAATGAGCGCGAGCCCGAATCCGCATCCACCTGCTGCGCCGGCTCCGGGCAGACGGGCGAGATCGCGCGTGAAAAGCCCGCGTGCCACGAGCGCGAAATGCTCGAGCGCCCGTTCGAGGTGGTCCACCGCAGAGGCTGATGCACCCTTCTGGGCGGCGAACATCCGGGCCGCGCCCTCGATGCCGAGGAGTGGGCTGCGAATGTCGCAGGCCACGTCGATCGAGCAGCGCGCCAGATCAGGATGCACGCCGGACGCGTCGATCCTCGCGAGGTCGTCGAGGCCGGCGCCGCCCGGCCCGATCTCCATCCCACTCGCATCCAGGAGCCGGACCCCGAGCGCCTGCAGCAGCCCCGCACCCCCGTCGGTGCACGCGCTGCCGCCCACGCCGACGACGATCCGGGTGCTTCCGGCGTCGAGCGCTCGACGGATCAGTTCCCCCGTACCACGCGACGTCGCGTGCAGAGCGTCCATCCGGGCAGGGGTCACCAGGCGCAGACCTGACGCCTCGGCGAGCTCGACCACCGCCGTCGTCTCGTCGAGCAACCCGAGCCGCGCAGTGACCGGCCGGCCGCCGGGTCCGGTCACGCGATGCCGGACCAGGCTCGATCCGGGGCGCGACGCGAGCAGGACGTCGAGCGTCCCGTCGCCGCCGTCGGCCACCGGCAGCTCCACGGTGCGAGCACCTGCGTCACGTGCGCCGAGCGCGATCGCCCGTGCGGCGGCCCTGGCGCTCAGGGATCCCTTGAACGCGTTCGGAGCGCAGAGCGCGACGGGGATTGCGCTCAGGAGGCGGTGAGCGCCGCGGCGCACGCCGCGCACGTGCCGTAGAAATCGAGCGCAGCGTGGTCGAGTGCGAACCCGTAGCTGCCGCGAACGGCATCGATGAGCTGGTTCACGGCTGTGTCGTCGATCTCCGTCGTCGATCCGCAGTGGCGGCAGACCAGGTGGTGGTGATGGTTGTCGGCGCAGGACGTGTAGACGTGGATGTGGCCCTCCGCCTCGAAGCGCTGCGCCAGACCCGCGTCGACGAGGAAGTCGAGGGTGCGGAACACCGTCGCGCGCCCGAGCTGGGGATGCTCGGCGTGCAGCGTTTCGTACAGCTCCTGCGCGCTCACGGTGTGGGCCGCCCGGGCCAGTGCCCCCGCAACGATCATCCGTTGCAGCGTCAGGCGATGTCCCTGCGCGGCAAGCCGGTCGGCGACGCTGGGCGTTGCGGAGACGGCCACCGCTCAGCCCACCCGCCGGAGCCAGAGCTCGGGATGGCGCAGCTCGTCGAGCGACGGCATCATCATCGCGGAGTCCCACACGCGATTGAGTGTCGTCAGGCCGGCGCGGTCGAAGATGGCGACGGCGAACTGCTCGCCCACCTCGTACTGGCGCATCTTGATCTCGAGCCCGGTGATCGTGAGGATGAGGCGCTCCATCGGGCCCCGCTGGCGGCGGCGGCGCTGCATGGCGGCCTCGAGCTTGTCGGCACCGCGAATCGCCTTCCGCCCGGCTCGATGCATCAGGAAGTTGCTGTATCCCTCGAGCACGCTCATCACCGCCTGGACGTGACTGATCGCGCGGAGCTGTTCGCGGACGGTTTCCGGCAGCTTGCGCACCATGTCGCGTGACGGCAGCAGTGTCTCTCCGTCGGCCGACAGCGCGTCGATCATGAGGCCCCGCATGAGGTCCTGCAGGTGCGCCCCAAGCCAGGGATGGAGCTCGAACTGCCACGCGTGCGTCAGCTCATGGAGGATCAGCCAGGGTCGGAGATCGGTGTTGCCGAGCGAGAGGTCGCGCTCGATCCCGGCGATGTTGGGCTCCACCAGGTAGAGCGCGCCCGGCTGGGCGGCGGCGCCGGGCTCGTCGACCAGCGAGAGCACTGGATCGTACTGGCCGAGCACGCGGCGCGACATGAGGCCGAAGAGTTCCCCGACGTAGCGGTCGAGCATCCGCCGGCTCATCCCGGTGGCGATCGACTCGGGGACGTGAGCGCGGAGCCGCTCCACCGGCGCGAGGAGGCGCTGGACCATCCCGAGGTTCGCGTCGATGAAGCCGGTGCGGTCGAGGGCGACGAATCTCGGGTACGACGTCAGCGGCACCTGCGAGATCTCGGTCATCATCGGCGCGACGCGGGCGGCCATCTCGGTGTACGCAGCCTCGAGTGCGGGGCGGTCGATGCTGCGTCCCGGGGCGACCCCGGTTCGCGACACCGCGATACGGCGAACATCGTCCCAGTCGACGAGCCGGCGCTGGGTCTTGACCTGCGGTCGGAGCAGCACGCGGGCCGAGATGACGGCTCCGGCGCCGACCGCTCCAACCGTGAGCGCCCGGCGGACGGCGTTCGATCGAGCTGTGGGGCTCATGCCTCGATCATACGGGTGACCGCTCGCGGACCCCGGATCTACATCGAGGAGCCGGACCGCCCGTCGATGTAGACCGGATGCTCGGGAGGCTTGCCCTCGAGCCAGTACGCGTCGAGACGCTGGTCGGTCCAGCCCCGCTCGCGCAGGAAGGGCTCGTCGAGGATCTGCCGCCCGCTCAGCGCGGGAGGCTCGGTCCCGACGATCTCCATCATCGCGTCGCAGAGGATCTCCGGCGAACGCCACTGGCTGCGATCCCCGAGACCCCAGTTGATGCTGGCGAGGCTCTCGATGATGGTGACCGGCCAGAGCGAGTTGCATGCGATCCCGTCGGACCCCATTTCCGCCGCGATCCCGATGGCCATGCGGGTCATGCCCATCTTGGTTGTCATGTAGGCGACGTGTCCGGGGCTTGGCGTTGTGCTGATCGGCGGGGAGCACATGATGATGTGACCCCAGTGGCGCTCGACCATGTGCGGCAGCGCGTAGTATGAGCAGAGATACGCCGCGCGGACGTTGATCTCCCACATCAGGTCGTAGCGTTTCGGCGGCGTGTCGAGCACCGGTTGCCACCACAGCGCTCCGGCGTTGTTGACAAGGATGTCGAGACGCCCGAAACGTTCGACCGTCGCATCGACCATCGCCTTGACCTCATCCTCGTGACGCACGTCAACGCGCACCGCGATCGCGGTGCCGCCGGCTGCTTCGATCTCCGCCGCGACGGTGTGGATGCTGCCCGGCAGCGTGTCGGTACCCGTCTCCGACTTGCCGGTGATGACGACGGATGCGCCTTCACTGGCAAGGCGAAGTGCCATCGCGCGACCGATGCCGCGGCTCGACCCGGTGACGACCGCGACGCGATGCTCGAGTGGGCGGGGAGCACTCATCGGTGCGCATCATATGCGCCGCTGCTGCCTCAGGGTGATGCGACCGGAAGGCGATCTGATCTGTCAGGACACGAGTGCGGCGATCGCAGCGACGATGCTGCCGAGCTCGTCGGTCAGCGGACCCGGCAGCCGGCGCTGAAGGATCTCCGCCACGGTCGTGTAGTACCAGAGTTGCTGCTTCGGGTCGGCGACCGTGAAGCGCTGCCACACGACGTCGCCTTCGCTGCGAAGGTCATCGAGGACCGCCCTCGAGTTGTGGACCTTGTCGCACGCCGATACCAGCAGGACGTCCTCATCGGCGTCGACATCGAGATGATGGAGGTATCGCTCCTTGCGCTCGCGCCAGGCGGGCTTGGGTTGGCCGGGAACCGCGACGGCATCGCTGCAGGCCATCACGATGCGCGCGACCCGTTCGCCGAACTCCGCCAGGATCACGCGATGCATGGCGGCGCCGTCCTTCGAATCCTCGACGGTGTCATGGAGCAGCGCGGCGATGGCGACATCCTCGTCGGCGCCGTGCTCCAGGGCGAGCGCGGACACCGACATCACGTGCGCCATGTACGGTATGCCCGTCTTCTTCCGGAACTGATCCCCGTGGACACCCCAGGCCAGCGCGAAGGCCGCTGCGAAGCGGCCGGTCAGCAGCGGCGCTGCGGTTTCGCGTTCGGGCACGGGCACATTGTCGTTCGTGCCGCGTGGCCCGCGAAGGCCGGCCGCCGGGCGCGCCAGAATGGCGCGTGCGGTTCTATCTGGGGCATCGACTTCCGGGAGGGTTCCGGGCGGGCTTCTCGACGTACGCCAGGCGCCCCCACCACGCGGCTCGCCAGGCGGCGCGGGCGACCGGTGGCATCGGTTGCGCCGGCTACATCGTGCTCGCCGTCGTGCTCGCATTGAGCATCGCATACTGGTACATCAGCATCCCGGTGCTGGTGCTGACGGCGATCGCCGTGGGCGTGACGGTGCACCGCCACCACGTGCAGCGCGCGCGAGAGGCCGTTGCTCCCGCAGGCCCCCCGGCGCAAACGCCGTCGCGAAAGCCGCCACTCTCGGTGCCCGCGGACACATTCAAGGTGGGCTCCCTGGTGCATCTGGAGAAGGACGGAACGCGCGCAACCTACTTCGTCGACCACGGCAGGACGCCCGATGAGATCGTGCTGAAACGCGTGACCGGCGCGCCGGCGACGCCCGATGCCTGATACAGCGCTGCTCGGGCTCGTCGCCGATCGGATCGAGGCGCATCCCCCAGCCGGCGGCGCGGCGGACATGATCCTCGCGGCATTCCAGGGTGTGGCGACCGTCGATGCCTCGCTGCGTGGAGAGGGCGCTGCGACGGCGGCGACCGCGTCGCGGATGGCCACGACGACGACGTCGCCGGCGGTGTATCTCACCGCCATCGAGGTCGAGGGCTTTCGAGGTATCGGACCCCCGTCGACGCTGCACATCGATCCGGGTCCCGGGCTCACGCTCGTGGTCGGTCGCAACGGCTCGGGAAAGTCGTCGTTCTCCGAAGCGCTCGAAATGGTGCTGCTCGGCACCAACCAGCGCTGGGAACAGCGCGTCAAGGTATGGCGCGACGGGTGGCAGAACCTGCATCACCGGCACACGCGCGTCGCCGCGCGGTTCGCAATCGACGGGCGCAAGCAGCCGCTCGATGTGGCGCGAGTCTGGAAGGACGGCGACGGAGTCGACGGTGCCACGCTGACCATCGACGGCAAGCCGTCGTCGCCGGAGGCGCTCGGCTGGGCGCAGCAGCTCGCGGGGTATCCGCCGCTGCTCTCACACAACGAGCTCGAGCATGCGCTTGACCGCGAGCAGTCGAAGCTGTACGACGCGCTCGCGGGCATCCTCGGGTTGGGCGATCTGGCAGCTGCGCAGCAGGTGTTGCAGAAGGCGCGCCTGGACCGGGAGCACGACGTCAAAGCAGCGCGCGAGGCATTGCCGCAGCTGCGCGCGCTGCTCGAGCAAACCATCGATGACCGCGCGGAGCTGGTCCGCGCGGCCCTCGTCGCCAAGACCTGGGACCTGGCTGCCGTCGCAAGCACGGTCGGTGGCGAGGCGCAGAGCGACGAGGGCATCGTGCTTCGCAAGCTCCGTGACCTCGCGGGCCTGCCGGTGCTCGATCGCGAGCGACTCAACAATGCGATCACCGAGTTGCGCGACGCCAATGCCGCCGCTGAGCGACTGCGTGGCACGGATGCCGGGAGAGCACACGAGATCGCTGCGCTGCTGCAACAGGCGCTCGACGTGCATGCCCATGCGGAGGGGGAACGCTGCCCGGTGTGCGGCACTGAAGGGGTGCTCACGTACCAGTGGCGTATCCAGGCGCGTGAGCAGGTTGTGTCGCTGCGGGCGGATGCAGAGGCGGTGAGCACGGCACACACCATGCTCGAGAACGCGGAGCGGCAGGCGCGGCAGCTCGTTACCGCACCGCTGCGGACGCTCCGCGACGGTGCGGGGGCGGGGATCGACATCGCCCCGGCGGTCGAGGTGTGGGAGCGATGGTCTGATGTGGCGGCAGATGCGGACGCCCTGGCGCTCGCCAGCCATCTCGAGACACACGGACCACCGCTCATCGCCGCTGTCGGCGATCTTCGACGCGCCGCCGCCGCCGAGCTCGAGCGGTTGGAGCGAGCCTGGCGTCCCGCCGCGGAGGCGATTGCGTTGTGGTTGCCGCTTGGGCGGCGTGCGCAGGCGGCGGAGCGCGAGGTCACGCGGCTCAAGGATGCGGAACGGTGGTTGAAGGACGCGCACGATGAGTTGCGCGACGAACGGTTCCGCCCCATTGCCGGCGCGGTGCAGGAGAACTGGACGCAGCTGCGCCAGGACAGCAACGTCTCGCTCGGCGAGCTGCGCCTCCGCGGAGCGCAGACTCAGCGCCGCCTCTCGCTCGACGTCAAGGTCGATGGCGAGGACGGGTCTGCGCTCGGCGTCATGAGCCAGGGCGAGCTCAACTGCCTTGCGCTGTCACTGTTCCTGCCGCGTGCGTCGATGCCCGAGTCGCCGTTCCGTTTCGTGGTCATCGACGACCCGGTCCAGGCGATGGATCCCGCCAAGGTGGCAGGGCTCGCGCAGGTGCTCGCGCGTGCTGCGAAGGAGCGCCAGGTGATCGTCCTGACGCATGACACACGCCTGGCCGATGCCATGAGCGCGCTCGACATCGCCGCCACGGTGATGGAGGTGGTGCGCCGCGAACAGTCCGTCGTGGAGTTGCGCCGGATCCAGGACCCCGTGCAGCGCTACATCGAGGATGCGTTCGCTGTTGCGAACAGCCGGGATCTTCCGGCGGAGGCGCTGCGTGTCGTCCCCGGCTTCTGCAGGCTCGCGCTCGAGGCTGCGGCGGCGCTGGCCGCGACGCGATACCTCCTCCACCAGGGCAAGTCCTATGCGGATGTCGAGACCGAGCTGAAGAAACCGACCACGCTGAACATGTGGCTGGCGCTCGCGCTGCTGCACGACGCGGACCGCGCGGGTGACGTCACGGGATTCCTGCTCAAGAACCATCCATGGGCAGTGGACGCGGTCAAGGAATGCAACCGCGGGACGCACAGCGGGAAGGTCTACGGCGACATGCGCGAGTTCATCCGCAGTGTC
>DATLRX010000052.1:0-14922 GCA_035534435.1 Candidatus Acidiferrales bacterium
CTGTTGTTCGTCGATCGCGCCACGCTGGTGGTGACGCGTGGCCCCGGCGACACCACCCCGCCACTCTGGCGCCTGGATCCGGTGACCAAGAAGGACAACGGCAAAACATACGGGGTGTGAGCATGCTGCGGTGGCGACGGATCTTGAGTGTATGTGTGGGTTGGGTTTGGCCGCTTGGAACTATGGCTGGCGAGCGGTCATGTCCCGATGTGGGTCGTTGACGACCGTGAGTATGCCGGCGCAGTCCGCATCGACCGTCACCGGCGCATCTCCAGAGAATTGGATCACCGCGGCGGCGAATAATCGAACGGACGCAGAACTGGCGGCTGATCGGTGCCTGGTTGCTGCGCCGGAAATTCTGTGGCTGCATGCCATACCGCACCGGGTGCCCCCCGTTTCCAACGGTGCGCCATCACGACCAACCCTGTTGGCGGTTGCCACCATTGCCGTGACCAATTCAGCGGCCGCCTTGGTGTTCGAGCTTGTTGTCGGCCTCAATGATCGTCACGGTCTGGAGATGGCGCTGGTGGCCGCGGATCGGACCACTGCCGCGGCAACAGACGGCATACGGGCTCTGACCGTATGGGATCGTGAGCGAAATCCGGAGTACGCGTTTCCTCGCTCGTGGCATGGGATCGTCGACCGACTCGGCGTGCGCGTCCTCGACGAAATGCGCCCTGCGCGCGATGCAGCGGAGAGCCTAGGGGGAACCTCGCCGGCGCAGCGGCCGCCCATGACGGAACCCTGCATGCGATGCGCGTCTGCTCGCGGGACTTTCCGCGGCTTGGTGCCGTCGCGGCGTTACATCGGATGACTCGGATCACTGCGCTCGCGTCCGCATTCGTCTGATGGTCGCTGGTCGACGCCGATTCGTGAGCGTGCCTACCGTGCCCGACGTTGCAAGTCGTCACATCGCGATGGCGATCAACGCGATGTCATCGTCCCGTCCCCTGAACCCGCCCGACCGTCACAGGATGGCAGAGAGGAAATGCGAATGAATCAGCTGCGGACGCTTGCGCTTGGGGTGGGGATGTGCCTGGGCGTTGCATTGACCGCTTGCGGCAACGGGTCGGCATCAACCAGCTCGGGTGGCAGCTCAGGCATCTGCAAAGGCACGTCCGCAGTGAGTGGTCTCGGGCCCGCCGCACTGACGATCGATGCCACCAATAACCTGGTCTTCGTGCCCGCCTCGTCGAGCACACACGTCGGCGATGTCGTTGAGTTCAAGAATACCGGGTCAGTCCTCCACACGGTCACATTCCAGGACAACGACGATCAATGCCTGACCGATTCGGCGCTCGACCCCGGAGCGACGTGGGAGGTCCAGTTTACCGCCGCGGGCACGTATCACTACCTCTGCACCATCCATGCTCCGAACATGAAAGGCGAGATCACCGTGACGGGGGCGGCCGGGACGCCAACGGGATCGTCTCCTTCACCATCCATGGCACCGTAGACGACGCGGATCCCGGACCTCAACGAAGAGCCGGGAAGTTCGACTCTATGGACTACCACCTTCGTCCCCGGGTATCCGGTCAGCTGTTGGATGACGACATAACCCCGCTGTTGCCTGCAGCGCGGACCATATGCACGAAGAATGAGCCCGGTACGCCAGAAGGTTCGAGCCGGAACTGGCCGCAACTGCAACGGGGTCGGGGATGCCCGCGTGTTTGCCGGTACCCACGGAACTTGCCGGCCTGTGATGGTACGAGCAGTTGTCACGCCCCATTTCAGCGACGTTCAGGTCGGTTTCGCACCGTGATCTCAGATCATCGGTGCTCAGGAGATGCCACAGGCAATCCCACGTTATTCGCTTGCGCGAGTTCGCGTTGACCCGATTGGAAGAGGTGCTCGGCGGTTCGGACGAGCGTGGACAGGGAATGGTGGAGTAGGCCCTTATCCTCGTCCTCATCGTGTCGTGATCGTCATCCTCACGACTGTCGGCCACCGTGTCGTGTTCTCGAACATCAGCCACGGACTCAGCACGTAGCATCATCTCCACCGTGTTCTCGGACGTGTCGCGACCACAGGCTCGCTACTCATCATCGTGAGGTCTTGTTCGAATCAGCGCAGGTCGAGCCGGCGGAATCCGGCAACTGCGGTCAGCGTCAAGAAGGCCCCAACGACGCTCAGCACCCCAACCGACGCGAGGCTGAGACCGTTGGCAAGCTGCTGGTTTCCGACTGACCAGTAGAAGAGTGAAGCGTACCGAGCTGGGCGAATCCATCCGATCACCGGCGCGAGCGAGCTCACCAGATACGACGTGGCGGCCAGCGCCGCGGTGACGCCGAGCGCAGCCCCTCGGCTGCCGGTGATCGAGCCGACGGCGACAGCGCACAGCCCGAAGTCGACACCGAGGAGCGCGACCCCAAGGCTCAATCCGGCGAGATGCGTGATAGGGAAGGAGAGATCGAACTGTCTGCCGATGAGGATGCACCCCATGGTTGCGATGGCCAGCAGGAGCGCCTGCACGGTCAGCGCGCCGGCCTTTTGGAGCACCACAGCGCGTCGTGATATCGGGAGGATCGTGGCAAGCGACAGCGTGCCGTCTTCGTCCTGTCCCGCGATGCAGGACGCGCCGTAGCCCACGGTGATGAGCAGCATGATAAGCGGGAGGAAGTTCTCGTAGATGTTGGCGTCTAGCCATCCGCTCGGTGACGTCAGCGACCCCGTCGCTCCGACGAGTGCGGCGAGTGTCGACCCGTTCTTCGTGAGCTGATCGAGGCTCGTATCGCCTTTGAACTGCGGGTACAGCACAACAATGACCAACGCGTAGAGCACCATCCCCACCACGTAGCTGAGGAGGGCGCGTCGGCGCAAGCGGAGATCGATGACGGCGATGTCAGCGCGCATCGTCGGGCTCGTCGGCGGATTGGTCTCGATAGTAGGTGCGGAAGAGCTCATCGAGGTCGGCTGGACGCGCGACCATGTCAAGCGGACCGAGTTCGGCTGCGACTCGAAGCACGGGGGCAACAGCGCCGCGGAGCGCCAACGTGATGCGTGTCCCATTTGCGGCGACGACTTGAACGCCCTCGATCGATGCGAAGGGCTTCGGATCGACCGTCCTCGGGAAGGAGAACTCGATGGTCCGCGGCGCCCGCCGGCGCAGCGCCTCTACCGTGTCGGTGACGACGAGGTGCCCGTCCCTGATGATCGCGACGCGCGTCGCGACCCGCTGCACTTCGTCGAGTTCGTGTGACGAGAGGAAGATGGTCGCCCCGGTGCTCACCAGTTCACGCATCAAACGTTCGAACTCATCCTGCATCAGGGGGTCGAGTCCCGATGTGGGCTCGTCGAGGATCACCAGCTCAGGCCGATGCATGACGGCGAGCACGATGCCGATCTTCTGCCGATTGCCCTTGGAGAGGGTGCGAGTCGGCCGCTCGAGGTCGACCTGGAACCGCGCCACAAGCTCATCGATGAAGGTCCTGTCCCGCATACCGCGGACCTTGGCAGCGAAGTCGACGTGGTGCCGCCCGGACAGGCGAGGATGCAGCGCAAGTTCGCCGGGAAGGTATCCGATGCGCCGATGGACGTCCACAGCGGCGGGGACGGGGTCAAGTCCGAAGACAGTCACGGCGCCCGATGTCGGGTGGGAGAGGCCGGTCAGGAGACGGATCGTCGTGGACTTGCCGGCCCCGTTCGGGCCAAGGAACCCGAAGATCTCTCCGTCCGTAACCATGAAGTCGACGCCGACGATGCCACGGTGCGAGCCAAAGGTCTTGGTCAGCTTCTCTGCGCTCACCACAACGGTCATGAAACCGGTCCCCGAGGCGGATCCGGTATCACCGCCGGAGACTGCGAGCGGCGGGTGTCGGCTCGGTCTGATTCGACGCGCGTCTGGTATGCGACCAGGATGTCGCGATGGGTCAGCCATCCAAGGATGGTCGAACCGCGTGGGTCCATGACCGGCAGTGCCGGGGTGCCTTGCTGGACGAACTGCGAGAGCGCGCTGTCGAGGGGCGCGTCTGGTGCAAGGGCCGTTGCCAGGTGGGCAAGGTCGCCCGCGGTGATGTCGAACGTGTCGTTACCCAACGCGGTCTCGAGCTCTCCGGCGGTGACCACGCCGCGATACCCGCCATCAACATCCACCACCGGGAGCGCGACTACGTCGCGCCGCGCAAACCGGCCGACCATCGCGTCCGTTGGCGTCGTGACCAGGAGTGGCTCTGGCACCGGCTGCATGGCATCGCGGACTCGGATCTCCTGCATGAGGTTGGCGCTGCGTGATCGGAGAATGTCGATCCCGCGCCGACGCAGCTTGAGTGAGTAGATGGTGTCTTTGGAGAGCAGATTGCTGAGCCCGGTGGCCGCGACAATCGCGACCATCAAAGGCAGGATGATGGTGTAGTCGCCGGTGAGTTCAAAGATGATGATCACGGCTGTGATCGGCGCTCGTGCTGCCCCTGCGAACACCGCCCCCATACCAACGAGTCCGTACGCCCCGGCGGGCGCAATCGAACCGTGGAACAGCACGTTCGCGACCAGGCCAAAGGCGGTACCCAGCATCGCGCCCATGAACAGCGATGGAGCAAAGACACCGCCGGAGCCACCGATGCCGATCGTCACGCTTGTGGCGAGCATCTTGCCAACGAGCAACACCAGCAGCAGCCCGAGAACGATCTGTCCGGCCACCGCGTTTTGGAGTACCGGATAGCCGACGCCATAGAGCTCGGGGAGCGCGAGCAGCAGGAGTCCGAGGAGCACGCCACCAGCCACCGGACGCAGCCATTCGGGGCCATGCCACATGCGATCCAGGAGATCCTCGGTCCCGTACAGGATGCGGATGAAGGCAAGCCCGGCAAGGCCACTCACCACCCCGAGGATCGCGTAGAGGCCGAACTCCCAGGTGGACATGATGTGGAACGCGGGCAGCGTGAGGAACGCCTGGTTGCCGAACGCCGCGCGTCCGATGACGTCGGCGGTCACCGAGGCGAGCACGACTGCACCGAAGGAATCCACGGCGAAGTCCTGGAGGATGAGCTCGAGGGCGAAGAAGACTCCGGCTATGGGCGCGTTGAACGTCGCCGAGATGCCTGCGGCCGTACCGCAGGCGACGAGCAAACGCAGTCGGTTCTCGGAGACGTGCAGCACCTGCCCGATCGAGGAGCCCAGCGCCGAGCCAATCTGCACGATCGGGCCTTCGCGCCCCACCGAACCGCCCGCTCCGATGCAGATCGCTGAGGCGAGCGACTTGACGACGGCCACCTGAGGACGGATCCTCCCGCCCCGATCAGCCACGGCGAGCATGACCTCTGGGACGCCATGGCCTCGAGCTTCAGGAGCAAAGAGCTGGATCAGGGGGCCGTAGATGAGGCCCCCGACAACGGGCGCGAGGATGACGAAGTAGATTCCGAGCCATGGCACAGTGGGATTGATCGCATGTCCGGCAGCGCTGTAGTCGTTGTGCCCGGCGAAGAGGATCGTGAACCAGCGGATGAGGTCACGAAAGAGGATCGCCCCGAGCCCGCCGCCGGCGCCGACCACGAGCGCGATCGCGATGATCCCGCCCTGCGTGCCTCGTAACCAGTCGAGGGCTCGTCGGTGCAGGTCTGACGGAATGTGGACCCGGCGAGCGGTTGACGTCACTCCTCGTCGCCGCTGAGTCCCGCGAAGATGGCTGCCAGGACACGAGCGATGTTGTTCCAGCGGAATCCGGAGGGGTCGAGAGAACCGTGCAGGGTGAGTCCGTCGCCGAGCGCGAGCAGGACCGAGGCGAAGGCGTTGGCAGGAATATCGGCAATCTCGCCGAAGGCAACGGCTCCCTCGATCCAGCCTCTCAACATCGCTCTGCGGCGCCCGACCGCTGACACCATCCGCTCACGGATCGCTGGCTCCGTGAGGATGAGAGCCCACAGGTCCGAACGCACCTGGACTCGGGCTTGGTCGGTGCCGCGCTCACACATCTCACGGGCAAAACTTCGCAGCCGGTCGACATTGGAGATGTTGCGCTGAGCGAGGCTCTCAAGGCGCTTGTCGAGATCAGCCGCATCCTCCTCGAGAAGCGTGATCAGCAACTCCTGCTTGGAGGAGAAATATCCGTAGAAGGCCCCTTTGCTCACCTCAGCCTCGGCGCAGATGTCATCGACCGTCAGTTCGCTGTACCCCATACTGCCGGCACAGCGCCAGGCCGCCTCGATGAGCTGCTGGCGGCGTTCAAGGCGCGCGCCTTCGGAGATTCGGGGCATATCCGATATGTTACCATGCATAAAACTGACGCGTTGGTTTTTATTGAGCGAACTGCCTCCCTCCCAAGAGCGGGTGGCGATGTGCCACCCGCTCCCCCTGAATCACCGTCGCGCTGCTGGATCGCCGGTCCGCTGAGGACGGTCGGTCGAAACGCCAGCGAAATGTTCGTGTCGAACCCTGGTGCCAGTGTCCACAGACGGCTCCCTCTGAGCCAGGCACCAGGAGGCGCGTATCCATGGCAGACCACTCGATCAAGAAACTGGGCATCGGGCTTGCGAGCTCGTTGCTGGCGGGAGCCCTCTCGGTGACCGCGGCCACCGGGGTCGGCGCCAGCGGCGCCGCCCAGGTAGGCCGGGGAAGCTCGTACGTCTACACGGAGAGCAACCAGACCTCCGTCGACGGCGGCAACTCGGTGCTCGCCTTCTGGGTGACCGGCGGCGGCACCCTGGCCTCTATTGGCAGCTTTCCGACCGGCGGCGACGGCACCGGCGCGGGTCTCGGGTCACAAGGGGCGGTGACACTCGCCGACAACGGGCAAGCGCTGCTCGTCGTCAACGCCGCGTCCAACACGGTCTCGTACTTCCGGATCCTCTCCAACGGGACGCTCTGGCTCGTTGACGCGGCGCCATCTGGTGGCTCCGACCCGGTGAGTGTCGCCGCGCACGGGCGCTGGATCGTCGTGCTCAACCAGGGCAGCAACACGGTTGGCTCGCTGGTCCTGACCGGCCATTCGCTGGTTCCGTCCTCGCACGCGCCGGTCGCGCTGTCATCGGAGGCGGCCACGCCCGTCCAGATTGGCTTCACTCCTGCGGGAACGCACGTCATCGTCACCGAGAAGGTGAGCAGCAGCATTGACACCTTCATCGTGCGCTCCGATGGCCGGCTGACCGGGCTGCGGCACACCATCTCGACGGGAACCGCTCCGTACGGCTTCGGGTTCAGTGCCGGTGGCGAGGCAATCGTCTCCGATGCGGGCGGCGGCGCGGGAGGCGCCAGCGCGGCGACCTCCTATCGGGTTGGCGCAGTGGGCCAGTTGCACCCCATCAGCGAGGTTGGTGAATCCCAGGCGGCTGCGTGCTGGCTGGTCGTCAACGGTGCCGGCACGCGCGCCTACCTGGCGAATGCCGGCTCCGGCACGGTCTCCTCGTACAACATCGGGTCGGGTGGCCGTCTCACTCTGCGGTCGGACATCGCTGCCGCCGTGGGTGTGCATCCGATCGACGAGGTTCTCGGGGGTGGCTGGTTTTTCGTCCTGACAACCACCGAGATTGCTTCGGCACCGGTTTCTTCCTTCGGCGACCTGGGTGCAGTCAACGAGTCAGCAGCCAGTGGACTTCCCGCTGCGGCCACGGGTCTCGCGATCGGCTGACCCTCAGCGTCGACGACCCTGGACGGTCTTGGAACGGTCGTGACTCGGAGGCGGGCGGCATCGCGCCGCCCGGCTCCTCGGCGACTTTCGCAGAATGGGGAGCGGTGACCATCAACACTTCGGCCCGCGGCGGCGGCGCGGCCTCGACGGAGGACGCAATGACCCAGGCGCGACCAGCCTCACTGGCAGCTCCGGTCCTGGTGGTGGAGGACGATCAGACCACCTGCGATGTCGTTCGCGCCTACCTCGAAAGTGCCGGCTATCGCGTGGTCATCTGCCGTTCGGGATCCGAGGCGCTGGGCTTTATCCGCCAGACCCAGCCCCGCTGCCTGATCCTGGACGTCATGCTGCCGGGAAAGGACGGCTTCGAGATCTGCGCAGACATCCGTCGCTCGGGGTCCATCGTGCCGATCCTGTTTCTCAGTGCGCGGGCGGACGAGCCTGATCGGGTCGATGGGCTCCGCGTCGGGGCGGACGACTACCTGGTGAAGCCGTTCAGTCCCCGCGAACTTCTGGCGCGCGTCGACGCACTCCTGCGACGCTCGGAGATCGGCCCGCGACCACCGGCAGTCATCCAACTTGGCAACGTCGAGCTCTCACCAACACGACACGACGTTGTCATCCAGGGACGGCTCGTGGTGTTGACCCATGTGGAGTTTGGATTGCTCGCCGCGATGCTGGAGCGACCCGGCTGGGTGCTCACCCGCTCTCAGCTGATCGATCAAGTGCATTCCGGCGACCGCTCGCCGATGCTCGAGCGTACCGTCGACGTCCACGTGTTCCGGCTTCGCGAGAAGCTCCACGCAGCGCACGCGAATGCGTCCATTGAAACCATACGCGGCGTCGGGTACAAGCTCACCGCCGAGAAAGCCCGAGAACGGTGACCACCATGCCGGGCCGCGCGTTGGGGTTCATGCTTCACCGATGGAGTGCGCTGGGGTTGCGCTGGCAGCTCGTGGTCCTCAATGTCGTGGTCATCGCGGTGACAGTGGTCCTGACCATCGTGCTGATGCACAACATTGCGCAGCAGCAGTTCATGGTCATCATGCATGCCGCCGGCCAGCCGGTCGACCCGGCCGCGGGTCAGCGGGCCTACGATGCAGCCGTCGAGGCGCAGATCTATCCGACGATTGCAGTGGCTGCGATCGTCGCGGTCGCACTCAGCTTCGCAGCAGTGACCTTTGCACTTCGTCCGCTGGCAGCGGTGCGCGAGGCCACGCGGCGCATGGCGCGTGGCGACACCCCGCTCCCGGTGGCCACCAATCGTCGCGATGAGATAGGTGGCGTGGCAGACTCCGTCAACGAGCTCGCGCAGTCGTTGGAGCGTCTCGAGGCGCTGCGTCGCCAGGTGACCAACGATGCAGCGCACGAATTGCGCACGCCGCTGCACAATCTTCTTGGACTGATCGAGGGGATGCGCGACGGCGTGATCCCGGCGACGCCTGCCCGCCTCCAGCAGGCGCACAACGAACTGGGGCGACTGATCGCGTTGGTCGAGGATTTGCGCGGTCTCGCTGACGCGCAGCTGGCACGCGATCGTATGGCGCGCGAGCCGGTGCAACTCGACACGATGGTGCGCGACGTTGTCCTCGGATTCGACGCCAGCCTCCAGACGCACCGACTTACCTGCCAGGTCGTTGCGCCGGAAGGAGAACTCACCGTCGCTGGCGACGCTGGGCGCCTCGGCCAGATTGTCGCCAACATCATTGACAATGCCATCCGTTGTGCCGCTGCGGGCTCCGTCATCACCGTCGACATGACCCGGCATGAATCGTTCGTTCGCGTCGCGGTCCACGACGTGGGTGACACGATCGCAGCAGAGTCATTGCCCCACATTTTCGAGCGCTTCTATCGCGCGGACCCGAGCCGCGCCCGCGGCAGCGGAGGCGCGGGCATCGGCCTGGCAATCGTCAAGGAGTTGGTGGCTGCGCACGGCGGCATCGTGGGTGCCGAGAGCGAGAGCGACGGCGTCACTGTGTGGTTCGAGCTGCCGCTTCGAACCTACGAACCTGATCAGTCGACACCGGGGGATCCCGCAAAATCGTTCCGCTCTCTGGACGCTGTCTCGAGCGCGTAGTGACCGTGTCCCCGGTTGGACGGACCGGAGGTTCGAGGAACGAACCCCGCGACCGCGGGTGACGCGGGGTTCGTATTTCCAGTCTGCGGTCGGGTCGATGGTCGCCATCGTTCGCTCCACACTAGGCGGCTGACGGTTATGGTGAGTAAAGGTTCGCCGGGCATCTGGCGGCCGAAGCCAGTGCGCCGACCGCACCGTCTCATCCGCTTCGATCCGATCGCTGAAGGATCCGGCAGCGCCGCGGAAAGCTGACGGACGCGCCACTGCATGCGGTTGCTGTAGGCCGATCGTGTCGGAAATCGGCGTCTCATCAGGCAAGAGGCGCCGGCTCACGACACCGCAATGCGCATCGCAGCCGACGCTGGTCCGTTGTGAACTCGATCGCAGTCCTGGGCGGCTGCCGCAGCGCTAGAGGCGAATGTCACATCCTGCGATCACGACGGCGCGCTCGTGTCACGAGTATCCCGGGACCGCGTTGCGCGCCACACTGTGCTGGGGAGCAGCAGCACAACTGCAGCCGGGACGATCCACCAGCACGACACGTTCGTCCGGCTCACCGCAGCGGTGACAGCCAGCGCAAGCACCACCCCAACTGCCACCTGCCAGTCATCCCCGATGAGAAAGTCATACCAGAACGCGGCGAACGCCTTCAGCTTGGCCGCCATCACCGCAGCGCCTCTGTTCGCTCGGCAGTGCTCAGCGCAGCCAGCGTGTAGGACCGGCGACGCTCCAGACGGAGGGCCGTGACCAGCCCGATCGCAAGCAATGCGGTGAGCGGGATGATGACGAGCAACGCTGCATCAGACCCGGGCCACTGCGCGCCCGCGCCCTCGGCGCCCCAGAAGACTCCAAACGATGTCAGCAGGGTGCCCACCGCGAACTTCAACGCGTTTTCCGGTACCCGCGCAAGCGGGGCGCGGAGCAGTGCTCCCGCCGACGCCACCAGAACGATGGCTGCTCCGGCCGCAATCCCCGCGATGGGGATCTTGCCTGCGTTGCCCCCGAAGGTGAGCACGATGAACACCACCTCGAGGCCCTCGAGCAGCACCCCTTTGAAAGAGAGGGTGAACGCATACCAGTCGGCAACCAGTCCAACCCTGTGCGTTGCAGCAGCACGCGCTTCCGCGAGCTGCGTGCGGAAGATCTCGTCCTCGTTGTGCAGCGCCTTGTAGCCACCGGCGCGAAGCACGGCCTTGCGCAGCCACTGCAAACCGAATACCAGGAGGAACCCGCCGACGAAGAGGCGGAGTGACTGGATCGGCAGGGCCCCGATGGCCGGACCCAGGGCGACGACCGCAACCGCGAGCACGGCGACTGCGGATGCAAGTCCGATGATCGCGGAGCGCCAGTCCCGGGCGGTACCTGCCGCGAGCACGATCGTTGTGGCCTCAACCGCCTCGACCACACACGCGAGGAAAACCGAGGCGAACAGCGCCCAGACCGTCATACGGGAACCATATCGGCATCGAGACTATACGAGTCAGCCACATCTACGTCGGGGTCGCGTCGACGTAGTCGCCGCTTGACCCGAATGGCGAAGAGCACCAGTACGGCCGCGATGACGAGAACCTTGTCGTGCACCAATAAGTCCCGCGCGGTGCCGGCGCCCAGAGCAATCGTCGTCGCCGCAACGGCCTCCACCGCGCGGGCGAGGAACGCCGCTCCGAACACGTCTGGGGCGGTGCCGGTACTCGTCATCCTGTCTCATGAGCCAGCAGTCCCGTTCCCACGACATCGACCACGCCGGTTTCAGCCGTGGTGATGCCAAGCGGCGTCCGTCTCTCGACGCCGTCGATCGCCGTATCCGGCACGGTTGCGTAGGCGACGCAGCTGTCCGGATCGATGCCGACACCGACGTTGGAACCACGGGGCCATCTCGACGGCGCGAAGATACCGGTGAGGATGCCGGCATCACAGCGAAACACGTGATCGTATCCGCGACCGCGATATGCAACGTCGACGATCGTCCCGCGGAGGGTGGATTCGTCGAGGCGGTCGGCGGCGACGATGCGGGTCCCCGCGGGCCGCACCAACACGCGCGCGCTCGAACCGACGGCGAGATCGCCCGAGTTGCGCGCCCGCAGCCGCAGTCCTTGGACCTGGACGATCACATGCGCGCCGTCTATGGCGACCACTGACCCGGGGAGCTCCCCGGCGGCTCCGGTGAACCGAGCGACGAACAACGTCGCGGGTCGCGCATACACGTCTTCAGGCGTCGCGAACTGCACCACCTTGCCTCGATGCAGCACCGCGATATCGTCCGCGAGCGCGAATGCCTCTGCCTGATCATGCGTGATATACACCACCGTGGCGCCACTGTCGCGGACCAACGTCGCGATCTGCACTCGAAGCCGCTCTCGAAGGTCGGCGTCCAGATTCGACAGCGGCTCGTCGAACAAGAGCAGGCCGGGCCGCGCAACGACGGCGCGAGCCAGCGCGACCCGCTGCTGCTCGCCGCCCGACAACTGATGCGGATAGCGGTCCGCGAGCGACTCCAAACCCACCTGCTCCAGCGCTTGGAGCGCTCGGCGATGTCCCTCGACGCGCGCCAGATGGCGCCGCCGCAGCGCGTATTCCACGTTACCCACGGCCGTGAGGTGCGGCCAGAGCGCGTAGTCCTGGAACAGCATCGCGAGATCGCGTCGCTCTGGGGGCAGTTGGCGTCGGCCGTCGTCGACGACCGCGCCTGCAATGCAAATGCTCCCTCCATGGAGCCGTTCGACGCCCGCGATGCAACGTGCCAGCGTCGTTTTCCCCGAGCCCGACGGGCCGAGAAGCACGAGGAAGCGGCCTGCCCTGATCTCCAGGTTCACGTTATCGAGCGCCGCGCACATTCCGTACCGCTTGATGGCACCGGCCACCGACACTGCGTGTCCGTTGAGCGTTCTGTCTGATGCCTGGATTGTGGCGGTCACGCGTTGACCCGTCCGACTCGCTGCCAACCGTGAGGTGCCAAGAGACGGAACAGTCCCCATGCGAGACTGACCACAGCGAGCGCCACCAGCACGGAGATGACCTCCATGGCGGTTCCCTGCGAGAACCAGTACCCCTGGAGCACATGCGTGATGGCCACCGAGAGCGGTTCATGACCAGGCGCGAGGAGCAACTCCGATACCGGCAGCTCGAACAGCGTCGCGCCGAAACACAGGAGCCACGCCGTGATCAGCGGCCGGGCCAGGACCGGAAGCACGGTACGCAGCCACGCCCCCATGGCGGAACTGCCATGCACCCGCCCCGCTTCGAATAGCGAGTCCTGCACCTGACTTACCGTTCCCACCAGCACCCTGGACGTCGCAGGAAGTGCTGTCGCGACGTACCCGAGGATCAGCAGCGCGGTGGTTCCGTACAGGCGAAGTCCAATGTGGCTCAGGACCGGCTGGTTGTACGTGAAGATGTAGCCGGCGGCGAACACGATGCCGGGAAGTGCCACCGCCGTGAGCAGGAGCAGGTCGAGGAGACGAGCGCTCACGTGAGGCCCACTACGCGTCAGGAGACGAGCCACCACCGCGCCGAGGACCACCGCAATCGTGGCAGTGATCGCCGCGGCTTGGGCGGAGTACAGCAGCGGTGGGAGGAGCGCATACCTGACGTCACCGTTGGTGAGAACGTCTGCATAGTTGGAAAGCGTGAGTCCGTGGCTGCCGAGCAGCGTTCCAAGGTTGTCGATGAGCGAGGCTGCGACGGCGGCGAACACGGGAACGCCCAGGCCGAGCATCAGTAAGAGTGTCAGCCCGCCGAACGCGCCGCGTCGAGCTCCGGGAGACAGATGAATGCGGCGCGCAGGGCGGCTGCGGCCGCTCAGCACACGATAGCTGCGGCTGCGCAGTGCCCAGCCTTGGGCGAGCAACGCGATCCCGGCGAGGCCCATCAGCACCCAACCCACCGCTGCGGCGACCGGGAACTGAATGGGAAACGCTTCCACTGAATTGAACAGCGTGTACGTCGCCACGGGGAAATGAGCGTCGTTGGCGAGTGTCGCGGCCACGCCGAAGTCACTCACCGATTCGGCGAAGACGATCGCGAGCGCCGACCAGATGGCGGGCGCAAGCAGCGCGATGACCACGCGGGTGGCGGCGATGCGGCCGCCGCCGTGCACGCGGACCGCATCCTCGAACTCCTCGCCGAGTCCGCGCAGCGCAGACGAGATCGCGAGGTAGGCAAAGGGCAGGCCCTTTATGGCGAGCACGAAGACCACACCGAACGGACCGTAGAACAGGGTGCGCACAGCGTCCGGATGGATGCCCGACGTGTCGAGCACCCCCTGCGGCTCCAGAAGCCGTTCCCAACCCAGTGCCACCAGGTACGACGGCGCAAGCAGCAGCGCGAACATCGCTCCGCTCCACAGGCGACGGAATGGGACGTCGGTGCGGACCACGAGCCATGCGACCGCAAATCCTACGACGGCTGCCACCACGGCACTGGCGACCCCGACGAAGAGTGAATTGACGATGCCGACCGCCAGCGAACCGGAGAAGGCCTGCTGGAACGCCGAGAGCGTGAACCATTCGGGTCCCTGATCGAAGAGCCGCGGCGAGAAGGCGACGATGAGGAACAGCAGCACCGGCAGCGCCAGCAGCGCGACGATGACGACCCAGAAGAGAGCGATTGGCGCTGCCCGGAATCCGGACAGCGTCATCCACATCCGATCTGCGCGACCGTGGAACCGGGCGGTGTTGGGAGCGGCCGCGGCAGTTTCAACGACCATCAGCCATCCGCTCGCCGCACGCTACGACTTGATGTTCGTGTCGAACCAGTTGTTGACCTCGCTTTCCTTGGGCCCCCAGAAATAGGGGTTGAGCTTCTGGTAGCTCGTGGGAAAGCTCGGAAGGCCCGGCAGCGCGGTAACCCCAGGGACGATCGGCCAGAAGAGCGAGTCGCCGGTGGGATCACCCGTCTGCATGACGGCCTGTCCGGCCGCTGAGGTGACGTAGTTGACGAACGCCTCGGCTTCAGCCTGGTTGGCGGTGGGCCGATTCTTGTCGATTCCGATGACGCCCGGCAACAGTGTTGACACCGGCAGATTCACGATCTTGGGCACGTATGCCGCGCTGGGCTGCGCCGCAGCCTTGAGCAGTTCACCGGTGGCGGCCGAGCTCTGGATCATTCCGTAGTCGATCTGGCCAGTCTCGAGGGCGTGCAATGTATCGCCGTTGGTGGGGAACACGTGCAGTCCGTTGGCTTTGAGCGCGGTCAGGCACCGCTCGCCAGCAGCCACACCGTTCGACTCGCCACCGAGCTGGTTCATCAAGCCTGCGATGAACGGGAACGTGGGGCCCGATTGCGAGGG
>DATLRX010000053.1:0-44706 GCA_035534435.1 Candidatus Acidiferrales bacterium
ACTGTCCTGAGAAGTTCTAGTCATTCAAGGCGCAGTCTCCCGGCGGCACATCGGCGAATCCCCTTGCCCCGCTTGCCATATGTGCCCTACCTTCGGAGCCTTGGAGGACTGATGGAAGGGACACAGGCGATGGCAGTCCGATGCGGGCTGTTGGCGATCGCGGCTCTGACTCTTGCGACCGGAGGACAGGTTGCAATCGCGTCGGTGACGGTTTCGCCTCGCTCAGCGACCGCCGATCACGGCATCGTCCAAGCAACTGAACCTGAGCGTCTGCTTCAGGAAGCCGCGCTGAAGGACCTCCAGACACTGCGATCGGAATTGGTCTTCAAGCCGTTTCTCCCGTCAGATCTCGCCTTGCCTGCTGGTGATCTCTACAACCGGGTGACCTGGGGATCTGCGCCAGTCAATGGATTCGGGATCTTCATCAGTGCTCAATCGGGCTCAGCCGGAAGTCGCGCGGTCCACATTGATGAATCAGTGGAGTCGCTCAACCCGCGCGTTGGGCTCGCGCAGAGTCCATAAGCCGAAACACAATCGCCACGCACAGCTCCATCGATCCCAGTTCGATCCCCCGGTGCCGATTCTCACTCACACCTCAGCTTTTCATCCACCCCGGTGGGAGTGAGAAGCGGGACGAAGAAAAGCCCCTCAACATCGCGCATTTTGAATACGTAAGAGAGGGGGTGGTGCGCCCAGGAGGATTTGAACCCCCGGCCTTCTGATCCGTAGTCAGACGCTCTATCCGGGCTGAGCTATAGGCGCGCGCCTCGATCCGTGACTGTAACCCATGAGGCCGAAGCCAATACCGTACGACGCCCGAGCGGCCCATCGCGGCATGATTCAAGTTCAGAAGGCTCGTTGGAGGTGCAGTTCATGGCGGTGACCGGCAGCGTCGAGACGGGGGTTCTTCCCGCCCTCGACTTCGTGGGCGAAGTCGCCCAGCAGATTCGCGTCGACGGCATCCGGTGCTCCACCAAAGCGGGCTCCGGGCATCCCACCTCGAGCATGTCGGCCGCCGACCTGATCACCGTCCTCGCGGCTCGCCATCTGCGCTACGACTTCGACCAGCCGAAGCTGGCGGACAACGACCACCTCATCTTCTCCAAGGGCCACGCCTCGCCCCTCCTCTACGCGCTCTACAAGGCCGCCGGCGCGATCACCGACGGGGAGTTGATGACCTACCGCACCCACGGCTCGCGCCTCCAGGGCCACCCGACGCCGCTGATCCCGTGGGTCGACGTCGCGACGGGGTCGCTCGGCCAGGGCATCGCCATCGCGGTCGGCGTGGCGCTCGCGGGCAAGTACCTCGACAAGCTCCCCTTCCACGTATGGGTGCTCTGCGGCGACAGCGAGCTCGCCGAGGGCTCGGTCTGGGAGGCGCTCGACAAGGCAGGTCACTACGGCCTCTCGAACCTGACCGTCATCTTCGACGTCAACCGCCTCGGGCAGCGTGGCCCCACCGAGTACGAGTGGGATCTCGACGTCTACAGGCACCGCGTTGAGGCGTTCGGCTGCCGGCCGATCGTCATCGACGGCCACGACGTTCACGAGATCGACGACGCGTTCACCTCGGCCCGCGCGGACGGCGACCGGCCGACGGTGGTGATCGCCCGCACGATCAAGGGCAAGGGCTGCAAGGAGATCGAGAACAAGGACGGATGGCACGGCAAGGCGCTGCCTCCCGATCTGGCGGAGCGTGCGATTGCGGAGCTGGGTGGCATCCGAGACCTTCGTATCCACGTGCAGCCGCCCGATGGCGCGCCGTCGGCATCCGCGAGCGAGACGGACAAGCCCGTGACGTTGCCGGAATACAAGATCGGTGACAAGGTGGCCACGCGTAAGGCATATGGCGACGCGCTCAAGGCGCTCGGTGCTCGTCATGACGTGGTGGCGCTCGACGGTGAGGTCAGCAACTCCACGCATGCCGACGAGTTCAAGGCCGCGTATCCCGATCGTTTCTTCGAGATGTTCATCGCAGAGCAGCAGATGGTGGCGAGCGCGGTCGGGCTCTCGGTGCGCGGCTACATCCCGTTCGCCTCCACATTCGCCGCGTTCTTCTCACGCGCGTACGACTTCATCCGTATGGCCGGTGTGTCAGAGGTCAACGTGAGGCTCTCCGGTTCGCACGCCGGGTGCGAGATCGGCGCCGACGGACCGTCACAGATGGCGCTCGAGGACATCGCCGCGCTGCGAGCGGTGCACACGTCGACGGTGCTGTACCCGAGCGATGCCGTCTCCGCAGCGAAACTCGTTGCGGAGATGGCGGATCTCAAGGGCGTCAGCTACGTCCGCACCACTCGCGGCGCGTACCCGGTGCTGTACGACAACAGCGACGAGTTCCCCGTCGGTGGGTCGAAGGTGCTCCGCCGCAGCGACGCGGATGCCGTGACACTCATCGGCGCCGGCGTCACGTTGCATGCGTGTCTCGACGCCGCGGACCGCCTGGCCGGCAGCGGTATCACGTGCCGCGTCATCGACCTGTACTCGGTCAAGCCCATCGACACAGCAACGCTCCGCGAGGCGAGCGCCGACACCGGCGGCCGCCTCGTGGTCGTCGAGGACCACTACCCGCAGGGCGGCCTCGGCGCCGCGGTGATGGAGGCACTCGCGCTCGAGCCGGTGCCACCGCGCGTCACCCACCTGGCGGTGCGCAGCCTGCCCGGTTCGGGCACGCCGGAGGAATTGATGGCCACCGCAGGCATCGACGCCGACGCCATTGTCACGGCCGTGACCCAGCTGGTCGGCGCGTCCGCGGAGGCCGGCCGATGACGACGCCGCTGCAACAGCTGGGCGAGCACGGACAGTCGGTCTGGCTCGACTTCATCAGCCGCGACCTGCTGACGTCGGGCGAGCTGCAACGCATGATCGCCGAGGACAACGTCACCGGGATGACGAGCAACCCGACGATCTTCCAGAAGGCCATCGCCGAAGGGTCGATGTACGACGACCAGATCCGCGAGCTGCTCGCGGACGGCATCGACGACCCGCAGGACATCTTCACGGAGCTCGCGATCACCGACATCCAGCACGCCGCCGACATCCTCCGTCCCGTCCACGATCGGACAGCTGGAGCCGACGGATTCGTGAGCATCGAGGTGCCGCCGTCGCTGTCGCACGACACCGACGGGACAGTCGCGATGGCGCGAACCTTCTGGGAGCGGGTCGACCGCCCCAATCTCATGGTCAAGATTCCGGCGACGCTCGAAGGCATGCCTGCAATCGGCCGGTCGCTCGCCGACGGACGCAACATCAACATCACACTGATCTTCGCGATCGCGATGCACGACCGCGTGATCGAGCAGTACATCAGCGCGCTCGAGACTCGTCACAAGGCGAACGAGTCGCTCGACGTCCACTCGGTCGCCTCGTTCTTCGTGAGCCGCGTCGACACGCTGGTCGACAAGATGCTCGAGGCGAAGCTCGCCGCCGACCCGGGCAACGCACTGGTCGAAGGGCTGCTCGGTAAGGCGGCAATCGCCAACGCGGTCCTTGCGTACGAGCTGTTCGAACAGCGATTCGGCGATGCACGCTTTGCGCCCCTGCGCGGCGCGGGAGCACACGTGCAACGGCCGCTCTGGGCAAGCACGAGTGCCAAGAATCCGAACTATCGCGACGTCGTCTACGCCGAGGCGCTGATCGGTCCCGACACGGTGGACACGATGCCGCCGGCCACCATCACAGCGTTCCTCGACCACGGCGTCGTGAACAGCGACACCGTGAAAGCCGATTACGCGGGCGCGCACAAGACCATGGATCAGCTGGCGCAGGCCGGCATCGACATGGATGCGGTCACGCAGCAACTGCTCGACGATGGCGTGAAGACGTTCGCCGACTCCTACAACGCACTCCTGCGAGGCATCGCCGAGAAGGTCGACTCGATGGGCTCGGGGTATGCCAAACGGCAGCACATCGACACGGGCGCAACCACCGTCACCCTCGACAGTGCCGACGCGACGCAGGTGGCCGACCGCATCTGGCACCGCGACCCGAACCTCTGGAAGCCGGGCGACGCCGACCACGCCGTGGTGATCCGCAACCGGCTCGGCTGGCTCGACGTCGTCGGCGCGATGCGCGAGCAGCTGACCTCCCTCACCGCATTGACCACCGAGGTTCGCGAGGCCGGCTGGCGCGATTGTGTGCTCCTCGGCATGGGTGGTTCGAGCCTCTGCCCCGAGGTGTTGCGCAGCTCGTTCGGCAGCGCCGAGGGCCAGCCAACGCTGCACGTCCTCGATACCACCGATCCGCTCGCGATCACGCGAGTGAGTCGCGCCACAGACCCGAAGACCACTGGATACATCGTCGCGAGCAAGTCGGGCACGACGTTGGAAACGCTGTCGCATCTTGCGCACTTCTGGGAGGCGACGTCGAACGTCACCGACAAGCCCGGCGCGCAGTTCATCGCGGTGACCGACCCCGGATCGCCGCTCGCCGGCATCGCGCGCGAGCGCGGTTTCCTGCATCTCTACAAGAACCCGCCCGACATCGGAGGCCGCTACTCCGCGCTGAGCATGTTCGGACTGGTCCCCGCCGCGGTGATGGGCATCGACGTCGACCTGCTCCTTCACCGCGCGGCCGATATGCGCCGCACCTGCGCGGCGAGCGTCCCCGGCGACATCAACTGCGGACTCGCACTCGGTGAGGTCATGGGCGCCCTCCACGATGCCGGCCGCGACAAGGTCACCATCCTCGCGCCGCGCAGCGTCGAGGCATTCTCACTCTGGTCCGAGCAGCTGATCGCCGAGAGCACCGGCAAGGAGGGCAAGGGGATCATCCCGATCGGCGATGAACCACTCGGCGTTCCCGCCGTGTACTCGGACGACCGTCTTTTCGTCGCGCTGCGCATCGGGACTGACGCTACCTTCGACGCTTCCATCGACGCGCTCCGCAAGGCGGACCACCCCGTGGTCGTGTTCGACCTCGCAGACAAGTACGACCTGGCGGCGGAGTTCTTCCGCTGGGAGTTTGCGACGGCCGTCGCGGGTGCGCGCCTCGGGATCGACGCGTTCGACGAGCCGAACGTCAAGGAATCAAAGGACAACACGAATGCCGTGCTCGAGCAGTACGAGCAGACGGGTGCCCTCCCCGAAGAGGCGGCGGCGGTGACCGACGGCGCATTGCGGGTCTACGGTGACGTCGGTGGCAGTAGCGCGTCGGGTGCGCTCGCGCAACATCTCGACACCGCCAAGCCCGGTGACTACGTCGCGCTCATGGCGTATGTGACTCCCGACGATGCCAACCACGACGCATTGCAGGCGCTCCGCGTCGCGATCCGCGACACGCGCCGCCTCGCCACCACGCTCGGCTTCGGGCCGCGCTTCCTGCACAGCACCGGACAGCTCCACAAGGGCGGCCCGAACACCGGTGTCTACATTCAGATCACCGCCGACGACGGCACGGACGTGCCGATTCCCGGCAAGCCCTTCACGTTCTCGATCCTCAAGCGCGCCCAGGCCGCGGGCGATCTGCAGTCCTTGCGGGCTCACGGCAGGCGCGTGATCCGCGTTCACATCGCCGGCGACCTTCATGCGGGGCTCGCGAGCCTCACCGACGCCGTCGGCGCAACCACGGCGGCGCGCTGAGCGCCGCCGCACGCGAGAACACGAGCATGCAGATCGGCTTCGTCGGGCTCGGCAGGATGGGCGCCAACATGGTCCACCGCCTCCGGCGTGACGGCGATCACGCCGTGGTCGCGTACGACCCGAATCCCGAGGCTCGCGCGAGCGTCGAAGCGTTCGGCGCGACGACGACCGCGAGCATCGACGAGCTGATCGCGAAGCTCGAGAAACCACGCGGCGTATGGATCATGGTGCCGTCGGGGAAGATCACCGACGACACCGTCGCGGCACTGCAGTCGCTGCTCGAGACCGGCGACACCATCATCGACGGCGGCAACAGCAATTACCACGACTCGATGGCACGCGCTGCGAGCAGTGCCGAGCGCGGCATCGGCTTCATCGACGCCGGGACGAGCGGTGGCGTCTGGGGACTCGAGGTCGGCTACTGCCTCATGGCGGGCGGAGAGAAGGAGACGGTCGACCACTGGAGACCGATCTTCACGACGCTCGCTCCACCCGGCGGCTTTCTCCACGTCGGGCCGGCCGGGTCGGGACACTACGTGAAGATGGTGCACAACGGCATCGAGTACGGAATGCTCGAGGCGTACGCCGAGGGCTTCGCGGTGATGCAGGCGAAGCGGGACTTCGGCGAGCTCGATCTGCACGCGATCGCGCACCTCTGGAACCAGGGCAGCGTGGTGCGATCGTGGCTCCTGGAGCTTGCGGAACGCGCTTTCTCGCGCGACCCGCAGCTCGATCAGCTGCGCGGCTGGGTCGACGACTCCGGCGAGGGCCGCTGGACGCTCGAAGAAGCCATGACGTTGTCGGTACCGACGCCGGTGCTGGCGCTGTCGCTCATCGCGCGATACCAGTCGCGACTGCCGGACGGGTTCGGCAACAAGGTGATCGCCGCGCTCCGCAACGAGTTCGGCGGCCATCCGGTGAAGGCCGAGTCCGCGCATGGAGCGTCGCCATCACACTGACGGCGGACCGCCCGCTGCAGGAGCGCCGCCGTGAGGCGCGCACACCGCGCCCGTTCTGTGTCGTCATCTTCGGAGCAAGCGGCGACTTGACCAAACGCAAGCTCGTGCCGGCGCTGTACGCGCTCGCATCGGAGGGCAACCTCCCCGTCGGGTTCACCGTCGTCGGCGCCGGCCGCAGCGAGATGACCGACGGCGAGTTCCGTGAGGAGATGCGCAGTGGGATCCAGGAGTTCGGCCGCGTACCACTGCGCCAGGACACCTGGCTGGCGTTCGCAGGGGGCCTTCGCTACGTCACGTACGACCACGATGCGGATCACGGCCTCGAGCCGCTGCGCGACGTCCTCGACGCCGTCGATCGCGAGCGCGGTACCGGCGGTAACCGTCTCTTCTACTTCAGCACGCCACCGGGCGCCGTGATGCCGCTGGCCGACCGCCTCAAAGCGGCAGGTCTCACCACGCAGGCACCCGGCACCTTCGTTCGCGTGATCATCGAGAAGCCGTTCGGCCGCGACCTCGTCACCGCGCGCGAGCTCAATGAGCGGCTGCATACGGCGTTCATCGAAGAGCAGATCTATCGCATCGACCATTACCTGGGCAAGGAGACCGTCCAGAACCTGCTCGTGTTCCGCTTCGCGAACGGCATCTTCGAACCGCTCTGGAACCGCCAGTACATCGACCATGTGCAGATCACGGTCGCCGAGGAGATCGGCGTCGAAGGGCGCGGCCACTACTACGAGGGCGCGGGCGCGCTTCGCGACATCGTGCAGAACCACATCATGCAGCTCGTCGCGATCGTCGGCATGGAGGCACCGTCCAACTTCCAGGCGGAGATGGTCCGGGACGAGAAGGTGAAGTTGCTCCGCGCGGTGCGACCGATCCACCCTGACGACGCGCTGTCGCACTCGGTGCGCGGCCAGTACTCGGCCGGCATGGTCGGCGGCGTACCGGTCCCCGGCTATCGCGAGGAACGCGACGTCGCGCCGGATTCGCTGCGCGAGACGTTCGTCGCGCTCAAGGTCGACATCGACAACTGGCGCTGGGCCGGCACCCCGTTCTATCTGCGCACCGGCAAACGGATGCCGAAACGCGCGACGGAGATCGTCATCCAGTTCCGGCGCGTTCCCCATTCACCGTTTGCCGGCAGCGTTCCGGTGGCTTCAGGACAGGTGCCAACCGACGGGATCGAACCCAACCTGCTCGTCCTGCGCATCCAACCGGATGAGGGCATCACGTTGCGCTTCGGCGCGAAGATTCCCGGCCAGGCATTGCGCATCGAGTCGGTGAACATGGACTTCACGTACGGCGCGGCGTTTCGCGAGCAGTCACCGGACGCGTACGAGCGATTGCTCCTCGACTGCATGCTCGGTGACCCGACCCTGTTCGCGCGCGAGGACGAGGTCGAGGAGGCGTGGCGCTTCTGCACAGCGATCCTCGACGGCTGGCGTGCACATCCACCGGACCGCGTCCACGGCCCGAACTATGAGTCGGGCACGTGGGGACCGGAGGAGTCGGACGCCTTCATGGCCCGCGACGGACGGGCCTGGCACCGGCCGTAAGGTGGGCCTCCTCGGTGAGCGCGTGGTCCGCGAGCATCCGCAGGCCGTTGCGGACGAGGTCGCGGGATGGGTCGCCGAACTGGCGCAGCGTGCCGTCCACGACCACGGCTCGTTCTCGGTAGCGCTTGCGGGTGGAAGCACACCGCGCCTCCTGTACGACGCCCTCGCGGGTCCCGCATGGCGCGACCGAGTGGACTGGCCGGCGTGGCACGTGTACTTCGGCGACGAGCGCGCATGCCCCGCAGACGATCCATCGAGCAACTATCACCTCGCGGCGACGACGTTGCTCAGCCGCGTGCCCATCGATCCGTCTCGCGTGCACCGCATGCCTGCGGACAGGCCGGACCTGGATGCTGCCGCCGTCGAATACTCGGATCTCCTCGCGTCGTCGCTCCCCGCCGGAGCGGACGGGGCGCCGCGGATCGACGTCGTGCTCCTCGGTCTCGGCGAGAATGGCCATACAGCGTCGCTCTTTCCGGGCACGCCGGCTCTGGACGTGACCGACCGATGGGCGACGCGCGGGCTCGCGGATTACGTGCCGTACGACCGCATGACCCTCACCTTTCCGGCCATCAACGCGGCGGCGGCCGTCGGATTCATGGTCACTGGCTCGGCGAAGGTTGCGGCGCTGGCGGCAGCGGCCCGGGGTGAGGTGCCGGCGTCGCGCGTCAGCCCCGCGGACGGCGTGCTGGTCTGGTTCCTCGACGCGGCGGCGGCGTCATAGCGCGCTGAGAAAACTCCGTGCCGGCGCGCCTCCGCCTGTCGACAGTGCTGCAGATCGCGAGCCGGGAGCTGCTCGAGACGGTGGAAGCGCGATGGGCGGAGCCGTTCGGCGCAGCGACGATCGACGATGTGCGCATCGCCCTCCAGCAGGTGGCCGCCGACCCCTCCCGAGGGCGGTCACCCCTGTTCGCCGGGATCGAGCCGTACCCTGTCGGGTGGCGGGCGGCGATCCCTCCGCCCGAGACCCTGCGGTACTTCCCGATGGTGCTCCACCGAGGTGGGTACCCCGACGGCAGCTGACGGGTCCGATGACGAACCCATGAATCGCGAGGGCGTCGCGACCACTCTCTGGCAGAATCCGCGGATGCCGCGATCCACATGGCCGCCGTGCCGGGATTCGGTCCGGATCGCGCCGAGCCTCCTCGCCGCGGACTTCGGACACATTGCCCGCGCGGCGCACGACCTCGAGCAGAGCGGGGCCGAGCGTATCCACGTCGACGTGATGGACGGGTCGTTCGTGCCCAACTTCACCTTCGGCACCGACACCGTCCGGGCCCTCCGCCGCGAGACGTCGCTGCCGCTCGAAGTGCACCTGATGATCGTCGAACCGGACCGGCATCTCAGCACGTTCGCGAGCGCCGGCGCTGACGCGATCACCGTCCACTACGAGGCGTGCCCGCACCTGCATCGCACGCTGACCGCGATCCGCGAGCTCGACTGCCGGGCGGGCGCCGCGATCAACCCGAGCACACCGGCGCTCATGCTCGAGGACGTGCTCGAAGCATGCGACCTTGCGCTCGTGATGACCATCGACCCCGGGTTCGGGGGCCAGCGGCTCATCCCGCGCACCCTGCGCAAGGTTGAGCAGCTCCGGCGCGAGATCGAACGCCAGGGCCTCGAGACCGAGGTCGAGGTCGATGGCGGCGTCGACGTGGAGAACGCGCGCGCATGTGTCGACGCCGGCGCGAACGTCCTCGTCGCGGGTACCGCGGTGTTCGGGCATCCGGACGGTCCCGCGGCCGGAGTCGCTTCGATCCGCGCTGCCGTCACGGGCACAGGGACTGCCGCGTGACCGAGCTCGCGACCGCGACCCTCGCCGACGGCAGTGAGGACATCGACGGCGCGGCCGCCGATCTCGCCGCGCGTATGCCCGCGCCGCTCGAACCACTCGCGCGACTCGCCTACAACTACCTCTGGTCGTGGTGGCCGGGGGGCGACGACGTCTTCCGGATGATCGACCCGGTGCGATGGGAGGCGAGCAACCACAATCCCATCCGCCTGCTCCACGCGACGACGTCGGCGACCCTGGAGCGCGCCGCCGGTGACGGCGGCCTGCTCGAGCGTATTCGCGCGGTGCTCGGTGCGGTCGATCGCGAGCTTGGCCGCCCGTCGGCCGAGGGGCAGGCGACACCGGTGCGTCCGGTGGCGTTCCTCTGCGCGGAGTTCGCGGTGCACCGCTCGCTGCCCATCTACGCGGGAGGTCTCGGCGTGCTCGCGGGCGACATCCTCAAGCAGGCGTCCGACATGGCGCTCCCGATGGTGGGTGTCGGACTCTTCTACCGGCAGGGCTACTTCCAGCAGCGCATGGACCAGTCGGGGTATCAGCACGAGTACTGGCTGCCCGTCGACCCCGAGCGCGTTCCTGCCGCTCTTGTCACCAACGGCAACGGGCCGATCACGGTGACCGTCCCGCTGCGCGGTCGCGATGTCGTCGCGCAGATCTGGCGGCTCGACATCGGACGGACGCCGCTCTACCTTCTCGACGCGCAACGCCCCGAGAACTCCCCCATCGATCAGTGGATCACGAGCCGGCTCTACGTCGCCGACCGCCCCACTCGCCTTGCGCAGTACGCGCTCCTGGGGATCGGGTCGATGCGCGCGCTCGAAGCCATGGGTATCGATCCGTGTGTCGTGCACCTCAACGAGGGCCACGGTGCGCTCGCGCCGCTCGAGATGGCGCGCCGCGAGATGGCGCAAGGTCGCTCTCGCCACGAGGCGTTCACGGCTGCCCGCGAGCGCACGGTGTTCACGACGCACACCCCGGTGAGCGCCGGCAACGAGGGCTACGACGTCAGCGAGATCGTCGAGGTGCTCGGTGATTACCCCGAGCAGGTCGGCCTCGACCTCGAGGGATTCCTCCACCTCGGTCGCACCCGCCCCGACAATCCCCACGAGCAGTTCGTCATGACTCCGCTCGGCATCAAGATGAGCCGCGCTCGCAACGGTGTCAGCAGGCGCCACGGCGAGGTCGCCCGTCAGATGTGGCAGTCGCTCTTCCCGGAGCGTCCTGCCGACACGGTGCCGATCGGACATGTCACCAACGGGGTCCATGTCCCGACGTGGATGGCGCCACGAATGCGCGAGATGCTCGACCGTCACCTCGGCGCGGGTTGGGAGTCGCGCGCCGCGGACCCCGCGACCTGGCTCGGCGTCGACGGAATCCCCGATGTGGAGCTGTGGGAGCTGCGCAATGCGCTGCGCGCCGAGTTCGTCCAGCAGGTGCGTGAGCGCAGTGTCGCGAGCCGTCTCGCGCGCGACGAGCCGCGCTGGTATGTCGAAGCGGCGGAGCACGGCTTTGACGAGAACGCGTTGACCTTCGGATTCGCGCGCCGCCTCGCCGGTTACAAGCGCATCCAGCTGCTGACGCTCGACCCGCAGCGCGCCGAGGCGATGCTCGAGAACAGTCAACGCCCCGTCCAGATGGTGTTCGCCGGCAAGGCGCATCCCCAGGACGAGGAGGGCAAGCGCGCGGCTCAGGGACTCTTCGGGTTCAAGCGCGACAAGGCCGAGGCGAGCCGTCTCACCTTCCTCGACAACTACAGCCTGGCGACCGGCCTCGACATGGTTGCCGGTTGCGATGTCTGGATCAACGTCCCGCGGCCGCCGCTCGAGGCAAGCGGGACGAGCGGCATGAAGGCCG
Organism: Candidatus Acidiferrales bacterium; assembly: GCA_035534435.1. Lineage (GTDB taxonomy): Bacteria > Chloroflexota > Dormibacteria > Aeolococcales > Aeolococcaceae > Palsa-851. The sequence continues at coordinate 11,738 of DATLRX010000053.1, forward strand.
CGCTCAACGGGGGCCTCAACCTCTCGGTGCTCGACGGCTGGTGGGCGGAGGCATACGACGGCACCAACGGCTGGGCCATCCCCGGCGACATCCTCTTCGACCATGCGATGCAGGACTCGCGTGATGCATCAACGCTGTTCGACATCATCGAGCACGAGATCATCCCGCTGTTCTACCAGCGCGACGAGCACGGTATCCCGCGCGGCTGGGTGGAACGCATTCGCGCATCGCTGCGGACGAACGGGCCGCGCTACTCGGCGGCTCGCATGCTCGAGGACTACGCGCGCGACATCTACGGATTGACCCGGGCGCGCTGATCCCGCATCCCGGCGCGCGGACCGGAGTCAGGGCTTCGGAGTCGCGGTTGGCGTGGGACCCGCTGTCGGCGGCGGCGTCGGGTTCGGCGTCAACGTCGGCGCGACCGTCACCGGGGCGGTGTTCGCCGCCGCGGTGGGTGTGGGCGTCGGTGCAGCCGTTGGTGAAGGCGTTGTGGTGCTCGGCCCGACGGTGGTCGTGTCAGTCGGCAGACCCGCGTCGGTGCTCGGCGCCGGCGACGGTGTGAACAGTGGGGCGGCGCCACCGGCGGGCGGTGTCGGGGAGAGCTGCACCCCGGAGCCGCTGAGCGCATTGACCGTCGCGAACACGACGACGATCAGCACGACCACCGCCGCCGCCGCGACCGACCACACCTTCCATCCGACCCCGCCAGAAGGCCGCTCGTCGGCGGACGTGTCGATGGCGATGCCGGTCAAGGGGAGTGCGTCATCCTCGTCGACGAACTCCGCAACGGGCAGCAGATTCGGGGCCGGGTCGGCGAGACGCTGTGTGACGTTGGCGGCAAGCCACGCACGCCCCTGGTCGCGCCATGTGGCGCCGAGGAATGCCGTGCCCGCGACCTCGACATCCCGACGGAACTGCGCGGCGCTCGCGGGCCGGTCGTGGGGATCCTTGGCGAGACCTCTGGCGACAAGGGCGCGGGCCACCATCGGCACCGCCTCACTCGGGAGCCTACCCTGGGTGTGCTGCACGCCGAGCCCCGTGAGGTCCGTGCCAGGGTAGGGTGGCTGACCCGTCAGCGCATCGACGAGGATCCCTGTCGCGGCGTAGAGATCGGTCGCGACCGTGTGCTGCCGGCCGGCCCACAACTCCGGCGCCATGTACTGCGGCGTTCCGGAGCGCCATCCGTGGCGCAGCGGCGGCGCCGGCACGCCGGCGTCGCGCAGGATCGCGGTCCCTCCGAGGTCCACGAGGAGGGCATCGGGGCGAACGTCGCGATGGACGATGCCGGCGCTGTGCAACGCCTCGAGCCCCGACAGGCAGTCGTCGAACACCACCAGCGCGGCGGCCGGCGGCACGGAGCCGCTCACGTCGACGAGGTGTCCGAGCGTGACGCCTTCGATGGACTCGCAGATGATCGCCGCGTTGCGTTCGTCGAACGCGATCACCGCGAGCAGGTGCTGGTGGCGGAGGGCGCTGAGCACGCCCATGTCGTGGCGGAGCTGGCGACGGTAGGCGCCGTCGGAGGAGAGTGCCGGGCTGAGCAGCCGGATGGTGACGGGCGACCCGGCCGTATCGCGGGCTGCGACGAGCGCGCCGGAGCGATCGACGCCGATCCCCCGATCCAGGACATATCCGGGGACACGGGTGCGCGATCCCGAGATGTCCTCGCTGCCGGACTGCTCCATTCGGTTGCAGTATGCCCCGAGCATGCCCGGCTGAACGGGCGCTTTCGGATACGGCCGTGTGACCGCCCGCCGTGCTGCGGCTGTGGCCCCGTTGCCCGGCATGTCTAGAATGGCGTGGCAGTGGAGTACGTCGAGAGCATCCTCGACCTGGTCGGCAACACCCCGTTGGTCCGGCTGCACAAGGTCACGGAGGGGCTCCGTCCCATCATCCTCGCCAAGCTCGAGCAGCTGAACCCGGGCGGCAGCGTCAAGGACCGCATCGGCCTCGCGATGCTCGAGGACGCCGAGCAGCGCGGCCTGCTGCGCCCCGGCGGCACGATCGTCGAGCCGACCTCGGGGAACACGGGCCACGGGCTCGCCATGGCGGCGGCGATCAAGGGCTACAAGATGATCTTCGTCATGCCCGACAAGATGTCGCCGGAGAAGATCAGCCTGCTGCGTGCCTACGGCGCCGAGGTGGTGATCTGCCCGACGAACGTCGATCGCGATTCACCCCAATCGTATTACTCGGTCGCGGAGCGGCTGACCCGTGAGGTGCCCGGCGCGTTCCAGCCCAACCAGTACTTCAATCCGCGCAACCCCGAGGCCCACTACCGGACGACCGGTCCCGAGATCTGGCGCCAGACCGAGGGGAGGATCACGACCTTCGTCGCCGGTGTCGGCACCGGGGGCACGATCAGCGGCGCCGGCAGGTACCTCAAGGAGCAGAACGCGGCAGTCCGCGTCATCGGCGCCGACCCGGAGGGATCGATCTACAGCGGCGACATCGCCCCGTACAAGGTCGAGGGGGTCGGCGAGGACTTCTGGCCGGGCACGTTCGATCGCGAGATCGTGGACGAGTTCATCCAGGTCACCGACCGGGAGAGCTTCGTTGCGGCTCGCAAGCTCGCACGTCAGGAGGGGATCCTGGTGGGTGGGTCCGCGGGCATGGCGCTGCACGCGGCCATCCAGGTTGCCGTCGACTCCAAGGCGGACGACGTGATCGTCGTGCTCCTGCCGGACACCGGCCGGAACTACCTGAGCAAGTTCTTCTCGGATGAGTGGATGCGCCAGAACGGGTACCTGCAGCGGCTCGTCCCGGCGCGTGTCCGCGAGGTCATCGATGCGGCGCACACCGACCATGTCCCCGAGCTCGTGAGCGTCGGGGCGGGCAGGACGGTGGGCGAGGCCATCGACCTCATGCAGCAGTACGGGATCTCGCAGCTGCTCGTCACCGAGAACGGCAAGACCACCCTCGACGGTGTGGTCGGCAGCATCCAGGAGCGGACGCTCCTCGATCGCATCTACCGGGATCCGACCGTCGTCACGACCTCAGTGTCGACCGCGATGGATCCGCCCTTCGCGCGCGTGGCAGCGGGCGCCCCGATCGAGGACGCGTTCGAGGCGCTGCTCGGCGGCGAGCCGGCGCTCATGATCGTCGACGGTGACGAGCCGGTGGGCGTGATCACGCGCAGCGACCTGCTCGAGTTCGTCGCCCATCGCGGTCGCGCTTGACGGACGCGCAGCGCCGGACGCACGGTCTGGCAACCCGTGCGCTGCACACCGGTCAGGGTCCCGACCCAGCGACCGGCGCCGTTGTGGTGCCGATCCATCTCGCGACGACGTTTGCGCAGGAGTCGCCGGGACGCCACCGCGGCTACGAGTACACCCGCTCCGGCAACCCGACGAGATCCAACCTCGAGGAGTGCCTCGCCTCGCTCGAGGGAGCCGAGCACTGCCTCGCGTTCGCGTCAGGTCTGGCCGCGACTACGACGCTGCTCTTCCTCTTCGAGCCCGGCGATCACGTCGTCTTCACCGAGGATGTCTACGGCGGGACGTTCCGTCTGTTCGACAAGGTCTTCCAGCGCTACGGTCTCACGTTCACTGCGGTGGACCCGACCGACCCGGAGGCGATCGCCGCGGCGATGACACCTCGCACGAAGCTCGTGTGGCTGGAATCCCCCACCAATCCGCTGCTCCGTGTCGTCGACCTTGCGGCGGTGAGCGAGATCGTGCACGGCGGTGGTGCGCTGATGGCCGTCGACAGCACGTTCGCGAGCCCGGTACTGCAGCGCCCGCTGGAGCTCGGCGCCGACATCGTCATGCACAGCTCGACGAAGTTCCTCGGCGGACACAGTGATGTGCTCGGCGGCGCGCTGCTCACCTCCGACGCCGAGCTTGCGGAGCGCATGCGCTTTCATCAGAACGCCGCCGGCGCCGTGCCGTCGCCGTTCGACTGCTGGCTCCTGCTGCGTGGGTTGAAGACGCTGGAGTTGCGCGTCATCCGTCAGTGCGACAACGCGCTCGCGATCGCGCGCTGGCTCGAAGGTCAGGACGCGGTGGTTCGCGTCCACTACCCGGGGCTCGAGAGCAATCCGGGACACGCGCTCGCGAAGCGGCAGATGGGCGGCCGCTACGGCGGCGTCGTCTCCTTCGAGGTCTCATCGGTCGAGGCCGCGCGTTCGTGCCTCGAGCGGCTCCGCCTCTTCACGCTCGCCGAGTCACTCGGCGCCGTCGAGTCCCTTGCGGAAAGCCCCGCGATCATGACCCACGCGTCGATACCTGCCGACATCCGCCGGCGCGTCGGCGTCAGCGACGGGCTGATACGCCTCTCGGCTGGTATTGAGGACGTCGCCGACCTGATTGCCGACCTGGAACAGGCGCTGGCGTAACCTCGCGCGGCGGCGCTCCGAGCTTCCACTCGCCCGTGGTCAGCAGGAGGGTGCCGTCGATCTCCGGCAGCGCCGGAGCACCGAGCCGGCGCAACTTGCGCCACTGCTCGCCGTCCTCCTCGCTGAGGAACGTGATCGCCTTGCCCTCGTTGCCGTTGCGCGCGGTGCGTCCGACGCGGTGGGTGAGCCACTGCGGTGTCTCGGGCAGCTCGAAGTTGATGACCAGGCCGACGTTGACCACGTCGATGCCACGCGCGGCCACGTTGGTCGCGACCAGCACCTCGGTCTTGTTCGCACGGAACGAGTCGAGCGCCCGGTCCCGCGCGTTCTGCGACAGGTTGCCCTGGAGCTCGCCCGCGGTGTGTCCCATCCGGAGCAGGTCACGAACGAGCTTCTTGGCACCGTGCTTGGTGCGATGGAAGACGATCGTCTGGTTCAGCTCGGTGGCGCGTTGGCGGCGCAGCAGGCGCGACAGCGCATCGATCTTCTGCGACTTCACGACGTTCATGACGCCGTGTTCGAGCGACGGCACCTGCTCGTTGACGACGCGGACCCGCGCCGGTGCATGCAGGTGCTTGGTGATCATCCGCTGCACCCAGTCGGGCATCGTCGCGGAGGCGAGCACCGTCTGACGGCGCGCGCTGCTCTCGAATGTGGGGCACATGCCGATGATCTTCTCGACGTCGTGCGCGAAGCCCTGATCGAACATCTCGTCGGCCTCGTCAAGCACGAGGTACTCGATGTCGCGCAGGCGCGCGATGCCGTTGCTCGCAAGGTCGAGCAGGCGTCCGGGACACCCGACGATCACGTCCGGCGCGTTGCGCAGACCACCGGTCTGCGGTCCGTATCCGACGCCACCGATGCAGATGACCGTGCGCAGCGCGGGATCGACCTTGCGGATGACCGAGTTCACCTGCGTGGCGAGCTCGCGGGTCGGTGTCACGATCAGGGCGCGGGCACCGTGGCCCTGGTGCCCGGCGAGTCGCTCGACGAGCGGGACCACGAACGCGAGCGTCTTCCCCGATCCGGTCGGCGCCTCGATGACGCAGTCCTGGAGGCCGAGCAGTGGCGGGATCGCCTCCTGCTGGACCGTGTTCGGTTCCGTGAAACCGTTCTGACCGAGAACGGCGGACGTGCGCGGGCGCACGCCGATGGATTCAAACGTTGTCACCGTGTCTACCTCGGGAACCGGATGCTCTCCGATGTCCCAGAATCCCCTCGCTCGAGTGTCATGTGCCGGATTCTTGAGACCCGCCGATGATCGGCGGAGAGAGGGTTCACCAAGAGGCATGGCTCGCCGATGCGCGAGCACTTGTCAAGACAGTACCACAGGTTGGTGCTCACGGCACCGTTAACGTCCGGTCTGAAGCGCGCTGGTGTATATCCTCAATGCCGCATGACCTTCGACGCCTTCCTCCACCAACTCCCCGACGCCGATGCCGCAGAGACCGCCGAGTGGCTCGAGTCGCTCGATGCGCTCGTCGCCACCGAGGGCACCGTCCGCGCCCGGTTCGTGATCGGCAAGCTGCTCGAGCGCGCCCGCCGGCTGCACGTGCCCGTACCGTCGCTCGTCTCGACGCCGTACATCAACACCATCCCCCCGGGCGAGGAGCCGTGGTTCCCCGGCGACGAGGAGATGGAACGGCGGATCCGTCGCATCGTTCGCTGGAACGCGGCCGCGATGGTCACGCGAGCGAACAAGCGGAGTGACGGTATCGGCGGACACCTGTCCACGTACGCATCCGCGGCGTCGCTGTACGAGGTGGGGTTCAACCACTTCTTCAAGGGCAAGGACGACGGCAACGCGGGCGATCAGATCTACTACCAGGGCCATGCGGCGCCCGGGATGTACTCGCACGCGTTTCTCGAGGGCCGGATCACAGAGGCGCAACTCGACAACTTCCGTCAGGAAACCGGGGGTAACGGCCTGAGCTCGTACCCGCATCCGCGACTCATGCCTGACTTCTGGGAGTTCCCCACCGTGTCGATGGGGCTCGGGCCCCTGAACGCGATCTATCAGGCGCGCTTCAACCGCTACCTCTACAACCGCCACATCGCCGACACGAGCGAGAGCCGCGTCTGGTGCTTCCTCGGCGACGGCGAGTGCGACGAGCCGGAGACGCTCGGAGCGCTCTCGCTCGCCGCGCGCGAGCAACTCGACAACCTCACCTTCGTCGTCAACTGCAACCTGCAGCGCCTCGATGGACCGGTGCGCGGCAACGGCAAGGTCATCCAGGAGCTCGAGGGCATCTTCCGAGGTGCCGGCTGGAACGTCATCAAGGTGATCTGGGCACGCGAGTGGGATGACCTGCTCGCTCGCGACGTCTCCGGCGTGCTCGTCGACCAGATGAACCGGGTCCCGGACGGCGAGTTTCAGAAGTACGTCACCGAGAGCGGCGCGTACATCCGCGAGCACTTCTTCGGGCCCGATCCGCGCTTGCGCAAGATGGTCGAGCACCTGTCGGACGACGATCTCCGCCACCTTCGTCGCGGCGGCCACGACTACCGGAAGGTGTACTCCGCATACAAGCTCGCGACCGAGCAGCGCGGCGCGCCGACGGTGATCCTTGCGCATACCGTCAAGGGGTGGACGCTCGGCGTCGGCTTCGAGGGGCGCAATTCAACGCATCAGATCAAGAAGATCGGTGAGGCCGAGCTGCGCGCGTTCCGCGACCTGCTCGAACTGCCGATCAGCGACAAACGGCTCGCCGAGGCGAAGCCGCCCTACTACCACCCCGGTCCCGACTCCGACGAGGTGCAGTACCTGCTCATGCGCAGGCGTGCGCTCGGTGGCATGCTGCCGCGACGGGTGGTGCGTTCCAAGCCGCTCGACCTCCCCGGCGACGCGCTCTACTCGGAGTTCCTGTCCGGCAGCGGCACGCGCGCGGCGTCGACGACGATGGTGTTCGCGGGGCTGCTGCGCAACCTCTTGCGCGATCCGAACATCGGCAGCCGCATCGTCCCGATCATCCCCGACGAGGCACGCACGTTCGGCATGGACGCGCTCTTCAGCGAGGTGAAGATCTACGCCCCGTTCGGGCAGCGCTACGAGCCCGTCGACGCCGGGATGGTGCTGTCCTATCGCGAAGCCGTGGACGGGCAGATCCTCGAGGAGGGCATCACCGAGGCGGGATCGATGGGCAGCTTCGCCGCCGCCGGCACGTCGTATGCGACCCACGGCCAGGCGGTGATTCCGTTCTACATCTACTACTCGATGTTCGGCTACCAGCGGGTCGGTGATCTGATCTGGGCATTCGGCGACTCGCGCGGGCGTGGCTTCATGCTCGGTGGCACCGCCGGACGCACCACGCTGAACGGTGAAGGTCTGCAGCACGAGGACGGGCATTCCCCCTTGCTGTTCAGCGCCATCCCCAACGTCCGCATCTACGATCCGGCGTTCGCGTACGAGCTCGCGACGGTCATCCGCGACGGGATGCGCCGCATGTTCGTGGACGGCGAGGACATCTTCTACTACATCACGCTGTACAACGAGAACTACCCGATGCCGCCGATGCCGGACGGCGCCGAGGAAGGCATCCTGCGTGGCCTGTACCTGTACCGCGGGCCGGAAGGCGAGCGCACGCACCGCGCGCGCATCGTCGCCAGCGGAAGCGCGATGCAGGCTGCGCTCGAAGCGCAGGCTGTGCTGTTCGAGCAGCACGATGTCGCGGCCGAGGTGTGGAGCGCACCGAGCTTCCAGCTCCTGCGCCACGATGCGCTCGAGGTGGAGCGCTGGAACCGCCTGCATCCCGATGCGGAGCCGCGGGTGTCCTACGTCGAAGAGCAGCTCGGCGGCGACGGCGGACCGATCGTCGCGGTGACGGACTACATGAAGGCGGTGCCGGATCAGATCGGTCGCTTCGTCCCCGGTCCCTTCATCCCGCTCGGCACCGACGGCTACGGAAGGAGCGACACCCGCGTCGCGTTGCGCCGCCACTTCGAGGTCGACGCGGCGTCGGTCGCGGTCGCCGTCCTCGACGGGCTCGCGCAGCAGGATCGCCTCCCTCGCCACGTGGTTGCCGCGGCGCTCGAGCACTACGCGATCGACACAGAGGTCGGCGATCCGCGCTCGCGCTGAGCGACGGGTTCAGACGGGACCGAGCGGCAGCACCGCGTGCTCCGTGTACACGGCACCGCCCGGTGCTGATCGCGATTCGTAGAGCACGAGTCGTTTCGCGGTGAAGCGAACATCGGTCTGGTTCGCAGCCTCGGTCACCGACGTCTTCCAGGCGGCAGCCGCCGTATCGTTCCACGGCGCGCGCGGTCTGCCGAGCGTGCAATGCGGGTGGTAGCGGCGGGTCTCGATCTCGAACCCGGCGCCGGTGAGCGCGGTGCGACACTCGAGCGCCAATGCGGTCAGCGGGGCAACATCGCGCGCAGGTCCGAGCCAGAGCACGCGCGGCGCTGCCCGCGGTGGGAACGCGCCAAGGCGATCCAGCATCACATCGAAGGGCGCTGTGTGAGTCGCGATCGGGGCCACCGCCTCCAGCGCTGTGGCGACCCGCCCCTCCTCGATCCGCCCGAAGAAGTGCACGGTCAGGTGGAGCGTCTCGGGACGTGCCCAGCGAACGCCGTCGACGCGCTCCGTGAGCTCGCCCTGCAACCGTTGCGCTGCCGCAAGTCCCGGCTCAGCGAGGGGGACGGCGAGGAAGCACCGCAGCACCTACGGTTTCAGGCTCGGTTTCGGCGTCGCGACCGCGGGGCTCGGTGTCTGCAGGGCGCGTGAGCACGGAGAACCGCCCGCATCCGTGAGCGTCACCTCGATCTCGTTCTGCTGACAGAGCGTCGCGATCTGGCTGAAGAGGGACTCGGCGAACCAATTCGGCCGGTCCATCACGTTGTACGGGTTCCCCGCGTACACGAGGATGTGGCGGACACCAAATCCCTTCGACGAATCCGAGTACAGCATCACGATGTCGTAGCCACCGGCGTCACGCACCGGCATGGTGGTGTACGCGCCGACCGCGAGCCTCTCCACCGCGGCGGCGAAGGCGGGATCGTACGTCGCCAGCTGAGCCTTGGTGAGGATCCCGAGGTCACCCCCCTTGGCGTTCGTTCCGGTGTCGTCGGAGTATGTCTCTGCTGTGGCGGCGAACTTCGCCGCCGAGAACTTCGCCCCCGTTGCGAGGATCTGCTCGATCGTCGCTGCGCGCGCCTTGGCGAAGTCGTCCTCGAGGCGCTGTTCGTTGAGGTCGGAGGCGATTTCGTCCTCCAGCTGCGCGATCGATCCGCCGGCTCCCGCGAGATCCGTCTCGAGCGCGCTCATCCCCCCGTCACTCGTCGCGTCGGCGGCAACCTGCGCCTGGATCTGCTTCGGCGTCGCCTCGAGTCCGAGTGCCATCGCCTCCTCGCGGATGACGGTGTCGATGATGAGCGAGCCAAGGATCGTCTGCCGGAGCTGCGTGGTCTGGGTCGCGTTGTTCTTCGGTCCGCCACCCTGCTCGATGCTCACGAGCGCGCTGTTGTACCGGGTGTTGAACTCAGCCAGCGTGATGGTCTGTCCAGCGACGCGCGCGATCACCGGCGACGGCTTCGTGGCCGGTTCCGCCGTGGTCGAGCTGCAGCCGGTGATGAAGAGCAGGCACACGACTGCAACTACCCCCCGCCGTCCATGGAACATCCTCAGGCCAGTGTATCGGGGGCCGTTGCCGGCGCGGCCGCGGCCACCTCGGCCGGCGCGGCCGCGGCCGCCTCCATCCCCGACACCCGACCCCGGAATGACGGCGTGATCACCACGATCACCGTTGTGGCGCCGACGAGCAGCGCGCCGACGCCGATGGCGTTGAAGAGGCCGACCGAGTGCGCGAGCAATCCGTACGCGACTGTGCCCAGCGGCTGCAACCCCGCGAAGATGGTCGCGTAGATCCCGAGCAGGCGGCCGCGCATGCGTGGATCCGTGTCCGTCTGGAGGAGCGTCGTCATTGACGTGCTCACCGCGACGAACGCGAAGCTGATCCCGACAAGCGCCGGCAGGGTGATGCCGAGCACCGTGCCGTGCGCCACCGCGAACAGGCTGCCGGCGTAGACGACGCCGCCGACGAGCATCAGCTGCAATCGCCCGGCACCACGACCCATCGACGCGATCGCAAGACCACCGACGAGGCCGCCGATCCCTCCGACGCTGTACATGATGCCGAGCGCCTCGGGTCCCACGTGCAGCTGCGTTTTCGCCAGTACCGGCAGAAACGGCATGTACGAGACACCGCAGAACGCGAGCACCGCGGCAACGATCACCACGCCGCGCACCAGCGGGTCCGAGCCGGCCGTGCGCAGCCCGGCGACCAGCTCACCCAACGCGGTGCCGCTGAGCCGCGGGAGCGGGGGCACGTCGGGAATCACGGCGAGCAGCACCGCGATCGGCGCGAGGTACGCGACCGCGAGAAAGCCGAAGCACACGGCGGGGCCGGCAACACCGATGAGGAGCCCGGCGACCGAAGGACCGACGATGCGTGTCGCGCTCATCGCGGCAGCCCCGAGGGCAACGGCGTTCACGACGAGATGACGATCGACGAGATCGGCGACAAGGGCCTGGCGGGTCGGCAGATCTGCCGCATCGGTCGCGCCGAAGACGATCGCGACCAGCAGGATCGCGACGAAGCTCGCGTGATTGGTGGCAACGAGCAACGCCAGCGATCCCGCGCTGAGGCCGAGCACCGACTGCGTGACCAGCAGGATGCGGCGCCGCGGCAGTCGGTCGGCGAGGACACCGCCCGCCAGCGACAGGATGACCGACGGGATGCCGTCTGCGGCCGCCACGGCTGCAACCGCCGTGGTGCTCCCCGTCCGCTGGTAGACGAGGTAGCCGAGCGCGACCACCTGCATCCATGTGCCGAGCAGCGTCGGCCACTGCGCGGCCCAGTACCAGCGAAACGGCCGCACCCGCAAAGCCGGGGGCGGCCAGCGCCGTTCGCGAGTCGTGACGGGCTCAGGCGTCGGTGTCACCCGGGAGCGAGATGTGCACGCGGACAACACTAGAGCCGGGAGGCGGTGGAGCTCATCCTCCGATCCGAGGGCACCCGGGCGAGCCTGCCGCGTGCGATGGCGGCGATCAGCGCCGCGACGTACGCGGCGCCGGCTGCCGCGAGGAACGCGGAGAGGACACCGGAGCCCTGCGCCAGTGCACCTGCGGCCGCGCTGCCGAGCGCCGTGCCTCCCCCGACCGCTGTGGACATTCAGCCGAACGACTCCGCGGCGCGGGGTCCGCTGTGCCGATCGATGAGCAGGGAGGCGGTGGTGAAGACAGGGTTCAGGGCGAGGCCGACCAGCGCCAGCCCCACGCCGACCACGGGGAGCGGCGGTCCCACGGCGAGCAGGGTCGCGGCGATCCCGACCAAGCAGAGCAGGCCCAGGAGTCGAGCCGACGGATCGGCCGCCCAGCGCCTCCCCCCGTAGATGAGGGCCCCGGTGATCCCGCCGACCGACAGCGCGGCGATGAGCACACCGCCGAGCGCCGGAGCTCCACGAGACAGTGCGAGCGCGGGTGTGGCGACCTGCAGCGCGCCGAGCGTCCCGCCGACCAGGAAGCTCGCCCCGAGCAGCGCCGGCATCGCCGAGGACGACGTGCGCGGTGGTCGGACGCGAGGCTCCTCGCTTCGGCCGTCGGGTCCGCTCAACGCGCCGCACCCGACCGTCGCGGCGCCGCTGATCCCAGCCGCAACTGAGAGGGCGAGCCCCGCCGAGCCCAGCGCGATGAGCGCGGCGACGAGCAGAGGGCCTGTCAGGAGCGCGATCTCCTGGGTCAGATACACGAGGCTGTATGCGGCGGTCCGCTCATTCGCGGGGAGGTGCATCCCCCACTCCACCCGCAGCGCCGCCGAGACGGGAGGAAGCGCGGCTCCGGCGGCGATGCTGAGCAGGATCAGTGCCCACGCACCGGTGCGGGCCTGTGCCGCGACCACCAGCCCGATCAGGGCCGCCGCGTGCACCGGACCGCAGATGAGCATGACGAGCCGCGATCCGCGGGCATCGATGAGACGGCCCTGCAGTGGCCGCGCGACCGCCACAGCGATCCACATCGCGGCGGTCACCGCCCCAGCGATAGCCAGCGACCCCGTGGATGCGCGCGCGACGAGCACGAGGCTGATGGGCCCGGCGCCCTGTGTGAGTTGCGCGAAGAGGCCGAGGATCGCCTGCCCCCGGATTGGCGGCGTCCGCCACAAGGTGGAGTAGAGACCGTCTCGAGGCAACGCCGACATAGTAGCCACGCCGCTTTCCGTGGCCATGGCTCCTCCCGCTGGTGGCACGATGAGAGGCGCGATGGACGCCACGTTCGACACCCATCAGCATCCGCTGGGACGAAGCAGGGTGATCGCCGCCGCGATCAGCGCGCTGATCCTCGCGAGTGCGGCGGCCGGCTACCTCGTCACGGCGCTCGGGCCGCAGGGTGGAGTCGCTGCCGCCGGGCACTGGGCCGTCGCGCTGACCACAACGCTCGAGACGGGTGCGACGGTCACAGGGACCGGGGTGATCGTGTCGTCGTCCGGCGAGGTCGTCACGAGCTACAACGTCGTCAACGGCGCAGTCAGCATCGCCGCGACGGTCGGCGACGGCGGGCCGCACTACGCCGCAACCACCTTCGCGCTGAGCCCGACCGAAGGCGTGGCCGTCCTGCAGTTGCTCGACGCGAAAGGGCTGCCGAGTGCAGCGATCGGTGACTCGTCGCGCGTGTCGGTCGGCGACCATGTGACCGCCGTCGGTGGGGCGGGCAACGGAACGACGGCGGACTCGCAGGGTGCGGTCGTCGCGCTCGGTCAGTCATCGGTCACGTCCGATCCCAGCGGCGCCAGCTCGGAATCGTTGCAGGGTCTCATCGAGTACAACGCGCCGCTGCCGTTCGAAGGAGCTGGTGGGCCGCTGGTCGACACATCCGGAAACCTCATCGGTCTGAGTGTCGTGGACGCTCAGCAGCGTGCCACGCTCACGTCCGGTATCTCCTATGCGATTCCCGTCAACCTCGTGATGTCGGTCGTCCACGACGTCAACACGCACACTCCGAACCCCGCGATCCTCCAGGGTCACGGCGCGTATCTCGGCATCGAGACCAGTGACAGCGCGAACCCGCCGGGGGCGTTGATCATCGCCGTGCAGCCCGGCACTCCCGCGCAGGTGGCTGGAATGTTCGCGCAGGACGTCATCGTCGCGGTGAACGACGTCGGTGTCGACTCGGTCCTCGCGCTCCGCGCACAGTTGCAGCGGCATCAGGGTGGTGACTACGTCTCAGTGCGCTGGCTCGACCCGGCCGGGCGCTCGCACAATGCCACCGTGCAACTGGCCGCGGCGACCTTCGCCTGATCGCCCGTCAGCAGCCGCTACGCTGCGACGAAAGCGGCATCGTTGACAGAGGGAATCGGGAGGTCATCGAGAAAGGCCGCGATCATCTCCCGCTGGCGCCGCGACAGCTCAGGGCTCCATGCATGCCCGGCTTGACGGATCACGTCGAACGACATGGCGGGCACGCCGGCGACCGCGGCCTCGAGTCGCGGGACGTCCACGATGCGATCGTGCTCCGCCACCAGGATCAGCGTGCGGTGGCCGGAACCGCGCACCTGAGCGAGGTCGTCGCGGCGCAGCGCGTCGTACAGCCATTCACGCGCGGCGCGCGGGTTCGCGAGCAGCTGGTTGTCGAAGTTGGCCTTTGCGGCCACGGGATCGACGTCCTTGCCCTCGACCATGAGGCGCTTGTAGATGTCGCTCGTCGTGCGCCGGTGTCCGAGCCACACGATGGCCGGATACACGATGGGTGCGAGCATGAAGCCGACCTGCACGTGAAACCGCCGCCGGATGAGCGGAGGGGCGACGAGCGGCGTGTGTAGGATCAACCGCTGTGTCGCCTCAGGGCGGGCGCGCTGTACGGCGAGAGCCACAGGAGATCCGAGACACAACCCCGCAACATCGAACTGCTCCGCACCCGCGTCCGCGGCCGCGGCGAGCGTGGCGCGCGCGAGCGCAGGCGCGGTGTGGCCGCCGGCGAGCGGCGCCGAGCGCCCGAAGCCTGGGAGATCCGGGGCGATGATCGTGCGCCGGGTGAGCAGGACATCGAACCAGTCCGCGAAGTTCTCCGCCGAGCCGATGAACCCGTGACACAGGAGGAGGGCCGGTCCGGCGCCGCCGGTGAGGTAGCGCAGTCGCCCGCCTTCGTGCTTCGTGAACCGCTCTTCGAGTCCGTTCACGCTCACTGTCACTCCGTGTCGATCTGAGCGCGCTGCAGGCGTCCGCTGTAGTCGATGTAGATGGACTTCCATTCGCTGAACTCGTCGAGGACGTGACCGCCGGCTTCGCGGTGGCCGTTGCCCGTGTTGCGAGTCCCACCGAAGGGCAGCTGGATCTCGGCGCCGATGGTCGGAGCGTTGATGTACACGATGCCCGAGTGCAGCTCGTGAATGGCGTGAAAGGCCGTGCGCAGGTCGTTGGTGTACACGCTCAGGCTGAGCCCGTACTGCGTCGAGTTCGCCGCGGTGATGGCCTCCTCGACTGACGTGACCGGCATGATCACCGTTGTCGGCCCGAAGATCTCCTCCTGGGCGACTCGCATCGTCGACCGCACGTCTGCAAAGACGGTGGGACGGTAGAACCAGCCGTTTGCCAGGTCACCGTCGGTCGCGACCTCTCCACCGAGCAGGAGGGACGCGCCCTCGTCGCGACCGATGTCGGTGTACGAGTGGATGCGCCTGAGCTGGGTCTCATTGATGACCGGACCCACGTCCACCTTGGGATCCAGGCCATCACCGAGACGCAGTGCCGATGCACGCTCGACGAGACGAGCGGTGAACCCGTCGAGCGCGCCGCGCTCGACGATGAGGCGCGACGACGCGGTGCAGCGTTGCCCCGAGGTGCCGAATGCGCCCCAGAGCGCGCCGTCGACGGCGAGCTCGATGTCGGCGTCCTCGAGGACCACGATCGCGTTCTTGCCGCCGAGCTCGAGCGAGCATTTCTTGAGGAGCCGTCCGCAGGTCTCGGACACGATCCTGCCGGTGGCGACGCTTCCCGTGAAGTAGATGGCGGCAACGTCAGGATGCTCGACGAGCGCGGCTCCGGCCTCCTCGCCGTATCCGAAGACGACGTTGACCACGCCGGCCGGGAGACCCGCCGCTTCGAGCACCTCGACGAAACGAAGCGCGCAGAGCGGGGTGTCCTCCGCCGGTTTGAGGACGACGGTGTTGCCCGCCATCACAGCCGGGAAGATCTTCCACGAGGGAATTGCGATCGGGAAGTTCCAGGGGGTGATGCACCCGACCACGCCGAAGGGCTGGCGCATCGTCATCGCCCACTTCTCACGCAGCTCGCTCGGCACGGTCTCGCCGTATGCGCGACGGCCTTCGCCGGCGATGAACTTGCCCATGTCGATTGCTTCCTGCACGTCGCCGCGCGCCTCGGTGAGCACCTTGCCCATCTCGCGCGTCATCAGCCTCGCGATCTCCTCCTTCCGCGCTTCCAGCAGCTCCGACGCGCGCAGGATGATCGCTGCGCGAGTGGGCCACGGCGTGCGCCGCCAGCTGTCGAACGCCGTGCGCGCAACCGCCACCGCCCTGTCCACGTCGGCGGCGTCGCTGCGCGGAAAGACCCCGACCACGTCGGTCGTGTGCGCCGGGTTGCGCGACTCGAATGTGCGGCCGGTCGTCGACGGCCGGTACGCGCCACCGACGAGGTTGCCTGTCTCGATCGCTTCGCCGACCGCAGTCACCGCGCCACCTCCTCGCGCATCGCAGCCTCGAGTATGTCGAGCCCCGCATGCAGCTCGGTCTCCGGAATCGTCAGTGGGGGGATCAACCTTATGACGTTGCCGTCGATGCCACACGACAGCAGCAGCAGGTCGCGCGCGAGTGCGTTCGTTGAGATGCGGTCGACCAGGTCTGTCGCCGGCGCGCCGTTCTGCATGAACTCCAGACCGATCATCATGCCGAGGCCGCGTACGTCGGCGAGCGCCGGCACCGTCGCCTGCCACTCGTGCACGCGCTCCATCGCGATGCGACCGAGCCGGTCGGCGCGCTCCGGGACGTGCTCGTTCGTCAGCGTCGCGATCACCGCGACCGCAGCCGCGCACGCGATGGCGTTCCCTCCGTAGGTCGTTCCGTGCTCCCCTTCATTGAAGGCTTTCATGATGTTGTGCCGCGCGACGAATGCCGCGATGGGCATGCCGTTGCCGAGCGCTTTCGCGAGACACATGATGTCCGGCTCAACCGCGGTGTGATCCACGGCGAACATGCGGCCCGTGCGGCCGAAGCCGCTCTGCACCTCATCCGCGACGAGCAGGATGCCGTGCTCGTCGCAGACCTTGCGCAGCATGGGCAGGAACGGCGCTGGCGGTACGACGTACCCGCCCTCACCCTGCACGGGCTCGACGATGATCGCCGCCACGGTATCGGGTGCGACCGTTGTCGAGAAGAGCAGCTGCAGCTCGCGTTCGACGAGGTCGCACGCCGCCCCTTTGGCATGTGTGCAGTAGCGGAAGCAATACGGGTAGCGGATGTGATGGACCCCGGGGAGCAGCGGCCCGACGCCTCTCCGGTAGGCCGCCTTGCTCGCCGTCAGCGAGAGCGCGCCATAGGTGCGCCCGTGGAAGCCGCCGACGAACGCGATGATCTCGCTGCGACCGGTCGCACGCCGCGCGAGCTTCATCGCGCCCTCGACGGCCTCGGCGCCGCTGTTGGTCAGAAACACCGAATCGAGGCCGGGCGGGGTGACAGAGACCAGCGCTGCCGCCGCTTCGATCATCTGCGGGTGGTACGCGGTCACCGACGTGTGCCAGAGACGATCGACCTGCGCATGCACCGCGGCGACCACCGCGGGGTGCCGGTGCCCGAGGTTGGTGACGCCGATGCCGCAGCCGAAATCGAGGACGTCGCGTCCGTCGATCGTGTGCAGATGCGCGCCTTCAGCACTCTCGACGACCAGGTCCGAATACCGGTGGTATGCCGGCGAGATCAGCTCGGCGTCGCGGTCACGCCACGTTGCCGCGTCGGCGGCTGCGAGGAGCTCGGTCACGACCCTGAAGCGACGGTCGCAGGTCCCGTTGAGGTGTGGCGGACGCCGACACGGCCGAGCGCCAGGAAGCCTCCGAACATGATCGCGATCCCCGCCGTCTCGTACACGCCGAGGACGTCCAGGTTGCCGATGCCGACGGTCTTCGCCGCGGAGAACCCGACGGCGATGATCAGCGCGCCCGCGGTGAGAAGCACGTTGCAGATGACCCGGTCGATCCCGGCACGGTCCCGGATGAAGCGGTATGCGGACCAGCCGGAACCGCCGACGAGCACCAGCGTCCCGATGATGTTCAGGAAGACGACTCCGATGAACAGCAGCGACCCCTGCTGGATCGCGTCACCGAGCACCCCTTTGGCGGTGGTGAGCTTCGCCGCGTCGACGGGGATCACGGCGGCATCGACCGCGAGGACCACTGTGATGACGCCGAGAACGATCGCGCACGCCCACGCGAACCTGCGTGGGGCGAGCAGGAAGATCGTGCCGAGCGCGAGATAGATGACGCCGAGCACGCCGCCGAGCAGGTAGAAGCCGCGGAACGTGATCGACGTCCAGCCACCGGTCTCACCGGCCGCCTGGAAGGCGGCGGCACCCGCGAACAGGAGCAGGCCGAGCGTCCAGGCCCCAAAGGCCGGCCGCCGGCTCTTCCGGAACCGGAGGAAGACGACGACGGCGAAGGCTGCGCTCAGCACACTGGCGATGGCGGCGAAGACCATGCAGAGGATCGTAGCCGGGTTGGGAGCCTCCTTGGATGGAGCCGTTCAGGAAAGGCGTTTGTGATGCGGCTCGTTCCAATGGGCGATTGACAACGGAACGCTCCCGCGTGTACACAGAGGGCCTCACCAGCAATGCCTCGCAGAGAGAGGAGAACCCATCACATGGTCACACCCAAAAAAGGGTTGTTGTCGATTGCGACGATTGCCGCACTTGGGGCGCTAGCCGCCTGCGGTACGTCGTCCACCACGACATCCGGGAACACGAAGTCCGGTATCGCCGGATGTCACGGAACGATCACCGTGGCGACCGACCTGCCGCTGACAGGCGGCGACGCCACTGACGGACCGTTTCCGCAACTGGCCGCGCAGCTCGCGGTGAACCAGGCGATCGCAGCGAAACTCCTGGGCGGGTGCACTCTGAAGTACATCAGCAAGGACGACTCGACAGTCCTCAAGAACGGACACGATCCGGCTCAGGGAGCGCAGAACATCACGGCGCTCGCGGCGGACGGCACCGTCATGGGAGTGGTCGGGCCGTTCAACTCGAATGTCGCACTGGCCGAGATCCCGGTGGCATCGCAGAACCACCTGGCCCTGATCAGCCCCTCGAACACCAACCCCTGCCTCACGGCGGTGGTGGCGGTCTGCAGCGATCCGACCATCAAGATCGACACGGCGTCGCTGTACCCCGGCGCGCACAGCTACTTCCGGGTCATCGCGAGCGACATCCAGCAGGGCGAGATCGATGCGTACGTCGCGGCCAAGGTGCTCAACGCGACCAAGGTGTACGTCATCGACGACCAGGAGGCGTACGGCCGCGGCCTTGCGCTGATCTTCACCAAGGCATTCACCACGACCGACGGCGGCACCGTTGTCGGGTCCGCGAGCCTTCCGGGCTCGACCACCACGTACGCCACTCAGATCAGCAACGCTCAAGCCGCCGGCGCCCAGGCCATCTTCTTCGGCGGCACCACTGGGAACGGCTGCGGCCTGGTGCGCCGTGACATGGGCAAGGCGGGGCTGAAGATTCCGCTCCTCGGCGGCGACGGCTGCCAGGACACGAAGTTCATCACCGACGCCAACTCCGGCGCCAACACGAGCGAGGCCGAGGGCGTCAGCTTCGCGACGAGCGCCCCTGACGTCACCAAGCTCTCGAGCTCCGCGACCTTCTTCGCCCAGTACGCGGCGGCATACTCGAGCAAGCCCGCGCCGTACAACGACGGCACCAAGGAGCCCTACACCGCGTACGGCTACGACGCGATGAACATCCTCCTGCAGGCGATCCGTTCGGTGCTCGTCGCCAACGGCGGTCAGCCGCCGTCCAGCACCATGGCATTCCGTGATGCTGTCGTCGCCGCGCTGCACCAGACGTCGTACGACGGCGCGCTGGGCCACACGAGCTTCGACGCCAACGGGGACACGACGAACACAGGGTTCACGCTCTACAAGGTTTCCGGTGGCAGCTGGACCGGCGACGGCACGTACGCCGTCGACACCAGCGGCAACGTCACGTTGAAGAGCTGATCGACGACATGTAACGATCAGGGGGAGAGCGCCGAGCGCTCTCCCCCTTTCGTGTCTTTTCGTGCCGGGGGACAGAGATGAGCGACCCAAGCGGACCACCCGACGCACGTCCGACGCCGCCGGCTCGAGGCGCCGCCGAGCGATCTGCTTCCTCCACCCTCGTGGATCAGGCGGGGCTGGCACCGCGTTCGATCGAAGCGGGCGATATCGCACGAACAGTCGGGCCGTTGTTCCGCGGCGCCTACGGATGGGTCTCCCAGAACTTCGCGCTGCTGCTGCTGCTCGTGATCCTGGCGTCGATCGTCGGAACGTACTTCCAGGGCGGCGCAACGCTCATGGGTCATCAGATCGACAATGCGCTCGTCCTGGGAGCGATCTACGCGCTCGTCGCTGTCGGTTACACAATGGTGTACGGGATCATCGAGCTGATCAACTTCGCTCACGGTGATGTGTTCACCGTGTCCGGTTTCTACGCGATCTTCATCGCCGACAGGTTGCACCTCGACTCGCTGGCGACCCACAACTTTGGGGGTCTCCTGCTGGCCCTGGCTATCATCTTTCCGCTGTCCATGATCGCGGCCGGATTGACCGGCGTGGCGATCGAGTTCGTGGCCTACCGGCGGCTTCGTGACGCGCCCAGGCTCGCTCCCCTGATCACGGCGATCGGCGTCTCGTTCCTGATCGAGGGCGTCATGCTGGTCCGCGAAGGCCCGGACAATGTCCCAACGCACATGGCGTCGTGGATCAACGGCCAGGCATTCGCGATCGGTGGAGTCAGCGTCGGCTACACGGACATCTTCGTGGTGGGCTCAGCACTGCTGCTGATGTTCGCTCTCGGCGCCTTTGTGCGACGCACACGACTCGGGAAGGCGATGCGCTCCACCGCGCAGGACCGAACGGCAGCTCTGCTCTGCGGCATCAACATCAATCGCACGATCTCGGCGACATTCTTCATCGGCTCCGCGCTTGCGGCCGCGGCCGCGGTGATCTACAGCATCGAGTACGGCGATCTCAAGTGGAACGTCGGCTTTCACCTGGGCATCATCGCGTTCACCGCGGCGGTGCTCGGTGGCATCGGCAACATCGTCGGCGCCGGCGTGGGCGGTTTCCTCATCGGCATCATCTACGTCTTCGGCGGGTCGCTCCTCGGCGGAGAATGGAGCGAGTCCCTGATCTTCGCGATCCTCGTCCTCATTCTGACCTTCCGCCCCGTCGGGCTTTTCGGGGTCGAGGTGACCACTCGTGCTTGAGCGTCTCAGGTCGCTCCTGCGGTCCGACCCCGGCGCCGGGCAGCGGAACCAGGGCACCACCGTGTTCTGGATCCTCGCCTCGACTGCCTCAGCGCTGCTCCTGATGGGCTGGCTGTTGCCCTGGTTCGTCGGCCCCTTCGATGCGGGGGTGGGATTCAGCGCACAGGACGCTGTCATCTCTCCCCCGACCGGGATTGGCACGATCCTCATGTACGGCGTCGGCGTCTGCATGCTGATCCTGCTGCTCTCCCCACTGGCCGAGTTGGCGGCGCGCGTGAGAGGAACGAGCCTCAGCCGCCGTGCGGACCGCATTCGACTTGTCGCCGGTCTCGCGGGGCTGGCGCTCACCACCGTGGTGTGGTTTCTCTACAGCGTCGTTCAGGAGGAGCCGCTGTTCGGAACCTTCAACCCCGGCACGTTCACCGACTCCGCGGTGTGGCTGACCATGTACGGATTCGCCCTGGGAGCGCTTGTCTACGGAGCGCGACCATGGGTCGTCGGACGTCAAACACTGGCATTCGCGGTTGCGGCGATGCCCTTCGGTCTCTTCCTGCCCCTCATGTTTCACCAGGCTCCGGACTTCCTGCTGTGGGCTGCGGGGTCACTGGCCGTCTACATGCTGCTCGCACTCGGCCTCAACGTCGTGGTCGGCTTCGCCGGGCTGCTCGACCTCGGCTACGCGGCGTTCTTCGCCATTGGCGCGTACGCGTGCGCATCGTTCGCATCGCCCTTCCACGGCATCCACCTGCCTCTGTGGGTGCTCATCTTCCTCGGCGCCGGGATTGCGTCGCTGTTCGGCGCCGTCCTCGGAGCACCGACACTGCGCCTCCGCGGCGACTATCTCGCGATCGTGACCCTGGGCTTCGGAGAGATCGTGCCCGACCTGGCCACCAACAACGCCTTCAACCTCACGGGGGGCGCGAACGGGATATCGGGAATCGATCAGCCGCACTTCGGCCCGTTCAATTTCAGTGAAAGTCCGCGCTGGTATTACTGGGCCATCCTCCTTGTCGTGCTCGCCGTGGTCGTGCTCTTGCGCAACATCGAGCATTCACGAGTCGGACGAGCGTGGGTGGCGTTGCGTGAGGACGAGGTCGCCGCCGCCGCGACCGGCATCAACACGACGACCACCAAGCTGCTCGCCTTCGCGATCGGCGCCTCCGTGAGCGGTCTCGCCGGGGCCTTTTACGGTTCGCTGGTCACGATCGTATCGCCTGACGACTTCAGCTTCTCGGTATCGATCGCCGTCCTCAGCATCATCGTTCTCGGCGGCATCGGGAACATCACCGGAGTCATCCTCGGCAGCTTCATCCTGACCTTCGTCATCTTCTGGGTGTTGCCGGACATGAATTCCTGGGCGACGACCGTCAGTCACACGGTGCACGTGCCGGCACTCGCGAACATCGATTTCAGCTCGTTCACATTTCCGCTCTACGGGATCGCGCTCATCCTGATGATGTTGTTACGCCCGGGAGGCATGCTCCCCAGCCGCGCGCGCCGCATCGAGCTGGAGAGTTCGGCGGAATCCGAGTCGCTCGCCGCCGTGCAGGGAATCGCCTGAGGTGGCATTCCTCGAGCTCGACACCGTGACCAAGCGGTTCGGCGGCCTTCTCGCCGTCTCGAGCGTCAGCTTCAAGCTCGACAAGGGCGAGATCCTGTCGATGATCGGGCCCAACGGCGCGGGAAAGACGACTGCGTTCAACTGCGTGACCGGGCTCTTCCCGATCACCTCGGGATCGATCACGCTTGACGGAGCGTCGATCGCCGGTCTTCCCCCGCACCGGATAACGAAACTGGGAATCGCCAGAACATTTCAGAACATCCGGCTCTTCGCGTTCATGACCGCGGTGGACAACGTGATGGTCGGTGCCCACTGGTGGATGAAGGAGCGCGTGTGGGACGGTGCCCTCAAAACGCGCCGTGCCCGCAGGGAAGAGCGATCGGTCGAAGAGCGAGCGCTCCACCTCCTGGACCTCCTCGGTCTCGCACGGTACGCCGGTTCGTACGCCCGTGAGATGCCATATGGACTGCAACGCCGCCTGGAGATCGCACGTGCGCTCGCGACTCAGCCACGTCTGCTGCTGCTCGACGAGCCGGCCGCCGGTCTCAACACGGGTGAGAAGCGAGAGTTGATGCAACTGATCTCCCGGCTTCGCGACGAGGGACTGACGATATTCCTCATCGAGCACGACATGCGCCTCGTCATGGAGGTGAGCGATCGCATCGTCGTTCTGGACCACGGCGAGAAGATCGCCGAGGGCAATCCCGCCGACGTCCGGAAGGACCCTCGCGTCATCGAGGCGTACCTTGGTACCGGTGCGAACGACGAGATGCGCACAGCGTGAGTGACACGCTCGTGAGCGGCAACGGCGACCACGCCACCGCGCCGGCCGACGCGGCGGCGGTGATCGAGCTGCGCGAGGTCGACGTCTACTACGGACGCGTCAACGCGCTCCGCAAGGTGTCGCTGGTCGTGCGCCAGGGCGAGATCGTGGCGCTCATCGGCAGTAACGGCGCGGGCAAGACGACCACATTGCGCACGATCAGTGGCCTCATCGGACCCAGGAGCGGTGAGGTGCGCCTGTTCGGCAACCCGACTCGTGGTCTCGGAGCCGAGAAGATCGCACGGCTGGGGGTGGGACACGCTCCCGAGGGCAGGCGGCTCTTCGCGCGTATGACGGTTCGCGAGAACCTCGACATGGGCGCGTACACGCGCAGCGACCGGGCGGGGACGCGTTCCGATCTCGAGAGGGTCTACACCCTGTTTCCCAGGCTTCGCGAGCGGGCCACGCAGCTCGCCGGCAGCCTGAGCGGCGGCGAGCAGCAGATGGTGGCGATCGGTCGCGCGCTCATGAGCAATCCGAAGGTGCTGATGCTCGACGAGCCGTCGCTCGGCCTCGCGCCCATCCTCGTCGATGCGATCTTCGAGGTCATTCGGGAGATCAACTCCAAGGGAACGACCATCCTGCTGATCGAACAGAACGCGCTCCTCGCCCTCAAGACCGCCGTGCGGGGCTATGTATTGGAAACCGGCGAGGTGGCGCTCTCCGGACCATCGTCGGAATTGATCGCCTCGCCGGACATCCAGCGGGCGTATCTCGGCATGTAACTCCCGGAAGGGAAACCGACTCGGCGTCTCTGACGTCTTAAGGAAGTGATGGCACCGACCCGCGAGACCAGCCTGTCCCCGGGGACGACGAGCCCGGCGCTCGACGCAGAGGCGCCCACGCGCGATCTGGTCGGCTGGACGCGCCAGGCTGAGTTCCGGAACACGCGCCGGCTCTCGGCGGAGGTGACTCGCAAACTGCTGGCGACAGCGCTGGGTCTGACCACCGAGGCGCTGGCGTCACTCGACGCGGCTCAGTTGCGAACCGCGCTCGACCGGCTTCGCGCCATGGCCGGGCTCACGCAGAAGCTTGCCGAGCTCGCATCGCATGACGACCTCACCGGGGCGCTGCGACGGAGCGCCGGCCTGTCCGCGCTGCAGCGCGAGATCGACAGATCCCGGCGCGCCGGCGGCATCGGGATCGTGGTCCTCTTTCTCGACGTCGACGGGCTCAAGCACATCAACGACACCGAAGGCCACGCAGCGGGCGACCGCCTCCTCATCGACGTCGTCGCCGCCATCCGCCGGAGGGTCCGTTCCTACGACCTCGTCATCCGCTACGGCGGCGACGAGTTCGTGTGCGCGCTCGTCGACGTGGCGCTTCCCGACGCGGAGCGCACGCTCGCCGACATCCGTCGTCAATACACGGCGCGAACGCACGGCCGCACCATCAGCGTCGGCCTCGCCGCCGTTGACGAAACGGACACCGCGGAGTCGGTGGTCGCCAAGGCCGACGCCGCCCTCTACACCGAACGCCGCCGGCTCCACTCGTAGCCATTCCGCGCCTCCCATGCCGCGGGCCCCGCGCCGCGGCGCGCGAGGATTCGACGGCCCCCGACGCGGGTATTGTGTGTCCGAGAAGGAGCTTCACGAATGGCCATCGACGTGGTCGGCAAGCTGGCGAGAGTGACTGCCGACATCACCCCGGGACACCTTGGCGAGGTGGTCATCGAAGTCCGCGCGGGCACCGAGCGGTTCCTGGCCTGCGCGTCAGACAAAACGTCAACGATCAACAAGCATTCCCAGGTCCTTGTGGTGGGTAGCCTGGGCGGACGCACCGTTGAGGTCGCGCCGACAGACACCATGAGGTTGCCCCGATGACGACGCTGGCATACGTGATCCTGGGAATCATTCTCGGCGCGTTGCTGTTGCTGGTGCTGCTGTTTCGCGCGGCGTGGCGCGTCGCCGAGCCCGATGAGGCGCTGATCATCTCGGGCTTCCGCACGAGCCAGCGTCCCGACAGCGTCGGCGAGAGCATGGGCTTCCGGATCGTCACCGGTCGCGGGCGCCTGGTGGCGCCTGGCATCACCAAGGTCCGCCGCCTTTCGCTCGAAGCGCACGAGAGCGAGATCGGTGTCCCGTGCGTATCGGAGCAGAAGATCCGCGTCGACCTTCGTGGCGTGATCGTCTACAAGGTCGGTGACGACTACCGCTCGATCGCCAACGCGGCGCGCCGATTCCTCGACCGCCCGGCGACCGAGCTCGAGACCAAGGTGCAGAACGTGTTCGTGGGTCATCTGCGCGCCATCGCGGGCTCGATGACGGTCGAGGACATGATCAGCGACCAGGACAAGTTCGCCCAGCAGGTGCGCGACCGCTGCTCGCAGGAGATGGAGTCCTTCGGCCTGGTCATCGACAGCTTCCAGATCCAGTCCATCACGAGCCCGTCGAACTACATCGAGAACCTCGCGGCGCCCCATCAGGCCGAGGTCGAGCGCAACGCGCGTATCGCGCGCGCCAACGCCGAGCGCGACGCGGTCGGTCAGGAGCAGATCGCGCAGGCGCAGATGGCGCAGTCCGAGCGGGACACCAACATCAAGAAGGCCGGGTACCAGGCCGAGGTCGACACGGCGACGCAACTCGCCGGCCAGCAGGGACCGCTCTCCGAAGCAAAGGCGCACCAGGCCGTCGTCACCGAGCAGACCCGGGTGGCGGAGCTGCAGGCGGAGCAGAAGGAGCAGCAACTCCAGGTCGACGTCCGCCGCCCTGCCGATGCAGAGGCGTATCGCCAGACCACGCTCGCCGCGGCAGGTCGCGACGTGCGCATCCGTCAAGCCGAAGCCGAGGCGCAGGAGGTCCGGCTGCGGGCCGAGGCGGTCGCGGCACAGACCAAGGTGCAGGCTGAGGCCCAGGCCGCCGCCCTGAAGATGCAGGCAACAGCTCAGGCCGACGCCACCCGCCTGACCGGTCAAGCGGAGGCGGACGCCATCAAGGCCAGGGGTCTTGCCGAGGCGGACGCCATCCGCGCACGCATGGAGGCGGAGGCCGCTGGAATCGAGCGCCGCGCAGCCGCGATGAGTCAGAACCAGGAAGCCGTCATCGCTCAGCAGATCGCGGAGAAGCTCCCCGAGATCGTCGCGGCCGCTGCCTCGCCGTTCGAGCACATCGACCAGTTCACGGTTCTGAACGGCGCGCAGGGCGTCACCGGAGCGCTGGCCGAGATCATCCAGCAGGCAGGGGCCCTCACCGGGATGGCCCGAAATTCCCTGCTTCCGGCGATCACCAAGGCGGTGGCCACCCCTGAGGGGCAGCACCTCAACGGCGGGCGCAACGGAACTGCGTATCCAAACGGAGACCACAACGGGCGGCGCAGGCACCAGACTCCTGTCACGATCACGGACCCGGCCCCAGCCGGGGCTGACGACAGCGAGGAGCATCCG
This sequence comes from Candidatus Acidiferrales bacterium, assembly GCA_035534435.1. Classification (GTDB taxonomy): domain Bacteria; phylum Chloroflexota; class Dormibacteria; order Aeolococcales; family Aeolococcaceae; genus Palsa-851. The sequence goes on from DATLRX010000053.1 coordinate 38,308, forward strand.
GCCAAGTGACAACAGACAACTCCGAGACCGCGGCTGACGCGGTCTCGCTCTCGCTCTCCGCCCCGGAGGCGGTCACCACCGTCGCCCCCGCGGAGGCGGAGCGCGAGGTGAGCATCGACCCTGAGGCGGCGAAGCGCATCGACGCCATGGTCACCGCGTTCGTCGGCGGCTTACGAGGCATCGACGTCCGTGGCGACGACTACCGGCGGCGTGTCGACGACATCGACAGCCTCGCCGACCGTGAGATACGGACGACGTCCGACATGAGCAACCGCCTGCTCGACCGGCCCACGCGGGCCATGAACGGGCTCGGCAAGGGCGACGCTCCGATCGCCAAGAGCCTTCTCGATCTGCGCCGGTCGGTCGAGGAGTTGAACCCGGCCAAGCACGACCTGACCCAGGGGGGTCCGCGGAAGCTGCTCGGCGTGGTCCCGTTCGGGGACCGGGTTCGCGCGTACTTCGCGAAATACCAGAAGTCGCAGAGCCACATCGAGGGTATCGTCGGCGCGTTGCGCGAGGGCGGCGCCGAGCTCGAGAAGGACAACGCATCCATCGCCCAGGAGCAGAAGGCGCTCTGGTCGCAGATGGAGACGCTCCGCCACTACACCTATATGGCCGAGAAGCTCGACACCGGGCTCGAGGCCCAGATCAACCACGTCGCGATCGGGGACCCGGAGCGCGCCAGGGTGCTCCAGGAGGACGTCCTCTACCCGGTTCGGCGCCGGCGTCAGGAGATCCTCACGCAGCTCGCGGTCGCTGTGCAGGGCTATGCGGCGTTACGCGTCGTCGAGATCAACAATCGCGAGCTGGTCCGCGCTGTCCGGACGGCGACGACGACGACCGTCGCCGCGCTCCGGACTGCGGTGATGGTCGCGCAGGCGCTGAACAACCAGCGGCTGGTGAGCGAGCAGGTCAAGGCGGTCAACGAGACCACGAGCGCGATGATCGAGAGCACGTCGTCGGTGCTGCGCGAGCAGACCGCTACGGTCGAGGGTCAGGCGGCGAGCCCGGGCATCGACATGGGATCGCTGCAGCGTGCGTGGGACAACGTCTTCGCCGCGCTCGACCAGATCGATACCTACAAGCTGCGCGCGCTCGAGGCGATGAAGATCACCGTTCGCGACCTGTCGGATCAGGTCGAGCGTTCGCACACGCAGGTCGAGCGTCTCCACGCCGCCGACGCGACCCCGTCGCGGATCTCCTCCACGCCGAGCCAGAGCCTGCGCCTCTCCTGACCGGCACCCGGCCGGCTACAGGTGCGCGAGCCTGAACCAGACCATGCCCGCAACTGCGGCAGCAAGGAATACCGCGTATTCCGTGATCACCTCCTTGCTCCGGGGCCGGGCGCCGATCGCGCCCGCAACGCCGCGGCCGCCGTACCAGAGGACGAGCAGGATCGCGGCGCGAAGCCCCGCGTGCGCCGAGTCCGCGCCGACGAGCACCGCGGCGCCCGCGACCAGCACTCCCACAACCAGCGCGGAGGCGATCGTCCAGAGGATGGGCAGGTGCTCCGTCCGCAGCCCGTCGAGGCTGACGAGCACGACGACGACGAACACCGCTGGCAGTCGAAAGTGGAGCGGAAGCGTCGGCGACACGCCGCCGAGCAGGACCGGGGCGAGCACGGCGATCCCCGAGATGTCCCGCACGAGCCGGGTGAACCACCCCTCCTTGCCGAGCGCGCGGCGTCCGGCGAGCTGCGGCACGCCGCCGATGACCACCGCAGCGATCACCCCGCTGGCGATCCTGATCGGCAGCGGGAGCACGGCGATCGCGAGGAGGGTTCCGAACGAGAGCACCGCTGCCATCGGCAGCGCGGTACCGACCGGGCCGGGGCGCGAGTCCGACGGGTAGATCAGCAGGTCGTACGCGACCAGGAACAGCCCCGTGAACACCGCGAGGCCCAGATCGCTCAGCGCGCTTCGGGTCAGCCCGACGGCTTCCGGACGGAGGAGCACCTCGGCGGCGGCGACCGCGATCCCGAACGCCGTGTGGACCATGGGAAGAGGGATCTCGGCGAGCACCCGCACCTCGCCGGTGATGCCGAGCGCGCTCCGCGCCTGGTCGGCGAGATACGCGTGACCCCTGCGGCGAAAACCTGTTCGATTATCCACGTCGGCCTGTGGAAACAGTGGAGAACCCGGCAGATCTCGGCTCAGTCAGCCGAGGTCCCGGCTCGCCCGTAGCTGTCCTCGAGACGCACCACGTCATCGATCTCCGGCGAGGACACCTCGATGAGATCCGTGGTCTCAATCGCGACGAAGCGATGCCGCCGGCCGGGGCGCACGTGCGCGCTCATCCCGGGCGTCAGCCGGTGCGACTCCATCGCTCCGTTGTCGTTCTCGAGCTGCAGTTCAAGCACACCGGCCTCGACATGGATCCATTCGTCCTTCTGGACGTGGTACTGGAGGCTCAGGGATTCTCCGCCATCGATGTGAATGACCTTGCCGCAATAGCGGTCGGTGAGCGCCCAGCGAAGCTCGTACCCCCAGGGCTTGTCAACTCGGCCGGATCCCGCCGGCTGGATCGGTCCCGACGGTGGCCCCAGCCCGCTCACTCGCTGGCTCCGACCGCGACGCGGCCTGAGACACCGCTCTGGTGCTCGAGGGCGGTGATCAACTCCTCGACGCGCTCGTGCGTGGTCGCCTCCGCGTACACCCGCATCAAGGGCTCGGTACCGCTCATGCGCATCAACACCCACGAGCCGTCGTCCATGTAGAACTTGAATCCGTCGTCCGTGCGCGTGCGCACGATCTTGCTGCCCGCGAGCGCAGCCGGCTCGTCCTGCTGCATGCGCGAGTACACCTGCGCCTTCCGCTCCTCGTAGCCGTCTCGCGGGAAGCGGATGTCGTGACGGTCGTATGCGTGCGGACCGACGAGGTCCTCGAGGTGCTTGAGAATCTGCGAGAGCGGCTGCCCGTAGTCAACGATCATCGAGGCCATCATCAAGCCGGAGAGGACGCCGTCGCGCTCGGGGACATGGCCTCGGAATGCGTACCCGCCTGACTCCTCGCCACCGAGGAGCGCGTTCGTCTCCATCATCTTGGTGCCGATGTATTTGAACCCGACCGGCATCTCGTGCACCGTGACGCCGAAGCGCTCGCCGAGCGCATCAAGCATTCCGGAGGTGGTGATCGAGCGCACGATGTCGCCACGCAGGCCGCGTTTCTCCAGCAGGTACATGGCGAAAAGCGACATGACCTGCAGCTGGTTGATGTAGGTCCCGCGCTCGTCGATGATGCCGACACGGTCAGCGTCGCCATCGTTGGCGATGCCGAGGTCGAAGTCGCCGGACCGCATCCGCTCCATCGCTTCGGGCATGTAGCGATCGATCGGCTCTGGATGCATCCCTCCGAACCCGGGATTTCGCTCGCCGTGCAACTCCACGACCGTTGTCGCGCCGCCTTCGAGCGCACGCCTGATCAGGCCGGCGCCTGCTCCGTACATCGACTCGTGGAGAACACGGAGCCCGTGCGCTCGCAGGGCGTCCAGGTTGACCATACGACCGAGCTGCTCGAAGTAGCTCGGTAGCGTATCGACGACCCGCAGCCGGCCGGTTTTGACGGCCTCTTCGTACGTCATCTCTGTCACGCCCGACTCGAGCGCGGCAGCGGTGCGACGTTCGATCTCTGCCACAACTTCGGGAGGCGCGGAGCCGCCGAAGTCCGGCTTGTACTTGATACCGTTGAACTCGGCGGAGTTGTGGCTCGCGGTGACGACGACCCCGCCCGCGGCGTGCTGCTGTGTGATCGCCCAGGAAACCGCGGGGGTCGGTGTCACGCGGTCGAGCAACACGACGTTCTGGCCGTTGGCGACGAGCACACGGGCCACCTCGCACGCGAACATCTCGGCGCAGTAGCGCGAATCGTGACCGACGACGACGGGGCGTGTCTCGCTGCCGAGATACGACGCCACTCCCTGAGCGACGGCGCGCACGTTCGCGTAGGTGAAGTCATCCGCGACCACGGCTCGCCATCCGTCGGTCCCGAACCTGATCGGGTTCGCCGTCATCGCGCTCATTCTAATCGCAGGGGCATCACCGCGTGGCGGCCACATTGCTTGGAGTGCGCGGTCAGAGGAGTTCGTCGCGGCCTACAGCGTCGAGGTGCTCGACGACCTGTTTGACCAACTGGGAACATGAGGCGGGAATAACCAGCACGGCATCCGGAGTGTCCACGACGACCAACCCATCACTGCCAACAAGCGCAACGACACGTCCCGACCGCGCGACCACGGTGCAGTCACGCGATGACGTGATGACAACGTCGCCTTCCACCACGTTGCCGTCAGCGTCGGCCTCGCCATCGGTAACCCGAGCGTCGCGGACATCCGTCCACGACCCGAGGTCCGACCATCCGAACGAAGCCTGCACGACGGTGAGCCGCTGCGTGCGTTCGAGGACGAGTGGTTCCACCGCCTGCACTCGCAGGCTCGCGTAGCGCCGGTCTGCCGTCTCGCGATCGCCCGCCAGCCACGCGTCGACCACTGAGGTCAGGGCTGATCCGAGTTCCGGGTCCGCCGCCTCCAGCTCGGCGAGGAAGCGCCGCGCCGTCCACGCGAAGAGGCCCAGGTTCCACAGGTGACGTCCACCGTCGAGATAGCCCTGCGCAACCTCGGCCGACGGCTTCTCGGTGAAGCCTTTGGCCTCGAACGCAGGGAGCATTCGCGCGGCTTCGGCCGCCGCGGAAGGGCTTCCCGAGGGCGGTCTCCAGACCCCGGGGTCGCGTGGAGCACCAAGTTCGATATAGCCGAACCCGGTCACAGGCGCCGCCGGCACCAGCCCGACCGTCGCGAGGCCGTCGCTGCCGGCCGCCCATCCCGCCGACGCCAGCACCGCGGCACGATAGGCATCGCGATCGCTGACGCGGTGATCGGCGTGAACGCTGGCGATCAGCGCGTCGGGATCCTCGCGAGCGATGAGCGCCACTGCCAGCCCAAGCGCCGGTCCCGTCCCTCTGGGCTCAGGTTCCGCAATGACGGCGTCCACTGAAAGCCCGACCTCGGCAAGCGTCGACCTGCAGCCGTCGACCTGATCCGCGGCGGTGACCACCCGGACGCTCTCTCCGAGGCCGATCACCCGCTCGAGCGTGGCCCGCAGCAGCGTCTCGCCGCCGGGGGCCAGTGGCAGCAGGTGCTTGGGCGTCGATCGCCGGCTCAGCGGCCACAAGCGGGTGCCGCTGCCTCCCGCGAGGACGAGGATGTGCAGACCCATAGCCGAGACCTCGATCTGCCGGGCGACTAGACCGTCGCGGCCGCGACGATCAGCGGTTCGGTCCCCGCATCCTCGGCCCACTGGTGGGCGAGCCCGACGCGCTCCCACGGCAGATCGAGATCACTCCGGCCGAAGTGGCCGTACGCGGCCACCTGGCGGTAGATCGGCTGGCGCAACTCGAGCGCGCTCATGATCCCGAAGGGCGACAGGTCGATGTACTCGTCGATCAGCGCTGCGATGTTGTCCGTCGGCACCTTCTCGGTCCCGAACGTCTCGACGAACACCGACACCGGCTTGGCCACGCCGATGGCGTAGGCGATCTGGATCTCGCACTTCGTGGCGAGGCCTGCCGCGACCACGTTCTTGGCGGCCCAGCGTGCACCGTATGCGGCGCTCCGATCAACCTTGGAGGGGTCCTTGCCGCTGAAGGCGCCCCCGCCGTGGCGCGCGTAGCCGCCGTAGGTGTCGACGATGATCTTGCGCCCGGTGAGCCCGGCATCCGCCATGGGTCCGCCGATGACGAAGCGGCCGGTCGGGTTCACGTATCGCTTGGTGGCGGCGTCCAGCCACTCGGCGGGGATGACCTTCTCGACGACGTGCTTCTGGACGTCGTCGAAGATCTGCTCCTGGGTGACCTCCTCGCCGTGCTGGGTGCTGATCAGCACCGTGTCGACCCGGCGGGGGCGTCCCGCGTTGTCGTATTCGATGGTGACCTGGGTCTTGCCGTCGGGGCGAGCCCACCGCAGGCTGCCGTCACGGCGGGCGACCGAGAGCTGCCTGGCGAGCTGGTGCGCCATCTGGATCGGCGCGGGCATCAGCTCCGGGGTCTCGTCGCAGGCGAACCCGAACATCATTCCCTGGTCGCCGGCCCCGCCGTGGTTGACCCCGAGCGAGATGTCGGGTGACTGCTCGTTGACCCCGACGAGCACGCCGCACGTCTCCCAGTCGATCCCGTATTTGGCTCTGGTGTAGCCGATCTCCTTGATGGTCTTTCGGACCAGACCGGCGATGTCGACGTATGCCTGGGTCGTGATCTCACCAAAGACGAGCACCGTCCCGGTGCTGAGCGCCGTCTCGCAGGCGACACGGCCGAGCGGGTCCTTGTCGAGCACGGCGTCCAGGACCGCGTCGCTGATCTGATCGGCCACCTTGTCGGGGTGGCCTTCGGTCACCGATTCCGAGGTGAATAG
>DATLRX010000054.1:0-5711 GCA_035534435.1 Candidatus Acidiferrales bacterium
TTCGGCTGCGCGCCCGGACCCTCTGCGAAGGTCGCGGTTGTCTTGGTGACTTTCGGGCCTGTCGATGTGCTGCTGCTACCGCAGGCGGCGAGAACGATCGCCCCGAGACCGATAGCGGCAGGCAACGCCTTAGCCCGCCAAGCGTGTTTCGACGTCATGCGCGCCTCCTCAACGAGTCGAACGGGTGCATTCGCCTGCTGACGATACGGAACACCCGGGCACGTCGACACGGTGGTTGTGGGAATTCACTCCAACGGGTGATGAGTTGCTTCGCTGAAGCGCGCAAAATGGCTCACGCCTCTGGCTGAAAGTGGTATTGCACAAGGCGTTGTTGCCGACGCGCTCGACCCCGGCGATGCGCGCGATGTGTGGTGGCGCGGCACGTTGCGCTGTAACGCGATCACTCGAAAAATCATCCTCATGGGTGATGAGCCGCTGGAGCTGAAAACAAGAGAATGGCACGATGGCGTTGTTGCAGAGTGGTCCATCGGAATGGCCGGCATCACGCATACCGAAGTGGTGCTCGTCATTCGCCGTCGAGTGCGTCACGCTTGCGCTGCTTGGTCGTCCGGGTTACGCGAGTCTCTGTCCCACGACGCAATGCGCGTTGCCTCCTTGTGGCCCGGCGATCAAGCACTTGTCGCAGGCACGCCGGTGAAGACTGCGCAGCGTGCGGGCCTGAGCCCGTACATCGCATTCGATCGAGCCTCCGGCGTCCCTTTCTACACGCAGATCTATGACGGTTACCGGATGGCGATCCTCTCCGGCCGGCTCGGCCCCGGACAGCGTCTCCCGTCGACTCGAACACTTGCCGCCGAGCTGCAGATATCGCGGCTTCCGGTGCTCAACGCGTTCGAGCAACTGCTCCATGAAGGGTACCTGGAGGGCAAGGTCGGCTCCGGCACGTACGTCCGCGACTGCATCCCGGACGAGGTGGCACGGCCGATGCGTCTGCGCAGGCCGGTCGAACCGCCGCAACCGGTGCGGAGGACGTCGGGTCCGCCGCCGGGCATCTACGGCGCGTATCGCGATCAGGGCGCCGGGATGTTCCGCAGCATTCCCGCACTCGACCGGTTCCCGCACGAGACGTTCGCGCGACTCACCCGCAGGCATGCCGCGCACCTGTCGCCGGGATCGCTCGCCTACGGTGACCCGGCGGGATACGCGCCGCTTCGCGAGGCGATCGCGGCGTACCTCCGCACCGCGCGCGCGGTGGACTGCGACGCCGCGCAGGTGATCATCCTCTCCGGCTCGCAGATGGGACTGCGGGTTGCGGCGATGTCGGTGACCAACGCGGATTCGGTCGTGTGCATGGAGGAACCGGGATACCGAGGGGCGCGTCACGCGCTCGGCACGTCGGCAGCAAATGTCGTCGCGATACCGATCGACAACGAGGGCATCGACGTCGGAGCCATCAACCGGCTCGGCAGTAGCGCGCAGATGACGTACGTGACCCCGTCGCATCAGTATCCGCTCGGGGTCTCGATGGCCGTGACGCGCCGCCTCGAGCTCCTGGGCTGGGCAGAGCGCAACAGCGCGTGGATCCTCGAGGATGACTACGACAGTGAGTACCGCTACTCGAGCCGCCCGCTCGGAGCGCTCCAGGGAATGGACACCGGCGGGCGTGTCATCTACATCGGCACCTTCAGCAAGGTCCTGTTCCCGGCCATCCGGCTCGGTTACGCCGTCGTGCCGCACGAGATGGTGCTTCGCTTCGTCCGGATGCGCGAAACGTTCGATCTCTTCTCCCCGGTGCTCTATCAACTCGTGCTGACCGACTTCCTGCGCGAAGGTCACTTCGCCCGCCATCTCCGGCGCATGCGAGCGGTGTACCTCGCACGCCGGGACGCGATGATCGCCGCGATCGAGGAGCACGCAAGCGACGTCCTCACGGTCGGCAACTCCGACGCGGGACTGCATCTCGTGGCCTTCCTGCCCGAGGGGACGGACGACAGGGCCGTGGTCCGGGCCGCGGCGGAGGAGAGCATGTATCCGACCGCGCTCTCCACCTGCTATGCCAATGGGGCGTCGCGGCCGGGGCTCATCCTCGGGTTCGGCGGTTCGGATGAGCGCACGCTCACGAACGCGATTCGACACCTGGCCGGGGTGATCCGCGACACTCGCTGAGAGCGGCGTATCGTTGTCGGGTGCGCCGCGCACATATGGTGAACAGCGCCTGAAGCGGAGGTGAACACGCCGGCATGCTTTCCTACGCATCGGGAATCAGCTCGCTGCCCCTGCTCGGCGAGACCATCGGTCAGAATCTGCGCCGCACCGTCGACGACCACGGCGACGCCGAGGCCCTCGTGGTGCCCCATCAGCAGTTTCGCGCGACGTACCGTGAGCTCTGGGACCACGTGTCCCGCGCCGCCCGGGGGTTGCTCGCTCGCGGCGTGACCAAGGGTGACCGCGTGGGCATCTGGGCGCCGAACCGTTTCGAGTGGGTCGTCGTGCAGTTCGCGACCGCGCGCATCGGTGCGATCCTGGTCAACATCAACCCGGCATATCGCACCAGCGAGCTCGAGTACGCGCTGCGCCAGTCCGGGGTCTCGTTCCTGCTTCTGGCGCGTGCCTTCCGCCAGGCCGACTACGTCGGCATGCTCGCGGATGTCAAGGGAGCGTGCCCGGATCTTCGCGAGGCGGTGGTGCTCGAGGACGGATGGGAGTCGTTGCTGCGTGACGGCGAGTCGGTGTCCCAGGAGACGCTGGCGGCGGTGGACGCCGATCTGCAGAGCGACGACCCGATCAACATCCAGTACACGTCCGGGACCACGGGATTCCCGAAAGGCGCGACGCTGTCGCACCACAACATCCTCAACAACGGCTTCTTCATCGGGGAGGCGGTTCGGTACACGGCGTCCGACCGTGTCTGCATTCCGGTTCCCTTCTATCACTGCTTCGGGATGGTGCTCGGAAACCTCGCCTGCACCACGCACGGCGCGTGCATCGTCGTTCCCGCCGAGGCGTTCGAACCCGGTGTCGTCCTTCGGGTCACTGAGGAGGAGCGCTGCACGGCGCTGTACGGCGTGCCGACGATGTTCATCGCCGAGCTTGATCACCCCGACTTCGGCAGCGTCGACCTGAGCCTGCTCCGGACCGGGATCATGGCCGGCTCCCCGTGTCCCGTGGAGGTGATGAAGAGGGTGCAATCCCGCATGCACATGCGCGAAGTCACCATCTGCTACGGTATGACCGAGACGTCCCCCGTGTCGACGCAGAGCGCACTCGACGACCCGCTCGAGAAACGCGTGGGCACCGTGGGTCGCGTCCATCCCCACGTCGAGGTGAAGATCGTCGATCCCGAGACGGGCCACTGCGTGCAGCGCGGTGTTGCCGGTGAGCTCTGCACACGCGGATACAGCGTGATGCTCGGATACTGGGACAACCCGCACGCGACTGCGGAGGCGATCGACGCCGCCCGGTGGATGCACACCGGGGATCTCGCCACGATGGATGAAGCCGGCTACGTCAACATCGTCGGGCGGATCAAGGACATGATCATCCGCGGTGGAGACAACATCTACCCGCGCGAGATCGAGGAGTTCCTGTACGGACATCCCGACGTCAGCGACGTGCAGGTGATCGGCGTCCCCTCCGAGCGCTACGGAGAGGAGGTCATGGCCTGGGTGAAGCCGAAGGAGGGCGCGGTCCTTAGCGGCGAGATCCTCGAGTCCTTCTGCCGCAACAAGATCGCGAGCAACAAGATCCCGCGGTACTGGAAGTTCGTTGACGCGTTCCCGATGACCGTGACCGGCAAGGTGCAGAAGTACCGGATGCGTGAGGTTGCAGTCGAAGAGCTGGGTTTGCGCGCGGCAGCCGCGGTGAGAACAGCCTGAGCCTCGCTCTCGCGCTCGCGGCGGCGGCGCTGTGGGGGAGTGGCGATTTCCTCGGCGGCCTCGCCAATCGCACCACGCCACTCCTGTCTGTGCTGCTGCTTTCGCAGGGAATCGGGCTGCTGGGGATGCTGATCGTCGCGCTTGTCATCGGCGGATCTCCGAGCGGTGCGGACCTCGGGTACGGCGCGCTCGGGGGTCTTGCCGGGGCTGCGGGTGTCGCCATGCTGTACCGCGGACTCGCGTCGGGGGCGATGTCGCTGGTGGCACCGGTCACCGGCGTGGTCGCCGTGGTCGTTCCGGTCGCGGTCGGCGTCGGTGGCGGTGAGCGGCCGGCGGCGCTGCAATACGTCGGGATCCTCCTGGCCGTCACCGCCGTCGCGCTCCTCAGCGCCGGCGGGAGCAAGGCTATTCGCATCAGACGAGCCACGCTGCTGCTGGCGATCGGCGCCGGGATCGGCTTTGGTCTGTTCTATGTCGCGCTGGCGCGGACCTCCACGGACGCGAATCTCTGGCCGCTGGTCACCGCGCGCGCGGCGTCAGTCCTCATCCTTGTGGCCGCGTCGACCGGAGCGCGACGCGTTCCGACATTCGGGCGAACGAATCCGTTGGTCATCATCGGCGCCGGTGCGTTCGACGTGACCGCGAACGCGCTCTACCTGCTGTCCGTCCATGGCGGCCTGCTCAGCATCGTCGCGGTGCTGGTGTCGCTCTACCCGGTGGCGACCGTCCTGTGCTCGATGATCGTTCTCGGAGAACGGCTGCGCGCGCCGCAGCTCGCGGGTGTCGGCATCGCACTCACAGCCGTCGTGCTCATCACCGCGGGTTAGCCGGCCGCCTTGGCGGCTCATGCGCGAGTGGAAAGGTGCCGCCATGATGTTGCGACATCGCGTCATAGACCTCGTAGGTGCCCTTGCCCGCAGCTTTCGCCTCGTACATAGCGAGGTCCGCGTGGCGCAACAGCTGGATCGCGTCATCAGCGTCTCTCCCGCTCAGAGCGATGCCGATGCTGGCACTCGGCTCGACGGTGGTGCCCTGGATGTCGAGCGGCGCCCCCAGCGACGCCATGATGCGTTCACACGCACGAATCACCTGGTCGTGGCTGCCGACATCCTCGAGCAGCACCGCGAACTCGTCGCCGCCGAAGCGGGCGGCCGTGTCGGACGGTCGGAGCGCCGCCTGCAGCCGGCGCGCAACGGTGGTCAGGAGTTGATCTCCCGCCGCGTGGCCGAGGCTGTCGTTGACCTCTTTGAGGTTGTCGAGGTCCGCGAAGAACACCGCGGCCGTCTGCGGTGTCCGGCCGCTGCGCGCGAGCGCGCGGGTAACCCGGTCGACGAAGAGGGCGCGGTTGGGGAGCCCGGTCAACGGATCGTGAAACGCGAGATGCTCCATCGAGTCGGCGCTGCGCGCGTTGGTCAGCGCCACACTCGCGTGAGCGGCGATGGAGACGAGCATCTGTTGCTCGGTCTCACTGTAGGTCCGTCCCTTCCGGTGAGTCGCGACGGTGAGCGCGCCGATCACCCGAACGTTCTCCTCAACAGGCGCTGACATTGCTGCTTCGAGTCCCTCGTCCGCCAGCACGGCGAGCCGCCCGGGGGCGTTCGAGTAATCCTCGATGACAACGAGGCGCCCTTCGGCGTACGCGAGTCCCACGGCTCCGTCGCCGGCTCGTACCCACCTCATGAAGGGTGCGACGTCCTCCGAGTAGCCGCAACCCGCTGCTCGAATCAGATGGCTCGGGTCGTTGGGATCGAGCAATCGGAGGTTCACGGTCTCGTCGCCGATGAGCTCGATCGCCGCGTTGACGATCGCATCGAGGATCTCCTGCAACGGCGCTCGTTGCGAAAGTGAGCGCTGAATGCCCGACAGCTGGTTGAG
>DATLRX010000055.1:0-7153 GCA_035534435.1 Candidatus Acidiferrales bacterium
GTCGACGTGATCAAGCTCGACCGCGCATTCGTGACCGGCCTCGATCAGCACCACGAGGCACGCGACATGGCCGCGGCGATCCTGCAGGTCAGCTCGGCGATCGGCGCGACGATCATCGCCGAAGGGGTGGAGACGGAAGGCCGAGGCGGCCATGCTGGTGGATCTCGGGTACAGCACGGGGCAGGGCTATCTCTTCGGCAGGCCGATGCCGATCCGTGCGTTGAGCAAGCGCATGGGAGCGGAAGCGCGCAGATAGCCGCGGTGACCATCACTAGAATCGGGACCATGCCGATCCGGGTAGTGCCCGCGACACCGGATCGATGGAATGACGTGGTGTCGGTGTTCGGGCGCAGGGGCGATAACGCTTCCTGGTGCTGGTGCCGCCGATTCCTGTCTCCGATCGATCGCCAACCCGTCCCCGACGATGCGCCGCCGAACAATCGCGAGTCACTGCGCAGTGAGATCGCTCGTGCGGGCATTCCCCCGGGGTTGATCGCACTTGTGGACGGGCGGCCGGCCGGATGGACACGGGTCGGGCCGCGATCGGGATTCCCCGGGGTGACAGGCAACAGAGCGCTCGCGCGAGTGCTGACGGACGATCCCGGCGCGTGGTGGGTGACCTGCTTTGCCGTCAACGCCAAATGCCGCCGGACCGGCGTCGGATCAGCCCTGCTGCATGCAGCCGTGGATTTCGCGCGTGCGCATGGCGCAACGGTCGTCGAGGGTCATCCGGTCGACGTCGCCGGTCTGTCCGCCGCGTCGGTATCGGGCTCGGCGGTCTTCACGGGAACCGTCGCGATGTTCACCGCCGCGGGCTTTACCGCGGTCGCACACACACATCCCACCCGTCCCGTGATGCGCTTGTCTATCGAAGGATCGACCCGAACGGCTATCCCGAACTGAACACTCACGCAGGCACGGATGATCCGGACACGCGAAGGGTCAGCGCGTCATATCGTCATCATCGCGATGACTGCGGGCGCGAGCCCGCGTAATCGACCACGACTCGCGTGCTGAAATGTTCCACGCGAGCACGGCCCTCGCTCGGCCAACCGCAGACGAGGTATGTGACGCCGGCTCGCTGCATCGCCTCAATGTTCGCGCGCACCACGGAGTCGGGCTCCGAGAGCGAGAGTGATGCTGCCCTGCGAATCGTTGTGGGATTCCTGCCGATTTCCTCGGCGAGCCTGTCGATGCGGGCGGACAGCTCAGCGAACTCCGACGGACTGCCGCCGCCATGCCACACGTCGGCGTAGCGAGCGACGAGCGGCAGCGTGCGCCGCGGTCCGGTGCCGCCGATCCAGATCGGCGGGTGGGGCTGCTGCACCGGGATGGGCCCGGCGCGTGCCTCGCGGAGATCGAAGTGGTGACCGGCGTATGAGACGACGTCTCCGGTCATGAGCCGGGTGATGATCTCGAGCGTGTCCTCGAGACGGTCGAAACGCTCGCCGAGCGGCGGGAACTCGATCCCGAACTGTTCGTGCTCGCGTCCGTACCACGCGGCGCCGAGCGCGAGCTCCAACCGCCCATGACTCGCGTGGTCGACGGTGACGGCCTCCAGCGCGAGCATCGAGGGATGCCGGTACGTCACACCGGTGACGAGCAGCCCGAGACGGATGCGGCTTGTCGCGGTGGCGAGTGCCGCAAGGGTCGTCATCCCTTCGAAGCACTCGCCGGGCCCCTGGCCGTACATCGGCACGAGGTGGTCAAAGCCCCATGCGCCGTCGAAGCCGAGGTCCTCGGCGAACCGGACCCGACTGACGATCTCATCGAACGACTGCCGCTGCTGAGCGACATCCATCCCGAACTGCATCCCTCCCAGTGTGCGACGTCCGCCCCTGGGAGCGCGTCCGATCGCCGGTTTACGCCTTGACGCGGTCCTGACCGGGGATCCCAAGCTCGCGCGAGAACAGCGTGTGAAAGCTCGCACCGAGCACCTGGCGGATATCGCCGTCGGGCCAGCCGCGTCGCATTAGTTCTTCGGTGATGAGCGGGATGCCGCTCGGGCCTTCGAGACCCGGGATGTACCGGTTCATCGTGACGCCGTCGACGATGTGCTGCCACTCCGGGCCGTTGATCTCGTCGAACACCTCCTTGCAGAAGTCGGGGCCGAGCCCCACGTGCTCGACGCCGATGAGACCGGCGACGTGCTCGATGTGATCGATGACGCGCGGGACGGTGTGGACGTTCTCGTCGATGAAGGCGGCGATCACGTTGATGCCGACGACACCTCCGGTCGCCGCGATGCGCCGGAGCCGTTCGTCGGTGAGGTTGCGGTGATGCGCGCGCACCGCGTGCGCCGACGAGTGCGATGCGATCACAGGGCGCGTCGCAAGCTCCAGCAGATGGTCGGTGCAGGTCGCGCCGAGGTGCGACACATCGAGCGTGATGCCGAGGTTCTCGCACATCGCGACCGCTTCGACGCCCGCCCGGGTGAGCCTGCTGCCCGCACTGTCCTCGAGCGAGCCGTCGGCAAGCATGGTCCGTCCGAAATGCGTGAACGACGCGATTCGCACCCCGAGCCGGTACAGCGTTTCGAACAGCCCGACGTCGATCCCGACTGCCTCGCACCCCTCGAGCGCGAGGATGAGCGCGATCAGACCGTCATCCAGCGCAGCGTCGATCTCAGCACCGGTCAGACAGATCCGGACGGCGTCGGCGTTCGAGGCCGCGATCCGCCATCCGGCCTCGAGCATGCGAAGGGTCTGGCGCAGCGCGCCCTCGGGCCGGAAGTCGTCGTCGATGAAGACCGGGAGCACCTGGATCCGCACGCCGCCCGCGCGAAGCTGCGGGAGCCAGTTGGACCTGAAGTAGGCGCCCTGCTCAGCCGGCGGCCGGCGCGTGCACAGCATCAGCAGGTCGTCATGGGTGTCCACGACGATCGAGCCGCGATGCAGAAGGGCCGCTTCGGGACTGATCTCGGGCATGGCTGCGGTTCTCCCTCGATGCCGGGTGGACGGGTGCCCGCGACAGGATAGCCGTCGCTCGTCACGGTCCCCGGCACCCTGCCTTGGAGCCGAGCGCTCACCATCTCGGGTCGCCCGCGCGACACCGATTCGGGACAACGCGGGTAGCGTGGGTGTATGCCTCGGTCGCTCTCTCGCAAGATCGGCGCCGCGCTCATCGCGCTGTGCGTGGTGCTCGTCGCCCCGCTCGCCGGCATCGGGATCTCGTTGCTCGTGACGCCGGCGGAGTCGATCCAGACGGCGGGCCAGTCGCTCGAGCTGAGCGCCGGACCACCCTCGCTGTCGTCGTCCGGGCCGGGGACGCTCGCGCTCTTCGGTCAGTCGATCCCGACCACCCAGCAGTTCGCGGGACCGATCCGTCCCCGCCTCCAGTGGTCCGAGGTGACGCACTACGACCAGCTGCTGCTCGCCCTCCGGCAGCCGAGAGACCTGGGTCAGGACCTCCGCGATGGATGGAGCGCGTATTTCACCCGTCAGCTGGTGATCACCGTCCTGATCGCCGCGGCACTCGCTGCGCTGACGCTGCTCCTGGCTCGGCGGCGATGGCAGCTGGTGCTCGCCGGCCTGCTGGTTGCGTCCGTCATCGCGGGCGGCGTGGACGCGATCGGTGTCTCCAATGCTGCAACAGGGCTCGGCCAGCTCTCGCAGGTGCGGACCCTCGACGAGCTCGTCGGACGGTCGCCGCTGACGGTGATCGCACCGCCACCGAAACCGCGGGCCACGACGGCGACCACCGTCGTCATCGGCGACTCGACGGCAGCCGGTGCGGGGAATCCGCTCGTGCTCGGCGCCACGCCGGAGGACGTCGCGTGCAGGCGAAGCCGCGACAGCTACGCGGCGGACATCGCAGCGGTGAACGGAAGTGAGGTCGTGAATCTCGCCTGCACGAACGCATCGATCGAAGAGGGCCTCTTCGGCCCCGAGGTGATCAACGGGCGGATCGTGCCCGCACAACTCGCAACGCTGGCGAGCATGTCCGGCGTGCGCACCGTGATCGTCAGCATCGGCGCGAACGAGATGCACTGGGCCGAATTGATGGAGTTGTGCCTGGTCTCCCCGCAGTGTGACGACAGCGCGTCGGCGGCATGGTTCATGCAGGCGCTCGACAGCTTCACCGTCGACTACTACGACCTGCTCCAGCATCTCGCGACGCTCCCGGATGCGCCCCAGGTGATCATCAACGAGTACTACGATCCGCTTCCCGCAAAGCCCGTGTGTGCCGGGCAACCGGACATCACGGCGGCCAAGTCCGCGGTCCTGCTGGACCGCCTGACCGCGTTCAACACCGTGCTCAGGGAGGGCGCGGCCAGCTTCGGGTTCGCCGCTGTCGACCCGACCTTCCTCGGTCACGAGCTGTGCACCGCGCAGTCGTTCGTGCAGGGTTTGCATGCTGCCGCGCCGCTGCATCCGAACGCGGCGGGCGAGCTCGCCATCGCGCTCGCCGACGAGCGGCCGCTGCTGAATCCGCCACCGCCGCATCCCACGGCGGAACCCACGCCGAGCCCGTCATGACGGCGCAGCGCACTCGTCGAACGGCTCCGCGCGGCGACGCGAGGTCGTAGGATCGGGCGGCATGCGCACGCTGTTCACGGTCGACGGTCACAGCCGCGAGGTTGACGCCGCGGTGATCGAGGGCTTGGTCGCTTCGGGCAAGGAAACCTTCTGGCTCGATATCGAGGCTCCGGACGATGATGACTACCGCCTGCTGGCGGACACGTTCAAGTTCCACCAGCTCACGATCGAGGACGTCAAGCACCAGAACCAGCGGCCGAAGCTCGACGGCTACGACGGCTATGTGTTCGCCGTGCTGTTCGTCATCGGCTTCGAGAACGAGGAAGTCGCGTTCCGCGAACACCACATGTACATCGCGCCGCAGTTTCTCGTGACGGTGCATCACCTTCCCGAACCGTGCTACGTCGAGCTCCACCGGCGCATCGCCGAGACGCCGGAAAGCGCGTGCCGCAAGACGTCGTTCCTGACGTACCTGGTGATGGACTCGCTCGTCGACACCACCTTCGACTCCCTGGAGGCGCTCGACGGCTCGGTCGACAAGTTGCAGGACGGCATCCTCGCCGATGCGACGACGCAGCAACTCGTGCTGCTCCAGAAGCTCAAGCACGACGCGGCGGAGATGCGGCGCATCCTCGGCGCGCAGCGCGACATGTTTCAGCGGCTCGTCACGCATTCCCTCGAGCAGGACCAGGAGACGACCGCGTATTACCGCGACGTCTACGACCACATCATCCGTCAGTACGAGAACGTCGACGCGATGCGCGACCTGCTGACGAGCGCCATGGACGTGTACCTGTCCACCGTCTCGAACCGCCTCAACATGACGATGAAGACCCTCACGGTCGTGGCGAGTCTCTTCCTGCCGTTGACGTTTCTCACCGGGTTCTTCGGCCAGAACTTCGGATGGCTGGTCTCGCGCATCGGCGGCTTCCCGTCGTTCGCGATCGGCATCTCCCTGATGGCGTTGTCGATCGTTGTGCAGCTGGTGTTCTTCCGGCGCCGCCGGTGGATTTGAGCGTGCCGGCAGCGGGGTGGAATCGCCGCGACCTCGGGGCTTCGACCCGGGTCGGGTCGCCGCCGGGACCGACGTTCACGCGGCTGATCCGGGCGCCCAGGCGCGCCGCCTGAGCACCTCGTGCGCAAATCTTCAAGCTGGACGTAGTGGCCGGTCGGTGGTAGTATTTAAGGATCGCGTCTCGCGAAATCGGTGATGGGTCTCACCGTCCTCGGCCATAGTGGCCTGATGGGCCCTACCAGAGTTGCTGGTAGGAGGACCCGCGATGGGCTGCTGTCCGCTTCACATCGGTCTGCTTGACGCGCTCAACAACTCGTATGGCGTCGCGACCCTGTGGATCGCGCTCGCGTTCGTCGCGAGCCTGATCTCGGTCCGAATCGGCCTCGCCGTCGCGCTCGTCGAGATCCTGGCCGGCGTCCTCGGCGGCAATCTCTTCGGTCTCTCGTCGAACGAATGGATCGACTTCCTCGCGGGATTCGGCTCCGTCCTCCTGACCTTCCTTGCCGGTGCCGAGATCGACCCGAAGTCCTTCCGCCGGTTCATCACGCCAAGCCTGGTGATCGGCGGGGTGGGTTTCGTGGCACCGGCGACCGCCGCATGGTTGTTCGCGTTGCTCGTGCTGCACTGGGCGCCGCACAGCGCGGAGATCGCCGGCATCGCGCTGTCGACGACGTCCGTGGCGGTCGTCTACGCGGTCATGCTCGACACCGGGCTCAACAAGACCGACCTCGGGAAGCTGATCCTGTGCGCCTGTTTCGTCTGTGACCTCGGGACGGTGCTCGCTCTCGGGATCGTGTTCGCGAACTACAACACCGTGTTGATCGCCTTCGGCATCGCGACGGCAATCGTTCTTGTCTTCCTGCCGCGGTCATTGCGGTTCGTCGTCAGGCACTTCGGACACCCGGTGAGTGAGCCCGAGGTGAAGTACGTCTTCCTGCTCCTGTTCGGCCTCGGCGCACTGGCGACAGCTGCCAAATCCGAGGCGGTGCTGCCCGCGTATCTCCTCGGACTCGGCGCCGCGGGTTTCTTCCACGCGGACCCGAAGATGGTTGGGCGCGTGCGCGGGGTCGCGTTCACGTTCCTGACGCCGTTCTTCTTCCTGCGAGCCGGAACGCTGATCGCGCTCCCGGCGGTGGTCGCCGGAAGCCTGACGATCCTCGTGCTGTTCGCCGTCAAGGTCGGGGCGAAGGTCATCGGCGTCTTTCCGGCGGTCCTGCCGTTCCGGATTCGCGTTCGCGAGGCGTGGTACACGACGATGATGATGTCGACGGGTCTCACGTTCGGCACGATCGCCGCGCTGTTCGGGTACACGAACGGCTTCATCAGCCGCTCGCAGTACTCGGTGCTGGTGACCGTCGTGGTGCTCACCGCACTCGTGCCGACGCTTGTCGCGCAGCTCGTCTTCAAGCCCCGGGTGGTCACGCTGCTCCACGGCGCACCCGACACCGATACTGACCCCGACCTCGATCCCGGAGTCCTGGTCGCGTAGCGGGTCAGAGGGTCACCCCGAGACCAGCGGCGCCGCGAGTCGCATGTATCGATACGTCGTCACGGGCGAGAAGCCAAACGACTCGTACAAGCGCACCGCCGGGGTGTTCTCCGGATCCACCTCGAGTCCGACCTCGGCGACGCCGCGCGAGCGGAGCAGCGCCAGCGCCGC
>DATLRX010000056.1:0-14163 GCA_035534435.1 Candidatus Acidiferrales bacterium
GGGCCGGGCTACGACCTGGCGAGCGGCCTGGGCACGGTCGATGCCAACGCACTGGTCCACGAACTAGCGCATTGAGCAATGCGGAAGGGGCCGGGATCAAATCCCGGCTCCTTCACTGCGTTTCCCTGACGCAGGGCCGCCGTTTCCCGAGGAGTTCGGTGACTTCCTCAGCACCATCAAGGCGAGTCGGGACTTTGACTCCCGGCTCCACGCAGCACGCTGCTTGATGTGCGCTTCCTTGCGGCGTGCTTGACGAGGGGCAAATTAGCAACGCCTTGAGAGAAACGCGTCCGGGCTGCGTCGGCGTGACCGTGATCGAGTTGAGCACCGTGTATACGCACTGATCATGGGGTCGGCGGAGATGACTGTGTCGCATGCGAGCATCCTCTCTCTCGAATGAAGTGAGATAAAGGGGGGCCGCCTCCAGCGATCGGAGGCGGCCCCGGGCGAGAGGGGAGGAGGTTCTAGGTAATCAGCTGCAGCCGCTCGTCGCTCCGCAGTTGTGGCACTTGTAGCAGGCGCCGTTTCGGACCATGAGGCTGCCGCAATCGCTGCACGTCGGCGCGTCCTCCTGGTTGATGAATGCGCCTGCACTGAGGGTGGAGATCGGTGTCACCGCCTTCCGCGTGGTCGCTGCGGGCGCTGCAGCGACCACCGGCGCGACCACCGGCGCGACCGCCGGCTCGGTGCCGAAATCGGTGAGGTCCGCGACGTCGGACGCAGTGCCGTCTGGCTCGCGGCGGATGATGCCGAGGCGGTCACGCTCCTCCTGCGGAAGGAAGCGCGATGCGAGCCAGCGGAAGATGTAATCCATCACCGACTTGGCGATCGGGATCTCGGGATTCCGCGTGAAACCCTGCGGGTCGAAACGCGTGTGCGAGAACTTGTCGACGAGCGCCGGCAGCGGCACACCGTACTGCAGCGCGAGTGACACGGCGGTGGCGAACGAGTCCATGAGCCCACTGACCGTTGAACCTTCCTTGGCCATCCGCAGGAAGATCTCACCGGGTGTGCCGTCCTCGTAGAGCCCGACGGTGATGTAGCCCTCGTGCCCGCCGACCTCGAACTTGTGCGTCAGCGCGGTGCGCTCCACAGGAAGGCGCTTGCGCAGCGGGCGCTCGACGATCTGTGTCTTGTGGCCGGTGGTCTTGTCAATGCTTGTCGCGAGCGGCTGGCTCCGCTTGCTGCCGTCGCGGTAGATGGCGACTGCCTTGAGCCCGAGCTTCCAGCCATCGGTGTACGCGCGCTCGATGTCCTCGACGGTCGCCTCGTTGGGCATGTTCACCGTCTTGGAGATGGCGCCGCTGATGAACGGCTGCACCGCCGACATCATCCGGAGATGGCCCTGCCACGAGATTGAGCGCTTGCCATTCTGCGGGGTGAACGCGCAATCGAAGACCGCGACATCCTCTTCGCGGAGCGTCGGCGCACCCTCGATGGTGTCGTTCGCGTCGATGTACGCGATGATGTCGCCGATCGCGGTCTCGCCGTAGCCGAGACGGCGCAACGCGGCCGGCACGGTGCCGTTGACCATCTTCAGCATCCCGCCGCCGACGAGCTTCTTGTACTTGACGAGGGCGATGTCCGGCTCGACGCCGGTGGTGTCGCAGTCGAGCATGAAGCTGATCGTCCCAGTCGGCGCGAGCACGGTCGCCTGGGAGTTGCGATACCCATGGCGGGCACCGAGCTCGTGGGCCTCGTCCCACGCGTGACGGGCGGCGCCGATGAGGTCGGCCTCAATGTTGTCGGTGGGGATGTTGTACGCGGCCTCGCGATGCTTGCCGATGACGCGGAGCATCGGCTGGCGGTTGAGCGCGTAACCGTTGAACGCGCCGACCTCGCGTGCGATGCGAGCCGACTGCGCGTACGCCTCGCCGGTGAGGATCGAGGTGAGGCAGGCGGCGAGGTCACGACCCTGGGGCGAGTCGTACGGCACGCCGCGGGCCATGAGCAGCGCACCAAGGTTCGCGTAGCCGAGACCGAGGGGGCGGAAATCCTCACTGTTCTTGGTGATCTTCTCGGTCGGGTACGAGGCGTTGCTGACCAGGATCTCCTGTGCGGTGATCGAGATGTGGATGGCGTGCTTGTACGCATCGATATCGATCGAACCGTCGTCATTGAGGAATCGGGTGAGGTTGATCGAGGCCAGGTTGCAGCTCGTGTCGTCAAGGAACATGAACTCGCTGCAGGGGTTGCTCGCGTTGATGCGTCCCGTCGCGGCGGACGTGTGCCAGTCGTTGATCGTCGTGTCGTACTGCATGCCGGGGTCGCCGCACTGCCACGCGGACTCGGCGATGAGCCGCATCAGCTCGCGAGCCTTGACAGTTTTGAGGATCCGGTTCGAGTCGGTGACCGCGCGCAGGTGCCAGTCGCGGTCGTCCTGCACGGCGCGCATGAACTCGTCGGTCACGCGGACCGAGTTGTTGCTGTTCTGGAAGAAGACCGACGCGTATGCCTCGCCGGTGAAGGAGCTGTCGTAGCCGGCCTCGATGAGCGCCCACGCCTTGCGCTCCTCGCTCACCTTGCAGGTGACGAACTCCTCGATGTCGGGATGGTCCGCGTTGAGGATGACCATCTTGGCTGCGCGCCGTGTGGTGCCACCGCTCTTGATGACGCCCGCGAAGGCATCGAAGCCCTTCATGAAGGAGACCGGCCCGCTCGCCGTCCCGCCGCCGGCGAGCGACTCGGTCGCCGAGCGGATCGTGGAGAGGTTGGTCCCCGTACCGCTGCCGTACTTGAAGAGCATCCCCTCGGTCTTGGCCAGCGTGAGGATGGATTCCATCGTGTCCTCGACCGAGTTGATGAAGCAGGCAGAGGCTTGATTCTTGGTTCCAGGAACGCCGATGTTGAACCACACCGGGCTGTTGAAGCTCATCTTCTGATGGAGCAACAGGTGCGTGAGCTCGTCCTGGAACGCCTGGGCGTCGGCCTCCGTGGCGAAGTAGCCCCCCTCCCGGCCCCACTTCGCGATGGTGTCCGCGACACGCGAGATCATCTGCTTGACGCTGGTCTCACGACCCGGCGTCCCGAGCTTCCCGCGGAAGTACTTGCTGACCACGACGTTTGTGGCCATCTGTGACCAGAACGTCGGAATCTCGCAGTCCTTCTGCTCGAAGACCGTCTCGCCCTTCTCGTTCCCGATGGCTGCGGTGCGTGTCTCCCAGGTCACCTCGTCGAAGGGATGGACACCCTCGTGAGTGAATTTGCGTTCGACCTGGATGCCGCCCGCCTCGATCTCCACCTTGCTGCTCCCCCGGGCGTGTTCGGACCCCGATTTGCGGGGTGCGCGCCTTCCCGACGGGGGTTCCATCGCGATGTGGTGGGCGTCGTCTGGGAGGGGTTTGGAGGCGGATCGATCCACGGTCTTTCCTCTTCTAGCTGGTGGGCGCTTCATTGTGCGGAGACGTGTGCAGAACCGCGCCCTGGCGGGCTCGAGGCCCCAATCTCTGCGAATGAGATCACCCTCATGATCCCACATCTTGGGGCTCGGCCGGTCGGGAGCCCCCATATCTTGCGAGTCACCGCGTCTGGAGTCAAGGGGTTTCGGACCCGGTTTGTGACCTCGTCAGGATGCCACGATGGACCTCGGGAACCTCGATTCGCAGCGTCACGCGGCGGTCTCCCGCGATCAGCAGGAACTCGCCTCGAGATGCCGTTTCGAGGAACGCTCGCTGCCGCTGTGTGAGACCGAACGCCTGCTCCATCCGGATCGTTTCCGCGGTGCGATGACCGCCCAGGAGGACCACGGCGCAGTTGGTGGCGATCACGCTTCCCTCGTCGCTTCCGAGCAGGTCCTGCGCGTTCTGTGTGGCCACGACGAGTGACGCGCCGTATTTGCGACAGCGGCGCGCCAGCTGCACGAGCAGCTCGCGCAGGGGGCGATGGACGCAGAGCGCGCCGACCTCGTCGAAGACGATGTGCCGGCGCCGGCGATCACGCCGGACGAGGTCCCACAACCAGCGCGCAACGATGAGCGTCGCCGCTGCGACATGCTCGGGTGGCATGTCGCGGAGCGAGATGGCGCACACGCCGGAGTCGACGGCAAGCGACGTTGGGCGGTTGAAGAGGGCACCGAGGCCGCCGGTGCAGAAGCGGCGCACCACCATCGCGACCGGTCGTGCCTCGGCGTCGAGCGTGGGGAGGCAGTCCGCGAGCAACGGCACGCGATGTTCGCGCTGCGCACGCTCCAAGGCGTCGCGCGCCGCCGCGTCCACAACGGCGCGCTCGACGTCGCTGAGCCGGTCGCCGCACAGCACTGTGACCAGGTCGACGACCGCCGCAACTGCTTCCTCAGGATCGTCGTCGGCTCCTTCGAAGACATTCACGGCAGCCTCGGTTCCCGGCGCGAGCTCGAGATACCGGCCGCCGAGCGCATCGACGACACTTCGATATTCGCCCTCGGGATCGATGATCACCGAGTTGACACCGGCGACCGCAGCCTCGAGCACAAGCGTGCCGATCGCGAAACTCTTCCCGTGCCCTGATGCCGCGAACACCGCGATGTTCGGATTAGGGTGGCGCGCTGCGTCGAAGGGCGCGACGGTCACGGGCAGGCCCGAGCGGATCGCGGCACCGAGCCGATACCCATCCGGGTCAGCGCATCCAGCCTCGATCCAGGGGATGCACGTCGCCGCCGCCGTCGAGTCGACGAGCTTCCCGTCTCGCATTGCATCGAGGCACAGTGGGAGCGTGCTCACGGTGGCCGACAGATGCCGAAACCGCGTTTCCTCGACATCGATCATGGCCGCGGCGAACGCGACTCGCAACTGGGCACTCCGGGCCCTGGCCTCGCTGTTCGTCGGTGCGTGAACGCTCGCGATCAGCGAGAGATACAGCGGACGGCCGATGTTGCGAGCCAGCCGGTCGCGGAGCGCGGCAGCGGAGTCGAGGCCGATATCCACATGGACGTCGCCGACTGCGCCGCGTTCCGCCTCGAGCATCCGGTGGGCTGAGAAGTCACGAAGACGGCGGTTCAGTCTGCGGAGTGCATGACTGAGCGATGCCGGCGTCAGGTGGATGGCGATGTCGCACTCGGTCTGGACGCTCAGCAACGGTGCAAGCCACCCTGCTTCGACGGGATGCCCGGGAAGACGGCGCAAGACCTGGCCGATCGCGATCACTGTGCCGACCGTCGCCGTGCCGGGGTATTCATGCCAGGTCAGGCCGCTCGTCATCCCGTCGGTGACCATCGACCGCAATGCCTCGTCGTTCAGCCGCTGCGCTCGCACGCCGATTGCCGCGAGCCCGTCGAGTGCGTGCGTGCAGGCCACGCTGAGTCTCGCGGCCGTCGTTTCCGTGAGCACGACATACACCGTCCGCGTGTGCCGTTGGGTCTCACGGATCCGCTCCGTCCAGTGCGAGTGCATCGCGGCGTCGAGCTCTGGATGAGGCCGTCCCCGCCGCGGAGGCTCCGGTTCTGCCAGCGGACGCACGCGGATGAGCAGCTGCATGGGTCGTTCGAGCACATGACACAGACGAGCGAAGGCGGCGGCGGCGCTCGATTTGCGCGCCGGATCGAGTGCATTGATGTCGAGGTCGGACGTGGCAAGCACGGCGACCATGGACCCCGGCAACTCGATGCGGTCGTCAACGGGGCGGAAGCGAAACGAGATGGGAACCATCTGCTGCCGAAGAGGAACGCGTGGACGGGCGCTCATCCCGGCCACGTGGCCCGCAACTCGCTCCCGAATCTGCGCGCCAGCCGGCGGAGCGCGACTGCGGCCAGGCCCGAATCGTCCAGCCCGACAACGCGGTGCGCATTCTCGGCGGCGACGAGCGCGTCGTCCTCGGGAATGTCGCCGAGGAGCTGTCCCCCCAGGTCGGCCATCGGCTCGCTCACGTCGGTGTCGGACCGCGATCGATTGATGACGTAGCGCAATTGATGGCGCAGCCCAATCCGGCGGAGCGTTTCGGTGCTTCGATATGCGTCCTGCACGCCGCCGGCCGTCGGCACGACGACCACGAAAACGTCGTCACACGCGCTCAAGGCGGTTGTGTTGACCGCTGACAGCTCCGGCGACACATCGAGCACCACGAGGTCAAAACCCTCCAGATCGAGTTCGCGCAGCACCTCACGCACGAGGGCCGGAGTCACCGGCCACTCGGGATGCACGGCGCGCTGAGGGCCGAGCAGGGCGTGTGCGCCGGACGCGTGCAGGACCATGAAATCGACGACTCGCCGGTCCTCCGGAGGAGCGAGTGCGAAGTCGAGGAGCGTCTTCTCAGGGGTGCCGAGACGCACTGCCACGGTCGGGCTCCGGAGGTCGAGGTCGACGAGCGCGACCTTGGGCGCCGGGTGGTCGTCGCTGCGGAGAGCGGCGAGGAGGCACGCCAACTCGGTTGCGAGCGTGCTGCGTCCCGTGCCACCCCGGAGCGAGAAGAACGTCACCCTACGCGCTCCGCTTCGCCTCGCCGGGATGACGGCGGGCGCCAGGCGACGGACTGGCGATGCGGGCCGTGCTGCGAACAGGTCGATGATCGGCGCCCCCTGGACCGTCGACGCGTCCGCGAGCGCCGCCGGCATGTCATTCGCGTGCTGCGCGGAGGTTCGGCCTCCATCGCCGCACCACACCGTCCCCGTTCGCGGCCGAAGCCAGAACCGGGCTGCGAAGACGGCCCAGTCGAGCGCCGGCCGCCCGTCGACGCGGATCCACCCGAGCGCGGCGGCTGCCGCGGCGATGACCACCGCGAGCGGATCCGCGAACGCCGGAGAGACCGGTGAGCGCACCAGCGCGTATGCCGCCAGCGCCCCGCCCATCACCACCGCGAGCCGCCCCGCATCGAGCCCGAACGCGATTTGATCCGGTCGGTCGAAGCCGTCGGCGAACTCGATCTGGTCCATCCCGCCACTCCACTGTTTGCGTCCGCAGAATGACAGTATCGTAGGGATCGGTCAGATCAATGGCGCGGACAAACCGGTGCGCGGCCGGCCCGCACGAGCCCGCCGGCAGGAGCCCTCACGCTGTGCCTCGCCATAATCGACACGGGCGTCAACAATCGGACGAGCGGTGGAGGACGAAGGTGGAGACCTACCAGCAGTTCATCGACGGCGAGTGGGTCGATGCCGAGGACGGGAGCACGTATGAGGTGATCAACCCCTCCACGGAAGCGGTCATGGCGCTGGCCGCCGCCGGCGGGAGGGCGGATGCCAGGCGCGCGGTCGCGGCCGCGCGTCGCTCCTTCGAAGCGGGCGAGTGGCGCCACAAGTCGCAGCTGCAGCGTTCACAGATCATGTTCCAGATCGTCGAGCACCTCCAGGAGGCGTCCGACGGCTGGGGACTCCTCGAGTCGGAGAACGCCGGCGCGGTGCTGCGCAAGACGTCGGTCGTCGATGTGCCGCTCGCGATCGAGTGGTTCCGCAGCCTCGCCGAGCAGGCGCTGGGGATCCCCTGGTACGAGCCGCTGCCCTGGATCGATTCGCCCTACGTGTCGTGGAACTTCGTGCAGCGCGAGCCGATCGGCGTGTGCGCTGGGATCATCCCGTGGAACTACCCGCTCATCTTCGCGATGTGGAAGATCGCGCCGGCGCTCGCCATGGGCAACTCGATGGTGCTCAAACCGGCGCCCCAGACGCCGCTCACGGCACTTGCCGTTGCGCGGGCGATCGATGAGACCGGCCTCCTCCCCAAGGGCGTGCTCAACGTCATCACGGGGCACACCGCCGACGCCGGGATCGAGCTCGTCGAGAACCCCGATGTCGACAAGATCGCCTTCACCGGCTCAACCGCGACAGGCCGGCGCGTGCTTGCGGCGGCCGCGCCGACCATCAAGAAGGTGACCCTCGAGCTCGGTGGCAAGTCGGCGAACATCGTCTGTCCCGATGCCGACCTCGACATCGCGGTCGACGGCGCGCTCTTCGGCACCTTCTTCCACCAGGGACAGATGTGCGAATCGGGCACACGCATCTTCGTCCACGACGACATCTACGACACCTTCGTCGACCGCCTGGTCGACGGCGCGGCGTCGCTGCGTGTGGGCGATGCGGCCGACTTCGAGAGCCAGGTCGGACCGGTGATCAGCAAGGACCAGTACGACATGATCCTGTCGGCCATCGAACGTGCGAGGCAGGAAGGCGCGACGGTCGCGTGCGGCGGCGGTCGCGCGCCCAACGTCGGGGATCGCGGCTTCTTCGTGCAGCCCACGGTGCTCACGGAGGTCTCGCACGAGTCCCACGCCGGCACCGAGGAGATCTTCGGGCCGGTGCTCGCGGTGCAGCGCTGGAACGACATCGGTGAGGTGATCGGGCGGGCAAACCGCTCCATCTACGGCCTGGCAGGCGGCGTGTGGTCGCGGGACACGCGGGGAGCCATCGAGATCGCCAAGCACCTCCGCACGGGAACGGTCTGGATCAACGACTGGCACCTGCTCAACCCTCTGGCGCCGTTTGGCGGCTACAAGCAGAGCGGCATCGGTCGCGAGCACGGCCGCGAGGGGCTGCTCGAGTACACGCAGGTCAAGCACATCCACGTCGACCAGGGCGTGCCCCGGCGCGAGCGCTACTTCTGGGACGTGCTGCTGGGCTGAGGCCCGATCGTGTCGAGGAAGGCGCTGATCGCATCGGCAACCTCCGCCGGACGCTGCACGGGCAGGTCATGGACCCCGTCGATCCACACCACGTGGGCGCGGTCGCCGAGCACGTCGCGCGCGTGGGCGACCGATCGAACCTTCGGCGAATCCTCGGCTCCGGGATGACCGGCCGGGATGAAGAGCATCCGAGCCCGCACCTTGGCCATCAGCTCGAAGCCGTTGGCGTCGAAGAGGTGATGGGCGATCTGCATGTGGTGGTCGAGCGTCAGCCGGGGCCGGAGCGTGCCGGCACCCGTGCCGTCGTCCTCGAAGTTGCCGCCGAGGATCTCGGCTGCGGTGTCGGGATCCGATCCGTCGCGAAGCGGCGATGACTCCATCCACTCGCGGAGCATCGCCGGGGTGATCCCGGCCAGCGCGGGCGGCCGCATGGTTCGTTCCGCAACCGCCCAGTTCGGACCGAAGAAGGCCTTGAGGTCGCCGGCGCCGCCGTCGATGCAGATGACGCCGAGGGTCAACTCGGGATGCCGGACGGCGAACGTGAGCGCGACGGTGGCGCCCCAGCTGTGTCCGACGACCACGACCGGCTGGGGATGGTGCAGCCCGGCGAGCAGGCCCTCGAGGTCGGCGGAGACGGTGTCGAAGTCGTAGCCGGCGTCGGGACGATCGCTCAGGCCATGCCCCGGCAGGTCGACCGCGATGACCCGGTGCGCCGGAACGAGCCGGTCGGCGACGAGGTCCCACCACCGCGCGTTGCTGGCCAGGCCGTGCAGCGCAAGGATCGCGGGTTCCGAGCCGGCATGATCACGGACGGAGAGCGCCAAACGCGGCGTGTCGACCCGGTACTCATCAATGTGATGCGGCATTGACCCGGATTGTGGCGGACGACACCATCCGTGCCGGCCCGGTAGCATGCATCCGGCGGGCCGGCCCCGCTCGGTCTGTGAAGGAGCCACGGCCTTGTCGGCGATCGAGCCGTATACACGGCGGATGCTCGCGAGCGTCCAGCCGATCATTGTTGCGAACCGTGCCCCGCTCGTCCTGCACGCGGCGGATCCCTATCGCAACACGCCTGAACGCCTTGTCAAAGGCGCCGGCGGACTCGTCACCGCGATGACCTCGCTGGCCGCTGCCACCGACGCGGTCTGGATCGCGCTCGCTCGTGACCAATCGGATCGCACGCTGGCCACGCTCGGCGATCCGGCGGTGCTCACCACGGACGACGGCAGCACCGTCAAGGTCGCGTTCGTCGAGCCGTCTGCGTCGGCGTACGACCTGTACTACAACGTGATCAGCAATCCGCTGCTCTGGTTCATCCAGCACTACCTCTGGGACCTTGCGCGCGAGCCCGTCGTCGACGAGACCATCAAGACGGCGTGGGCCGAGGGCTACGTGACGGTCAACCAGCTCGTCGCCAATCGCGTGGTGGCCGAGGCTGAAGCGTCCGAGAAACCAGTGCTCGTCTTCATCCAGGACTACCAGCTGTATCTCGTTGCGGGGATGATCCGCGAGCGGCGCACCGACGTGCGCATTCAGCACTTCGTGCACATTCCGTGGCCGACGCCTCAGTACTGGACGGTGCTGCCGAAGCACATCCGCGACGCGATCGTGCGCGGCCTGCTCGGCTCCGACATCATCGGATTCCAGACCGCGCGCGACGTGCGCAACTTCCTCATGACGTGCGAGCAGAACCTCGGGCTCACCGTCGACTTCCGGCAGCGCACCGTCTTCTACGAAGGTCGCGCGGTGTGGGTGCGCAACTACCCGATCAGCATCGACCCGAAGACCTTCCTCGAGCACGCGGAACGTCCGTCGGTCCATGCTGAGGAGGAGCAGATCGAGCAGTGGCGCCCGAAGCACCTCATCCTCCGTGTTGACCGCACGGACCTGTCGAAGAACATCGTGCGCGGCTTCCTCGCGTACGAGCGATTGCTCGCCGCGCACCCGGAGCTGCTCGGCGACGTGCTGTTCTGGGCGTTCCTGCAACCGAGCCGGCAGGACATCGATGACTACCGCGCGTATCTCGGCCATGTGCTGAGCGTTGCCGCGCGCATCAATCGCGAATACAGTCGCGGCGGGTGGACGCCGATCCGCGTCGAGATCGACGACAACATGGAACGCGCGATCGCCGGCTACCGCAACTTCGACGTCCTGCTCGTCAATCCGATCTACGACGGCATGAACCTCGTCGCAAAGGAAGGACCGCTCGTCAACAAACGCAACGGTGTCCTCGTGCTCAGCGAGAACGCCGGGTCACACGAGGAGCTCGGCGATTACGCGATCACCGTCAATCCGTTCGACATCGAAGAGACGGCGGAGGCACTGTACCTCGGGTTGATGATGGACCTGCCGCAGCGTCAGGTGCGACAGCAGAAGATTCGCGACACGGTCATGACGAATGACATCACCCGCTGGATTGCGCTGCAGCTCCAGGACCTGCGCGAGCTGATCGAGTAAGCGTCGCGCGGGGGTTCAGCGTGGCGCGAGTGGCTCGGAGCCTTGTCGCTCCGACCGTGTCCCCCCGAAAGGCCGGGTCAGTGATTGAAGCCGGCGAACCCCGCGATGAAGAGCCAGCCGACGACGGCGAAGAAGGTCACCCAGACGATGATCCAGACGCGTCCCGTGGCGAAGCGCTGGTGGCGGAGATAGCGGCGGCGGACCGCCAGGTCGGCCGAGCCGTCGGGCTGGTTCCGGGACAGTCGTCGTACGGGAGAGAGTTCCGCCATCTGCAAACTCCAACGGGGTTGACCCTTGGGGGGTTACGCCCGCCGAGGTACGCGCAAGTATCATGCAGACCTGCCGAATTGTGGGTGAGAGTCCGGTCTCCAACCGCTTTCCCACGCCTGGAGGTTATGTGGCCGGCGACGCGCCCGACAACACCGACCCGATCGCGCTTGCGCGCCAGGTCATCGAGGACGCCATCCGGTTGGCTCGCGCCGAGCTGGCCGTTGTCGGCGCGGAGCTGAAGCGCGCCATCATCCAGCTCGTCATCGCGGCGGCAATGATCATGGTGGCCGCTACGTTCGTCTTGATCGGCGTGATCGAGGCGCTGGGTGCGCTGCCGTCGGGCCTCGGCATCCTCGGTGCCGAGTGGGTGCGCTGGCTCGCGCTGGGCGGTGTCTTCCTGGTGCTCGCGCTGGTGCTCATCTTCATCGGGCAGCGAAAGGCGCGGAAGGCCATCAAACGCGGGCGGACGCAGGTGGAATCAACGTTGAAGGAGGATGCCGAGTGGCTCCGGGAACTGACGAAGCGCAGCGTCAAAGGGAGCTGACGAAGCAGGCGCTCGCCGAGAGCGCCGGCAAGCTCGAGCAGCGTGTGCGCGCTGAACTGGACTGGAAGGCGCGCCTCCGCCGCGACGGGCCGCGCTACGCGGCGATCGCCGGCGGTGCGGTGCTCCTGATCGGAACCATCGTGATCGTCCGGTCGCGGCTGCGCCGGGACAAGGGCGAGGAAGAGGTGGTGGCGCCGACGACCCTCGAGGATCTCGCAGCGGAGCTCGAGAAGATCCGCAAGGAGATCAAGAAGGGCGGCGACACGACGCCGATGTGGCAGAAGCTCGTGCTCCGCGGTGTGGGCGCGGCCGGGGCTGCCGGCGGTGCCGAGGTCGCCAAGCGGTTCACCGCGCGGCAGGAGGCGATGGCCGGGGCCGAACCGCAATCGTGATCCTGCCGACGGCGCACAGCGCGCCGTCGTCGTTGGTGATCTCGACGTCCCAGATCCAGGTCGTCCGCCCGCGGTGACGGGGCTTGGCCTCGGCGCGAATCGTGCCGGCAGTGATGGGCCGAAGGAAGCTCATGTTGTTGGACATCCCGACGGAGATGTTCCCTGCCTCGTGCACGCCGAGGTAGGTCCCGACTGAGGCGATCGTCTCGGCCATCGCGCAGAGCACGCCGCCATGCACGATGCCGAACGGCTGGAGGACCTTCGGCGCGACCGGACACGTCGCGGTCATGCGCTCCGGGGTGGTCTCTCCGAACTCAAGCCCGTAGAGACGGTCGAAGACCATGTCCTGACCTGGATCGAGGCTCGCCATACGGCGGGCAAGTGTCGCACGACCCCAGGTGGGGATCGCGGTCAGTGCTTGACGAGCAGCTCGGTCAGCGCGCCTTCGTGCGACGAGAGGAGGGAGTGGAGCTCGAGCATCTCGTCGCCGGTGATGGGGTCGACGACGTCCGGCACGCCCTCATCGATCGCGGGGGTGCCCGCCTTCTCCTCGGCCTCGGTCTGGAAGATGATCTGGAGGAGGTTCTCGTCGTTGCAGGACGCGCAGGTGACGCGGACCAGGGCACGGTTGCCCTGCTGGGCGAGCACGTTGATCCCGCAGTCGGCCATGTTCTCGCCACATGCCGAGCAGCGGTATCGCCGCGCCTGAAAGCGGAGCAACTCGAGCAGGTCCATCACTGACCAGTATATGCCCCGTGCCGGAGTGACAATCAGGGGTGCCGGTGACCGTCCGGTACACTCGATGGCCTCCGCTGGGGAGTGGCCAAGTGGTAAGGCAGCTGATTCTGGATCAGCCAATCGGAGGTTCGAATCCTCCCTCCCCAGCCAAGCCGAATTTTGAATTCAATTCGGGCATTTTTGGGCTGGTTCGACCTGTGGATAACTCCCCCACGAGTCACCCGATTAGTCGATGCTCAGCATTGGTTTTTTGGGCGGCGATCGTGACCATGGAGCCAGCACTTTCACCCCAAAAAGGCGACCACAATGACCATCCGCGTGCTCAAGACGAGCCCCCCATCCGCCCTGACCCGTCTGGCCGACGACTACCTCAGCCACTGCCGCGCCCGGGGGCTCTCGCCCCGCAGCGAGCGCCAGTACACCTACTCGATCCGCTCGCAGCTGCTCCCGTTTTGCGAGCGGGAGGGCATCACCGAACTCCGCCAGCTCGATCGCCGTGCGGTGGACCGCTTCACCTCGGAGCTGTTGGGACGCACCACACGGGCGGGCGCGCCACTCTCCCGGCACACCGTCGCCACCTACATCCGGCCGATTCGCTTGCTCCTCAACTGGGCGCGCCAGGAGGGCGAGACCGTGAACGCGATGCCACAGCTGCCGCGCCGAGGCAAACCCGTCCGCGACGTGCTGAGCCGCGCCGAGCTCGACCAACTCGAGCAAGCGATGCCGAAGGAGCGCGACAAGGTCATCATCCGGGTCTTTGCCGACTGCGGACTCCGCCTCGAGGAGCTTACCCGCCTCACCGCCGGGGACCTGATCCGCGGAGGCCGGCAGGTACACCTCCGCGTCCATGGCAAGCGCGATCGCATTCGCGATGTGCCGGTCCCCCCGGCGGTGGTACGGCGTCTTGACCGGCTGATCGCCGCTCGACCCGAGGAACGCAGTTCAGACGCCATCTTCCTGGCGCTCCGACGCGGCCCGCTCGGCGACTATGAGCCGCTCACCAAGGGGGGTGTCTACCAGGTCGTCAAACGTGCGGTCGCGAACGCGGGGATTGCCAAGCGGGTCCACCCCCACCTGCTCCGGCATTCCTGGATTACCGAGATGCTCCGTCGGGACATGAACCCGGTGCAGCTGAGCTTCATCGCCGGCGCATCGCCGGAGGTGATCGCCTCCTGCTACGCCCACCTGACCAAGGCGGACTCCTACGAGGCGATGATCCGAGCCCTCACGCCGCGAGAC
>DATLRX010000057.1:0-65554 GCA_035534435.1 Candidatus Acidiferrales bacterium
GAAGTGGGCGCCCCGTTCGCTTGGGCCGTCGACCTCCTGTTCCGCTCGATGTTGATCATCGCCGGCGTAATACGTCCGGAGACGCTCGACGACGTGCACGCCGTTCGGACGTGGTGGCACGAGCTGATGACAGGCGTGCAGCCCTCCCCGCGCTAGCCAACGCGGCCGGGTTCCGGTCGCTTTGGCCAGTTGGTCGGCCCGAGCCTCGTTCTCCCTGCACGGCCGCGGACAGTAACTTATGTGTCGCCGTGACACGTCTGTGCCACACGAACGGGTCAGCGGCAGTCAGGCACCGTCAGTTTCCGTTGTGCGAAATCCTAGGGATTGCAACGCTTTTGCCAGAGGCCCCTTCGGGGCAAGACCCGACGGACAGAACCCGGCTTATCGGCCGGCTTGCACTCTTCCTCAGGACCCCAGCAGCGCGGTGACCGTTGTCTCGCCGTTGCGCAGGAGACCAACGGCCGGCAGGCGGCGGAGCAGCTCGCTCCACCCGGGCTCGCGCGTCGAGATGTCGGCGAGCAGCGCCCTCCCCTCCTCCACACGCCCGGCATCCGCCATGAGGATCGCCGACCAGAACGCTGCCTCGTCGTTGCCCGCCAGCGACGCCCCGGCGCGCTCGAACTCGACGAGCGCGTTCTCGAGGTCGCCGGCGACCTCGCTCGCCTCGGCCATGTCGATGTGCTGGTAGCCGCGATGCACACCGATCAGCCGCCGCAGCTCGCCGAGAGGATCGGCTGAGTCCTCGACGCGCAGGTCGACGAGCCGTTGCTGCCACGGTTGGCTTGAACTCGTGCCGGAGACGATGAGCATCGCGGCGGACTGCCGTCCGCGGATGTCACCGCCGGCGGCTTCGGCGGCGTCCAGGGCCGCCATGAGCCGGTCGGCGAGCGGTCCTGTCGAAGCCGTGAATGCCTCGAGCATCGCCGGCCACACGCCCGCCCCACGCATCATGTTCGCCTGCACGGACACACCGTCGCCGGTTGCGTGCCCCGCAGCCTCGATGCAGAGCGTGCCGGTGTGCACCGCGACGCGACCGGTGACGTCGACGAACGCCACCTGACGGCGCGCCTCGTCGGTGTCCGCCCGGGTGAGGGCGGCCATCGCGGTGACGGGGTCGACGCCGAGGCGCATGAGCGCGAGTCCGCGCGGCCCGTATGCGGGCTCCGCGAAGGACTGCGTCGCCACGACGCCGACGCCCGGCTCCGCCCACGTCACGACGGAACCCACCGAGAAGTAATGCGACTGCACCGCGACACCGAGGTCGCCGGTGTCGGGATCGCGCGCGACGATCGAGTACGTCATGGCTTTCCGCCGTTCGACACCGCAAGGATCCGCATCGTCTCCTTCACAGCGAGGGCATCGACGTGCTCATTGCCGCGAATGCCGCTGTGACCACGCACGTGCTCGAAATGCACCCGCGAGTCGATGAGCGGATCGATCGTTGGATAGAGATCGAGATTCTTGTGCCGCTTCCACGATCCCTGCAGCCAGTTGATGACCCCGAGGCTGTCGGTGCGCACGACGATCCGCCACCCGGGGTCGTCACCGATGCGCGCGTGAATGCGCAGCAGCGCCTCGCGCACCGCCTTCAACTCCTCCCGATTGTTGGTCGTGGCGATGTCCCCGCCCGCCGCCTCCTCCACGGTCCCGTCCGGCCACTCGAGGAGGTACGCCCACGCACCGGCACCCGGGTTGCCGGAACACGAACCGTCGGCGTACGCGATGACGGTCCGCTTCGTCACGGCGCGAGGATCCGGTCGCAGTTGGCGCATTGCGTGAGGCCCGCACCGGTGCGCACTGCCCGGCGCTCCTCGTTGGATATCGGCATGCGGCAACCGCCACACGACTCGCCTGCAACACCCGTGACCGCCGGGCGTCGGCGCGACGCAACGCGGGTGTACAGCGACACATCCGCGGGTTCGGCCTCCGCGACGATGGAGGCTCGCTCGGTGCCGGCCGCCTCGAGTTGCGCGGTGAGCGTTTGCAGCCGGGCGCGCAGCGGTTCCATCGCACTCGCGCGCTGGGCCTCTCGCGCTGCGACCAGGGCGGTGACGTCGCGCAGCGTCGTCTGTGCCGCGTCCACCTGCTCCATGCGTTCGAGCGCTTCGTCTTCCGCGACCGCGAGCTTGACGCGCAGCACCTCCAGCTCGCGTTGCATCTCGATCAGCTCCGCGGGGTTGTGGATGCTACCGCTGTAGAGGCGGCGGTCCATCTCACGGACGCGTGTCTGCAGCGACGTCGCCTCGAGCTCGGCGATGCCCGCAACGGTCCCGCTTTCCCGATGCGCCTCGCGCGCCGCCTTCTCAGCGGTGCGCAGGTTGTCGAGCTCAGCGTCACCTTTGATCGTCGACTCGACGCCGGAGATCTCCGACCGCAAGGTGGCGATCTGATCGTCCGCATGCTGCAGGCGGAGGAGCGTCGACGCGCGGCTCATGCGGCGGCCTCATGGGAAACACGCACCAACGCGGCGAGCGCACTCCGTGCCGAGCCGCTGTCGATGGACTCGGCGGCCGCGCCGATGCCGTCGCGAAGTGTCTCGACGTGATCCCCCGCCACCAGCACCGCCGCCGTGTTCAGGAGCACCACGTCGCGATGCGGGCCACCCGCGCCGTCGAGCACCGCGAGGATGATCGCCGCGTTGGTGGCCGCGTCACCGCCGCGAACAGCGTCGAGCGACGCCACCTGGATGCCCACGTCCGCGGGATCGAGGATCGATTCGCGCACCCCGCTCTGGGTCACCTCGTAACAATGCGCGCTCCCCTCGACGCCGAGCTCGTCGAGGCCGTCCGGCCCGGTGAACACGAGGGCGTGGACGTGTCCGAGCCTGTGCAGGACCTCCGCCATCAGCGGCGCGAGGCGCCCGTTGGCAACGCCGATGAGCTGATGACGGACTCGCGCCGGGCTCGCAAGCGGGCCGAGCACGTTGAAGACCGTGCGAATGCCGAGCTCGCGACGCACCGGGACCACGTGACGGAGCGCGGGATGAAAGTCCGGCGCGAACAGGAACCCGACGCCGGCCTCCTCGACACACCTGCGCACACCGTGGGGAGGCAGCGAGATGACGACGCCGAGCGCCTCGAGCACGTCGGCGCTGCCGCAACGTGAGGACGCGGCGCGGTTGCCGTGCTTGGCCACGGGGCACCCGGCGCCCGCGGCGACCAGGGCCGCGGCCGTGGAGATGTTGAACGTGCCGGCCCCGTCGCCGCCGGTGCCGCACGTGTCGACGGCATCGACGGAGAGCGAGACGATGGTGGCGTGCGCGCGCATCGATTCGACCATGCCGGCAATCTCATCGACCGTCTCGCCCTTCATGCGCAGCGCGACGATGAGGGCGCCGATCTGAGCGGGCGTCGCCGCACCCTCCATCATCGCGTCCATGACCGCACGGGCCATCGGCATGTCGAGGTTGCGACCGGAGACGACCGTCTCGAGTGCCTGTCGCATCACCACCTCACCCATCTCGGGCGACGGTATCACCGAGCGTGAAGAGGACGATCCATATACTCGGAGGGTGACCGCGCGCACACTCGAGCCATTCGACCCTGAGGTGGTCGCGCCGTGGCGTCTCGGCGACGGCCCGCGCGGCGCGCTGCTCATCCACGGATTCGCCAGCACCCCGCCGGAGCTGCGCCGCCTCGGCGAGATCCTCGCGCGAGAGGGTTTCCGCTGTCACGCCCCTGCGCTCCCGGGACACGGCACGACGCCGCACGAGCTCGAGCGCACCCGGTGGCAGGACTGGGCGGCGCACGTCCAGGTCGCGTTCGACGAGCTCGCCACTGAGTGCTCGGACGTGGTCGTCGCCGGGCAGTCGATGGGCGGGACGCTCGCGCTCCACCTCGCAGCACACGACCACCGCGTTCGCGCTGTCGCCACGCTCGCCGCTCCCATCTGGCTCAGCGGACCGCTCCCGGCGCTGCTCCCGATCCTCAGCCATGTGGTGCGCTGGCACCGCGCCGGTGACGACGTCGACCTCTGGAACCCCGAGGCCGTCGAGGAATTGCACAGCTATGGCATGCGACCGACGCGCAGCATCAACGAGCTGCGCCGCTTATGCGCGGTCGTGCGCAACGAGCTGGCCGAGGTTCGCGCACCCGTGTTCATCCTGCACGGTGAGCGTGATCGATCGATCGACCCGCGCTGCGCGAAGGAAATTGCGCAGCGGCTCGTCGGCAGCGAAGCCGTGCAGCTGCGCATGCTGCCGCGCAGCGGCCATGGCATCTCCGTCGACGTGGATCGCGACAGTGTCAACGCCGACATCCTGCGGTGGTTCGCCCGGTTCGCACCCGCGGAAACGGCGGTGAAGCCACCCCGCGGTGGCCGCCGGTCGCTAGGCGCTCAACCGGAGTCGCGCGTGGAGTCCAGGAGTCGTGCAGCGATCTCCGGGTCGATCACGGGGTTCGCGGGAGGACCCTCGTCAAGGTCGCGGTGATGCCTGGAGTGATGCCGCTGGGCCTGCTGCGCCGCGGCGCGCGCGGCGTCTCGAACGACGTCGCCGCAGCCGGCACAGCGCAACACGGCGGCGGTCATGCCCTTTCCCGCGTACTCGCGATGCGAGAAGCGCATCTCGCCGCCGCACGTGGCACAGCGACGGCGCAGCGCTGCGCCTGCGGAAGTGTCGCCCGTCATCGCGGCAAGGGTACGACCACCAGCGTCCCGCGCCGGCGCGCTCGCCCAAGGAACCCGGCGTGACACCGATCGTCGACGGGCTCCGCGCAATCGCGCGACCGGCCGCTGACGTCCCCGCGCCGCCGGCCGGTGGTGGCCGCCCCGCGTCCGTGCTCCTCCTCTGCGACCCCTCGACGCCGGGCGTACCCCTGCTCTTCGTGCTTCGGTCTCCCGATCTTCGAGCGCACCCGGGACAGATCGCGTTCCCGGGCGGCAGCGCGGAGCCGGGTGACGCCGGCGTGGTTGAAACCGCGCTTCGCGAGGCACACGAGGAGCTCGGCGTCGATCCCGACAACGTCGAGGTGCTCGGGCTGCTCTCGCCGTTCGCGACCGTCGTGTCGGACCGATGGTTGACCCCGGTGCTCGGGCTGGAGCGCAGTCCGTCGCACCTGCGCGGTGACGAGTTCGAGATCGCCGAGTGGTTCCGAATCGACATCGCCGACCTGCTCGTGGCGCCGCACACCGTGCGCGAGATGGAGCGGGACGGCATCCGTCGCCGCGTTCATTTCTATGAGGCGTCGCAGCGCGTGATCTGGGGGGTCACCGGAGGGATCCTCCACGAGCTGCTCGAGCTGCTCGGGCGCACCGACTGAGGTCAGGCGCCGGCCGACGTGATCTTCTGGTCCTGAGCTTGTGCCACGGCCTCTGCGTACGACTGCGCAACCGGTCCGCTCGAGTTCACGATGAGAACCACCGAAATGACACCTCCCTCCTGGAAGACGATGCCGATCTCGCTGTAGCCGGCCGATGTCTTGCCGATGTATTCGTCCGCCTGTGAACCGATTCCACCCGGCGACGACGAGCTCGACTGTGCGGTGACCTGGCTCTTCGTTGCGTCACGCAACTGCGCATAGTCCGCGGATGCGGCCTGCGACGAGGTGTCGAGCAGCACGTCATCCTCGACCCGATACGTGTTGCCGGGATTCGCGAATCCACGCTGGTCGGTGTTGGCGATCGAGTTCATCCTGCCGTCGCTCACCTGCGCAAGCACCGGACCTCCGGACGGCAGTTCCTGCACCGTCAATGCAAGAGCGCTCGCCGCCGCAGTCGGATCGGAAGACGAACTCGACGACGGTGTTCCGAAGCCACTGTTCGATTGACCGACGCTCGCGGATGGTGAGTGAGACCCCGACGTTGTGCTGCACGCACTCAGTCCGACGGTCGACGCACATGCCCCGATAGCGAGCGCGACACGCGTGAAATGGCTCATCGAATACATCCCCCGGTTGCCACCGTAGCACACGTGCCCCGGATCAGCGGTATCGCGGATGCACCACAAACGGGTTGTCGCGCATCTCCTCGT
The DNA here is from genome assembly GCA_035534435.1 of Candidatus Acidiferrales bacterium. Classification (GTDB taxonomy): domain Bacteria; phylum Chloroflexota; class Dormibacteria; order Aeolococcales; family Aeolococcaceae; genus Palsa-851. Next base: position 5,969 of record DATLRX010000057.1, read on the forward strand.
CGACCGTGGTGCGCTCGCCGTGTCCCGGATAGACGACGGTTTCGGGAGGCAGCGTGTAGATGCGATGCTCGATCGAGAAGATGAGCGCGGGCATGGAGCCACCGAGCAGGTCACATCTCCCGACGCCGCGATGGAACAGCGTGTCTCCGGTCAGCAGATCGGGGCCGACGCGGAAACACACCGACCCGCGCGTATGCCCGGGGGTGTGCACGACCTCGATGTCGAGATCGTGCCAGCGCAGCATCTCGCCGTCACGAAGCTCCTGCTCGCACACGACATCGGGCTGATCGTCCGGGACGCCGGGCAGGTACCGCACGGCTTCGAGCTGCTCCCGATCGTCGGGGTGAAGCGCGGCCTCGCAGCCGAACGCGGCCTTGAGCGCGGGCACGCCGTTGACGTGGTCCGGATGACCGTGAGTCAGGAGGATGCGATCGCAACGCAGTCCGCGCTGCTCCAGCAACGCGATCGTCTGAGGGTGCTGGAGCCCGGGATCGACGACCAGGGTATGAGTCGTGTCTCTGCGCCGGAGGATGTAGCAGTTCTGATCGAACATCGGATCGACGACGATCGCGAGCTCGACGAGATCGCGCAGCGTGTCGGTCACGACCGCATGCTACCTGGGGTTGGCGTTGATCGGCCCGAGCACGTCGGCGCCGGTGATCGGCAGCACGAACCCCGCTCCGTGGCGTTCGCGCTTTCGCGGCGCGTCCGACTCGACGAGCGCGCGCTCGAGCACCTCGCCGACGTACTCCACCGGCACCACGTCGATCGCGTCGAGGATCTCCCTGTCCACCTCGTACAGGTCACGCATGTTCTTCGCGGGAAGAATGAACGTCTTCAATCCGGAACGGTGTGCGGCGAGCAGCTTGTCCTTGACGCCCCCGATGGGCAACACCTTGCCACGCAACGTGATCTCGCCCGTCATGGCGAGGTCGCGGCGGACGCGGCGGCCCGTCGCAACCGACACCATCGCGGTCGCCATGGTCACGCCCGCTGAGGGGCCATCCTTCGGGATGGCGCCGGCGGGGACGTGCACGTGGACGGCGTGCGTGTCAAAGAAGTCGCGCGGCGCGCCGTACTCGATCGCGTGGACTTTCGCCCACGACAGCGCGGCCTTCACCGACTCCTCCATGACGCTTCCGAGCTGTCCCGTGAGGACGAGATCGGGCTTGGTCTCGATGGCCAGCGCCTCGACGGTGATGATGTCGCCACCGACCTCGCTGACGACGACCCCGGTGACGGCGCCGATCTCGTCCTGTTCCTGCGCCTCACCGTAGTCGTGACGGCGCGGGCCGAGGAGATCGGTGAGGTCGTCAGGCGTGATCACGATCGGTGGCGTCGCGCCGGCGGCGAGCTTTCTCGGGACCTTGCGCGCGACCTCGGCGATGGTTCGATCGAGCTGGCGAACACCCGCCTCGCGCGTGTACCCGTGGAGCATCGCGACGATGCTCTCGCGCGGGATCTCGAGCTCGCCGGCATCCAGCGAGTGCTGATCGAGCTGGCGCGGCACCAGGTGACGCTCCGCGATCTCGACCTTCTCCTGCTCGGTGTAGCCGGTGATCCGGATGATCTCCATCCTGTCGCGCAGCGGGGCGCTGATCGTCTCCGTGATGTTCGCCGTCGTGATGAACAGCACCTGCGAGAGGTCATACGGCACCTCGAGGTAGTGGTCGCTGAACTCCCAGTTCTGCTCAGGGTCGAGGACCTCGAGCAGCGCCGCGGAGGGATCGCCGCGGAAGTCGGCTCCGACCTTGTCGATCTCATCGAGCATGATCACCGCATTCCGCGTGCCCGCGGTCCGCATCGACTGGATGATCCGCCCGGGCAGTGCACCGATATACGTGCGCCGGTGCCCGCGAATCTCGGCCTCATCACGGATGCCGCCCAGCGACATGCGCACGAACTTGCGATCAAGCGCGCGCGCAATGGACCGTCCAAGCGAAGTCTTTCCGACACCGGGAGGTCCGACGAAACACAGGATGGGCGTCTGCAGAGTCCTTCGCTTCGCCTGCGCGAGTGCGGCGGGTCCTGTCGTCGCGGGGACCCCTCGCCGCTCTCCAGCCGGGTCTGACCCGTCCTGCGCTTCAGGAACGTCCTGCGGCTCGCCCGGCCTGCGATCGGCGCTGCCCCCCGCGCCGCCACCCGCCTCTTGCGTCGAGTCTTCGGTGGCGCCTGCCCCCGCGTCGACAGGACCCGCGCCCTCCGACAGGGCCTTAAGCCGAATGCGATCCCGAACGGCCAACCATTCCAGGATCCGGTCCTTCACCTTGGTCAGCCCGTAGTGGTCTTCGTCGAGAATCGCGGACGCGCGTTCGATGTCCAGGGTCTCGGCGGGCGGGTCGACCCACGGAAGATCCAGCAGCCAGTCGACCCAGGTGCGGACCATTCCCATCTCCGGCGACGCGCTCGGGATCTGTTCGAGGCGGTGCACCTCTTTGAGGACACGCGTCTTGACGTTCTCCGGCATACCGGCCTTCTCGACCCTGGTGGCGAGATCCTCGTCATCCTCACCCGCGTCGTCGAGCTCCGTCAGCTCCTTGCGGATCGCGCGCAACTGCTCGCGAAGGATGTGCTCGCGCTGCGAGTTGTTGATCGTCTTCTGAACGTCCTCGTGGATCTTCGTGCGCAACTGCGCAACCTCGACCTCGCGCGCGAGCAGCGGGATGAGGGTTCGCAGGCGGGCGATCGGATCGGTCTGCTGCAACAGCGCTACCCGGTCGTCGAAGTCGAAATCGGGACAGGTGCTGGCGATGTCGGCGATCAGCTCCGGGTCTCCGGCACGCGCCATCGCGACAGCGGTGTCAGCACCGACCTGCGCGCCGGCGTTGACGTAGTCGGCGAAGAGCGATCGCACCGACCCGAAGAGCGCGTCAACCTCGGTGCCTTCAGTGATGTCTGCGGTGACCGGCGTGACCGTGGCAATCCACGCGTCGCCGGTTGCGTCGAAGGCATCGATGCGCACGCGCTCCTTCCCCTCGACGAGCGCATGAGCTCCCCCACCGGGAAGGCGCCGGAACGCGCCGACATGGGCGATGACCGCGATCGTGTGCACATCGTCGAGCGACGCCTCGTCGCGAGCGGCGTCGCGCTGGATCGCGAGGACGACGCGACCGTCGCCGTTCACGGCGGCCTCCAGCGCCGCGACCGAGCGCGGACGCCCTGCTGCCAGCGGCGCGAGCTGAGACGGGAACACGACGTTGTCCCGCAGCGGCACCGCGGGGAGGGTCATGGATGCCGGCGGCGGGGGTCCGGCAGCCGGCTCGTCGGGCGCGGAGAGCTCAGCTTCGGGCATTGAACGAGCATAGCCGGGGCTCCGCGCCGTCAAACGTCGAGTCCCACTCCCGTCGCCCAGTCGCGATGCCACGCACCGGAGTAGTACGCGGCGGCAGCGGGGTGGGCGATGTGGAGTGCCGTCTCCCAGTTCGCGCCAAGCCCGGCCGAGCTCCAGTTCGCGGACGAGACCAGCACGGAGCCGTCGATCACGGCACCCTTGGCATGTCCTGACGTGGACCGCGCCGGATCCATGCGGCGGATCTCGAACGGCACCGTCCCCAGGAGTCGCGCATCGACGCGTTCAGGAACACCGCCGAGCAGCAGCGCGCAGTCGACCCCGCGATCGGAGGCGTCCGCCATGAGGTCGAGAAGGCGGCGCACCGGTGGCTCGCCGGGACGCACATACGGAACGGTCACCAGCGCAGAGCGTCGGGCGTCGATGAGCATCGACGCCTGCGCCGCGGCGATGGCGCACCCACCCGTGATGAGACGCAGCCTCCGGGTCCCGACGCGCGCGGTGATCGGCGCGAATTGCGGGGTGGGCGCCCCGACAACCGGGACCGTGGCCGTGGCACGGCCCGACCAGTTCTCAGGAGGGCGTCGCGCGATGTCCCACCGTGCGTCGAACGCGCGGCGAGCATCGCGCTCGAGCGTTTGCGAGCCTGATGCGGCCGCCCACCACTCGCGCGTGCCGGAGAGCGGCGTCGCGATGGGAGGAAAGCGAAGATGGCGGTCACGCGGCGCGTCCCGCCAGATGAGGTTGCCCGTGCCGACGGCGACGGTCCCGTCGATCAGCAGCACCTTCCCGTGCGAGGCGTGACCCTGACCGCCCGCGACACGACACCGGCCGCCGGCGGCGATCAGCCCACGCGCCGTCGCGGCGTTGCCGTCGGAGGCGTGCGCGTCGAGCATGAGACGCACGCGCACCCCGCGTCGCGCCGCGCGCACGAGCTCCCATCGGTACGAGGGACCGACCTCGTAGAGCGCGGCATCGATGCGCACGCGCGCATCACGCAGCAGCCGCGAGAGCAGCGTTCCCGCGGCGTCCGGTCCGAGCGCGCACGTCAGCGATGTCACGCAAGCGACAGCGTGCGGAAGCCCACAACCCGATCGTGGGAGCGGGGCACGCCCACGCGGCGGACGTTGAGGTCCGCCGACGCTCGGCTCCTACGCGGTCGCCGGTCCCTGCTGCGTCAGCTTCGACAGCCGCTGCAGCTCCACGTGGTGCTGCTTGACGTTTGCGATGACGTCGTTGAGCACGGTGTCCTGGGCCTGCAGATGCTGCTGCAGTTGCAGGCATTCGCTGAGGATCGCCTCCGCGTCCTTGTACGTCTGCTCCGAGCGCTTGTCGGCGGCCTTCCCCTGAATGTTCTGGCCGACGATGATGATCGGCAGCAACACCAACTGAATGAAGGTCTGGGCGATCCACGCGACGATGACGATCGCCTGACCGCTGCTGATCGCCGAGGGAAGGCTGATCAGAGCGAGCAGCGTGAAGATATACGCGCACCACATCGTGCCGACCACGGCGGTGATGATCAGCGCGACCTTGCCGTTGACGCCGACGCGCTCGTCATCGACCTTGACGGGCTTGTCATGCTGGCGCTGCGCGATGCGCGGATGCGGAATGTGCTGGAACAGCTCCTCGACCCTGGGGATCGTGGTCACCGGCGCCGGCTGGGCGGGTTGGTCCGTCATCGCGCGTTCTCCTGAAACTGGGTGCTCGGAGGTGGCACCCAATTGCGCGGTATCGTGAACGATGCGAACGGCGTTGAGTGCGCTCGGGTCAGGCCCGCCGGCGCAGCATCGCCGGTGGTCGTGACCGCCGCAGGCTCCATGCGGGCTGCCGTTCGACGAATTCGTACATCGCGGCAGGCCGCCCCGCGCCACCCTTCGACACCATTCCGGTCGCGCGGACGAGGCCGGACTGCTCGAGCTCGCGGCGAAAGTTCGACGGCTCGTAGGTCACGCCGCTGATGGCCTCGAACACCCGTCGCGCCCGGGGCATCGTGAAGCGCTCCGGCAGCAGGCCCACCGCAATGTTCGACCACCAGAGCTTGCCGCGCAGTCGCTCGACGGCGTCGACGACGATGCGCGCATGGTCGAAGCCGAGCGGCGGCAGGGCGTCGACAGGCTCCCATCGCGCGCTCGACTCGTCGGCTCGAAGCACCGCCGCATCGATGAGCGCCAGGTACGCGACTGTCGGGATCCAGCCGCGAGGATCGCGCTCGGGGTCCGCATACGTCTCGAGCTGCTCGAGGTAGACGGCGCCAACCCCTGTCTTCTCCGTCAGCTTCCGCTGCGCCGTCTCCTCGGGGCGCTCGCTCGGGCTCATGAAGCCTCCGGGGAGCACCCAGGTCCCCTCGAACGGCGCCTCCGTGCGCTGCACGAGCAGGACGTGGAGGCGCCCGGACAGTGGGGCGAGCACGACGGGCACCGCCGACATCCCGGCGGGAGCCGGGAAGCCCGAGGAGTTGACCGCCGACATCGCGGTGGAGCGGCCGGCATCGGAGCGTGCTGGCATCGCGATCGATTGTGGCGACGCGCTAGGCTGCATTGCCATGGAGTCCGGGAGCATCACCACCGCGGACGGCTTTCGGGCCGCCTACGCGGAGATCTTCACCGACGTCTACGCGCTGACCGCGGACCTCGATGATCACCGTGCTCTCGGCATCACCGGCTGTCCGGGCTGGACGGTCCGTGACCACGTCGCGCACATCGTCGACCTCGAGGGCCTTCTCGTCGGTCGCGAGCGTCCGAACCACAGCATCCCCGACGGGCTCTCGTACATCCGGAACGAGCCCGGTGAGTTCATGGAGATCGGGGTGGACGCGCGCCGGGGCATGCCGTACCACGAGCTGATCGCGGAATACCGGGATGTCACCAGGGAGCGGCTCGCGCGCCTCGACGACCTGGACGACTCGCAGCTCGACGAGATGGGGCAGGGCTTCTTCGGGCAGGGGAAGCGCCGATCCCTGCTCGGCATCCGCGTCTTCGACCTCTGGTCCCACGAGCAGGACATCCGCCGGGCCCTCGGTGAGCCCGGCGGCTTCGGTGGTATCCCCGCTGCCCACAGCCGCGAACGCATGATGACGGGCGCCGGCGCGAAGCTCCAGGAACGCCTCGAGCCCGCCGCCGGCACCTCCGTGGTCTTCGACATCACGGGCATCGGCGGGGCCCGGCGGGCGATCGTGTTCGACGGAGAGCGCGGACGGTCCGGCATGGACCTCCCTGAGATCCCCACCGCGACGCTGCGCCTCGACCTGAACACGCTGACGGTGCTGGCGTGCGGCCGTTCCGACGATCCGCTGGCGAGCTCGCGCGTTGTTGTCGAGGGTGTCCAAAACCTGGGACGGCGCGTGCTCGAGGACCTGTCGTTCACACCGTGACGCGCACCATCCGGCGTCTTGCGGCGGTCATGACACTCGGGGCGACACTGGTGCTCGCCGGCTGCGGTCTGCAGCAATCGGACTCGTCGGTGCCGAACGGAGGGCTCCCGGGAATCAGCGGGCCGGCAACGCCGATCAGCGCAGTCACGCTGTCCGGCACGCCGTTCGCCTGGTCGTCCACACACGGACATGTCGTCGTCCTCGACTTCTGGGGCTCGTGGTGCGGACCGTGCAATGCCGAGCAGCCGCAACTCAATCAGATTGCCGCGCAATGGATGCCCAAAGGTGTGGTCTTCCTCGGCGTGGACGTGAACGACACGACCCCCAACGGTGCGGCCTTCGAGCGTACCTACAACGTGCCGTATCCCAGCGTCAGCGATGCCAGCGAGGTCATCGAGTCCGAGTACAACGTCCCCGCGCCACCGACCGTGGTCATCGTGGACGCGCAGGGCAACATCGTCGACCACTTCCTCGGCACGGTCACCGGCCTGAGCGCCGACCTGAGCCGGCTCACCGCATGACGCAGATCACCGTGTACGGCGCACCCTGGTGCCCGGACTGCAAGCGCGCGAAACGATTCCTCGCGGAGCAGCGCATCGCCTACGACTGGGTCGATATCGACGAGGACGCCGGCGGTCTGGCACACGTCGAGGAGCTGCAGAAGGGCGGCAGGTCGATCCCGACGATCGTGTTCGACGGCACGGACGTCCTCATCGAGCCCACCAACGAGGACCTCGCTCGCAAGCTCGGGCTGACGCTCGAGGCCAAACGCGAGTGCTACGACCTCGCGATCGTCGGTGGCGGGCCCGCCGGACTGGCGGCGGCGATCTACGCGGCGCGCGAAGGCATCGACGCCGTGGTGGTCGAGCGCAGCGGACTCGGCGGGCAGGCCGGCGTCACCGAGCGGATCGACAACTACCCCGGGTTCCCCGACGGCGTCGGCGGCGCCGACCTGGCCGAGCGGTTCATCGCGCAGGCGCGCCGCTACGAGGTGGAGCTGCTCAGCGCGGTGAGCGTCGAGCGCATCACCGCCGAGGGTTCGGAGGCGGGCGACGTCTGCCTCCGCCTGGCGAACGGGCAGGAGATCGAGGCGCACGCCGCGCTCATCGCGACGGGCTCCTCGTACCGGCGGCTGGGCATCCCCGGGGAGGACGACCTCATCGGCGCCGGGGTGCATTTCTGCGCAACGTGCGACGGCCCGTTCTATCGCGGCGCAGACGAGCTCCTCGTCATCGGCGGCGGCAACTCAGCGCTCGAGGAGGGGCTCTTTCTCACGAAGTTCGCCAAGCGTGTGCGCATCGTGCAGCGCGACCCTGAGCTCACCGCATCACGCCTGCTGCAGGACAAGATCGACCACGACAAGCGGTTCGTCGTGCACCGCAACACCGAGGTCGTGGAGCTCACCGGCAAGGGCAAGCTCGAGTCGGTCCGCCTCCGCGATCGCGACACGGGAGCGGAAGAGGTCGTGCAGCCGCGGGCCGCGTTCGTCTTCATCGGGCTCGACCCCAACACGTCGTTCCTGAAGGGCAGCGTCGATCTCGACGCTCGCGGGTTCGTCGACGACAAGGGCGGCTTCCGCACATCCCTTCCCGGCGTCTTCGTCGCGGGCGATGTCCGGCGCGGGTCGACGAAGCAACTCGGATCAGCCGTGGGCGACGGCATCGCCGCGTTGATCGCGATCCGCGAATACCTCCAGGAGCACCACGAGGTCGCCCGTCACCCCGAGGATTGACGGCGACAGATTGCGCGATGCTATAGTGCGCTGCGCAATATGGAAATCCGCACACGACCCAAGGACATGGTGGCCCTGACCACGCTCAGCTTCCTGAGCGAGGGACCGTGCCACCCCTATGAGATCCAGCGGATGCTCCGCGAGCGCCACAAGTCGTACGCGGTCGGCAAGACACGGGCCCTTTACAGGGCGATCGAGGAGCTCGAGGCCGTTGGCTACATCGAGTCCGTCGAGACCAGCCGCGAGGGCCGCAGGCCGGAGCGGACGGTGTACCGCATCACCCCGGAGGGCCGCGAGGAGCTGGAGAACTGGCTCGCCGACGTGCTGGCAGCTCCCGTGGACGAGACCCCGGTCTTCAGCATCGCCGTCGGGCTGCTCGGGTACATCACCCAGGAGCGTGCCGAGAGTGCCCTGGCCATGCGCCTCGTCAGCCTCAGGGCGAGGCTCGTCGCCCTCGAAGCCACCCTGAAGCTCGCCCAGGACGACCTCGGGCTCCCGCGCCTCGTCCTGCTCGAGCTCGAGCACGCCATGGCACTCGCCGCCGCGGAGATGGACTGGGTCCGCCGGCTCCTCGGCGAGATGCAGTCAGGCGTCCTGGTCTGGAACGACGAGATCCTCAGAGCCCATTTCGAAACCATGCACGCCGCTGAAGCCCGCAGGCGGAACAGCCGCGAAACAGCGCATCTCGCCACGCTGCCGCGTCCCGCGGACCGGCGCGAGCCCCAATCACCTGCCAACCGGGAGGAGACGCGATGATCGAGACGCACAACCTTCGACGAGTGTTCAAGTCGCGCAAGGGCGCGGTGGAAGCGGTCGCCGGCGTCGACCTCGACGTCAAGAAGGGCGAGATCTTCGGCTTCCTCGGGCCGAACGGCGCGGGCAAGACGACGACGCTGCGGATGCTCTCCACCCTGCTGCCCATCACGAGCGGTGAAGCCACGGTCGCCGGCTTCGACCTGCTGCGCGACGCGGCGAAGGTCCGGTTCGAGATCGGGTACGTGAGCCAGGAAGGCAGCAGCGCGCCCGAGATCCCCGGCCGGACCGAGCTGATCCTGCAGGGCCGTCTCTACGGGATGACGAAGACACGCTCCGAGCAGCGCGCGGGTGAGCTCATCGCCGCGCTCGAGCTCGCCGATTGCGCGGATCGTCAGACCAAGACGTATTCGGGTGGTCAGAAGCGACGTCTCGACATCGGCGTCGGCCTGATGCACCTGCCGCAGCTGCTCTTCCTCGACGAGCCGACGACCGGGCTGGACCCGCAGAGCAGAGCGCGGATGTGGGACGAGGTGCGCAAATTGCGCGACACCGGCACGACGGTCTTCCTGACGACGCACTACCTCGAGGAGGCGGATGCGCTCTGCGACCGCATCGCCATCATCGACCACGGGAAGATCGTCGCCCTGGGCACGCCGGATGAGCTGAAACGGCAGGTCGCGGGCGACGTCATCGTCGTCGGGACCGATCACGCCGGCGACCGCGTGCTCGAGCTGCTCAAGGGACAGTCCTACGTGCGCGAGGCCACGAGTGGCGACGGCGTCGTGCGGCTCTATGTCGACCGTGGCGAGACGGCGATGCCGCAGATCATCCGCGTGCTCGACTCCGCGGGCATACCGCTCGCATCACTGTCGCTCAGCCGCCCCAGCCTCGACGACGTGTTCCTGCATCAGACCGGGCGCTCGCTGCGCGATGCGGCATAGGAGGTAACGATCATGAAGATGCTCAAAGACACCTGGCTCATGTTCCAGCGCTACCTCTTCGTCTTCCTGCGCAACCCGGCGTGGGTGGTCATCGGCGTGCTGCAGCCGGTGCTGTACCTCGTGCTCTTCGCGCCGCTGCTCACGTCGCTCACCGAGACGCCCGGCTTTCCGTCCGGCGGCGCGTACAACGTGTTCGTGCCGGGGTTGCTCATCCAGCTCGGGCTCTTCGGCGCAAGCGGTGTCGGCTTCGGCTTGATCGCCGAGCTGCGCGCCGGCGTGATCGAACGCTTCCGCGTGACTCCGGTGAGCCGCTTCGCGCTGCTCCTCGGCCGCGCGTTGCGCGACATCCTGACGCTCGTGGTGCAGTCGTTGATCCTGCTGTTGCTGGCGGTTCCGTTCGGGCTCAAACCGACGGTCTCCGGCGTGTTCGTCATGCTCGGACTGGTCGCGCTCATCGGGCTCGGCATGTCGTCGCTCGCGTATGCCGCAGCGCTCGCGCTGAAGAGCGAGGACTCGTATGCGCCGCTGATCTTCACGCTGTCGCTGCCGTTGCTCCTGCTCAGTGGCGTGCTGCTGCCCCTGCAGCTCGCGCCGCAATGGCTGCAACACATCGCCCAGGCGAACCCGCTCTCCTACGCGGTCACCGCCGCGCGCGACGTGTTCAACGGACACGGCGGGGACGTCGACGTCTACAAGGGGCTCGCCATCATGGCCGCGCTTGCCGTGGTGGGCGTCCTCGTGGGAGCGCGCCGCTTCAGCCGGGCCATCGCCTGACCGAAACCGCAGCGTTCAGAACCCGGAGGCGATCTCCTCGCGGCTGAGGAATGCCTGCACGGAACGCGCGAGCGCCTGGTTGAAGGCCGTCCGCGCCGCCGCGTCCTCGTCGGGCGTCACGGCGCGGGCCACCTGCCGGCCTTCGATCCACGGTGGGACCGAGCGGCCGATCAGGTCGTTGTCGACGCGCACCCCGACGACGGCCTGCTCGTCCTCCGCCACCTCGATGGACACCTGGTGGACGACACCGAGGTGATCGACGAGCTTCCAGGCGCGCGCCCAGCACCGCGACGAGGAGACGGGCGACGTCAGCCGCACCGGGTCGGCGACGAGAGTCGTGTCCGCCGCGTGTGCCGAGGCGCGCAGCGCGACGCGGATCGGCGCGTCGAGCTCCCCGCTCATCCACCCGACGAGCGAGGGGGCGCGGTTGTCCAGGTCGGGCAGTGCGAGCTGATAGAAGCCGTTGGAGAGCGCCGCGACGGTGCCCGCATGGCGGCGGCAGTACGCGCTGTCGTTGAACATGGCCCCGTGTCGAATGCACCATGTCGTGCCGCACACGCGTCCGCGCCGGTCGGCGTAGACGCAACGGATCGACACTGCCTCGGGGCACCCCTGCTCGGTGCAGCACACGCGACCGGACGGTCTGCGCAACGCCTGCCGCAGCGTCCACATTCGATCGAACGGCGCCATGGGAGCAGCCCTCCTCAGGCGCCGATGGTACCAAAGTCAACGCACCGAACGAATCGAGCGCGCTGCAGTGATCAGCTGGCGAGGGCCGGCGTGTCCTCGAAGCAGGAGCGGACGACAGCGCCCAGTCCCGGAAGGCTGAACGGCTTGGTGATCAGGTGGTTGGCGCCGGCGAGCCTCGCGCGTTCGACGTCGGCGTCCGCGGACAGCGACGTGAAGACGAGCACCGGCATCGATTGCGTCTGCGGCATCGACCTGATGTGCCGGCAGACCTCGATCCCGTCAACGCCGGGCATCATCACGTCGAGGATCGCGAGGTCGAACGCTTCGGTGTCGAGCTTGCTGATGGCCTCACTGCCGTCCTGCGCCTCGGTGACTTCGAATCCTTCCATGCTGAGATACAACCCGACTACGTGCAGCAGTCGCGGTTCGTCATCGACGAGAAGGATGCGCTGCTGGGCCAACGAGTGCGACCTCCCGGGCGCGTGGACAGGTGGGTCGCCCCAGTATCGAGCGATGGAAGCGGGCGAATTCGGCGACCATCGTTCCGTCACCGCCCAGCGACAATCGCCATGGCGTCCTCCGCCCCCTGCGCGAACGTACTGGATGATGTGCACGCATGCTCGTCGTCGAACGCGTCGCAGGGGCTCCTGACAACCGTGCCTGAGCCCGGCGCGCCGCGACGAACGACCCGAAGGATCCTCACCGAGCCGCGGCGCCCTGCACGGATCCGCGCGATGCCCTCGGCACCGTGGCTCGCGGTGGGCACCGTCTGCGTCGGCGCCTTCATGGGCCAACTCGACGCGAGCATCGTCTCGACGGCGCTGCCGGTCCTGCGCCTCAACCTGCATGCGTCGATCGCCGCCGTCGAGTGGGTGGTGCTGATCTATGTGCTCGTCCTTGCCGGGACCGTCGCCGCGGTCGGCAAGCTGGCCGACCGGATCGGTCGCAAGCTCCTCTACACGTACGGCTTCGGCATCTTCGTCGTCGGTTCCGCGGTGTGCGCCGTCGCACCGTCGCTCGGCGTCCTGGTGGCCGCGCGGTTCGTCCAGGCGATCGGCGCCGTCATGCTCCAGGCCAATTCATACGCACTCATCCGAGACGTCCTGCCGGCGTCGAGGCTCGGCACCGGGCTCGGCATCCAGGGTGCGGCGCAGGCGGTCGGGCTCACCCTGGGACCGGTGCTCGGCGGTGCGCTCACCGCGCTCGGCGGATGGCGGCTGATCTTCCTCGTCAACGTGCCGATCGGGCTCGCCGGTCTCGCGCTCGGATGGTTCCTCCTGCCCCGAAGCACACACCGCGATGCGGAGAGCCGGGTGGATGCCCGGGGCACCGTGCTGCTGGCGGCGATCCCGTCAGCCCTGCTCGCCGCACTGTCGCTGGCCGCGCAGCGGGACGCGCCCGGGTGGGTGGTCCCGGCGCTCGTGGTGCTCGCCTGCCTCCTCGCCGCCGGCGCGTATGCCCGCCAGCGACGAGCTCCCGGTGCAGTGATCGATGCCGCCCTGGTCCGGGTGCCCGCCTTCGTCGCCGGGATCAGCTCGGCGCTGCTCTCATACGTCGTGCTGTTCAGCTGCCTCGTCGCCGTGCCGTTCTTCCTCGAGCGGGAGGTGCACCTCGGAGCGGCCGCGGCGGGGTTCGAGCTCACCGCCCTGCCACTCGCCCTGGCGATCGTCGCCCCGCTGGGCGGAGTCATCCGCGACCGTTCCGGCCCGCGACTCCCCGCGGGGCTTGGGATGGCGATAGCCGCGCTCGGGATGGGCATCCTCGCACTCGCGGCGAGCCACCCCGGGCTCACCGTCCCGGCCCTGGCCGTTGCCGGCGCCGGCATGGGGCTCTTCATCCCAGCGAACAATGCCGCCACGATGAGCGCCGCCCCGACCGAGCGCGGAGGCGCGGCCGGGGGGTTGCTGAACATGGCACGTGGCCTCGGCACCGCAATCGGGGTGTCCGTCACCTCGCTGGCGTTCGCGGCCGGACGCGGATTGATCGCGGTGGCACTGCTGATGATCTTCGTGTCGATCGCGGCCGGGATCACCGGTGTGGCCTGGTCGGTCCCGCGTATCCGCCGAGACCTCGAGGGCTGAGGCTCGGACGTCAGTCCGGCGCAGCGGGGTACCAGCGGCCGGGGTTCTCGCCCGCCCGGCGGGCGCGCCCCGAACGCTCGAGGAGCACCAGGTGCGCGAGCGTCTCTCCGACGGCCGCGCGGCGCATGAAGCCCTTGATCTCCGACCAGTCACGCGACCAGCGCAGCAGGAGCGTGACGTCCCAGCATGTGGCTCCTGGCGATGCGGTGATCGCCGCCATGGTCTCTTCGAGCCGGCGCCGGTGGTGATCGATGAGCTGGTCGACGCGCGGCGCGAGACCGCGAAACCGCCACTCGTGAGCCGGAAGCACCTCATCGATGTCGAGGTCGCGCACGGCGGCGAGCGCGTCGAGGAAGTCCGCGAGCGGGTTGTCGGGCTGCTGGACGTGGACCGCGATGCTCGGGCTGATCCTCGGGAGCACGTGATCGCCGCTGAACAGCAGGCGGCGGTCACCGTCGAGGAAGCAGACATGGCCCGGTGAGTGTCCCGGTGTGTGCAGGGTGGTCAGGTCCCACCCCTTGAGCGGGACTCGCGTGCGGTCCTCGAGGAGCATGTCGGGAAGTGCCGCGGCGACGAACTCGCGCACCCCCATCGAGGCGACCGTGAGCTCCGAGCGCATCTCCTCGGGCACGCCTGCCTCGACGAGGAGCGCGGCCATGCTCGCGAGCAGGGCGGTCACGCCGGTGCCGTATCGGGCTGGGATCAGCGCCGCGTCGGCCGGGTGGAGGGCGATCCAGGCCCCCGACGCGTCGCGGAGCCGGCCGGCAAGGCCGTAGTGGTCGGGGTGGATGTGAGTGACGAGGATCGCCCGGACGTCGGCCGGCGCGTATCCGGCGACCGCCATACCGGACATCAGCGCCGCCCACGCCTCCTCGGTGCTCCAGCCGGTGTCGATCACCGCGAGGCCGTCGTCGGCCTCGAGCAGATAGACGAGGACGTAGCGCAGCGGGTTGTTCGGCAGCGGTACGGGCACCGACCAGAGGCCGGGACGAACCTGTTCCACATCGGGAAGCCCGGGGGCGTCCCACGAGCGCCGCTGCGCTGTCCCGGTGACCTCGATGCCCGCCATGCGGGCGTCAGGCGCCGGCGGGAGTGGCGGCGAGATGCTCCAGGACGACGTCGGCAACGTCGTCCCAATGCTGCTCCGGAATCCAGTGGGAGCCGCCCTCCAGCTCGAGGAGGTGATACGCGTCCGTGCAGTGCTCCGCCGTCAGCTCGACCGCCTCGCGCGTGAACACCGGGTCGTGGTCGCCCCAGATGTACAGCACGGGGACGTCGACCGGCTTGGCATGCGCCGGCTCGGTGCCGAGCGCCCGGTACCAGTTGAGCGCGCCGGTCGGTCCCACGGCGCGCAGTGCCGCGACGTCCTGATGGGCATGGGCTTTGCTCAAGCCCGTCGCCATGAGCAACGACTCGGCGGTGACTCCGCCACCCGCTTCAAAGAGCGATTCGGCGACACGTGGGAGCCGGAGGATGGGGATGTACGCCATCTGCACGCGTTGACGGGCACCGCGAAGCGCCTCCCGCAGTGCGGCGGTGTGCGGGGTTGAGACCGCACAGAGAGACGCGACGGTGTCGGGATGGTCGCCGGCGAGCGCCCATGCAACGGTGCCGCCCCAGTCGTGGCCGATGACATGGAAGCGCTGCGCACCGAGCGTCGATGCCATCGCAAGCACGTCGTCGCAGAGCTCGCTGACGCGGTATGCATCGACGCCCACCGGAGACGCGCCCGCCGAATAGCCGCGCTGGCTGGGTGCGACGGCGCGATATCCCGCGTCCCCAAGCGTCGCGAGGGCATCGCGCCAGCAGGACGCGTTCTGCGGGAAGCCGTGGAGGAGCAGAACGAGCTCGCCCGTGGCAGGCCCGGCAGTGAGCGCGTCGAAGTGCATCCCGTTCGCCGCGATGGTCGTGTGCCTCACAGACACTGTGATGCCAGCGTATCAGGCAGCCGTCGCGCGATACCCGCGACGCGCGTGTTCCTGCACCATGCGCGAGTGGCCGATGCGCTGTTCACGCCCGACGCCGGACGGTTCGTACCGAGCGAGCACACCCGCGGACCCTGGGATCCCGCCGCCATGCACGGAGGCGCGCCTGCGGCGCTGATCGGTGGCGTGATGGAGGCGATGCCGTCCGATGTACCGATGTCCATCGTGCGCACCACGGTCGACATCTTCCGACCGGTGCCACTGCGTCCACTGACCGTCTCCGCGCGTATCGAGCGCAATGGCCGTCGCGTGCAACTGCTCAGCGCAACGTTGATGGACGGCGACGTCGAAGTCTGTCGCGCTTCGGCGTGGCGCATGCGTGTCACCGACCTCGACCTGGGGGCGCCGGAGCACGGTCCTCTCCCGTTTGCAGGACCGCACCAGTCGACTCCGCATGTCCCGGAGTCCGACGAGCCCGCGTTTCACCGCACCGGCATCGAAATGCGATATGCGGAAGGCGCGTTCCTCGAACCAGGCAACGCGATCGCGTGGTTGCGACTCACGATGCCGGTGATCGCCGGCGAATCACCGACACCGTTGCAGCGTGCGCTTGCAGCCGCGGACTTCGGCAACGGTGTCAGCGCGGTGCTGCCGTGGGATCAGTTCGTGTTCATCAACACCGATCTGACCGTGTACCTCCATCGCGACCCCGAGGGTGAGTGGGTCTGCCTCGATGCGGGCACGGAAGTCGATGCACGCGGCATCGGCCTCGCGCACAGTCGCCTGTACGACGAGCGCGGGCCCGTGGGCCGCTCATTGCAAGGGCTGTACGTCGACCGGCGACCGGCCGGTACCTGACGCGCCTGACTTCAGCCGCCGACGAGGCTCTGGACCCGGGGATCCTCCCGGATGGGAGCGAGATCCGGATCGTTCCTCGCCCAGGCACGGAGGTCCGGCTGACTGTGGAGCGCGCTCCCCAGCAGCGGCAGCGCCTCCTCCACCCGTGCATTGCGAGCGTAGAAACACGCGAGGTTGAAATCGGCGACGGCCCTGTCCTCGGGGTCGGGAAAGAGCTCGGTCTCGAGCGTGTATGCCCACAGCGCTGTCGCCTCCGCGCCGGCCGGATCACCGTGTTCCCCCAACCACGACGACACGTGCTGCGCCACGTGCGCATGACCGTTGCCGGGCACGAGGCGCCAGACCGCGCCACCGGTGGGGCGCTCGCGGCGCAGCTCGTCGTCGGTGCACGCGGCGACGGCCTTCTTGAGCGCAGCGTATGTGGCGGCAGAGGCGGCGCGAACCGCTTCTGAGGTGTCATGCCGGTGAGCCTCGTAGATCTCGGCGTTGCGGCCATCGAGCTCGCTGTCGTCGAACGGCCCTTCCAGCGGCGCGCCGACGCGCATCGAGTCGAGCGTGTGCGCTGCATGCTCCCGCCATGTGTTCAGATGCGCGATGTTGTCCTTCGCCGTCCAGCGCCCCGCCTCGGCAGCCGGTGAGTCATCACACAGCGCGATGAGCACCTCCTCGCGCTCCTGCGCAGCATCCAGTGTCTGCTGGAGACGATCCCGCAGGCTCGCTTCCGTCATGCGCTCAGCATAGCGAGGGCCGGGGATGCCGCGCCCCACGGGGCGGCCATCTCCACGTATCGGCACAACGCGTTCACCAGCCGCATCTGTTCGGGCGTGTGACAGCGCGCGCGAAGAAGCTCCGGCGAGCACACGAGAATCGACACGGCCCGCGCGCGGGATACCGCCACGTTGAGTCGGTTCAGGCTGAAGAGGAACTCCAGGTTGCGCGGGAGATCCTCGACACTCGACGTCGCCATCGAGAAGATGCTCACCGCTGCCTCCTGACCCTGAAAGCGATCCACGGTGCCGACCCTGGCGCCCTGTGGGAGCGCCTCCACGAGGCAGGCAACATGCGCGTTGTACGGCGCCACAACCACGATGTCATCGAGCGTCAGCGGTCGCTCCTCGTCGCTGTCCGAACGCCAGGTTCCGCGCGTCAACTGTTCGATGATCTCGCGGACGTGCCGCGCTTCGTCATCGGAGCGGATTCGATCCCCGGCGTGCTCGACGAACGCGTGGCGGAGTCCCGTCATCGCCACGCCGTCCTCGAGCACCGCCTGGCGCGCGCACTGCGGTTCGGAACCGAGACGGCTTTCGTAGAAGGAGCGCGAGATGAACGCGCTGACGTCAGGATGCATGCGCCATGTGAGGTCGAGCAGCACGCCACGATCGGGCGCGATGGTGACGTCACCGCCGAGGAGATGGTCGAGGGCCGACACGCCGACTCCCGGGGGATGACTGCCCTGCAGCGGCTGGGCAAGCTGGCGCGGATCGCCCACAAGCACGAGGTTGCGCGCGGCGCGCGAGACCCCCAGAGCGTCGGACAGGGACAGCTGGCCGGCCTCGTCGATGACGAGTGTGTCGAACATCCCTTCGAGTTCCGGCCGGGAGAACAGCCACGACGTGCCGCCGACGATGTCGACTGCGTCCTCAGACAGTGCGCGCTCAACGTCGCCGGGGGAACGTGCCATCCGGATCGCGTCAGTTCCCGCTGTCGACGAACGCTGATGGATCATCCGCGGCATCGGGCCGAACCTCGGTGCGAGCTCCTCGATCTTGCCCAACAGCGTCCGGATCGCGCTGTGCGAGAGGGCTGTGATCCCGATCGGGCCACGTCCGTGGTCGAGCAGCGCGAGAATCGCTTCCGCCGCGGTATGGGTCTTGCCGGCTCCCGGTGGTCCCTGGATCGGGAGGCATCCGGCATTGAGGTCGAGGATCAGGCGAGTTGCGGTTTGTGACGCCGTCTCGCCCGCGATCCGGAGCTCACCGTGAGGATCGGTGCACCGTCGCGGTGGGAGGCGCATGAGCAGATCACGACCGGCACGCCGCGCGCCCGGCGCATCGACACCGTGCGCGACCACCCAGCGCGCCAGATCGAGCAGTGATTCCTCCTGCGCATCGGTCTGAATCGGCGTCGTCGGTATGAGAAAACGTGGCGACCCCCATGCCATCTGTGCCGGCGTGCGCGACAGCGTGATCTCTCCTCGAGCCGAGTCGAGCTCCGTCACTTCGCCCGCGGTCACCGCCCATCCTCGGTCGTTGCGCACGTGCGGATTCAGCGGCTTGTCGTCCTTGCCGATCCGGTGCTCCTGTGGCTCGAACCGGTAGCGCTCGATGACACGTGAGCCCTCCTCGCGCGAACCGATCTGCACCAGCGGCCCCAGGGCGTACGTGTCGTTCTCGAGCTCCTCGGCCGTCATCGCGATCTGGTCGAAGTGACGCCACCAGCCGACCTTGCTCTCGCGCCGGTGATACGAGAGCACCGGGGCAAGCAACCATCGCGCCTGTTCCACGGCGATCCGTTCCTCCGGCGCGCCGGGGACTCCGGCGACGAGCGCCGCGGCAACGTCCTGCGTGGCACCGACCTTGTCGTGGACTGCGTCGGGAACACCACGCTCAACAGGTTCGGGTCGCTCAACGGGGGCGCCACGAAGCGCCTCCTCCTCGGCACGTCGCGCCTCGAGCCAGTCGCGCAACAGCGCCGTCGATGCGCAGTCGCGCGCGTTGTACAGCGCGATCTCGTCGAGCAGGAACGAGTCGCCGTCACTCCCGTCCTCGCGGCTGATCAACCAGCGCTCGTACATCACCATGCTGCCCGCGGCATCGGCGATCGACTCCTCGCGCGCCGGCATGTAGAGGCGTTCCACCTTCTTGAGCGAGTACGAGTCGGTCGACAACCGGATTCCCTGGCGCACGACGCGATAGAGGTCGACGAGCACCTCGTTGCGCAGCAGGCGGTCCACCTCCTCCTCGCGAGTGCCGTGCCGGCTCATGAGCCGGCGCAGCGCGGTCTTCTCATACGCGGCGTAGTGGTAGATGTGCATGTCGGGATACCGGTCGAGCTGCGCGATCGCGAAGTCGACGAAGTCCTCGAAGGCGCTCTTCTCCCCTGCCTCGTCGTGTCCCCACCACGGGTGGTACGTGCCCAGTATGTCGACGGCGCCGAACAGGTACTCGAGCGGGACGTCGCGCGCCAGGCCGTCGCCCTCCATGTCGAAGAACAGATCCCCGGGGGATGGCGTGGGGAGCGCGCAGAGACCGTGCCCGACCTCCCACGCGTCGAGCAACTCGTAGCGCGGCGTGCCGTCGGCCTCGGGCCCCCTGTGCTGCAACGCGGCCTGCGCGCGAAGGGAGCGGAAGGTGTCGGCCTGCATGCGCGCCGGGGGCTCCGCGTCGGCGTCCGTCAGCGCGAGCGCCGTCATCGTGTCGATGCCCGCCGACTGCAACACCAGCACCTGACCCGAGCGCATCCGCGCGACCTCGGAGAGATGATCGTCCTGCCTCCGCTGCGCGGCGCATCGCTTCGCATAGCCGCACGTGCCGCAGTGCGCAACCGGATCGGGATACGTGTCATCGAGTCCGGCGAGCATCGCCACGTCGAAATCGCGCTTCACCGACGCGTGGTACGCGGAGAACTCGTCGACGCGGTACGGATGCTCCGTGCCGTCGCCGAGGATCACCTGCATCAGTTGCGGCGCCGTGCCCTGCAGGCGCTGCAGGTGCGCGGAGTACTCGCAGAGCTGGAGCAGCGCCTCGGACCGCACTCTGCGCGCCAGCTTCGCGTCGGCAGCCTCGTACGAGAACGCGCCGAGGTTACTCGGGCGGTCGACACGCAGTAGGAAATCCGCCCGGCCGAGCCAGCGACCGTCGAAGAACGTCGGCTGGTAAATGACGTCATATCCGTCGCGCATCGCGGAAAGCGTCTCCGCCTCGAGCGCCTCGAGCTCGGCGGCGGTGCTCGCATGGCGGTCCTGGCCGTCCTCGAATGCCTTGATGCGCAGATTCCGCGCGGACAGCGTCTCGAGGTGGTGCCGCTCGTGCCCGGCGCCGAGGTTCGCAAGCACCTCGCTCAGTGCGGAGGGATCGCGTTCGATCTGCTCGCCGGCAGCCACACGCCGCTTCAGCGAGACGAGATGGCCACATGCCAGGTAGTCGCAGAGGTCGGTGGCCGTGTACACCGGACGGCCGTCGGCGAGGAAGCGCATCAGCGAAGCATCCTCGCTCGGCGGCGGCCGCGCTCGCGCGCGATCGGAAGGCTGAGCTGCCGGCCGCCCGTGCGGCGCGTGCGGTCCGCCCTGTCCGGCGTCGACGGGACCAACGCCGGGGCGCTCTCCAGCGAGAGCGTTCGCGACATCGCGAACAGCTCGGCCCGGCGAGCCATCAGTGCCTGGGCGCGGGCAAGGTACTGCCCGTCGCGGTCGGCCATGCCGCGGTCCTGCGCAACGTTCGTGGGATCCATGGCCACAGCGTGGCGGGGGGCCGCGACAGGAGCCTGTCGCGTAGGGTGACCGGGTGCCAGACGACGTCGAGATCCGGCCGATTCGCGCCTCCGAGTACACCGCCGCCGGCGAGGCCACCGCTCGCGCCTATCGGGAGTTCTGGCAGCCCGACTCGCCGGGCTGGGACGCGTACATCGCCAGGATCGCCGACGTCGGCAGCCGGGCCGGCATCGCAGTCGTGCTCGTCGCGCTCGACGCCGGCCTCGTCGCCGGCTCGGCGACTCTCGAGCTCGATGCTCGGATCCGTCCCGGACCGGCCGACCCGCTCGCGCCTGACGAAGCGCACCTGCGCATGGTCGGCATCAGCCCCGACCATCGCGGAAAGGGCATCGGTCGCCGGCTCGTGGTCGCGTGCATCGACCTGGCACGCGAGCGCGGGCGCCGGGTGATGACGCTCGACACCGACGAGGTGATGGTCGCGGCGCAACGGCTGTACACGTCGCTCGGATTCGTGCCGACGGGTCCGACGCGGCGTCCGGGTGGGCCCGAGTTGCTCGGCTTCCGTCTCGATATCCCCGCACAGTCCGGGACGACACGCTAGGCTCGTCGCGTGCCAGGCGTGTACGAGAAGGGAGAGAAGGAACACCGAGTCATCAGGTTGTTCGTGCGTCTCTCCGAGACCGAGATGGGTCTCACGTCGCGACAGCTCGCGGACGAGCTGGAGGTGAACACGAGGACCGTCCAGCGGTACATCGCGACGCTTCGTGACAACGCCGGCATCGACATCGAGGAGACAGGCGGGCGCTGGCGCATCGGCCGGCGCAGCAGGCTTCCGGCACTGCAGCTCGACCACTACCAGGCAACGATGCTGCTGGTCGCGGTGCGGCTCCTGCAGCAGCTTCGACCGGAGCAGGACCCGGCGCTCGTCGGCGCGCTCGCACACCTCTCGCGGGCGCTGGCCGTGCCGCTGGTGAGCGAGTACCTGCGCAGGACGCTTGCGGCCGCCGAGCGCCGCAAGCCCGCGGCGGAGCATCTCGGCGTCGAGCGGGCGGTCATCGACGGCTTCGTGCTGCATCGAGAGATCGAGGTCCGCTACGTCGACGCCAAGGGCAACGAGACGAAACGCGACCTGCGCCCGTATTTCATCGAGCCCGCCGCCGAGAGCCGGCACATCTACGTCTTCGCCCGCGACTCCGCGTCGCGGGAGGTGCGCTCCTTCCGCCTCGACCGCATCCGCACGGCTCGCCTGCTGCCGACGACGTTCACGGTGCCGGACGACTTCGACATCGACGACGCCCTCGGCGCCGCGTGGTCCATCTGGCAGGGTGCGGGCGGCGATCGCGTCGTCCTCCGCTTCCCGGAAACCGCGCGTCAGTGGGTCGACGAGACGCCGTGGCCCGCGCGCGCGCAGCGCTCCAACCTCGGCGGCGGCGGGATCGAGGTGCGCCTGGACGTCGCCAGCGAGGTCGAGATGCGCCCGTGGCTCCTTCGGTGGGGCTCCAACGTCGAGGTGCTGGAGCCGCCGTCGCTGCGCGCGCACATGGCCGAGACGCTTGCGGCCGCGGCGGGGTTGTACGCGTCGAATCCTCGGAAAGGGGGTAGAACCTAGAGACGATGGACGAGAAGATCACCCTCACCGACGAAGAGTGGCGTCAACGCCTCACGCCTGAGCAGTACGCAGTGCTCCGCAAGGCGAGCACGGAGCGAGCCTTCACCGGCAAGTACGTGCACGTCGATGCCAAGGGCGTGTACCGGTGCGCAGGATGCGGGGCGGAGCTCTTCAGCTCCCACACGAAGTTCGACTCCGGCACGGGCTGGCCGAGCTTCTACGAGGCGATCAACCCCGACGCGGTCGAGGAGCATCGCGACTGGAGCATGCTCATCCCCCGCACGGAGATCCGCTGCGCAAAGTGCGGCGGCCACCTCGGTCACGTCTTCCCCGACGGACCGGCGCCCACAGGACAGCGCTACTGCATGAACTCCTGCGCGCTGTCCCTCGACAAGAAGAAGGACTGACCCCCGATCGAGCCCTCGGCGCGGGCTCGCGCGGTACTCGAGCAGACCTTCGGCTTCGCGGACTTCCGTCCGGGACAGGCAGACGTCATCGCCGCAGCCGAGGCCCGTGCTGACGTTCTCTTCGTAGCGCCGACCGGCTCCGGGAAGAGCATCGGGTACTGGATCCCGGGCATCGTCAACGGCGGCCTCACCATCGTGATCTCGCCGCTCATCGCGCTCATGGTCGATCAGGTCGCGCGGCTCAACGAGCTCGGCATCCCCGCCGCATGTCTGCACAGCCAGGTCAGCGCGTCGGCGCGCGCCGAGTCGATGCGCGCCGCCGCCGCGGGCGAGCTGCGCTTCCTGTACCTCGCACCCGAGCGCATTGGCGCTCCCGGGTTCCTCGAGGGCCTGAGCCGTCTCGCGGTGGAACGGTTCGTCGTCGACGAGGCGCACTGCATCTCGAGCTGGGGCCACGATTTCCGCCCCGAGTACCGCCGTCTTGGCGAGGCCATCGCGGCCTGCGATCGCCCGCCGGTCGGCGCGTTCACGGCCACCGCCACGCCGCGCGTCCGTGAGGACATCGCGACGAGTCTCGGCCTGCGGTCGCCGGTCGAGCGCGTCACCGGATTCGTGCGCGACAACCTGACGATGTCCGTCATCCGCTGCCGGGGCGTCGCCGACAAGCGCGACGCGGTGCTGCGCCTCGTCCGTCCCGGCGCTGGTCGCGCCCTCATCTACTGCGGGAGCCGGCGCACGACGGACGCGATCACCGACGTGCTGGCCGGCGCCGGAGTTTCCGTTGCCTCGTATCACGGTGCGCTCGACGGCGACGCGCGCCAGAGCGTGCACGAGGGGTTCGCGGCGGGTCGCCTGCAGGCGATCGTCGCCACGTCCGCGTTCGGCATGGGCGTCGACTTCCCGGACATCCGCCGTGTCATCCATCACGACTTCCCCGGCAGCCTCGAGGAGTACTACCAGCAGGCGGGACGCGCGGGACGCGACGGCGAGCCGTCCGAGTGCACCCTCCTGTACAACGCGGCCGACCGTCAGCTGCAGGAGTTCTTCATCGAGCAGGCGTACCCCGAGCGCGATGCGGTTCGCGCTGTCTACCGCGAGCTCCTCCGCGAAGGGACCGACTCCATCGACGACTGGGAGGCACGTGGAGTCAGCACCAACCAGGCACGTGCCGCGCTCGAGCTGTTGCGCCGCGCCGACGTCATCCAGCCCGACGGCGGCATCCGGCGCTTGACGGCGGCGCCCGTGGACTTCGATGAGCAGGCGCTGCTGAAGGCCAACGCCTATGCGCGCGTGACACAGGTCATGGACTACGCGATCTCGCGCAGCTGCCGCCATGCGCGCATCGCCGACTACTTCGGCGAGCAGGGCGTGGCGAGGACCTGCCGCGCCTGCGACAACTGTCTCGACCCGGACGGCGGCGCCGTCGTGGCCGTGGATGCCGACGACGTCGACGCCGCACTCGCGTGCATCGCGCGGTTCGACAACCATCTCGGCGGCGTGCGTATCGCCTCCATCCTTCGCGGTGCGACCGATGCGTGGACGGCGTCACGAGCCTGGGTCACGGAGTTGCCGTTCTTCGGAGCGTTGCGCACCTGGGACGTCGAGCGCATCCGAGACCTGCTCGAGCGGCTCGTCGAGCTGGACTGCGCGACGCGTGGCCACGGCGAGAAGCCGACGCTCGGCATCACGCAGCGCGGGCGCGACGTCCTCGGTGGAGCAGCGTCTGTCGATGTCGACGTTCGCGCGACCCGGACGCGGTCACCGGCTCGAGGTCGCAAGCAGTCCGCGGGCAGTCCGGTCGAGGAGCTCACTTCTGAGGTCGGCGCGCGATTCGAGGCGTTGCGGCGCTGGAGGCTCGAGGTGGCGCGCGGCTCCGAGGTGCCGCCGTACGTCGTCTTCCACGACAAGACACTGGTCGAGATCGCGCGTCGCAATCCGACGTCGGCCGCATCCCTGGTGCTGATCGCCGGCGTGGGGCCGGCCAAGCTCGCCCGCTATGGCCAGTCGCTGCTCGCCGCACTCCACACTGGGGCCGAGAGCTAGAGGCTGCCGGCGGCCGGGGGATTGGCGTCACCATAGCGTCGAAGGAATACCGGGAGGCGGGTACGCGGATGGGCATGTCGGAGCGTCCAAGGCGGCTTGCGGCCGCGGCCTCGCTGGCGGGCTTCGTCGTCGCCTTTGGGATTGTCTCCTGGTATGTCACCGGGGGAACCGGCCCTCACGCGACGCCCTCACCGGAGGGTTCTCTGTTGACCGGCACACCGGGACCGATACCGATATCGCTGGACTGCGCGGCCAATGAACTGGAACTCACTGGAGCGTTCGGTGAATGCGTCACGCCCGTCGACAGTCCGTTCGGCACGTGTTCGGTAGCCGGCCACATCCTCGAGGCAGCGGTCCTTCTCGGACACGGCAGCCCCGACGAGTGGTTCTACATCGAAATCAACGGCGCGTTCGATGGTGCCGGCACCTACGACCTGGGACCGTGGCCTCATCCGCTTGGCACGAAGAACGATCCACCGAAGATCGCACTCGAACAGGACGGGTCGAGCGAATCGCTGCAACGTGTCAACGGCGTCCCAATCGAGCAGTACGGCACGGACAACCTCTGGCAGTCGGTTGCCGGGAGCGTCACCGTCACGGGCAGCAACGGACGGTCGGGCACCGTCTCGGCCATCCTCGAAATGTCAGCCGGCCACAACGCAACCGCGCCGGGTACCACGCTCACGGTGTCTGGAACGTGGCGCTGTCCATGACACGTCGGCCGGTGGCCGAGCGATAGCTACGCCGGAATGTTGCAGGTGGCCGCGATGCCGCGGCGCGAGAAGTACTTCTGGTGGTACTCCTCCGCATCCCAGAACTTTCCGGCCGGGACGATCTCGGTGACGATCGGTCGGCGGTAGCGGCCTGAGGCCTCGAGCGCGGCCTTCGACGCCAGGGCGGCGGCTTCCTGCTCCGGGGAGTGAGAGAAGATCACCGACCGGTAGTTGTCGCCGATGTCCGGACCTTGGCGGTTCAGCTGAGTCGGATCGTGGTTCATCCAGAAGATGTCGAGCAGGTTCTCGTAGCTGACCTTTGTGGGGTCGTACGTGACCTCGACCGCTTCGGCATGGCCCGTGCGATGCGAGCACACGGCCTCATAGCTCGGCGCTTCCGTGAAGCCGCCCGTGTAGCCGACCTTGGTCGAGACGACCCCGTCGACCTGCTCGAATACTGATTCCACGCCCCAGAAGCACCCTGCGCCGAATGTCGCTGTTTCCATGGTCCGAGTATGCCTCGATGGTGCCTCAGCCAATCACGAGCCGTGGAGCGCCAGCTTCACCTGTCCGGTGGCATACGCCGGGGGCCAGACGACGACGCTCACCCGTGGCGCCTGCCACTGCCAGACGACCGCCGCCGCGCGCACGTTCTGGCCGACCTGGCCGGCCGCGATCGAGAAGAGCACGCCCGCGCCGTTGGGAAGGCTGCCCTCGGGGAGGTCGAGCGATCGAGCGGCTGCGGCGATGCTCGATGCCTCGTCGCCACCGGCACGGGCCAGGACATCGGCGAAGAGCACCCACGCCGCGCTGAAGCCGGCGATCCCCTCCTCGCTCGGCACCTTCCCGGTGCGCTGTTTCCAGAGTGACGCGAAGCGGTTGTAGAGCGCTCGCGCCTGCGGATCGAGCACGTCGGGATTGAAGTCAGCTTGCGGCCGGTCCGAGGCGAACACACCGACCGCTCCCGAGCCGAGCACGTTGCCGAAATCCTGGTCGCACTGCGCCATGGTCGTGCCCATGAACACCTTCACGGACAATCCCGCGGCGAGGAACGCGCGCCGGAACGCGATGCCGTCCTGGATGTGCGACGACAGCACGAGGATGTCCGGCTTCGCCTTCGCGAGCGCCTGCATCACGGGCGCCCAGTCCGGCGTGTACGGGTTGTACACGGACTCGCCGCTGATGCTGAGCCCTCCGGCCTGGAGCGCTGACCGCGTGGCGTCGGCAACCGAGTGCCCGTACTCGTCGCCGGCGGTCACGAAATACACGCGAATCCTCGAGACCGGACCGAGCTTCGGGACGAGCTGTGAGATGACGAACTGTCCGGAGTTGCTGCCCAGCCCGGCGCCGTCGACACCGACCCGGAACACCAGTGGCGAGCCCTCCCCGGTCACACGATCTGCGACCGCACCGGTCTCCCAGTACACCATCCCGTCGGCCGCGACTCCGGCAGCCGCTGGGATCGAGAGCTGTGACGAGTATGCGCCAATCACGGCAGGAACTCCGTCAGCGTGCAGGCTCGCGATCGCGCCGGGCAGCTGCGTCTGATCCTCGACGTCGCGAACGTCGAGCGAGATCGACCTGCCACCGGCGCCACCCGCTGCGTTGACCATCTGCGCGGCGAGCTGGACGCCGAGATACTCGTCCGTCGAGTCCGGCGCGTCGGTGCCCGCGAGCGGGAAGATCGCGCCGATGCGGAGCGGCACCGGGCCGGCCGCGGCGACCGAGGCGCAAGCCCCCGCGAGCACCGGGAGGATCAGCGCGCCGATCAGTCCGAGTGGGCGGGAGCGCGAGGTTCCTGGTTCCTGCGGCACCGGGCGATCTTACCCGCGCCGGTCTCAGGACGGGCACGGTGCGGCGCTACGGAACCTCGAGGCCGATCGGCCGCCGTCCGATCGCTCCGGCCGTCGCCGACGGTCTCGTCCTCTGACGCGCCGCCCAGAACCTTCCAACCGCGTAGGTGCCGGCACCGATCGAGCCGACGAAGAATCCGATCGGGAGGTTCGACAGATACGCGAGCGCGATCGCAGCCCACACCGTGCCGAGCGCGATCAGGACCGAGAGGCCCATCGCCGTCAACGGCCTGTCGGTGAAGGACCGGGCGGCAGCCGCCGGGCTGATCAGCAGGCTGAAGATGAGCAGGGCACCGACTACTGGCACTGCCATCGTCGTGGTCAGTGCGACCACCAGCAGGAACACCACTTCCATGCGCAATCGCCCGACTCCGCGAGCCTCGGCGACGTCGGGCATCACCGACGAGAACATCAGCGGCCGGTATGCGAGCAACACGGCGACGATGCACACCCCGCCGATGGCTGCGATGGGAACAAGCTCGCTGCTGCTCACGCCGAGCACCTCTCCGAAGAGCAGCGAGAAGATCACGGGCGCATATTCGGTCGTCATGGACAGGAAGAGCGATCCAAGACCCAGCATCACGACGATCACGAGCGCAGTGGCGACATCGTGGCGTGCCCGCCGTCCGAGTCCCGCGATCGTCACCGCGCCGAGGATCGAGAATACCGCCAACCCGATGATCGCGTCGACACCGATGAGGCTTGCACCCGCAGCTCCCGCAAAAGCGCCGTTCGGCAGGGCGTGTGCGGCGAACGCGGAACCGCGCAGCACGATGAAGAATCCGACCACGCCGGCAACAACCGCAACGATCGAAGCCGACTCCCAAGCGTTGAGCATGAGACCCGAGAACATCACGCAGCCTCCGTCGCGCCGGCGCGGACCGCGGCTTTCGAGCGTGCTCGAAACGGAAGCTGCGAAGCGAGGTACACAAGGAAGATCAGCGTGACGACGAAGAAACTCACCGGCCATCCGCCGCCACTCGGGAACCAGTAGTAGCTGTCGTACGCGAGGAGCACGCCGAGCCACGTTGCCACTACACCGATGACCGAGGCGATGAGCGCCGCACGACCCGGTCTGTTGGTGACGCGAAGCGCGGTCGCCGCGGGACCGATCAACAGTGCTGTCGACAGAATCGCTCCGATGGTCACCGCGGAGAGCGATACCGCGAGCGCGAGCGCGGTGAGATATCCGATACCCACCAAGCGCACATGCACGCCCCGCGCGGTGGCAAGGTCGGAGCTGACCGAGCTGAGGATGAGCGGGCGGTACATCGCGAGCACGATCCCCGCGGCGACGACGCTGAAGATGACGATGACGGGGATCATCGAGGACGGCAATGTGAAGATCGACCCGAAGAGGACGTTGACGGTCGCGCCCGTCGTACTCGACACCGTCGTGTCGAGGTACAGCAACAGCGCGGCGAGTCCGAGCGCCGCGCCGAGCACGATCCCGGTTGCGAGATCGCGTCCGCGCGGGCGCCGGATCCCGATCCACTCCATCACTCCCGCAGCCATCAGGTTCATCGCCACAAACCCGAACAGGGGGCTGATCCCGATGAGGAACGCCGCCGATCCTCCGGCGGTGCCGATATCGGCCAGCGAGTGACCGGCGAAGGATTGGCCGCGCATCACGGTAAATGTGCCGACGATGCCGGAGACCACGGCCACAACGCCACCGACCAGCAGCGCCGTCTGGACCGGCAGGTTGGAGAAGAAGCCTGGCTCGACAATCATGGCTAGACCAGCTCGACGATCGATCCGGTCTCACCGTGCTGGAGAGCCTCGTCGCGACGTCCCGCCACCACGAGGATGCGGTCGTGCACATGGATGACGTCGACGTGGACTCCGTAGAGCTTGGTGAGCGATTCGCTCGAGACAACTTCAGCCGTCGTTCCCGTCGCGATCCGGCCGTTGGCGACGTAGACGATGCGATCCATCACCGGGAGCAGCGGGTTCATGTCGTGCGTGGAGATGAGGACGGCGATTCGTTGGTCGCGGGCGATTCGCGCCAGGAGAGCCACAACTTCCTGCTCGCTGGCGATGTCGAGGTTCGCGAGCGGTTCGTCGAGGAGCAGCAGGCGCGGATGGCTGATCAGCGCGTGGGCGATGAGGATTCGCTGCTGCTCGCCACCGGAGAGATTGCCCACACGCGCATCCGCAAATCGTGTGGCGTCGACCGCCTCGAGCATCTCGTCGACCTGTTTGCGACGCCCCGCCGACGGCCACGGAAGGCCGAATCGGTGTCCGTCGATGCCGAGGCCGACGAGGTCACGTGCGCGCATCGGCATGTCCGGATCGAGCGTGATTCGCTGGGGCACGTAGCCGATGAGCGGATGCCGCGATCCACTTGCGACGTGAACCGTGCCGGCAGTGGGCGCAATGAGCCCCAGGATGACCCGAAGCAGCGTCGTCTTGCCGGCGCCGTTCGAGCCGATCAGTCCGGTGAATTCACCCGCGTTGACGTGGAAGGTGACGTCGTGCAGAATCTCGCGGCCGGACAGCGCGACGCTGATGCCGTCGACGGCGAGAACCTCATCCGGCCTCGTGGCGCCATTTCCCTCCACGGTTACAAGCTTGCGGTGGAGATGCCGTCTCCCACCGCCCGTTGCAGCGCGGTGACCTCAGCGAGCATCCACGTCTGGTAGGTGAAGCCGGGACTCGGCATCGTTTCGTACACGCCGATGACCGGAATGTTCGCGGAGTGCGCAGCGTCGATGAACGTCTGAGTCAGCGTGTCGGTCACCTGCTGGTTGTAGACGAACGCCTTGACCTTGTGCTGCGTGAAGAGATTCGTCTGGAATGAGATGTCCTGGGGCGAGGGATCGACTCCATTCATGATGTCGGCCTGAAAGCGGAACGGCGTCAGGTTGTCGGCGCCAGCTGCCTCGAGCATGTAGTCCGCGACCGGTTCGGTGGTGGCCACCGGCGTCCCTGCGTACCGCTCCTTGAAGTCGGCGATTGCCTGCAACCACGGATTCAGCGATGCAATGAAGGTGGTGGCGTTCTCGCTGAAATACGCGGCGTCAGCCGGCTTCAGTGCCGCGTAGACGCTCGCCAGGGTGGTGGCCACCTTCGGCATCGTCGTCGGGTCATACCACAGGTGCGGATTCGGAGTGGTATCCGGGAGCCCGAGCAGGTGCTGCACATCGACGACCTTGCGAGCCTGGTTCGGCGAGGCCGATTCGATCTTGGTCATGTAGTCGTCGTACCCGACGCCGTTCTGGATAACCAGCTGTGCGCTCCCGACCTCCTCGGCAACGCTCGGGCTCACCTCATAGGTGTGCGGATCGGTGTTCGGGTTACTCTCAATTGAGATGACCGAGACGTCCTTCCCGCCGATCTGCGCGGCCACGTTGCCGTACTGGTTCTCGGCGGCCACGACCGCGATCGTCCCCGGCGCTGGCTGGATGGTCGTCCCACCGCATGACGTGGCCATCCCGACGAAGGCGAGCCCAACTGCTATCCGTGGTCCGCACGAGACGCTCCGCGGACTCGGACGTTTCATGAGACCGTAGTCTACATGAAACTCAGTATCGTTTAGCCTCAGAACCCCTATGCTGGACTGCCGTAGCCGGCGAGAGCGCTCCCGAGATCAAGCGAGCCCTCCTGCAGCGCCCGCCCGATGAGGACGCCACTGGCACCCGCGGCGGCACATGCCGCGATGTCCTCGACGCTCCCGATGCCTCCGGACACCATCACGGGCCCGCCGTAGAGGTCGCGGCAGATCTGCAGGCCGTCGAGGTTGGGGCCGCTCATCAAGCCGTCTCGTGCGGTGTCCGTGTAGACGAGCCCGGCCGCGGGCCAGCGCCGCCACCGGCGCAACAGCTCCGTGGCTGCGAGACCATCCTCGGTCCAACCCTGCCCCCGCGACGCGCCGGCACGGACGTCGAGCCCGAGGAGCACGCGGCCGTTGGCCGCGGCGCAGATCTCCGCCGCGAGCACGGGTTCGCGCGCGGCAACGCGCCCGATGATCACGAGCGATGCGCCGCTCTCGAGCCAGCGCACCGCGGTGTCGACACTGCGGACCCCGCCGCCGACCTGCACGGTGCATCCGGACGCCACGCTGACGTTGACGACGCGCGCGACCGTCTCCGCGCTCTCGCGAGACGGCAATCCCCGTGCGGCGTCCAGGTCGACGACGTGCAGCCGGACCGCGCCGTCGTCGATGAACGTGCGCGCGAGCGTCGCGGGGTCCGCGGCGTACACCGTCGGTTGCGCGTACTCCCCCTGCGCGGGCCGGACACTGCGGCCGCCCTGCACGTCGATCGTCGGGATCACCAGCATCGCCGGATGCTCCGTCGAGAGTCGACAATGCGCCACAGCGCGCCGGGGCCCTCCATGCGGGGATTCTACGAGCCCCGCTGGGATTTATCCGTCCGGCGCGCTCATCAGCCGGACCATCTCGTCGTGGAGCCGGCCGTTGGTGGAGATGACGTTTCCCGAGTCGATGCGGTCGGCTCCGTCGAAATCGCTGAACCGGCCTCCAGCCTCGGCGATGATGACCTGCGTGGCAGCAACGTCCCAGGGGTTGACCCACGCCTCGACCGCGACGTCGATGACGCCCTCCGCAACGAGCATGTGGGACCAGAAGTCACCGAGCGCACGCACCACACGGGCGCGGCGCAGCACCTCCCGGAAGCCCGCTTCGCCTCGCCGCGCCGCGAAGTCGCGGACGTCGGTGCACGACACGTACGCCTCCTCGAGGGTTGGCGTCCGCGACACGCGCATGCGCCCCGACTCGGTGAAGGCACCCTGCCCCGTGGCGCCCCACCATCGCCTCCCGAGCGCCGGGGCCGAGACGACGCCGCACACAGCGCGCTCGCCGCGCATCAGCGCGATGAGCGTCGCCCACACGGGGACGCCGTTCGCGTAGCTCACGGTGCCGTCGATGGGGTCGAGCATCCAGCGCCAGTCCGTGTTCCCCTCGCCTCCATACTCCTCACCGACGATCTGCTGCTCGGGGCGGAGCCGTCCGAGCGCCTCGCGAAGGGCCTCCTCCGTGGCGCGATCGGCGTCGGTCACCGGGGTGTTGTCCGCCTTGGTGTCGACGCGCAGGTCGGGCGCGCGAAAGCGTGCGAGCGTGATCGCGTCGGCGATCTCGGCGAGTTCGAGTGCGACCTCGAGGTGTGACTGCATG
Organism: Candidatus Acidiferrales bacterium; assembly: GCA_035534435.1. Lineage (GTDB taxonomy): Bacteria > Chloroflexota > Dormibacteria > Aeolococcales > Aeolococcaceae > Palsa-851. Next base: position 38,579 of record DATLRX010000057.1, read on the forward strand.
TCGAGCGCATAGTGTCGCGATCCGCGAGTCCCTCGTGCCTTTCTCCATACCATGGCCCCGATGACCGACGCCGCAATCGCCGCACCCGTGCCCGCGAGCACCGTCGCACTGCTCCGCGATGTCGACGGAGGCGTTGAGGTGTGCATGCTGCGGCGGCCCGGCCGGAGCAGCTTCGCCGCCGGCGCCTTCGTCTTTCCCGGCGGTGCCGTCGACGCCGAGGACGGTTCCGGTCCGGACGCGTACCGCGTCGCCGGCATCCGCGAGGTGCTGGAGGAGGTCGGTCTCCTGATCGGCGGCGCAGCGGCGGGCACGGGAGACGACGATCTCGACGTGCGCATCAGCGCGGCGCGCGCTCAGCTCCTCGGCGGAGGGCGCCTCGCGGATGCGCTTGCCGCGCACGGTCTCGTCATCACGCCGGAGGACCTGGTCTACATCGCGCACTTCATCACGCCGCCGCGGGAAGGCCGCCGCTACGACACGCGGTTCTTCGGCATGCGTGTCGGCTCGCAGCAGGATGTTCGCGTCCATGCGGCCGAGGCCGTGGAGGGCGGATGGCACCGTCCCGAATCGATGCTGGCGCTGCAGTTCCCGGAGATCATGCCGCCGACGCGGATGATGTGCCACGAGTTCGCGCGACTTGGATCGGTCGATGCGATCCTGACAACGCTCGTCGCCCGCCCCATCGAGGTGACCGACATCACGCCGGAGATCATCGCCGGATGGATGGGCCTCCAGTGAGCGACACGACGACGCGCGTGCTCGCACCCAACCCATCGGTGTTCACCGGGCCCGGCACCAACACATACCTCGTCGGCGGTGAGCGCTCGCTCATCTGCGTCGATCCGGGGCCGGATGACGACACGCACCTCGCAGCGATCCTCGCGGCGGCTGCGGCGCGCGGCGCGCGTATCGAGACGATCGTGCTCACGCACTCGCATCCCGACCATCGCCCACTCGCGGCGCGCCTCGCCACGCAGACCGGCGCACGCGTCCACTGTTTCGATCCGTCGGCAGGCGACGAGCACGCGGACGTGATGCGCGACGGTGACGTTGTGCACGCCGACGGTGTCGTACTCGTCGCCGTGCACACACCCGGGCACACACGCGACCATCTCTGCTTCCACGACGCGGCGGCGCGTGCGCTGTACTCGGGTGATCACATCCTCAGCGGCACGACGACCGTCATCCCTCCGGGCGAGGGCGACATGTCCGACTACATGGACTCGCTGCGCCGGGTGCGCGACCTCTCGCCCACCACGCTCTACCCGGGCCACGGTGAGCGTGTCGATGATGCCGCGGCGCTCATCCGGGAATACATCACGCACCGTGAGCAGCGCGAGGCGCAGGTGCTCGGCGCGGCGCGAGGTCACGGCGACGCGTTCATCCCGATGGACCTCGTTCCCGGGCTGTATGCGGCCTACCCCGTCGAGGTGTATCCCCTCGCCGCGTGGACGGTCCAGGCGCACCTCGACAAGCTGGTGCGCGACCACCTCGTCGATCGAGTCGACGTCCCCGCGGCATCCGGCGCACCGCGGTACGTCGCGCGCCGCGCGTAGCGTCCTACCGCCGGCGGATCTTGCCCAGCGCGGTGCGATCGAGACTCTCGACGAGGATCAGCTCGCGCGGGAGCTTGTGCCGGGCGATCGTCGCCCCGGCATACGTGCGCAACGACTCGAGCGTCGGCGGCGCACTGTGGCTCGCCGGCACGACACGGGCGACAATGCGCTGCCCCCACTCGCGGTCGGCGCTCGCCGAGACGGCGACGGCGGAGACACCGGGATGCCCGGCGAGCGCGGCCTCGACCTCGGCCGGCCAGATCTTCTCGCCCCCGCTGACGATCACATCGGCGAGCTTCCCGCGAACCCGCACGGTGCCATCGGCGTCGATCTCGCCACCGTCGCCTGTGCGCAGCCAGCCGTCCGCATCGAACGCCGCGGCGGTGGCCGCCTGATCGAGACGGTACCCGCGCATGAGCGTGGGTCCCCGGATCAGCAGCTCGCTCCCTGCGGTGGCGTGCACCTCGACGCCGGGAAGCGGGCGGCCGTCGTAGACGACACCGCCGCACGTCTCCGTCATGCCGTATGTCTGCACCACCGGCGCGCCGGCGGCAACCGCCCGGTCACGCAGGGGTGCATCCATGCCTGAGCCACCGACGAGCATCGCGCGAAAGTGGCGCAGGCCGGCGCCGGCGTCGAGCAGGCGGGTCAGCTGCGTCGGGACGATCGACGTGAAGCGCGCGTCGGGAAGCCCCGCCACGGTCCCCGCCGTGAGCTGGCTGCGAAAGCTCACCGGTGCGCCGAGCAGGAGATGCCGGTAGACCACGAGCATGCCGCCGATGTGCGCGAGCGGCAGGCACGACAGCCACCGGTCCGTGGCACCCGCTCCCAGCACGACGGCCGATGCGCGGATCGCCGCATCGACGGCGCTATGCGGCAGCTCCGCGAGCGCGGGCGTGCCGGATGTCCCGGAGGTCGCGATCACGAGTGCTATCGCCTCGTCTGCGGGCGCGCCGTCGACCCGGCGCATGCCGTCCGTGTCGACGAGCACCGTCGGCCGCGCGCGCTCCAGCAGCCGCTCGCGCTCCGGAGTGGTCAGACCCATGTGAAGCGGGAGGACCGCGAATCCCAGGTCGAGCGCGCTGCGCAGGATCGGCAGCCACGCCCGGCCGGGCGGCAGCGCGACAGCCACCAGGTCTCCGGCTCGGACCGTGTTGCGACGGGAGGGAATCGGCACTGCTTCGAGCGTACCGCCCGCGCCGAGCCCGTCGGGCTACCATCGGGGCGAACGCGCAAGCGCGATCGATTCGAGATCAGCCTGAGGTGTATCGCATCGTGGAGTGGGTCGCGACCGGCGAATGGGAGGACATTCGCTACCAGACCGCCGGCGGCATCGCCAAGCTGACGATCAACCGGCCCGAGGTTCGCAACGCCTTCCGGCCCACGACGCTGTTCGAGCTCACCCGCGCGTTCGAGATGGCACGCGACGACCCGGAGATCGGGGTGATCATCCTCACCGGCGAGGGGCCGGATGCGTTCTGCTCGGGTGGTGATCAGCGCATCCGCGGCGACGACGGGTACCGCGACGCCACAGGTGTCGGGCGGCTCAACGTCCTCGACCTCCAGGTGCAGATCCGACGGTTGCCGAAGCCCGTGATCGCCATGGTCGCCGGTTACGCGATCGGCGGCGGCCACGTGCTCCACCTCGTGTGCGACATGACCATCGCCGCTGAGAACGCGCGCTTCGGTCAGACCGGCCCGAAGGTCGGCTCGTTCGACGCCGGGTACGGGTCGGGCCTGCTCGCCCGGACCATCGGGCTCAAGCGCGCGAAGGAGATCTGGTTTCTCTGCGAGCAGTACGACGCCGCGACCGCCGAGCGCTGGGGGCTCGTGAACCGCGTCGTTCCGCTGGAAGGGCTCGAGGAGGCAACCGTCGCGGTGTGCAACCGCATGCTCGAGATGAGCCCGCTTGCGTTGCGCCTGCTGAAGGCGGGCTTCAACGCAGACCAGGATGGTCTTGCGGGCGTGCAGCAGCTCGCCGGCGACGCGACCCTCCTCTACTACATGAGCGAGGAGGCGCAGGAAGGGCGCGACGCATACGTGCAGAAGCGAAAGCCGGACTTCGCGAAGTTCCCACACCGCCCGTGATCGCGGAGGCGGCGCCCCGGCCGGGACCGCTCGCCGTCTGGTGGATCGGGGCTCGACCACGAACGCTGGTCGCGGCAATCGTGCCCGTGCTTGTCGGCGCGTCATGGGCGGGACGGCATGCGGTGTCGATTCCGCGATCCCTGCTCGCGTTGCTGGTGGCCGTCGCGTTCCAGATCGGCGTCAACTACGCCAACGACTACTTCGACGGTGTGCGGGGCGTGGACACGGCAGCACGCATGGGACCGAGGCGTCTTGTCGCGTCCGGCCTTGCTCCGGCACGCGCAGTCGCGACTGCCGCGATCGTGATGGTGAGCGTCGGCGCGATCGCCGGCCTTGCGCTGGCGCTGCTGACGACGCCGTGGCTCATCGCGGCCGGCGCCGCCTCTGTGCTCGGACTGCTCCTGTACTCGGGAGGCCCGTGGCCGTATGCGTCGGTCGGTCTCGGCGAACTCTCCGTGTTCGTCTTCTTCGGGCTCGTCGCGACGTGCGGCACCGCATACGTGCAGCAGGACCGGCTCGACGCGAGCGTGCTCTGGCTCGCGGTCCCGGTCGGCCTGCTCGCATGCGCGCTGCTGATGGCCAACAACCTTCGCGACATCCCGACGGACAGCCTCGCGGGGAAGCGGACGCTGGCCGTGCGGCTCGGCGCGCAGCGCAGCCGCGCGCTGCTGGTCGCGACGGTCACCGTCGCGCTGCTTGTGCCGACGGTGGGCGCGCTGGTTCGCTCGCTGCCGTGGTTGACGGTCTTGACGTTGATCACCGTGCCGCTGGCAATCGCGCCGCTGCGCGTGGTGCGTGCCGCCGAAGGACGCGCGCTCGTCCCTGCGCTCATCGGAATCACCCGGCTCGAGCTGGTGTTCGGCATCATCCTCGCCGGGGCGCTGCTGGCGTCGTGAGGCGACTCCACTTCAGCATCGAGCTCCTCCACCCGGTGATGGGCGTGACGAGGCGCAGCGGCTACCTGCTCGAAGGGCCGGCCGGGTGGGGGGAATGCTCGCCGCTCGCGAGCTGGAACGAGGCCGAGCGCGAGGCGGCGGAACGCTCGGCGCTCGAAGCGGCGATGCTGCCGTTTCCCGCGACTGACAGCGCGCGAGTCGCGGTGAACGCGATGATCCCCCGTGTCGCACCCGATGTTGCTGCCACTCTTGCCCTCAACTCGGGGTGCGGCACGGTCAAGGTGAAGGTCGGCGATGCCGACTCACTGGACAGGGTCGCCGCGGTCCGGGCTGCGTGCGGCCCCGGGGTGCGCATCCGGCTCGACGCCAATGGCGCGTGGGACGTCGACACCACGCTGCGCATGCTGACCGTGCTCAGCGTGTACGACATCGAGCTGGTGGAGGACCCGGTCGTGTCGCTCGAGGAGCTGGCGACACTTCGCGGCCGCGTCCCCATGCCGATTGCAGCCGAGTCCTCGATCCGGACTGTGGCAGACGCGCGTCGCTTCCACGACATCGAGGCCGCGGACGTGATCGTCCTCAAACCGCAACGTATCGGTGGCGTCCGTGAGGCCCTTCGCGCCGCGGAGGCCGCCGGAGTGCCCGCGATCGCGTCGAGTGCTCTCGAGACCTCCGTGGGGCTCGCCGCGGTGGTCGCGCTTGCGGCGTCCCTGCCGGAGTCGCCGTTCGCGCACGGCGCCGGCACAGCGCTGCTGCTCGCGACGGATGTCGTCAGCGATCCGCTGCTGCCGGTGAACGGCTGGATCGTCCCGCGACGCCCGCATGTCAGGGCCGACGTCCTCACCCCGGCATGAGCGAACCCGGCGAGGGAGACATCGCGCTGGCGTGCGTGAACGTGCTGCTCGACGAACTCGTCCTCGGTGGCGTCTCGCACATGTGCATGACACCGGGCTCGCGCTCGACGCCGATCGCGCTCGCCGCCGCCCGCCATCCCGGCATCACGCTCCACGTGCATGTCGACGAGCGTTCCTCCGCGTTCTTCGCGCTCGGCATCGCCGCGGCGTCCGGCGCGCCGGTGGCGACGTTCTGCACCTCGGGGACCGCCGCGGCGAACCACCATCCCGCGGTTGTCGAAGCATTCATGGCGCGGGTGCCGCTCATCGTGCTCACGGCAGACCGTCCGCCGGAGCTGCAGGGTGTGGGTGCCAATCAGACGATCAACCAGCAGGAGCTGTTCGGGACATTCGTCAAATGGTTCTGCGACAGCGGAGTGCCCGACGACGGCGCGCGGGCGTTCCATCACTGGAGCTCGCTCGGAGGGCGCGCGATCTTTCACGCTACCGGCGACCCTCCCGGGCCGGTGCACCTGAACCTTCCGTTCCGGGAGCCGCTGCTTCCCAGCGGCGATGCGATACACACGGGATCGCCGTTCGCACGCTCGACGTATACGGCGACGCACGCGTCGCCGGATCGCATGCCCGCGTTCGCCCGCGAAGTGGCGACCGGACACAGGGTCGTCGTCGTTGCCGGACGTCTTCGGGTGCCTCCCGCGGGCCTGGCAGAGCTCTGCGCCGAGCGCGGCTGGCCGCTGCTCGCGGAGCCGATCTCGGGGTTGCGCGGCGCCGCGAGCGGAGTGGACGGCGGCCCGCTTCGCGCGGGCGCCCTCCTCGCCGCCGACGCCGGATTCCGGGAGCGCCAGCACGCGGACCTCGTCATCCAGTTCGGCGCGGCGCCGACCTCACGCGGCGTGCAGGAGCTGGTGCGCAGCGCGGATCGGTTGCTCATCGTCGACCCCGATGGTCTCGTCGCCGACCCGGATCGACGCTCGACGCTGACCATCGACCGTGACCCGGCGGCGGTCATCGCGGCGCTGCGCGAAACGCGCACGTCGCTGCCGCGCACGAGCCCGCAGTGGGCCGGCGACTGGCAGGAGGGCGATCGGCTCGTGCGTTTCGCGGTCGACGCCCTGCTCGATGGATGGAGTGAACCCTTCGAGGGACGGATCGCCCGCGACCTCGCCGCCGCGATCCCGAACGGCGGCGTGCTCTTCGCGGGCTCGAGCATGCCGATCCGCGACATCGACCAGTACATGGCACCGCGCGACGGGCTTCGAGTGCTGGCCAATCGCGGCGCGAGCGGCATCGACGGGCTGGTTTCGACGGTGTTCGGCATCGCCGCCGTGAGCACCCCGACCTACGCCCTGCTCGGCGACCTCGCGCTCCTGCACGATGCGGCGGGCCTGCTCTGGGGAGCACGACGCTGTCCCGGCGCGGTGCTCGTCGTGATCGACAACGACGGCGGCGGCATCTTCTCCCTGCTCCCGCAGTCGTCCCTGCCGCGACAGGAGTTCGAGCTGCTCTTCGGCACGCCCCACGGCCTCGATCTCGAGGCGATCGCGCGCTCGGCGGGGGCGGGCGTGCGCTCGCTCGATCGTGCCGAGGTGTTCGTCCCTGCACTCCACGAAGCGGAGGCGTCCGGCGGCGTCCAGGTCGTGCGTGTGCGCGTCGACCGCTCGCGATCGGCGGCGTTGCGAGCCGAGGTCGGACGCACCGTGGCCGCAGCGCTCGCCGGCTGAGACGCTCAGTCCTCGGCGGGCAGGGCTCCGAGGGCTCTGAGCACGGGACCGAACTTGGCCTCGGTCTCGAGATCCTCAGCCGCCGGGTCGGAGCCGGCGACGATTCCCGCTCCGGCATGCAGGCGCGCCGTGGCGCCCGTGATCTCGGCGCAGCGAAGGGTGATCGCCCACTCGCCGTCGCCGCGGGCGTCGACCCAACCGACGAGACCGGCATAGAAGCGGCGGTCGAAGTCCTCGAGCCGGCTGATCACGGCCGACGCGGCGGCCCGCGGCGTGCCGCAAACCGCAGGCGTGGGGTGCAGCGACGCGGCCATCGCCAGCGCATCTGGCGCGTCGGGTCTGAGGGTGCCGCGGACGGCGGTCCGCAGGTGCCAGAGGGTGGCGGTGGGGCTCAGCGACGGCTCCGGATCGACGATCAGCTCCGAGCAATAAGGGGCCAGGCCGTCAGCGACCGCCTCGGCGATGAGCCGGTGCTCACGCTGCTCCTTTCCCGACGCCAGCAGCTCGCGGGCGATCTCCCGGTCCCGAGCGGGGTCCGCGCTGCGCAGCGCGGTTCCCGCCAGCGGGTCGCTCGACACCGTCATCCCCTCGCGGCGCAGGAGCAGCTCCGGGGAAGCGCCGACGAGCGTGCTGCCGCCGCCGGGGAGCGAGACCAGGAACACGTACGACCCCGGCTCGGCAGCCGACAGCCTGCGCGCGACGACGCGCGGGTCGATCGGACGGTCGGCCTCGACCGCCAGGCTGCGCGCAAGGACGACCTTCTCGATCTCACCGGCCTCGATCGCTTCAAGGGCGCGTTCGACAGCGGACTCGTAGTCGACCGGGAGTGGCTCGGGGATGAGCGAGCGCACCGCCCAGACAGGCTCCGGCGCAATCCCGGAGAACGCCGGCTCGTCGCGCAGCGCCATGTCCGGCACGCGCAGCACGGCTTCGCAGCCGCCGCTGTACGGCAGCGCTCCGAGAGCGATCGCGGTTCCCCCGACCTCGGCCAGGACGGTCTGGGTCAGGGCAGCAGCGCGAGCGACATGATCAGGACCCGCCGGGACCACCACGGAGCGCGACCTCCCCATGGCCGAGACACCCGCGTCGCCATGCTGGATGACCACGCTCGAGCGCTCGCCGAAGGCCGCGAACAGATCGTCTCCGGCGGCATCAGCCCCGGCCTGCGGCGCGGGCCTCGTGAGGCTCATCGCCGGACCCCGATCAGGAGTTGCGCGGCGCCGGCGCCGAGCACCACACGACGGCAGTGCACGAATCCCGAGCGAGCGAGCAGATCGAGCAGGCCATCGGGCGGGGGGAGATACGCCGTGGACGCCGGGAGATAGCGATAGGCGCTCCGGTCCGAGATCAGACCGCCGACGAGCGGGACGACGCGCCGGAAGTAGAGCGAGTGCATCCACCGAAGCACGGGGTTGCGAGGCTCCGACACTTCGAGAAAGACGGCGCGGCCGCCGCGACGGATCACTCGCGCCGCCTCATCGAAGCAGGAGCCGATGTCGACGACGTTCCGGAGCGCGAAGCCGCTGATCGCTCCGTCGACGGACGCGTCGCGTAGCGGCAGGGCGAGCGCGTCGGCGCGAACGAGGGGCGCTGTCGTGCGGGCCTTGGCGAGCATGCCGGCCGCCATGTCGACCCCGACGCCCTTCAATCCCGAGCGCTCGAGCACCCTGCACAGGTCGCCGGTGCCGCATCCCAGATCGACGACGCGCGCACCGGCCGGAAGCCGCAGCTCACGCACCGCACGGCGGCGCCAGCCGGCATCGAGGCCGAGGGTCATCACGCGGTTGACCAGGTCGTAGCGCGGCGCGATCCGGTCGAACATCTCCTCGACGGCCTGCGCCTTCCGCTCGCCGATCGGGAGCTCGGCCGCGGTCACGAATCCACTCTACCAAGCATCCCGCCGGGCGCCTGACTCAGCCCTGATCGATGGCGCGGCTCGACCGCGGATGCATGCGGAGGACCGTCTCGACCGCGAACACCACGATCGCGGTGGCCACCGCGACCACGGCGAGGAGTTCGGCGAGGCGCTCGGGACCACCGGACCCGGTCCCGACGACCCACCACAGCCAATCGCGGAATGCGAGCGCGGTCGGCACGGCGACGGAGCCGATGACTGCCGCATCGACCACCCGGCGCCGCCATCCGGCCACGGGCCGGTCGCTCCGCACCAGGCCGACGTACGACCCCGCCGGGACGAGGAACGCGAACATCCCGCTCGATCCGACCACGACGTCGATCCAGAGGGCGGGTCCCGCCCCCTCACGGAGCAGCGTGTTCAGAGCGAGGAGCACCCCGAACGCGAGCGCCGCGGCGACGGCGGCGACCAGCGGGAACCGCCGGATCGGCCGGACGACCGCACGGTCGAGCCACGCGATGCCCTCGTGCGCGAAGCGCGCGAGCGGCCCGAGCCACCTCGTGCACCATTCGGCGAGCACGAGGACGTCGCTGAGCAGGTCGGTGGCGGGCGCTGGGTCGCCGGTCATGTGCGGCACCGACCGGGCTGCGCGCCTCACGCCGACCCATGCAGAGGCGACCGCGACGGAGAGCACCGCGATGACGGCGATCATCACCCCCGTACCGGCGATCCAGTTCTCCCGATTCGCCTGCACGGCAACGCTGATCCAGTCGGCGGCGAGCGTCACCGTCATCGCGCCGAGCACCACACCGCAGCAGCGGAGGACGCCGAGCACCCGCTCGATCGGCAGCGGCTGATCGCGGCGGCAGAGCGCGATCCGCACCAGGCACACGGCGGCGACCAGGGGCACGAAGAACACCGCGAACGAGGTCACGGCGTCGTACGGGTCATTGCTCCACGGAAGGTGGTCGTACAGCCCGAGGAACTGCTTGGCCGGAAGCTGAAACGCGAGGAATACGAACGCGGCGACGAGCACCGCCCCGGCCGCGCGCGCAACGGTCTCACGGCGTGGATCTCCGACCGGAAGGTACGTCCGCATGCCCGGATGAAACCACTGGCGCGGCCGTATGGCTACGGTCGGCGCCCGGACGCGCTTCGTTTACCCTGGGGCCATGGCGGTCAGCTCCATCCCCGCGCCGAGCGCGGTCTCCGAGTCGCAGTCGGTCGCCGCGCGAGCAACCGACGCGGTCAAGGTCTACGGTCGCGGCGACGCAATGGTGCGCGCGCTGGACGGTGTGACCGTCGCGTTCGCGAAGGGCCAGTTCAGCGCGATCATGGGACCGTCTGGGTCCGGGAAGTCGACACTGCTGCACTGCCTCGCCGGTCTCGACCGGCTCACATCCGGAACCGTGCACATCGGCGATGTGGAACTGGGCAGCCTCGGCGACAAGTCGCTCACGCTGCTGCGCCGCGAGCGCGTCGGCTTCATCTTCCAGTCGTTCAACCTTGTTCCGACGCTGTCCGCGTACGACAACATCGTCCTGCCGCTGACCATCGCGGGCCGCAAGCCGGACGCCGCCGCGCTCGCGGAGGTGGTGCGCATCACCGGGCTCGGCGACCGCCTCAAGCATCGTCCGAACGAGCTGTCCGGCGGGCAGCAGCAACGCGTCGCGGCGGCGCGCGCACTCGCCAGCCAGCCCGAGATCATCTTCGCCGACGAGCCGACGGGAAACCTCGATTCGAGAGCGAGCAGCGACCTGCTGGACTTTCTGCGCCATGCGGTGTCCGAGCTCGGCCAGACCATCATCATGGTGACGCACGATCCCATCGCCGCCGCTCACGCGGACCGTGTGGTGTTCCTCGCCGACGGACACGTGGTCCACGAGATGCATGGACCGACGGCCGACAGCATCCTCGGCGTCATGCGTCACCTCGGTGACTGACCAGCTCACGCGGGGTTGACGGATGCTCGGGGTCAGCCTGAGAAGTCTGCTCAGCCACAAGCTCCGGCTTGCGCTCACCACCATCGCGGTGATCCTCGGTGTGTCGTTCGTCGCGGGCACCTTCATCCTCACCGACACCATCAACGCGACATTCACCGGCATCTTCAACACCGCCGAGGCAGGGGTGGCGGTCACCGTGCACGGTCATCCGATTGCGGGCGAAGGCAAGGGCATCGGCGGCGGGCAGTACCATCCCGTCCCCACGTCATTGCTCGCCACGGTGCGCGCCGTTCCGGGTGTCAAGGATGCAGTCGGAAACATCTTCCGCAACGGCGCGACCCTGATCGGGAGCGACGGGAAACCCATCGGCGGCAACGGTCCGCCGACATTCGGCGCCGGCTGGATCACCGACAAAGGCATCTCTCCGTACCACCTGCGCAGCGGTCGTGCTCCGACGCAACCGACCGACGTCGTCGTGGACGCGGGCACCGCGACGAAGAACAATCTCTCGGTGGGTGAGTCCATCCCCATCGTGTTTCAGGGTGGCGTCGAGCAGCACTTCACGATCTCCGGTATTGCGGGATACGGCAGCTCGGACAATCTCGGCGGCGCGACGATCGTGCTCTTCAGCGAGGCCACGGCCGCGCAGGTGATGAACACCCAGGGCAAGTACGACAGCATCCTCGTGAGCGCTGACAGTGGCGTCACGGATGTCGTGCTGCGTGAGCGCATCGCGCAGGCACTCCCCGGCTACGCCGAGGCGGAGACGGGTCAGCAGGCAGCGCAGGAAGCAGAGCAGAGCACCGAGAACACGATCAGCACGTTCATCGGCACGCCGCTGCTCATCTTCGCCTTCATCTCGCTGTTCGTCGGCTCGTTCCTGATCATCAACACATTCAACATCCTCGTCGCGCAGCGCACGCGAGAGCTGGCATTGCTCCGCGCGCTGGGTGCGACGCGGGCGCAGGTGCTGCGGTCGGTCCTCATCGAGGCGGCCCTGACCGGGATCGTCGCGTCGATCCTCGGTTTCGCGGTCGGCATCCTCATCGCCAAAGCGCTGCTCTCCGTCTTCGGGTCGGCGTCGACCGCGGGCATCACGCTGCTGCCGCGCACGCTGGTCATCGCCGTGCTCGTCGGCACGATCGTCACGGTCATCGCCGCCTCCCTCCCGGCTCGCCGAGCCACGAAGATCTCGCCGGTCGAGGCGCTCGCCGAGGCGCTCCCGGAGACACAGCCGCTGCCGCGACGTCGCATCGTCACCGGGCTCGTCGTCTTCCTGCTCGGATGCGCCGCGCTCGGCGTCGGGTTGTCCACATCGAGCGACGCGAAGTTGCAGCTCATCGGCGCGGGGTTCCTCGCGGTGTTCGTCGGTGTGGCTCTGCTGGCGCCGCTTCTGGTGGTGCCCGTCGCGATCGTGCTCGGCTGGCCGGTGCGACATCTCCGCGGCGCCCCCGGCATCCTCGCCGGCGAGAACGCGCGACGCAACCCGCGTCGCACGGCGTTGACCGCCGCGGCGCTGATGATCGGTCTCGCGCTCGTCACGATGGTCGCGGTGCTCACCGACTCGCTGCGGGTCTCCACCAACGATGCGATCGAGGGCGCGTTCCGCGCCAACTTCATCGTCTTCACCGAAGGCCCGGACTTCAGCACGCAGGCGGCGCAGACGCTCTCTGCAGACCCCGCATTGAGCGACGTCACCGAGGTACGCGGCACATCGGTCCTCATCGGCGGCAGCTCCCAGAGCATCGCGGCCATCGACCCCACCAACCTGGGCCGCGTGCTGACGCTGAACATGGTGTCCGGCGAGGCAGCAACGATCGCATCGACCGACACTGCGATCGTGGACCAAACGGAGGCCACGGCGTCGAAGGTGCACGTCGGTCAGATGGTGACCTTCAACTTCCCGCAGGGTTCCGCGGTCCGGATCCGCGTCGGCGGGATCTACACGGCCAACGCGCTCGTGAGCGGCTACATCGTGTCGATCGCGACCATGGCGCCGCAGGTGCCGACGCAGCTCGACGACATCCTGCTTGCCAATGCCGCTCCCGGAGTGTCGGAGAGTCAGGCGGAGCAGGCGCTCATGCACGACGTCCGCGCGTTTCCGTTGCTCAAGGCGATGAGCCGGTCCGAGTACCGCGCGTTCGTCGGTTCGCAGCTCGACAGCTTCCTCAACCTGATCTACGTGTTGCTCGCGTTCGCGATCATCATCGCCGTGCTCGGCATCGCCAACACGCTCATCCTGAGCGTGCTCGAACGGACACGCGAGATCGGCGTGCTGCGCGCACTCGGGATGACACGCTCGCAGACGCGTTCGATGGTGCGCTGGGAGTCCGTGATCATCTCGCTGCTCGGTGCCGTGCTCGGGTTGAGCGTCGGCCTCGGTCTCGGTATCGCGGTGACCGGTTCACTGCACGACCTCGGCATCACACAGGTGTCGGTGCCCGGAGGGAACCTCGCGATCTATGCCGTGGCTGCGGGCGCCTTCGGCGTCCTGGCCGCGATCTTCCCGACGATCCGCGCGTCACGCGTCGACATCCTGCGGGCGATCACGGTCGAGTAGAAGCGATAACCCCGCTGACGTGCCGTCAGCCGGACCGCCGCTGGGACGACGCTGCCCGTTCCCACCGCTGCTCGATGCGGCCGAATCGCCAGATCGCGAGGGCAGCGGCCCAGGTGATGACGAACAGGCCGACGATGATGAACCCGGCCTCGTTGATGTTGAAGTTCGACATGAAATCCCAGAAGCCACCGGAGAACTTGAGCTGCGATGCAAGCAGTCCGAAGATCTCGATCGTGCCGATGAGCACCGCCACCACCACCGAGAGTCCCGTGATGGTGATGTTGTAGTAGACCTTGCGCACGGGCTTCGAGAACGCCCACCCGTAGGCGAAGTTCATGAAGGAGCCGTCGAGCGTGTCGAGCGTCGCCATGCCGGCAGCGAACAGGATCGGCAGGCTCAGCACCGCGTACCAGGGAAGGCCGGCCGTGGCCACGCCCGCGGTCGCCGCGAGCAGCGCCACCTCAGTCGCCGTGTCGAAGCCGAGTCCGAAGAGCACGCCGACCGGATACATCTGCCAGGGACTCTTGATCGCCCGCATCAGCTTGCCGAAAAAGCGCGTCATGAGCCCGCGCGCGTTCAACTGCTGCTCGAGCTCCTCGTCGTTGTAGCGGCCGCGACGCATCTCGAGAAACACCTTGACGATCCCGACGAGGATCACCAGGTTGAGCGCGGCGATGAGGTAGAGGAAGGAGCCCGACACCGCGGTGCCGATGATGCCGCCGAACGTCGCGACCGTCGAGTTGGAGCTGCTGACCTCAGTGACGATCGCGCGGGCTGCGAACGTCAACCCGATCCCGAGCACGAAGACGACGCTCGAGTGACCGAGCGAGAACCAGAAGCCCACCGACATCGGCCGCTTGCCCTCGGACATCAGCTTTCGGGTCGTGTTGTCGATGGCTGAGATGTGATCCGCGTCGAACGCGTGCCGGAGCCCGAGCGTGTAGGCGGTCACTGCGACGCCGATGCCGAGAAACTTGGAGTGCTCGGGAAGGATCGCGAGGATGAACACGCCCCAGCCCACGACGTACAGGCCGATGATGAAACCGACCATGCCGCCGACCCTGCCCCACTCGCGCGGCGTCAGCGAGCCGCGGATCCGGGTCAGGCGAGACGGCGTCGCGGCCATGTTGGCGTCCTCCTTGTCCCCCTGAACGTCAGGAGCCCGCCCAGCGTATCAAAACGCGACCAGCACGCAATAGCGTCCAGGAGCCATCTGCACCGTCCGCGCCGCAGCCTCAGATGGCGGCTATCCTTGGGATATGGCGCCCACCACTGTCGATGAGCTCGTGGCGCAACTCCGCGATGGCGGCTCGAGGGTCACCACCGCCCGCCGTCTCGTGCTCACGGCCCTCGTCCAGGGCGCCAGCCACCCCACCGCCGAGGAGCTGCTGGCGGCGGTTCGCACGCTCGCGCCCGACGTCCACGCCTCCACGGTGTATCGCAACCTCGAGGAGCTCGAGCGCCTCGGCGTCGTCATCCACAACCACCTCGGGCACGGCGCGGCCACCTACCACCTGGCGACCGAGGCCCACGGGCACCTCGTCTGCGAGGTCTGCGGCGACACGATCGAGGCCCCCGATGACCTGTTCGCGGCCATGGCCGAGGGCGCCAAGCGGCGCCTCGGCTTCGAGCTTCGCCCGTACCACTTCGCCGTCCTCGGCGTGTGCGCGGCGTGTGCGCAGGCGGGCACCGGCGCCTGAGGTTGCCACAGGCAGGCCTAGTCGCTGCTCCTGCTGCGCTCAGGCACGAGCCGCTCGACCTTGAGGAATTCCGGGGGTGCATGGTCGACCTGCAGGGTCGTGTGCTCGACGTGGAAGCGATCCTCGAGGAACCGCTCCAGCTCGAGCCGGATCGCGTGGCAGTCGTCCCTGGGATGCACGAGCACGTGGGCCGAGAGCGAGGGGAAACCCGACGTCAGCTCCCAGACGTGGAGATCGTGGACGTTGACCACGTGGGCGTGCGCGGCGAGCGCGCTGCCGATCTCCTCCGGGTCGAGGTCCGCCGGCGACGCCTCGAGCAGCACGCGCCCCGCCTTGCCGAGCAGCCGCACGCCCGCATAGACCATCAGGCACGCGACCAGCAGCGAGGCGAGCGCATCGGCGCGTTCGAACCCGGTCGTGACGATCACCACACCGGCGACCAGCGTGCCGATCAGCGCGTAGAGGTCCGTGAGGATGTGCCGGAAGCTCGCCTCGATGTTGAGGCTCCGCCGGTTCGCGCGCGACAGCTGCCACGTGACCCCGAGGTTCACCACGACTCCCGCGGCTGCCGTCGCGATCACCGCGCCGCCCTGCACCGACGGCGGTGACGCGACGCGCAGCACCGCCTCGAAGATGAGCACGGCGGCGAGCATCAGGAGCGTCGCTCCGCTGACGAGGGCCGCGAGGATTTCCGCCCGTTTCAGCCCGAAGGTGAGTCCGCCCTCCGGCGGCCGCTGCGCGAGGCGAACCGCGATCAGCGACACGCCGAGTGCGGCGACGTCGGTGAGCATGTGTCCGGCGTCCGAAAGCAGCGCGAGTGACCGTGCCAGGACGCCGATCACCACCTCGGCCACCATGAACGCGGCGATCAGGCAGAGTGCTGCGACCAGCGATCCCTGATCCGTCTCCGCGCCGGACGGATGAGCGTGATGCGAATCGGCGTCGTGCGGCAGTGACACAGCCTCACCCTACGCCCCGACATCCCACCACAGCGTCACGATCGGTTCCGTAGGAGGCCGCACGGCCCAGAGGCCGTCGTCATACATGAGACGGTCGCCGAGCGCTGCCGCAACCTCGGCATCGCGACTCGCGTCAAGGCACAGCCGGCGCCGGATCGAAGCCACGGCATCCTCGCGCCGCGCGTAGCCACCGGCGCCGGGTTCCGTGGGTGCGCTGCGCCGGCGCACCGGGAGTCCGAGGCCACGGAGCAGGGAGACGGCGTCAGCGGCGTCCGGTCGCGATGGACGCTCGAGCCCGTGAAACCGCAGCCAGAGGTCTGCCATCCACGACGTCGGGTGCCGGCGCGTGATCTCCATCACCACGCGGTGTCGCGCATGCTTGTGCAGCGCAAGCGCAAACGGGGCAAGATCGCCCACGTTGTACGCGACATGGTTGCAGACGACGACATCCACAACCGGGGTGCGCCGTTCGACGTCCGGCCACACGCCCCTGATGCTCCGAACAGAGACACCGACGCGACGCGCCTGACGGCGAAACTCGGACAGCAAAGCGGCCGACGAGTCGACGCCGATGATCAACGAGCATCGCGGATGCAGCGGCAACGACGCGGCGCCGGTGCCGACGCCGACGTCGAGCACGGTGCCGTTCACCGGCAGCCCCTCGAGCGCGCGCCGGTTCGCATACGTGAGCTCACCGGGCTTGACGCGCTCGACTCGCGTGCGGAACGGCTCCACGGGGAATCCCCACGGCGATTCCGGCGCGGCGGCAAGGATCGCCTCGGGGAGCACCCACGTCCGCATCGCGTCTCGCCACTGCTGCGGATCCACAGACGGATCATGCGACAGCGCCCGCCATCCGCTGCGGCTCCAGCAGTAACCCCGTTGCGGCGCAAGGCGTTCCAGATCCGCCGGTTGCGTGTCCCCCACGTCCGGACTCGGAGGGCAGCAGGCATGGCACGGCGCGGAAGGGTCGGGGTCGTCGCGGCGATCGCAACGCTCGCGCTCGCCGGCTGCGCCTCGAGGGCGGCGCGGCCCAGCGCGGTCGCGACCACGTCACCGACGCCCGCGCCAGCGACGGCGTCCGCCGCAACCCCGGCGCCGTCGCTGCCGATCCCCGCCGGGTTTCAACCGGTAGCGCTCAGCGCCATCAGCGAGAACGACTTCTGGGTGCTCGGCCGGTCACCATGCGCCACGGTGCTCGGATGCCCGACGGAGATCCTCCACACCGTCGATGGCGGTGCGACGTTCGAGCGCATCACGGCGCCCGCGACCATCTGTCTCACCGGAGCACCACCGGGCGGCGGACCACCGACGGTTCGCGACCTTCGCTTTGCGAACGCGTTGGACGGCTGGGTATTCGGCGACGGCCCTGCGTGGTCGACACACGACGGCGGCGAGCACTGGGCCGAGCTCGATTTCAACTGGACGTTTCTGCAGATCGAGCCCGGCGCCAACGGATGGGTCTACGCGACGGTTCAGATCTGCTCGAACCCCGCTGACACGTCAACCTGCACCGACTTTGTGATGCGGTCACCGGCTCACGACGAGGAGTGGTCTCAGCTGGCGATACCGGACAATCCGGCAGGACGACCCGTGATCGGCGTCCACGGCGACACCGTCTGGGTGATGTACTTCGGCCGCAGCACCGGGCTCGCGTGGACATCCCACGACGACGGCAGGATCTGGCAACACGCTTCGATGGCGTGCGAACCCGACCTCGGCGGTACGTTCGATCCGGTGAGCACGACGGTCATCTGGGCGTTCTGTGCGACTGGGACGCAGGGCGGACCGGCGCTGTCGACCAACGGCGGTGCGACCTACGCATTGAAGAACGGACCGCCCAACGACTTCTGGAACGGTGCGACGGTCGCGGCGCAGTCGGCGCAGAAGGCATTCGTCGGCGCCGGCAACAGTGCCATCCAGGTGACGACGAACGGCGGCCTCACGTATCAGACCCTCCCCCAGTTCCCGACCGCGTTGTGGATCGGGTTCACCGACTCTGCGGTCGGTTACGTGATCACCGAGGACGACATCACGCTCACTTCCCGACTCTGGCGAACGACCGATGGGGGCAGCGTCTGGAAGCTCGTTACCCTGTGAGCGTGACGACCGACCCTGTTGACCCCGCTGCATTTCCTGGCCCCGCCGAGCTCACGCATCTGCTCGTCGTGTCCGACATCGCTCGCTCCGTCGCCTTCTATCGCGACGTCGTCGGTGCCGAGCTGTTCCGCGAGTACGGCGGCACGAGTGCCGTGTTCCGGCTCGCGGGCACGTGGTTGCTGCTCGTCACCGGAGGTGGTCCCACCGCCGACAAGCCCACCGTCACGTTCGCACCGCCCCACGACCCGAACAGTGTCAGCAGTGAGATGACGTTCCGGGTCGGTGACTGCCGCGCCGTGTACGCCTCGCTCAAGGAACGCGGCGCGGTGTTTCTCACCCCACCCGTCGACCACGGTTACGAGGTTCGCTGCTTCTTCCGCGACCCCGACGGGCACCTGCTCGAGCTCAGCGAGGTGTCGTCCCCCGCGTCGCCGGGTTAGGGCTTCCTGTGCGGGACGACCAGAACCGGGCAGGGCGCGATCTGGAGCAGCCGGTGCGCGACGCTGCCGAGCAACAGCCCGCGGAGCGGTCCGCTCCCGACGCTGCCGAGAACGATCAGATCCGCCTGGGCCGTGGTCGCGGCAGCCGCGATCGGGTGCGCGGGACCGCTGATGGTGACCTGGTCCACCTCGAACGACACATCGATGCCCTCCGCCTGCAGCTTCGAGACCTGTGCCCCGATCCGAGTCTTGATCTCGGGTTCAAGCGCCTGCGCGTGGTGAGCGCCGCCGTGCCCCGGTACCAGCTCATCGACGTACACGACGACCATTCGCGCCTTCTGGTCGACCGCGAGACCCTTCGCGAATTCCAGTGCCCGGTCGCCGGCCGCGGAGCCGTCGGTTGCAGCCAGGATGACCTTGAACATGTCTCACCTCGTTGAACCCCTGACGATGCCCCCAGCATGTGATCGTGCGCCTACGGGTGCAGGGCGTGCACGCCGGCCGCCGTCGCGCAGGCTCCGACCACGACCACGAGGAACGGCGCACGCAGCCCGACGAGGAGGAAGGCGACCGCGAGGCCCGCAGCGCGCGAGTCGAGCAGGAGGTGGCTGCCCGTCGCGAACACGGAGACTGCGATGAGTGCGCTCAGCAACGTCACAGGGAGCGCCTCAAGCACTCGCCTCGCCATCGGTGACTCGAGCAGCCGCGCGGGGACGACGTAGCCGGCGAGCTTGAGCGCGACACAGCCGGCCGACGCGATGATCACGGCGATCCACAGCTTCATCGGCTGAACGCCAGCAGGAGCGCGACGCCGAGAAGACCGCCGACCAGGATCGGCGCGCCGACCGGGACAAACGGCACGGTCAGCAGCGCGATGGCCCCTGCCGCGAGTGCCGTCAACCGCATCCGAGCACTGGTGAGCCTGGGCGCCAGCAGCGCCGTGAACGCGGCGGGACCCGCGACATCGAGCCCGGTGGCGGCCGGGGATCCGAGGGCATTGCCTGCGAACGCGCCGACGATCGTCGAGAGGTTCCAGAGGACGTAGACGGTCAACGCCGTCGCCCAGAACGCCCAGGCCGCGTAGCCGGCAGATGCCTCGGTGACGGCCATCGCCGTGCTCTCGTCGATCGTCACCTCCGCCATGAGCAGGCGGCGCCATCCCGTGGGACGGAGCAGCGCGTTGATCCGCGCCGCGTACAGCCCGTTGCGAGTGCCGAGCAGCAGCGCCGTGCCGACCGCGGAGAAGAGCGAGCCTCCGCCGCCGATGACGCTCACGAGCGCGAACTGCGATGCTCCCGAGAACAGCACGAGCGAGAGCAGGCAGATCTGCGCGAGGTTGAGGTGCGTCTCGACGGAGACCGCACCGAACGAGAGACCGAACGGAACGACGCTGACCCCGATCGTGACCGCGCGGTTGCGGATGCGGCGATGCGCAGCAGCGCGCAGCGCATCCCGGTGATCGTTGTTCGGCGCAGACATCGAACCGCAAAGCCTAGGGAAACGCTCGCGATTCGCGCGCGGCGATCGCGTTGACAGCTCGATCGCGCCGTCGCTACCCTACCGGGCATCCTTCAGACTCTGCAGCCACCCTTTCGTGCCGATCACGTCGGCAGCCTGTTGCGACCGGCGCGCCTGATGGAGGCGCGAGCGCGTCGCGCCGCGGGCGAGATCACCGCAGATCAACTGCGCGAGGTCGAGGACGGCGCGATCCGCGACGTCGTCGCGATGCAGCGCGACGTCGGACTCCGGTCCGCAACTGACGGCGAGTTCCGCCGGTCGGCATGGCACATGGATTTCATCTATCAACTCGGTGGCGTCACGCAGGCGGACGAGAAGCTGCACGTCCAGTTCTTCAATGACGAGGGAACACTGGACTTCGCTCCCGCCGCGTTGCGCATCAGCGACAGGATCACGCTTCGCGAAACGATTTTCGCCGACCACTTCAGGTTTCTGCAGTCAACAGTGACCGGCGGTGTGACCCCGAAGCTGACGATCCCCTCGCCGAGCATGGTGCACTACCGCGGCGGCCGCGCCGCCATCGATGCCGCGGTCTATCCGGACCTCGAACAGTTCTGGGACGACCTCATCGCCGCGTACGCGAACGAGGTGCGCGCGCTGGGCGACCTCGGCTGCACGTACCTGCAGCTCGACGACACGAGCCTCGCGTACCTCAACGACCCGCGTCAGCGCGAGTTGATCGCGTCACTCGGAGGCGATCGTGAGCATCAGCACGAGCTGTACATCCGCAACATCAACCGCGTGCTCGCCGCCAGGCCCCCGGGCATGCGCGTCACCACCCACATGTGTCGCGGCAACTTCCGTTCGTCGTGGGCGGCGGAGGGCGGCTACGATTTCGTCGCCGAAGCGCTGTTCGGTGAGCTCGCCGTCGACGGTTTCTTCCTCGAGTTCGACGACGCGCGCTCGGGCGGCTTCGAGCCGCTCCGCTTCGTCCCCAAGGGCAAGTCCGTCGTCTTGGGACTCGTGACGACGAAGCGCGGGACGCTCGAGCACAAGGACGACCTCAAGCGTCGCATCGACGCCGCGGCGAAGTACGTGCCGCTCGAGCAGCTCTGCCTTTCGCCGCAGTGCGGATTCTCGTCGACCGTCGAGGGCAACACGCTGACGTACGACGAGGAGGTTGCCAAGCTCCGCCTGATCGTCGAGACCGCTGCCGAGGTCTGGGGATAGCCGACGCGCCCCGGCCGGTGGGCATCCGCAACCGAACGCTTCGCGACCTTGCCAGATTCGTGGGTGTCGATTCGTATAGTGTGTCGCCGCCCTGAGCGGTCAGAATTCTCACCGCGGAACGCAAACTTGACGCGGGGGTCGCCATCCCCCACAGTATCTCGAGGGCGTCAAACGGGGCAAACGTTGAGAGGAGGATTCGGGGGGTGCATATCGACTTGTATGTCGCGTTGGCCGGGCTCATCGTGGGATGTGCCGTCGGCCTGACGGGGATGGGCGGTGGCGCACTGATGACCCCGATCCTGGTGCTGGTTTTCGGGGTGGCACCCCTCGCCGCGGTTTCGAGCGACCTGGTCGCGTCGCTGATCATGAAGCCGGTCGGTGCGGCAGTTCACGCCGGACGTGGAACGGTGCGCTGGAACCTCGCCGCCTGGCTCGCCATCGGCTCCGTGCCGTTCGCGTTTCTCGGTGTCGTGTTCCTCAAGTCGATCGGCAGCGCGACGCGGGTGCAGCAGGTCGTGAGCGTCGCGCTCGGCTCGGTCCTGCTCCTGGCAGTCGGCGCGTTGGTGTTCAAGATGTATCTCGATCACCGCAACGGCAACGCGCACGGTTCGAGCGAGCAGCTGGTCATCAAGAAGCTCCCGACCGTGGCCATCGGCGCATCGATCGGCTTCATCGTCGGCATCACCTCGGTGGGATCAGGGACGCTCGTCATCGTGCTGCTCCTGTTCCTCTACCCGCGTCTCCGCGGCTCGCAGATGGTCGGCACGGACCTGGCGCAGGCGATTCCGATGGTCGGCTCGGCGGCGCTGGCACACGTCGTCTTCGGTGATTTCAAGCTTGGCCTGACGGCCTCGATCCTCATCGGCAGCATTCCCGGTGTCCTCATCGGAGCTGCGATCTCGTCGTACGCGCCGACCGCGTTCATTCGAGGCGCACTCGCCGCCGTGCTTCTCGTCTCCGGCCTGAAGCTCGTGAGCGTGCCGACTCTCGCGATCGGCATCGTCCTGCTCGCATCCGTCGTCGTCCTGCTCGGGATCTGGGTCTGGATCCGCGCCAGCGGTCGCACCCTGCGCGAGGTGTCCGGCGAGACTGCGGTACAGGTCAAGTCACCCTCGCTCTCGACACCCTGACGGCTCAGGGCGCGGGCGGCCCCGCCAGGAGTCGTTCGCGGATCTGACGCATGCGCCCCTCGGAGTGATGCGGCAGCTCCCAGCGGGTCTCGAGCCACCACGCACATCCGGCATCGACCCAGGGCGACAGTTGAGCGGCCGCCGCCACGCGGTCGCTCGCCGGTGTCTCGCCGTCGACGATGATGTCGATGTCGGTCCCGCCCCGCTCAGCGAGCCACACTCGCAGGTCCCGAACGTCGTCCGGGCCGCCGGCGCGCCCGGGCACCGCCCACTGCGGGATCACCCCGTCGCAGCGCAACACCCGCTGCATCGACTTCGGACGCGGCCAGACACCGACCACCCAGATCGGCATCCGCTGCTGCACGGGCCGGGCGACCTCCCCGAGGTCCGCTCGGCTGCTCTCGAAGTGGTAGTGGCGCCCGTGGAAGCTCGAGCCTCCGTCCCAGAGCGTGCGAATCAGGTCGATGCCTTCGTCGAGGTACTCGGCGCGCATGCGGAGATCGATCACCTCGCCGGTGTCGGGGAGCTCGGTGTCCACCGCCCCGAGACCGACGGCGAGCACGGCCCGGCCGGCTGACACCTGGTCGAGCGTGATCACCTGGCTCGCGACCTTCCACGGACGCCGCCACGGCAGCGGCGTCAGCATCGTGCCGAGCTTGACGCGGTCGGTGCGTGTGGCCATCGCGGCCAGGAGCGTCCAGGCGTCGACGCCGTATGCCGCCTCCCAGACGAAGACGCCGTCCCAGCCCGCCTGTTCCGCCACCACGGCGAGTTCGAGCTGCTGTGCGGCGGTGCCGCCTGGAAGCACGACCCCGAACTGCATCCGTCCTCTCTCCACTACCGTGATCCGATGGGTCGGGTCGGACATACAACGATACCGCCGTCCCTTTTCGGCGGGTCAGCGCGTATTACTCCCATGCCAAGCAACGCGGCCGGCGCGCCGGCCGTCGTCGTCATGCTCGCGTTGCTGGTGGCATGCGGCACTCCCTCGGTCACGCCGACGACAGTGCCCGCGAGCCCGACGGCCTCCGCCTCACCGATGCCGACGCCGACACCCGACACCTGCTCGAACGCCGGCATGCTGGCCACCTGGAGCCCCACCCAGCTCGCCGAGCAGACGCTGGTGATCCCGGTGAGCGAGACCGACGTGACGTCGATCACGCCCGAGGTGGAGGCGGGCGCGGGCGGCATCATCCTCTTCGGGTCCACCGCGCCGGCCAACCTCGGCGAGGTGCTGAGAACACTCGCTGCGACAGCGCCCGGCGGCATCGCCCCGCTCGTGATGACCGACGAGGAGGGCGGCGCCGTGCAGCGGATGGCCAATCTCGTGGGGTCGATCCCCTCGGCCCGATCGATGGGCGCGACCATGACCCCCGCGCAGATTCAGTCGCTGGTCACAAGCAGCGCGAAGAAGATGCGGGCAGCGGGGATCACGATGGACCTCGCGCCGGTCCTCGACCTCGACAACGGGAACGGACCGAACAACCTGGATCCCGACGGCACGAGGTCGTTCAGCCTCAACGCGAACACAACGACGGCGGACGCCCAGGCCTTCGCGGCAGGACTCGCCGCCGGCGGCATCATCCCGGTCATCAAGCACTTCCCCGGGCTCGGGCAGGCATCGGCGAACACCGACGTGAAACCGGCCACGACCTTGCCGTGGACGACGCTCGAAGGAGCTGGACTCCTGCCGTTCAAGTCCGCCATCTCCGCGGGCGCCCCCGCCGTGATGATCGCCAACGCCGTCGTTCCGGGACTGACCACGCTCCCTGCCAGCATCTCCCCGAACGCGATCACCGGCGAGCTGCGCGACCAGCTCGGCTTTCAGGGACTCGTCATGACGGATTCGCTCTCGGCCGGAGCGCTGGTGGACATCGGCTACACCGTGCCGAAAGCCGTCGTCGCCGCGATCGCCGCCGGTGCGGACATGGTGCTGTACACGGCCGCCGCGGCGAGCGTCGCGTCGCTGACCACGAGCACCGTCGCGGCGTTGGTCGCCGCGGTCGGCGCCGGAACGCTCGATCGCAGCCGGCTGGAGAACGCGGTGGTGCACGTGCTCGCAGCCAAGGACGTGGATCTCTGCGCGGGCTGACGCGCGGTCAGCTGTTGGTCTCGTCCGGCGGGAACAGCGCGGGATCCGGGAACTCGGCGGCCGGAGCATCGACCTCCTCGCGCTCCGGACACGTGGCGTCGAGCGTGTACGAGGTCATGGACAGCGAGCCGAACGTGTAACCGTCGACGAGCACATCCAGCGTCTGCCCGCCGGCACCTGCCGCACCCGCGAGGTACAGCAGCGGCAGGAAATGATCCGGGGTCGGCACGGCGAGACGGAACTCCGGGCGGGCATCGACGGTGAGCACGTCGGTCGGTGTCTCGAGCATCTTCTCGCGCACCGCGCCGTCGAAACGCTCGGCCCAGTCGAACGCCCCATCGGGATTGGCGAAGTCCATGCCGCCGAGGTTGTGCACCACGTTGCCGCTGCTCAGCAGGAGGACGCCGGCATCGCGCAGCGGCGCGAGCCTCGCCCCGAGGTCGAGGTGGTAGTCGAACGGCTTGGCGGCGTTGATGGACAGTTGCACCACTGGGATATCGGCGTCGGGAAACGCATGGGCGAGCACCGACCACGTGCCGTGATCGATTCCCCAGCTGTCGTGGTCGAGTCCAACCCACACGGGTTTCGCGATCTCCGCCACCTCCTCGGCGAAGCTCGTCGAACCGGGCGCGGGGTACTGGAAGTCGAACAGCGCCTGTGGGAAACCGTAGAAGTCATGGATGGTGCGGGGCGAGGGCATCGCGGTCACCGCAGTCGAGCCGATGTACCAGTGCGCGGAGATCGCCAGGATCGCGCGCGGGCGGGGAACCGATCTGCCGAACGACGCCCATGCCGCGGTGTATCGATTCTGCTCGAGCGTGTTCATCGGACTGCCGTGTCCGAGGAACACCGCGGGCATCGGAGCTGCGGTCATCGCATGCATCCTACCCGCGCGCCGGGCAATCAGCTCCCGGAACGCTCGAAGGTGAGTCCCATCCCGCCCTCGGAGATCGTCAACGTCGTGCCCGAGATCCACGCCTGGCCGACGTTGGCATGTCCCGCGATTCCCGCATGGAGCTGTCCCTGCGCGTCGACCGACCAGCGACCGGTGGTTCGACGCCCGTTCGGCGCCGTGGACGTCGCGGTCCCATCCGCCGCGAAGGTGACGGTCATGAACGCGCTCGTCCATGTGCCGACGATCGCGTCTGTGAGCGGACGCGCATCACGTTGTTCCGTCGGCGGTTCCACAGCGTTCTGGCGCATCTGCGCCTGAAACTGCGATGCCATGGCGGCCATGTTCGCTCGCATCTCGGCACGCGAGGTCTCGTCATGACCGTGATGTGTGAGCAGGTCCTGGACCATGCTCTGTGCGCTCGCAGGCGTGAGCGCCGGCATCACGGGGTCCGGCAGATGCTCCAGATTGACGACGCGGCGGCTCTTCGGCAGGTAGTACACGCTCGCCAGCTCGCGAGGTGCATGGCCGCGATCGCGGGGATGTCGGCGCGAGTCGCGACGCGGAGTGCGGTCCGTGGGTCGGGGGGCGGCACGGGACGATGGTACGCAGGCGCCATGCCGGCACCGCCCGATCGACGATCGATATCGGCCGCGCTGCTAGCATGGCCGCTCAACGAAACGCGGAGGGCGACGGATGCCGGCATCGCGGGTCAGAACACTGGCGATCGCAGCATCGACGCTCGGATCACTGTTCGTCACGCAGCAGGCACACGCGTCCGCGCCGGGTGCTGTCGTTCCGGCGGCGGGGCATCCCGCGCTGTGGGGCATCGACACGACCGACAACGTGCAGACAAGCGGCGACATCACGCAGACCGAGGCAGACCTCGGCACACCGCAGTTCGTCGGCCGGTACCTCGTCTACAGCAGCCGGCTGTCCACAACCGAAGCCGCGTACATCCACGGGCTGGGAATGTCGATCCTCCTCATCGACGACCCGAATCACGTGTTCACGTCCGGAGGCGTCGACGCGCAGGACGCGATCGCGCATGCTCGGGCGCTCGGCGTGCCCCATGGCATCGCGATCTTTCGCGATGTCGAGACGAACGATCCCATCACGTCGACCTACATCGCCGCGTACGTCGCGGCCTTCAGCGGCTCCGGATACATCGCGGGGTTCTACGAGAACGCGATCAACGGACCGTTCGACAGCGCCTACTGCGGTGCGGTCGCGTCCAACAAGGCGATCGCCAACAAGACGCTGCTGTACTCGAGCGAGCCAGAGCACACCGGCAGCAACCCGCGCCGATCGGCCAGGCCGCATTTCGGTCCGAACGTCCCCGCGTGCGCGAATCGCACGGCCGCGTGGCAGTACCTGGAGCGCGGGCTCTTCCCCGCGGGGACATGGCCGAACGTGGACGTCGACGAGCTGGCGGGACGCTTTTCCGCCTTTCTCTGGAGCTGATTCAACGCCGCGCTCCCGAGGCTGGCGCTCCGCGCTAG
>DATLRX010000058.1:0-24437 GCA_035534435.1 Candidatus Acidiferrales bacterium
GGAGATCTCCATCTGGTACTCCTCCTCGAACGCCATGATCAGTTCCACCAGGTCGAGGGAGTCCGCGTTCAGGTCCTCCACGAACGACGCCTCCGGCGTCACCTGTTCGGTTTCCACGCCGAGCTGATCGGCGACGATCGCCTTGAACCGGTCGAAGGTCAGGTCTGGCATCAGGATTTCCTTGTGTGGTTGCGGCAGGCGCCGCATCAGTTTGAGGCGAAACGATAGCGTCAGAGGCGGGGGGGCGCCACGCGAACGGTCCGGACGCGCCGTCGATGACCGCCTCGCGCTTGACGTCGCCGGGCGGTGTCGGCTCCGGCTCGGTCACGCCGCGAGACCCCCATCGACATGGAGGACGTGCCCGGTGATGTAGCCGGACTCTGGCATGACGAGGAACGCTATCGCCGAGGCGACCTCCTCGGCCGTACCCATGCGTGCCTTCGGAATTGCCGCAACAGCTGCTGCGCGGATCGATTCACTGAGCGTCGTGGTCATCTCCGTGTCGATGAATCCCGGGGCCACGGCGTTGACGGTGATGTCGCGACTGGCGACTTCGCGCGCCAGCGCTTTCGTGAGTCCGATGAGCCCTGCCTTCGCGGCAGAGTAGTTGGCCTGACCAGCGTTGCCGATCACGCCGGCAATGCTCGAGACGTTGACGATGCGCCCGAAGCGCTGCCGCAACATCGGCCGGAGCGATGCGCGGCAGATGTGGAACGCCGCCGTCAGGTCGATTGCAATGACCGCGTCCCAGTCGTCGTCGGTGAGTCGCATCGCGAGGTTGTCGCGGTTGATCCCGGCGTTGTTGACAACGATGTCGAGACCACCGAGCGCGGCCACGGTCTGCTCCACCAGGCCCGCGGCCGCCACGGGATCCGCGAGGTCCGCTCCGAGCGCGACCGCCGTCGCAGCATGGTCCATGCGCAGTGACTCGACGAGCGCCTCGGCGCTCTCGGGGTGTGCCGAGTAGCCGACCGCAACCGAGGCGCCGGCCCGCGCGAGGGCAATTGCGGTCGCTTTGCCGATGCCGCGCGAGGCACCGGTCACCAGCGCGCGCCGACCTTCGAGCGGTGTCGCGTTGCTCATCCGGCAACCAGCGCGGCGTCGAGCTGCGACGCGCCTTCGAGCGAGTTGACGGACACCGCGCGCACGGAGGGTGCGATGCGTTTCGCGAGTCCGGTGAGCACGCTCCCGGGACCGACTTCGATGAGCGTCTCGGCGCCGAGCTCGACCAGGCGCTCCACGCACGCGATCCAGCGCACCGGGGAGGTGAGCTGCTCGCGCAGCCGGTCGCGCAGGCCGGCGGCGGTGGACGCCGCGAGCGCATCGACATTGCACACCACGGGCGGATGTGGCTCCGCGATGGCGACGGCATCGAGCGTGACACTGAACCGCGCCGCGGCATCCGCCATCAGCGGCGAGTGGAACGCGCCGCTCACATTCAGGGGGATCGCTCGTCGTGCGCCGCGCGACAGCGCACGCTGGGCTGCCGCGTCGACACCCGCGCGCGATCCACTGATCACCAGCTGTCCGGGCGCATTGTGGTTGGCGACGACAACGACCTCGCCGGTGTCACTCGCGGTTTCCGCGCACACGGCGGCCGCGGCGTCCTGGTCGATGCCGATGAGCGCGCACATCGTGCCCTCGTGCATCGCGGCCATCGCTCTCCCCCGCTCGATGACGAGTCGCATCGCATCGGTCGGTTCGAGTGCGTTCGCCGCGACGGCCGCCGCGTACTCGCCGACGCTGTGGCCTGCGACCGCGACGACGTCGAGCGTCGCGGGGAGCGCGCTTCGCAACGCGCACTCGACGAGGAGCAGCGCAGGCTGGGCGATCTCGGTGGCGCGGAGATGCTCGTCGTCAGTCGACAGTGCGGCGCGCAGATCGAGCCCGCTGCTCGTTGCCGCGGCAAGCATCTCCTGCGCGATGGGGAGGTCGATGAGCCCGTCCGCCATGCCGGCGGCCTGACTGCCCTGTCCGGGAAAGCAGAGTGCGACGCTGGCCACTGGCCGCGTGCTACTCGGTGACGACCACTTCGCGGCCGCGATAGTGGCCGCAGTTCGGGCAGACGCGATGAGGGATACGCGGCTGACGGCAGCGCGGGCACGGCGACAGGGTCGGCATCGTCAGCGCGTGGTGGGAGCGTCTGAAGTCGCGACGGCGCTTTGAGACTTTTTGCTTGGGAAGCGGCATGCTCGGTTTCTCCGGGAAGGGCGCGCACGCAGAGCAGCGCGGCCCATGGCTGCCGCTCAGTATAGCGGCGGGTCGAACGCAGGCGGCCGAGGGCGCTACTCGCGCTCCCGGCGTTTGCGTCTCGATCCCGGTTGGGCCGGCAGCGCCTCGATCCCCTTGCGGACGGTCGTCGCGGCGCGCATCAGCTGATCCTCGAGCCGGACCATGACGTCACGGGCGTACGCGTCGGCTTCGGCACACGTCCGCGCAGCGCGCTCCTCCGCCTCGGCCAGGAGCGTTGCGGCGTGGAGGCGGGCCTGCTCCGCGATCTCGTGGTCGCCGACCATCACGCTCGCCCGGGCATGCGCCTCGTCCACCAGGCGCGCCACCTCGGCCTCGGCTCGCGTGAGAATGCGCTCGGCCTCCTGCTCGGCCTCGACGAGCACCCGGCGCTGGTCCTCGAGCACGTGACGCGCCTGGGTCAGCTCGTCCGGCAGCCCGAGGCGTGTGCGGTCGACGAGCTCGAGCACCTCGTCCTCATTGACGACCACGCCGGCGGTGAACGGGACGCGGCGGCCGGTGCTCACCAGCTCTTCGAGCTGGTCGATGAGATCGATGACGGTGGGATCGAGCTGAGTCGGATCGTCACCCATCGTGTTCGCGCTCCTCGGCGAAACGGCGGCGCATCGCTTCGACGCTCACCGGCGGGGCCATCTCGCTGACATTGCCGCCGAGGTGGCACACCTCCTTGATCAGCGAGGACGAGACGAAGACGTTGGTGAACGAGGTCATGAGGAACACCGTGTTCACAGCGGGGTTGAGCCGCCGGTTCATGAGCGCCATCTGGAACTCGGTCTCGAAGTCGCTCACCGCCCGCAGGCCGCGCACGATCGCGATCGCGCCACTGTTCGCCGCGAAGTCGACGGTCAGCCCGCGGAAGGTGGTCACCTCGATGCGCGGGCGGCTTTCGAGGCAGGCGCGGATGAGCTCCACCCGCTCCTCCACCGTGAACAGCGGCGCCTTGCTCGGGTTCTCGAGGACGCCGACGAGCACTCGATCGAAGATCGCCGCCGAACGATCGAGGATGTCGAGATGCCCGAACGTCACCGGGTCGAAGCTGCCGGGGTACACCGCGATGCGTTCGCTCACGCAGTTCCGTCCGTGGGTGCAGCATCCGGCTGCAGAAAGCTGATGGTGGTGAGGCCGTACCGTGCCTCGCGTGTCCGTGTGAGGAGGCCGATGTGTTCGGCGATCACCCGGGCGCGGTGATGTTCGCACACGACCAGTCGGGGTGGGGATGCTCCGAGCAGCTCGAGCACGGCCTCCAGCTCGGGGTCCTGGTATGGGGCGTCCAGGTAGCAGATGTCGGCGGCGGTTGTCTCCTCCGGAGCGGTGCGCAGCCAGCGCCGGACCTCGGCCCCGACGATGCGGCAGCGATCGCGGCATCCGAACCGGTCCGCTGTTTTCGCGATCAGTTGCAGCGCGTCGCGGTGGCGCTCGACGAACGTGACTGTCGCGGCGCCTCGCGACAGCGCCTCGAATCCCACGGTCCCGGCGCCGGCGTAGAGGTCGAGCATTCGAGCGCCGACAACCCGCTGCCCCAGGATGTCGAACAGCGACTGGCGCACGAGCGATCGCGTGGGGCGCACCTCGAGCCCCGGTGGCGTGTTGACGATCCGCCCGCGCCACTCACCGGCGGTGATGCGCGTCTCGGCCGCGTGTTTTGCCTCGCGTCGCACTAGTCGATGTCGAAGACGGCTCTGTAGCCGTTCATCGCTGCGGACAACGGCGGCCAGGCGGTGAGATCCGGGTCCCTGTCGAGCCAGGAGATCGCGGCAAGCTTCGAGCGGCGGCCGAGCGCGACGTCGAGGAGGTCGGCAGCGCGCATCTCCGGCAGGCCGTGCTGGCGCAGGCCGACGACCTGACCCGGACCGCGGAGTTGCAGATCGCGCTCGGCAAGGTCGAAACCGCTGGTGATGGCGGCCACGGCGGCAAGACGCTGACTCCCCTCCTCGTCGATGCCGCCCTCGAAGAGCAGGCAATACGACTGGTGCTGGTCGCGCCCGACGCGGCCGCGGAACTGATGCAGCTGCGCCAAGCCGAAGCGCTCGGCGCCTTCGATGAGCATGATCGTCGCGTTGGGCACGTCGACGCCCACCTCCACCACGCTGGTGGCGACGAGGATGTCGGCGTCGCCGCGGACGAAACGATCCATGCGCTCGGCCTTCTCGCGTGCCGGCATGCGCCCGTGCAGCAGCTCCACGCGCAGATCCGGAAACACGTCGGTGCTCAAACGTTCGAACTCCGCGGTCGCGCTTCGCGCGCCGAGCTTGTCGGATTCCTCGATGAGCGGGCAGATGACGAACGCCTGGCGTCCCTTCCGCACCTCTGCTCGGACGAACTCGTAGGCGCTCGCGCGCTCGTGCGCTTGCACCACGCGTGTCTCGACCGTCTGCCGTCCCGGCGGCATCTCGCGAAGCTCGCTCAGATCGACGTCCCCGTACAGCGTGTTGGAGAGCGACCGCGGTATCGGCGTCGCGGTCATCGCGAGGTAGTTCGGCATCGCGCCTGACGTCTGGCGGAGCTTCTGACGCTGCGCCACACCGAATCGATGCTGCTCGTCGACGATCGCCAGGCCGAGGTTCCGCAACACCACGTCATCCTCGATGAGTGCGTGAGTCCCGACGATCAGCGAATCGTGTCCCGCCGCCAGTCCCGCGAGGATCTCTCGACGCGCGGCGGCCGATGTGCTCCCGACCAGGAGTCGCGGTGGGAGTGCGTGCGGCGTCAGCAGCTGATCGAGGGTGGCGTAGTGCTGGCGCGCGAGGATCTCAGTCGGCGCCATGACGGCGGTCTGCATGCCGGCGTGGTGCGTCATCAGCGCAGCCAGTGCCGCGACGACGGTCTTGCCGCTGCCGACGTCGCCTTGCAGGAGCCGGTTCATCGGGCCGGCGGCGGCGAGATCGGTGAGAATCTCGTGCGCCGCAACGCGCTGCCCGTCGGTGAGCGTGAACGGCAGCGACGCTGCGAAGCGTCGCGCGACCTCGATGTCGTACGGGATCACGACACCGGTGCCATGCAGACGGCGACGGCGAGCGCGTTCGGCGGCGATCTGGAGCAGGAACATCTCCTCGAACGCGATACGTTCTTTGGCGCGGTTCGCGCTCGCGATGCTTTCGGGAACGTGCACCTGGTACAGCGCTTCGGCGATCGGCATGAGGTTCTCCGCCTCACGCACGGCGGGTGGGATGCGATCCGGTACCTGCGTCACGAGCCCCAGCAGCGGCTCGATCTTGCCGCGCAGGAATCGCGACGTGATCCCCTGCGTCTCCGGATAGACCGGCGCGATCGTGCCGACGTGATGCTGATCCGCCCCTGCATGCTCGAACTCTGGATTGCGAAACGTGAGCCCGGTCCGTGAGCGTTCGACCTTCCCGTTGACGAGGAGCTCGTCGCCCGGGTGGAGCTGCTTCAGCAGGAAGCGTTGGTTGAACCAGATCGCAGTCGCAACCGCGCCCTCGTCCTCGAGGGTCGCCTCGACGAGCACCATCTTCTTGTACGGGGTCTGTCGCGCACTGATGTTGCGGATGCGCACGTGTGCCGTCTGCACGTATCCGGGTTCCAACGCGCGGAGCGGCACCGTCTCTCGCGTGTCCTCGTACCGGCGCGGGAGGTGAAAGAGGAGGTCCTCTACGGTGGTCAGGCCGAGCTTCTCGAGGCGCTGCGCCTGGACCTTGCCGATGCCCATGATGCGGGACAGCGGCAGGTCGAGGTCGAGCGGCACGAACACCGGCGTCACGAGTTGCGGGGTCACGGTTGCTCCATCGTGGCAGCCTTGTCCGCTCAGTCGACGCCCAGGCAGGCCACTCCCACGCAACCGGGTCCGGAGTAGGAGCCGACGACCGGTCCGATCCGCCCGCGGATGGCGGTGAGTCCGGGCGCGGCCGCCGCGATACCGGCCTCCACGTCACGCACGGAGCCCGGGGCGTCGGCGTGGAATGCGGCAATACTGCGGAGTGGCGCTCGTCGCCGGACCTCGTCGACGATCATGGCGATGCCCTTGGCCCGGCTGCGCACCCGTGCGAGGGGGTGCACCTCGCCGCCGGTGACGGTGAGGAGCGGCTTGACGTTGAGCAGCCCTCCGACGAATGCCTGCGCCCGACCGATGCGTCCGCCGCGCTGCAGGTAGGTGAGCGTGTCGAGCAGGAACAGGATGGTCATGCGGGCGCGCCGGTCGAGGGTCTTCGCGGCGACAGTCGCCGCGTCGGCGCCCGCCTTGATGTCGTCGAGCGCGGCGCGAACGAGGAGCTGCAGCCCGCCACTGACGCTCTCGGTGTCGACCAGGTGCACGCGCGCGGCCTCGAACTCCCGCGCCGCCAGGTGCGCCGATTGCAGCGTGCCGCTCAGCTTTGACGAGATGTGCAGCCCGACGACGTGATCCGCGGGATCGGCCAACAGCGTCCGGAACAAGGTCGCGAAGTCCTCCGGCGCCGGCTGCGACGTCGTCGGATGCACATCGGTGTGCTCGAGTTTCGCGTAGAACGCATCCGGGTCGATGTCCACACCATCGTGGAACTGCTCGTTGCCGAACCGCACGACGAGCGGCACCACGCTGACGCCCAGCGCCCGCGCGTCGGACGGGGAGATGTCAGAGGTGCTGTCGGTGACGAGGTGGATCGTCACTCGAGTGACAGCACATACGGATAGTGCTCCTGCCCTCCGGTCTGGATCTCGAACTCGACTCCGGAGTGCGTGCTGCGCAGTGTGTCGACGAGCTTGCCGGCGTCGGCATCGCTCACGTCTTCGCCGCGATACACGGTGACCAGCTCCGGCGCGGTCTCCTGTGAGGAGAGCACCGCATCGATGACGCTCAGATAATCGTCGCCCACCTCGGTGATCTCGTCGTCGACGACCGCGATGACGTCGCCGGCCTTGATGTCGTGGCCGTTGACGGTCGTGTCGCGGACCGCGTGCGTGACCTCGACCGCGCGCACCGTCGCGATTGCCGCAAGCATCCGCTCGGCGTTCTCGGCGAGACTCGCGGCCGGATCAAAGGCGAGCAAGGCGCTGATGCCCTGAGGCAGGTTGCGTGTGGGGACGACTCGAACCTCGCAGCCCTCCGCAAGCGGGTCGACCTGCTCCGCGGTGAGGATCACGTTGCCGTTGTTCGGGAGCAGGATCACGCGCCGCGCATTGGCGGCGTGGACGCCGTTGAGCAGGTCCTCGATCGACGGATTCATGGTCTGCCCGCCGCTCACGATGCTGTCGGCGCCGAGGCTCCGGAGGATATCGCGGAATCCGTCGCCGGGAGCGACGCTGACGATTCCGATCGCCTTGGGTGGTGCCTCTCGCTGCTCCGGCGGCTCCGGTGGCGCCGTCGCGGCGCTCACGTCATTCTCGACCGCGTCCGCGCGCGCGAGTACCTCGTGGTGCTGAGCGGACATGTCCTCGACCTTGAGCTTGCTCATCCGCCCTCGCGACGACGCCGCCGCGATGAGGCTCGCCGGGTCGCCGGTGTGGATGTGGACGCGGACGAGATCCGGGTCACCCACGACGAGCGCCGACTCACCGAGCGCACCGAGCTCGGTACGGATCGCCTCGACATCGAGACCGGGGCCGTTGATGAGGAACTCCGTGCAGTACCCCCACCCCTGCTCGCGATGAGCGACAGCGGCGGCGCCTCGGCGTGGCGCGGCGGTCCCGGTCGCCTGCAGGTCACCGGGGGTGGGTGGGAGGCGGAGCGCCGGCTCGCCCGAGCGGTGAACCGGTGGCGGCGACGAGACGACCGACGCAGTCGACGCGACCGCATGGGCGAAACCTTCGAGGATCACGGCGAGGCCGAAGCCACCGGCGTCAACGACGTTGGCATCGCGCAGCACCTGGAGCTGATCGATGGTGCGTTCGACCGCAGCGTGCGCCTCGGTGACGACCCGGTCGAGAACGACCCGGATGTCATCCGTCTCCGCGGCGGCCGCGTTGCCCGCGGCGGCGGCATCGCGAACGACGGTGAGGATCGTCCCCTCCGTGGGCTTCATGACCGCGCGATATGCCACCGCAGCGGCCTCGCTCAGCGCAGCGGCCACGCCGCGGGCGTCGATGCGCGCCCGCTGCGCCGCCCCCTGTGCGAAGCCGCGGAGTATCTGCGACAGGATGACCCCGCTGTTGCCGCGCGCGCCCATGAGCGATCCGTGCGCCGCGGCGGCGAGCACCGAGTCGACGGCTGACGGCGCCGGCGCCTCGCCCGCCTCCTCGACGGCCGACCGGAGCGTGAGATACATGTTGGAGCCGGTGTCGCCGTCCGGCACCGGGAAGACGTTGAGGTCGTTGATCTCCTGCTGGTTGGCCTCGAGCCAGGACAGCGCTGACGTGAGGCCGCTGAGCACCTGCTCGCCGCCGACCTCGCGGAGCGGCTCGCGAAGCACGGAGAGCTCTGGAGCGGGCTTAGTGGCGGACACCATCGCTCGCAGCATGAATGCCCTGGACGTTCACGTTCACCGCGACCACGGGCAGCCCGAGGGTCTTCTCGACGGAATAGCTCACCGCGCTCATGAGGTTGTGTGCGACCTCGCTGATTCGGGTCCCGTACTCGGCGATGACGTAGAGCTCGATCACGAGACCGTCGGGCGTCACCTGGATCTCGACTCCGCGATGGACGTTTTCGCGGTTGAGCCGTTCAGCGATGCCGTCGCGTAGCCCGCGGGCGGCCATGCCGACGATGCCGTAGCACTCGTTGGCGGCGTGACCCACGATCGAGGCAACCACGCGAGGCGACACCTCGATCCTTCCCAGGGATGCGGTGCGCGATAGCGCGTCAGACGCCCGGACCTTGCTTTTCACGTGTCTCCGTAAGCCCGGTACGGGCCTGTGGTATCCTCGGCGACCGGCCACCGGTTGCTTCCGGAGGCCACCGGGCGCCGCCGCCGGGGTTGCGGCCGAATTCTAGTACGCCAGGGCGGGCGCGTCTCAGATAGGCGTCCCGCCCCCATCGAGAGACATCATGTCCCAGCGCTGCGACATCTGCGGAAAGGGCCCGATGACCGGGAACAACGTGAGCCACTCCAAAGTGCACACGAAGCGCCGGTTCCTGCCCAACCTGCACGCCACGCACCTTGCCGTCAAGGGTCGCGAGGTCAAGGCCCGCGTCTGCACCCGCTGCCTGCGTACGCAGGCGAAGGCTGCTCGCTAGCGTCTCCGCCGGGGGCTCCCATCAGGTAGGATTGCTACGTTCGCAGCGTTTGGGGGATAGGGGTGTTGAGAGTACGCAGCTTCGTTCTCGGCGGTGTGTGCTGTGCGCTCGTCGCGGCCGGCTCTGGCGCCGGTCTGGCGCCCTTGCACGTTGCAGCCGATGCCACGCCTGTGGTGAACAGCGTGACGCCGGCTGCCGGACCCTCGGCGGGAGGAACGCCGATCGTCGTCGCCGGGTCGGGGTTCACGAGTGCCACCGACCTTTTCATCGGGACCAGCGATGTCACCCCCTGCC
The DNA here is from genome assembly GCA_035534435.1 of Candidatus Acidiferrales bacterium. Taxonomy (GTDB): domain Bacteria; phylum Chloroflexota; class Dormibacteria; order Aeolococcales; family Aeolococcaceae; genus Palsa-851. The sequence continues at coordinate 9,650 of DATLRX010000058.1, forward strand.
CCGCCACGCCCAGCTGCTTCACCGTGGTAACCGATGCGGAGATCGACGTGACCACGCCGGCGAATCCGGCGGGGACCTCCGATGTCCAGGTCGCGTCGCCGGCCGGGACGAGCCTGAAGAATCCGCCGGCCGACTACTTCACGTACTTGGATCAGCCCACCGTCACCGCTGTCGCGAGTCCGGCAAGCGAGAGCGCCACCGGAATCACGGTCACCGGGACCGGTTTCGCCATTCCGGGGCCGCCGGCAACGAGCGCGGTCACCGAGGTGGATCTGGTACCCACGTTCGGCGGCCCGACCGTGGCCCTGACCACACAGTGCACCGCGACGGGGCAGCCTGCGTGTTTTGGCTTCACCGACGACAAGCACATGCCGATCGATCTTCCGGCGGCGTCCATCCTTCCGGGTGCATACGACACGGTGGTGGTCACCGCGGGAGGTACCTCGACAACGTCGTCCAGCGACCAGCTCGTGGTGCAGCAGCCGGTCCCCACGGTGACATCGGTGAGCCCTGCCTCGGGGTCTGAGAGCGGCGGGCTGCCGGCGGTCACGATCAGCGGGACCGACTTCAAGAGCACGGGCTTCACGACGAGCGGCGTCTCGTTCGGCGGTACACCCGCCACCACCTTCTCGGTGACCGGCGCCACGACGATAACCGCGACTCCGCCCTCAGGAAGCGGTCAGGCCCACATCGTCGTCACCACGCAATCCACCGACGGGACCTCGATCCAGACGAGCGTCACGACCACCGCCGACACCTATGCGTACGCCCCGGCCCCCGCCGTCACCGGTGTGACGCCCGGAACAGGGCCGACCGGGGGCGGCAACACCGTCACGCTCAACGGGACCGGGTTCAAATCAAGCTACGGCCCGGGAGCGAACTTCAGCACGACGGTCGTCACCGTGGATGCGACGGATATCACCACCACGCCGTGCCCGGGTTCCCCGAGCAGCCCGTGCTTCAACGTGACCAGCGCGACGCAGATCACCGTCGAGGACTTTCCCGCACACGGTGCCGGCACTGTGGATATCACGGTGACGACCCCGGGGGGCACGAGCTCCACCGGTCCCGGCGATCAATACGTGTATGCCGTGCTCCCAACTGTCACCGGCGTTGCGCCGGCTGCCGGCCCGCCTTCGGGCGGCGATACCGTGGTCGTCACGGGCACCGGGTTCATCGGCGCAACCGATGTGTTCGTCGACACGCACGACGTCAGCACCTCACCATGCCCGGGATCGCCGTCGTCCGCGTGCTTCACCGTGAACAGCGCAACGCAGATCACGGTGCAGAACCTCCCCGCGCACGCTCCCGCGACAGTCGACATCACGGTGCAGACGCCGGCCGGGACGAGCGCAACGTCCTCGGCGGATCAGTACGTGTACGCGTCCGCTCCCGCGGTGACCGGCGTGTCACCGCCGTTCGGTCCGCTCGCCGGTGCGGGTTCGGTGACCGTCAACGGCACGGGGTTCGATCCTGCGGGTGTCCCGGCCACCGGCGTGTCGGTCGGCACCACCGGCATCGGCCCATGTCCAGGATCACCCTGTTTCACGGTGGGGAGCGACAGTCAGCTCACGATCGCGAACTTCCCGTCGGGGGCGGCCGCGACCGTGCACATCACGGTGACGACGGTGGGCGGCACGAGCGCCACCTCGAGCGCGGACCAGTACACGTACGTGCCGCCGCCCTCCGTCACCGGCGTCGCGCCTCCCACCGGTCCCACCGGAGGTGGGAACAGCGTCACCGTCACGGGGACGACGTTTGCATCCGCCGGTGAGTACACGACGACAAGCGTCCTGGTCGGCACCCACAACATCACCGCAACGCCATGCCCTGGAACGCCGACCGTCCCCTGCTTCACGGTCAACAGCGCCACCTCGATCACCATCGGCGACATCCCCCCGCATGCGGCCGGCAGCGTCGATATCACGGTGACAACGGCCGAGGGCACGAGTGCCATTTCGCAACCGGCGGATCAGTACGCGTACGAGCCGATCCCTGCGGTGAGCAGCGTCTCCCCGAATGCGGGCGTTGCCGCGGGCGGGAACACGGTCATCGTCACGGGGACGTTGTTCACCAACGTCACCTCGGTATCCGTGGGGAGCGTCAATATCACGACGCCGTGCGCCGGCACGCCCACCGCGCCGTGCTTCCTGTTCGACAGCGCAACCCAGATCAGCATCGAGGACTTCCCAGCAGGCTCGGGGAACGTCGATCTCACGGTGACCACGACGGGCGGCACGAGCCCCACCTCAGCGGCGGACGTCTACGCCTACGCTCCGATGCCGTCCATCACGAAGGTGGCGCCAAATCACGGGTCCATCAATGGCGGCACGTCGGTGACTCTCACCGGGACCGGGTTTGAACCGACCGGGACAAACCGCAACTTCACCACGACGGTCGTCTCAGTCGGCGGGATCCTGATCACAACCACCCCATGTCCCGGAGCACCGACCGCCCCCTGCTACAACGTCAACGCCTCGACGCAGATCTTCGTCGAGGACTTTCCGGCACATGCACCTGCGTCCGTCGACATCACGGTGACCACGATCGGCGGCACCAGCGCAACGTCCGCCGCCGACAAGTACTTCTACGGCGCGCTGTTCCCGACGGTGACCGCGCTCTCCCAGCAGTTCGGCGCTGAGCAGGGCGGCGCGCTGCTGACGATCACGGGGGCCAACTACCTGAGCACGAGCGGCATCACTGTCTCAGACGTCTTCTTCGGCAGCATCGACGTCCCCGCGGGCAACCCATTTCCGTGCTCGGGCACGACGACAGGTTGCTTCACGGTGCTCGGTCCAAATCAGATCAGCGCCTACACGCCGGCGGTGAACGTCGCGGGTGCGGTCGACATCAGCGTGCAGACGAACGTGGGCACGAGCGGTGCGAGTGTTGCGGACCGGTACACGTATGTGGCGTCGGGCGCATACAGTGCCCTGACGCCCTTCCGCGTCTGTGATACCCGTCCCTCGAGAACGCCCGACCAGTGCACGGGGAAGCTCCTCGGCGCCGGTGGGAGGGTCACGGTACAGATCACCGGAGTAGCAGGGCCCGGTGGCCAGATGGTGCCGTCGGGCGCCGAGGCGGTCGTCGTCAATCTGACCGCCATCAACCATGGCCGGACCGGCACGTACGTGACGGCCTATCCCGCGGGCAGCCTCGCGGTGCCATCTGCCTCGAACGTGAATCTCGACCCCGGCGCGGTGCAGTCCAACCTCGCTGTCGTGCAACTGAGTTCGGGCGGCGCGATCACGCTCTTCAACGCGGTTGGTACTCTCGACGCCATCGTCGACGTCCAGGGCTACTTTGCCGCGCCGTCAGGGTCCGGGCCGATTCCCGGCGAATTCCACAGCATCTCGCCGATCCGGATGTGTGACACGCGCGCCAACCATCACACCGCGTGTGCGGGGGCAACCAACGAGCCGCTCGCGGCAAACACGTGGCGAAAGGTCGTGCTCAGCGGGACGGGCTCGATACCGGCCAGCGGCGCGGCCGCTGCGGTCTTCAACCTCACAGCCACCGAAGGCACGCGGGCGACGTACCTCACGGTAGCGCCGCCGGACGCGAATGACCAGTGTCCGACCGGCGCCCAGGGTGCGTCGAACCTCAATCCGAGGGCGGGCGAAAATCTCCCGAACCGCGTCATCTCGCCACTCGGACCGGCCAACGACGTCTGCGTCTACAACAACGTCGGAAGTGTCGAATTCATCATCGATGTCGGCGGCTGGTTCGGCAACGGGAGCGAGGTGACGAACGGAGCCCTCTTCTACTCGGTCCCGCCGACCAGGATCTGCGACACCCGCAGCGGCACTGGGACGCGCTGCTCCGGCCAGCCTCTCCAACCGCGTGTGTCCAAGGTGGTCCAGGTTGCCGGCGTGACAGCCGTCCCGGCGTTCCTGGGCGCGCAGCCCGTTGCGGTGGTGGCGAATCTCACGGGGGTCGCCGGGACTCAGTCGACCGTCCTGGAACTCTATCCGAGCGATCAGCCTCAACCCACGGCGTCCGACCTCAACCCGTCAATACATGACGTCATCGCCAACCTGGCGATCGTCGGGCTCGCCCAGGCACCCGGATCCAGTCAGGGCGACGTGAACCTCTTCAACGCTCTGGGTACGATCAACGCGATCCTCGACGTCGCGGGCTGGTTCCAGTAGACCGTCTGGTCAAGGCAGATCACCGCGTGGTGCTCGCAGGTCGCAGCGCTCGCAGCAGGGCCACCATCTCGACCGCCGTGGTTGCGGCCTCCGCACCCTTGTTGCCGTGCTTACCGCCGGCGCGATCCAACGCCTGCTCGAGCGTGTCAACGGTGAGGACGCCGAACGTCGCGGGCACGCCGGTTGTCACATGCACTGACGCGATTCCCCGGGCGGCCTCACCCGCCACGTAATCGAAATGGGCGGTGTCGCCGCGGATCACCGCGCCGAGGCAGACGACCCCGTGCACGTCGCCGTGCGCCGCGAGCTCACGCGCGGCAATGGGGATCTCGAACGCGCCCGGCACCCAGGCGACCCGGATATCCGCGGCGGTCGCGCCGAGTCTCTCGAGGGCTTCCAGGGCGCCTTCGAGCAGAGGCATGGAGACGGCGTCGTTGTAGCGCGAGACGACGATCCCGATTCGCATGCCGCGTGCATCAAGCGCGCCCGCATGCACCGTGGCTCGCTCAAGGCGTTTCGAGGCCGGGCCGCTGTATCCGTCAGGACGAGTCGCGGGCACCGTCGAGGTCCAGGCTGTGTCCGAGCTTGTCCTGCTTGGCGCGGAGGTAGCGCTCGTTGTGCGCGTTGGTGGGCACCACGAGCGGGATCTGGTCGGTGACCTCGAGGCCGTACCCGCTCAGGCCGTAGTACTTCCTCGGGTTGTTGGTGAGCACCACCATCCGCTGGACGCCGATGTCCGACAGGATTTGCGTGCCGATGCCGTAGTCGCGCTTGTCGACCGGGAGTCCGAGGCTGAGGTTCGCTTCGACGGTGTCGAGGCCACGGTCCTGCAGGGCGTACGCGCGCAGCTTGTCCATGAGTCCGATGCCCCGCCCCTCCTGGCGCAGGTAGACGAGGACGCCCTTGCCCGCGTCGGCGATCATCGCCATGGCCTTGTGCAGCTGCGCCTGGCAATCGCATCGCTGCGATCCGAAGACATCGCCCGTGAGGCACTCGCTGTGGACGCGGACCAGCACCGGATCGCTGCCACGCACGTCGCCCCAGACGAGTGCCACATGTGTTGCATGCGTGATCACGTCCTCGTACGCCATCGCCGTCACGGTGCCGTACTCCGTTGGCAATGTCGTCGTTGCTCCGCGCACGACGAGGCGCTCGTTGCGCCGCCGGTACGCGATGAGATCAGCAACCGACACGACCCTGATGTCGTGCTCGGCGCCGAACGCGTCCAGGTCCGGACGTCGCGCCATGCGCCCGTCGTCGCGCATTACCTCGCAGATGACGCCGGCGGGAAACCGTCCGGCGAGCTTGCAGAGGTCGACGATTGCCTCGGTCTGCCCGGCTCGTTCGAGCACGCCGCCGGCCGCGGCGCGAAGGGGAAACGTGTGACCAGGCTTGGCGAAGTCGCTCGGCTTGGCATGCTCATCGCAGAGCAGGCGGATCGTGGTGGCGCGGTCGAACGCGCTGATCCCGGTGGTCACGCCGTGGCCGATCGCCTCGATGGTGACCGTGAACGCGGTGCCGAATCGTGACGTGTTCTCGTCGACCATGGCACCAACACCAAGCTCGTCGAGGCGCCATCCTTCGCACGGGACGCAGATGAGCCCGCGCCCGTGCGTGGCCATGAAGTTGACGGCCTCCGGCGTGATCCGATCCGCGGCGATGGCGAGGTCGCCCTCGTTCTCGCGGTCCTCGTCGTCGACGATGATCACGAACTTGCCGGCGCGAATGTCGGCGATCGCCTCATCGACGGCGGCGAGCGTCATCGACGCACCTCGAGGAGCGCGGGTGGGCGCACTTCGAGTGACATCGCCTCGAGCGCGCGCGCCACGTAGCGCGCGATCAGGTCGACCTCAAGGTTCACCCGTGTCCCGACCGTCCACGCCCCCGCGGTGGTGTTCAGCAGTGTGTGTGGAATGAGCGAGACGGTGAAGGCCTCCTCGAACACGTCGACGACGGTGAGGCTGATGCCGTCGACCGCGATGCAGCCTTTCTCGGCCACCAGGTCGATAACGTCGTCCGGTGCTGCGATGGTCACCCAGCGGGCGTTGCCGTCCTCCCGAAGTGCCGTTGTGACGCCCGTCGCATCGACGTGCCCCGTGATCATGTGGCCGCCGACCCGGTCGCCCATCTGCAGCGCTCGCTCCAGGTTCACCAGCGCGCCGGCCTTGAGGGCTCCGAGGATCGTGCGGCGGAAGGTCTCGGGCATGACGTCGGCGCTGAAGCCGTCCCCGGGTACGGATGCGACGGTGAGGCAGGCGCCGTCAACGGCGATGCTCTCGCCGATCTGCAGATCCGGAAACGGTGTGCGCGGCGCTATCTCGATGCGCCCTGCTTGCCGCGCCCGGATCTCGCCGAGCGTCTCCACGATCCCACTGAACAATCTCGTTCTCCTCGAACCTCAGCGTACACAGTATCCGGTGACCACGAGATCGGGGCCGGCGCGGCCGACGGTGACATCGGTCAGCAACCTCGCGACGCCGAGGCTCGACACCCCGGAACCGCCGACCGCACCCGGAGCCGAGGCTCCCCCGATGATCCGTGGCGCGAGCATCGCAACGACCTTGTCCACGAGCCCGGCGTCGAATGCGGACCCGAGCAGGGACGCGCCGCCCTCGATGAGGACGCTGATGGTGCCGCGGTCTCCAAGCAGCGCGAGCGCCGCGCCCAGGTCGACACCGGCCGCAGCGGCGGGGACGCTCTCGACCTCGACGCCGCGCGCGCGGAGGCGGTCCGCCTGCCTTGGGTCCGCGGCAGCGCTGGTGATCATGAGCGTCGGAGCGGTCTGGATGTCGAGCACGCGCGCCGTTTCCGGGCTGCGCAGGGTGCTGTCGAGGACGACGCGGAGCGGCGATCGTCCGTTCTCGGTGCGGCACGTCAGCTCGGGGTCGTCGGCGATCACGGTCCCGGCGCCGACCATCACCGCGTCGTTGACGTGACGCAGACGGTGCGCCAGCTCGCGAGCCGGCTCCGACGTGATCCAACGTGACTCACCGCTCGCGGTCGCGATCCTCCCGTCGAGCGAGGCAGCGAACTTCGCGGTGACGAACGGCAGTCCCGTCGTGATGTGCGTCACATAGGCCTCGTTGAGGCGCCGCGCCGCCGCGTCACGTACACCGACGTCGACGGTGATCCCTGCCGTCCGAAGCGCCTCGATCCCGCGTCCCGCGACCCTCGGGTTGGGGTCGGTCATGGCCACAACAACTCGCCGCGGCCCGGCTGCGATCAACGCGTCGGTACACGGGGGCGTGCGCCCTGTGTGCGCGCAGGGCTCGAGGGTCACGAAGATATCCGCGCCCCGTGCGCGCTCACCCGCGATACCGAGCGCGTCGACCTCGGCGTGCGGTCCGCCGGCGACGCGGTGCAGTCCGGTGGCGACGACAACGCCGTTCTGGACGATGACGCACCCAACCATGGGGTTCGGGTTGGTGGCGTGATCCGCGGCGGCCGCCGCCTCCAGCGCGGCGTCCATCAGCGCCTCGTCAGCGGGGGTCACACCCGGGCCGGCACCCGTGGCGGCGAGAGCGTGCCGTCGGGTCGCAGGATCCTTCGCGCTTCGAGGTCCGCGCGCAGCTGCCCGCACGCAGCGTCGGCATCGCCGCCCCGGGTGTCGCGGACGGTCACTCTGGCGCCGCGCAGCGCGGCCAGGAATCGACGTGCCACCCCTGGATCGGGAGGGCCCCACACGCTGCCGGGGATGCGGTTCATCGGGATCACGTTGACGTGCGCCCGGGCTCTCCGGGCAAGATCGCGCAACCCGGTCGCTTGCTCGACCGAGTCGTTGACGCCCGCGATGAGACACCACTCGAAGCTCAGCCGCCGGCCGCTCTGTTCCGCGTACCGCGACGCCGTCCCGAGCACAACGCTCAGCGGGTAGGTCCTGTTGACCGGGACGAGACGGTCGCGCAACTCGTCGGTGGCGGCATGGAGCGAGAGCGCGAGGGTGACCGGCACCTTGGCGGCCGCGAGCCGCTCGATCCCCGGGACGACGCCGCTGGTCGAGACCGTGATCCGCCGCGGGCTGATGCCCGCGTCGCGGGTGAGGACCGAGAGCGACTCGAGCGTTGGGGCCACGTTGGCAAGTGGCTCGCCCATGCCCATGTAGACGATGTGCGTCACCGGACCGAGGCCTCTGCGGTGCAACGACGCGGCGGCGGCACGCACCTGGTCGACGATCTCCGCCGCGGTGCAGTTGCGCCGCAGTCCCATGTGCCCGGTGGCGCAGAACGGGCAGCCGACGGCGCATCCCACCTGACTGCTCACGCACACCGTTGAACGTCGCCGCGAATCGGCCGTTGCCGGCGTTTCCATCGCCACGGTCTCCACTGTCTGGCCGTCGGCGAGCCTGCAGAGCAGTTTGACGGTCAATCCGGCGTCTGCCATCGCCTCGACGTCCACCGTGACCGTGGAGAACTGCAGCTCCGCGTCCAGCGCCTGCCGGAGCCGGGCCGGGAGCTGCTGGATTGACGCGAACCCGTCGACATACGGCTGCCACACGGCACCCTGGACCTGGCGGGCACGCCAGGCGGGTTCGTGAAGACCGGCGAGGGTCTGCACCACCGTCGCCTGATCGGCGGTGCTCAATGCGGGAATCGGCATCAGTCCATGGTACGGGCGAGCGCGTCAGGCGCCGTGAACCTCGTAGGCTGCCCGAGTGCAAGGTGTTCTCGCGGCGTTCATCGGCGTCCCGGCAACCATCCTGGTCGCCGGGGGCCTTGGGATCATCGGAGTGTCGATCTACCTCCGGTTCATCGGGAACCGCAAAGGCAAGGAGCCGATCCACTGGGGACACGTCGCACTCGGCGTGTTCCTCTTCGCGGTCGGTGTGCTGTTGCTCTGGGTCGAGGTCGCCGTCATCGGCGCCACCTCGTAGGCGCTAGCGGCGGCGGATCAGGCTGAGGAACTCGTTGCGGGACTTGTCGTCGTCGCGAAGGCAACCGGTCATCGACGATGTCACCGCGGAGCTGTTCTGCTTCTCCACGCCGCGCATCGCCATGCACAGGTGCGTCGCCTCGATGACGACTCCGACACCCTCCGGCTCGAGCACGCCCTGGAGCGCATCGGCGATCTCCGTCGTCAGCCGCTCCTGCACCTGCAGGCGGCGGGCGAACATGTCGACGATCCGGGGGATCTTGCTGAGGCCGAGGACACGCCCGTTGGGGATGTATGCGACATGCGCCTTGCCGAAGAACGGCAGCAGGTGGTGCTCGCAGAGGCTGTACACCTCGATGTCCCGTACGACGACCATCTCGGAGTACGGCACTTCGAAGATCGCGCCGTTCACCAGTGCGTCCAGATGGGTCTCGTAGCCGCTCAACAGATATCGGAAGCTTCGCGCGACTCGCGAGGGTGTACGTCCGAGTCCGTCGCGCTCGGGATCCTCACCCAGTTCCGCAAGGAGTGAGCGCACCAGGGAGACGAGTGGATCGGTGTTCTGCGGCTCGGTCGTCACGTCGAGGATGATGACGCGCCGGCCGCGGTGCGTGATGGTGAGAGCCCCGCGGCGCTGCCGATGGATTCGCGCCGATGCCACTCTTTGGGCAATTCGCGGACGAGGCCGCCGCACAGGCTGAATGCGAACGCCTCAGCACGATCCCGCGCGCCGAGCCGGCGACACAGGTGATGGCGCGTTTGCGTCCGGTCAGCCCCGGGCAAAGAACCCCGGGCGTTGACGCAACATCCTTCAGATCATGATGTGGCTGATATCGGCGCAACCGCACGCAACATCGTTCTTCTCACAGCTCGGAACGCCCCTCGGCCAGCAGGCGCTGGCCGAGGGCGCTGTCGCGCAGTACCTCCCCCACCAGCCGCTGCAGGGCCGCTCCCCTGCGCACCGGTCAGAGCTTCGGCTGGAGATCACGGATCAAGGTCTCGGCGGCCGACGTTGCGTTCAGGTTGGACACCGTGATGGAGACATTGCCGAACAGCGCTTCCACGCCCGTGATGGACGAAAACGCCTTGTCACCGAGACCGCTGATCGTCGTGTATTGCCCTGCGCTCCCGACAGTCTTGTTCGCGGCGACATCGGCCTGGTAGCCAACGGCGGCGTCCATCGCCAGCACGTTGATGTCGAGCCCGGACGTGCCGTCTGCGCTCGCGTAGTCACACGTGTAGATCTTGTAACCGGGCGTGTCCTTCTCCTGGGCAACGGTGAGCGGCTCCCCGCTGACCGAGGCGACGGTCGCGACGGGCAGGAGCGAGCAGATGTTGATCGGATGGCCGATGCCGTCCAGGGCGCCCGTGCCCGAACTCGACCCCGAGCTTGAACCGCCGGACGCGGGCTGCGATCCTCCGTTGCTTCCCACTGTGGTCGTGCTGGTCGATCCACAGCCTGCGATCAGCATGCCGGTCAGCGCCAGGGGTACGAGACCGGCGAACCGGATCGTGGTACGGGTGCTCATGACGTTCCTCCGTGCGGGCTCGACGAGCCCGAGGCCGTCAGTAGACGGGGCCGCGATCGCAGATCGATCGCAACCGAGGAGGACCGTCAGCGCGAGGTGGCGGTGGTCCGGTCCGATCGCCCACGCGACCGGGCGAGGGTTTCGCCGTGGAGGCGGCTACCGCAGTCCACGCACTTGAGCACGCGCCGACCTGCCGGGACGGGCGACCCATCGTCCGTCTCGTGGCGGTAGGGGATTGTGAAGGTCAGGGGGAGCAGACGCTCAGACCCGCAGTGTCCGCACGACAAGACCCGAATATTCTGCCATGGGCCTCGAGGCACGTGCTGTCTCTTGAGTCGGGCGGCACGGGCTCGCGTCCATCCGTCAGGATCGGTGCGTGGACACGCGGACGAAGCTGCTGATCGCGGGCATGGCGCTCTTCGTGCTTGTCTGCCTCGTGATCGGGGGGATCCTGGCCATCGCCAGCCCACCGAACAGCTGCTGCTGACCAGGAACCCGCTCGTGACCGCTGCGACGGTGGCTGCGTGGCGGAGCCGCGACGTGGACGCTTTCGGAAGAGCGGTGCCGAGCAGCCAGTTGATCGCGCTCGGAACCGGGAGGACGAACCGGAGGCCGGTCGCGGCGATCCCCTCGAGGGCTAGCCAGTGCCAGAGATACCTGCCCCGTACGACACAGTGCCGATCCGCGCGAAGAGCCGGGTCAGACCTCGCTCCGGCGATCGGAGTGCGACGCCTCGGCGCACCGTCGGCCCCGGCGCGACCGGTGGCGTCGGTGGCCGCGTAATCCGCGGTCAGCCTCCCTCCCGGACCTCGGTGACGTCGTCCGCAACCAGGCCATGCGCCTCCCGGTGCACCGCCGCGGCCGCCTCCTTGGAAGGCGCCTCTACCAGACAGAAGACGGCCCCCGAGTTCTCGTCGAACCAGTATTTGACGTAGTTGACGCCGTACTTGCCCTGCACCTCGAGGTCTCGCTGGTGCGCGCCTGCGACTGCTTGGGCAGTGAGTCCGTCGACCTTGTGGTGGTGGTCCATGTAGAGCGGCATCGTGGTGTTCCTCTCTTCAGTGCTGGCACAGGTGAGTGCTGTGTCTGGAGCCTAGCCGCTCTGTCAGCCGATCGAATCGACCGTTCGGTCGATTTCTCACGAAGGGGTTTCAAGGAGGTCGTGCTCGAATGCGAAGAGTGTCGCCCCGGCCCGCGTGTTGACGCCAATCTTGCCGTAAACATTGACGATGTGGGTGTGCACCGTCGACTGCGAGACGTACAGCTCCCGGGCGATCTGCTTGTTCGAGAGCCCGCGAGTGATCGCTCTGAGCACATCGACCTCACGATCTGTGAGGCCGCACGGCCACGACCGTCCTGCTCGCCTCGGCCGTTCGCCCGTCGCGAGCAGCACGGCGTCGACCGCACGTGCATCGAGGGTTCCGGCTGCGACGGCATGGCGCAATTGCCGCGTGGACTCCGTGCTTGTCAACGCCGGCCGCCAGGCGCGTTCCTCGCTCATCGATTGATGTACCTCGGCGACTGCGAGGATGCGCGCGCTGAGCGGGAGTACCTTCGCCGGCACGCCGCGGTGATACCCGGACCCGTCGAGCCGTTCGTGGTGCAGGCCCGCAAGCGTCGCGGCCTCGCGCAGCGGTGCGGCGAAGCCCAGGATTCTTTCCGTGTGATACGCGTGCAGGCGCACCCGTTCCCATTCCACCGGGTTGAGCGGACCGTGCTTCAGCCAGACCCGGTTGGGGACGCTGACCATACCGAGGTCGTGGATCTGTCCCGCTCGTCGAAGCGTCGCGACAGCCGTCGCGTCGAGGTCGGCATGTTGCCCTGCTGCTGCGGCCAGGCGTGCAACCTTCGCCGAATGTCCAGCGCTGAACGGTGACGCGAGGTCGACGAAGTCCGCCATCGCAGCGCACACCTCGTCGAGCTGCGCCTGGCCCACGCGTCGCTGTGGCAATGGCTCGGCCTCCAGTACCTGGTCCCACGTCGACTCCGCTGACAGCGTGCCGAACAGCTCGTGCGAGTTCGCCAGCCACAGACGCGCCAGCGTGGGATCGAGCTCGCCACCGCTTCGCTGTTTGACGACCGCGTCAGCGGCTTCGGCGCCTCCGACCTGGTGATAGATCTGCGCGAGGTGCACGAGGTGCACGACTCGCGCCGTGCCCGACAGGCCGTCACCCTCCGGGAGCGACGGGAAGACCTTGCCGTCCCATCTGCCGTAGGCGTGACAGAGCGCCTCGGTGACGTCTGCGCTCGCACCGAGACGCTGCGACAAACGCGCGGCGACCTCGGCGATGTTCGCGAAGGCTTCCGGGAGATCCCGACCGGCTGTCGCGAGCGCGCCGATGCCCTGTACGAACCCCGATGGTCCCCATTGCGGCGCGAGCTTGGTGATCGCCACTCGCATGAGCGCGGGCCGGTTCGCGTAGTCGGCGTCGGACATCCATCGACGGACGTTGATGTCGTCGCCGGCGCCGAGCCTGCTCTGCGCGGCAACCGCACCGGTGCAGCCGATGTGGTACAGGAGCGCCAGGTAGTAGACATCGGAAAGTTCCGGCTCGGCCCAGCCCAGCCGGCGAGCAAACTGGACGGCGAGCACGGTGTCGCGGAGCGCGCTCTCGCTTGGGACGTCGTGTGCCAGATCGGACGCCAGCGATACGGCCGCGAGCAGCTCCGCCAGGCGGATGCCGTCGTGCAGCCGTGACGTCCCGACCTCCACTCCCATCGATTCTCCCGGTACCGGTGTTGCGCGCGATTATCGACGGCCGTCACGCGCCGGTGCGCACCTAGGCGAAGGCGATCGTCCGTGCCCCCGCCGCGACCTCCTCGACGATCTTGGCTGCACCGACGATGGCGGCGCCGTCTGCGAGGCGGCTCTCGGTGATTCCCCTCGGCTTAGTGCATGCCCCGCAGAGCCAGACCTTGCCGTTGTTGCCGATGAATTCGGCGAACAACTCGCAGAGCTTGGGGAGCCCCGGCGCCTCGATGCCGTCCGTGCCATCGAGGGTGCCGAGATGCACGGCATCGATGGTGCAGAGCACGATCGCTTCCTGCCCCGCCACCGCGGCGACGTTTGCGGCGACGAACGGCAGCGTCGCGCGCTCAGGATCATCACGTCCGAAGGTGCAGTTGAAGATCAGCTTCTCGGTCATGCGCGCTTCTCCACGGCGATTGCCAGGCGATCATCCGGTTGCAGTTGGCAGGAGATGACGGACTGCCCCATCATCCGGGCGAGCGACGGGAGGTCCTCCTTTGCGGCGGGGTCGCTGACGATGACGGTGAGCGAGTCACCGACCTCGAGATCCGCGAGCCTGCGACGGAATTCCTGGGCCAGACCATCCCCGCAGCCCAGGGCTTGCGCGTCGAACACAGTCGACGTCGCGTGCGTCTCCGCAGGGATGAACCCCGAGCAGAGCATGTCGATTTGAGCGATGCCTTCCGGCGCAACATCGACAAACGCGAGCTGTTCGATGAGCTCCGCTGGTTGACCGTTGTGGGTCACGCGGAATCGCCAGCTGAGGCGATGGCGGCTGCCGATCGGCTCAAGGCTCGTGCCGATGACCTCGAAGGTCGCGGCGGGTGCGAACCAGCCCTCGATCCGCGCCGCAATGTCATCCCGGCCGGTGCGGATCTCTGGACCGCGCGGCAGAAAGAAGTGGGCTTGTGCCGATGGGGCAAGGCATTCTGCCAAGCGCGCGAAGTCGCGCGAAGTCAGTGCTGAGAGAAACGCCTCGGGAGTCCGTGTGTGGTGAGTCATGTGATGCAACGTAGCTGCCGGCCCTCGACGGGACATCAACCGTTCAGTCGATCTTTGGCGCCCGGAGCGTCGGCCGTCGCTCCGCTGGGCGACAGCGAACGGATGTCGGTGTTGCCGTCGAGGTAGTACGCGGCGGTATCTGATGCGCTGACCAGCGGGAGGTCGAGGCGGAGCCTCCGCCGCCCTCACAGAGGCGTAGGTGGGTATTGAGCCGGGCCGAACGTCGGGTGCTCGACGGGTCGAAGTGCCTCGCGCTGCGCGGCCACGCCTGCAGCATGGACGCCGCCTGCCGTCTCGGCGATCGTCGCCTACCGGATCATCTTCAGGGGATCCTCATCTGGACTCGAGCCCCGTGGACACAGTGAACCCGGCGCCAGTATGCTTCTGGGTCGGCCTGACACACATGGCTGTCGCTGAGGAAGTTGACGATGAGAACTGCTCAGGGGGCGGTACAGCGCCGCCGGCTATTGCTCCGGATATCTATCGCA
>DATLRX010000059.1:0-7963 GCA_035534435.1 Candidatus Acidiferrales bacterium
CAGCTGGCGCAGTGTTGCTGCCGGCATGGGCGGTCGCTCCTGTTGGGGTGGTGTGGTGCCTCCGCTCGGGGTGAACCGCGGCGGCGACCTGGGGACACCAGGCACCCGCCGGCCGCGTGAAACCGAACGTGTGAGATGTCCCGAGTGTACCAGCCTCACGCTTGGGGCACTCAGCCCCGATGGCGCAGGTCAGAGCACGTAGCGGCGAAGGTCCTGGTTGCCGACGAGGTCACCGAGGCGCTTGCCCACGTACGCGGCATCGATCACCACCGTCGTGTCGGCAAGATCCTCGGCCGCGAACGAGACATCCTCGAGCACCTTCTCCATGATGGTGAAGAGGCGGCGGGCGCCGAGGTTCTCGTCCTCCTCGTTGACCCGATACGCCTGGGTGGCCAGCTCGCGAATCCCGTCGGGCGTGAAGTCGAGCGTCACCCGTTCGGTGCCGAGCAGCGCCGCGTACTGCTTGGTGAGCGCGTTTCCCGGCTCGGTGAGGATGCGCACCAGATCGTCCTCGCTCAGCGGCTTCAGCTCGACGCGGATCGGGAACCGTCCCTGGAACTCGGGAATGAGGTCCGAGGGGCGCGCGGCCGTGAACGCGCCCGCCGCGATGAAGAGCACGTGGTCCGTTCGGACGGGTCCGTATCTCGTGTGCACCGTCGAGCCTTCCAGGATCGGCAGCAGGTCGCGTTGCACCCCCTCCCCGCTCACGTCCGGGCCGCGATCCGACGCCGGCCCACAGATCTTGTCGACCTCGTCGATGAAGACGACGCCCGAATCCTCGACGAGCCGGATCGAGTCGTCGTAGACGCGGTCCATGTCGATGAGGCGATCGGTCTCCTCGTCCACGAGCACGTCGCGCGCCTCGGCAACCGGCATGAGCTTCTTGCGCTTGCGTGGCGGGGCGAGCTGCGAGAAGAAGTCGGAGAGCGAGACACCGACGTCCTCGAGCCCCGTGCCGGTGAACCCTTCGAAGGCGGGCTGGAACGGCTCCTCCACCTCGATCTCGACCATCGCCTGCTCGAGCGAGCCGGCCGCGAGACGCCGTGCCAGGCGGCGGCGCCGCTCACGGCTCCGACGGGTCTCCGCCGCGGCGTCGGCAGGGCCGGCCGGCGCCGTGTCCTCGGGCCTGCGTGACGCCCGTTGGCGCTCATCCGCCTCGTGCAGCGTGGCGAGCAGGCGGGCGTCCGCGAGTCCGCGGGCACGCGGCTCGACCTCGGCGATGCGGTCCTCGTGCAGTTCGGTGATGGTCTGCTCGAGGAGGTCGCGAACGATCGATTCGACGTCGCGTCCCACATACCCGACCTCGGTGAACTTCGTTGCCTCGACCTTGATGAAGGGTGACTCCGTGAGGCGCGCCACGCGCCGAGCGATCTCCGTCTTGCCGACGCCCGTCGGACCGATCATGAGGATGTTCTTGGGGAGCACCTCGTTGCGCATGTCCTCGCTGAGCATCCGCCGCCGGACGCGGTTGCGCAGCGCGATCGCGACGGATCGCTTCGCCTCGTGCTGGCCGATGATGTACTCGTTCAGGCGTCGCACGACCTCGGCAGGCCGGAGCGTCTCGCCGGCGACGGCTTCGATGAGGTCACGCGGTGAGCGCGGCTCCGCGGTGTCGTCGGGCACCGGTTCGAGCGCCATGGCGGTGCTCACTCGGGTGCTGCAGCAGGTGCCGGTGTCGCGGTGTCGAGCGTCTCCACGGTGATGTTCTCGTTTGTGTAGATGCAGAGTCGCGCCGCGATCATCAGCGCCCGGCGCGCGATCTCCTCTGCGTCGAGCTCGGTGCTCTCGAGGAGCGCGGCCGCCGCGGCCTGCGCGTACGGTCCGCCACTGCCGATCGCGACGACGCCGGCATCGTCGTCCGGCTCGATGACCTCGCCGTCCCCGCTGAGGAGGAGGATGCGGTTGGCGTCGGCCACGATGAGCATCGCCTCGAGCCGGCGAAGGTACTTGTCGGTGCGCCACTCCTTGCTGAGTCCGATTGCCGCGCGCACGAGATTCCCGTGGTGCTTGTCGAGATGCTGCTCGAACTTGTCGAACAGCGTCAGCGCGTCGGCGACCGCGCCGGCGAAGCCGCAGACGACCTGCCCGTGGTGGAGGCGCCGGACCTTCGAGGCGCGCTGTTTCATGACGATGTCGCCGACGGTCACCTGCCCGTCGCCGGCGACGGCGACGCGCCCGTTGCGTTGCACCGCCACGACCGTCGTCGCGTGTGCGGGGGTCATGCCGTCGCGGTCTTCGGCGGCCGGTACTTGCAGGCCGGGTACCCCGAGCAGCTGATGAACGGCCCGTACCGGCCCTGCCGGGTCACGAGCGGCTTTCCGCAGTCGGGGCATGCCTCGCCCGTAGGCTCGGGTGCCGGCCCGGCAGGTCGAGCGCCCACGGCGCCGGGCTGGATGTACTTGCAGTCGGGATATCCCGAGCAGCCGACAAAGGATCCGCGCCGGCCGCTCCGGCGCCGCAACGGCTTGCCGCACGTCGGGCAGTTGCCGAGCACTTCGGGCTCGGCGCCCTCGGCGTCGCCGGTTACCGGCGGGCTGTCTCCCTTGATGTACGTGCAGCTCGGGTACCCCGAGCACCCGACGAACGGGCCACGCCTGCCCTGGCGGGTGACGAGCGGCTTCTCGCAGATCGGGCAGAGCTCGCCCGTTGCGACGGCCTCGCTCTTCTTCCGGTCCTTGATGTACGCGCACTCGGGGAAGCGCGAGCACCCGACGAACTCGCCGAACTTGCCCTCGCGAACGACGAGACGGCCGATCTCGCACTCCGGACACTCCTCGCCGGTCTCTCGCGCAGGGACCCGGACACGTTCCATGGAGCGCTCCGCGCGCTCGACTGTTTCGGCGAACGGCTCGTACCACTCGCGAACCGTCGGCTCGTACTCGCGTGTCCCCTCCTCAATCGAGTCGAGGCGCTTCTCGAGATCTGCCGTGAATGCCACGTCGACGATATTCGGGAAGTTCTGGCGCAACACGGCGTCCACGGTCTTGCCGAGCTCCGTCGGGTGAAGACGGCGCTCCACCTGCTTCACGTATTGACGCTCCTGGATGACCTCGATCGTCGCGGCGTACGTCGACGGGCGGCCGATCCCTCGTTCCTCGAGCTCCTTGATGAGCGTCGCCTCCGTGTACCGGGGCGGCGGTTGCGTGAAGTGCTGCTCCGACGTGATCTCGAGGCATTTGAGTGCCTCCTGCTCCGCGAGCAGCGGCAGGGTCGTGTCCTTGTCCTTGTCGTCCTCGCGTCTCCAGACCTTCTGGAAACCCTCGAAGGTGACGACCGACCCGGAGGCGCGGAACACGTAGTCCGCTGCGTCGATGATCGCGCTCGTGTTGAGGATCTTCGCCGGGCTCATCTGGCTGGCGACGAAGCGGCGCCAGATCAAGTCGTACAGCCGTTGCTGGTCGCGCGAGAGATGCGCGCTCACCGAGTCCGGGGTGCGCGTGACGTCGGTGGGCCGGATCGCCTCGTGCGCGTCCTGCACGTTGAGCGCCGCCTTCTTCCCGCGCACCGCGCCGCTGCCGACATATTCCTTGCCGTATGCGGCGTTGATGTGCTTCGCGGCCGCAGCTTTGGCGTCGTCACTGATGCGGACGGAGTCGGTGCGCATGTAGGTGATCAAGCCGGTCGAGCCGGCGCTGCCGAGCTCGACGCCCTCGTAGAGCTGTTGCGCGATGCTCATCGCGCGTTTCGGCGGCATGCCGAGCCGCGAGCTCGCGTCCTGCTGCAGCGTGCTCGTGGTGTGCGGCGCCTGCGGCAGGCTCGAACGCTCTTTGACCTCGATCGAGCGAACCACGAACGGCGGAGTGCGAGTCGTGACGGCGCCCTTGTCGTCAAGGCCGAGCGCGGCGATGACCTCGTTGGCCTCGGCCTCGGTGCCGAGCTCGAGCTTCTCGCGCTCCGCCGTGTCCTGGTCCCCGCGCCGTCCGACCAATCGCGCGGTGAACGGGTTGCTGCCATCTTTGACAAGAAGAGCCTCGATCGTCCACGACTCGACAGGAACAAAGGCGTCGATCTCCGTCTCGCGGTCGACGACGAGGCGGACCGCGACGGACTGCACCCGTCCGGCGGACAGGCCCTTGCGTACCTTGCGCCAGAGCAGGGGTGAGATCTCGTAACCGACCAGGCGGTCGATGACGCGCCGGGCCTCCTGTGCGGCGACGAGCGACCGGTCGATCTTGCGTGGACTGGCCAGGGCGGCCTCGACCGCGAGCTTCGTGATCTCGTGAAAGACGATGCGATCGGGATCGCGAAGCCCCAACGCCTGCGCCAGGTGCCATGCGATCGCTTCCCCCTCGCGATCGGGGTCGGCCGCGAGCAGGGTGGACGATGCCGTCTTGACAGCGGCGCGGAGCTCGCGAATCTGCTTCTCCTTGCCCGGGATCAGCTCGTACTCGGGCACGAAGCCACCCTCGATGTCGACGCCGGTCTTCGACTTGGGCAGATCTCGTATGTGCCCCATCGACGCACGGACGACGTACTCGTTCCCGAGAAAACGCTCGAGCGTTCTCGCCTTGCTCGGCGACTCGACGATGATCAGACGTGACACGGTGTTGATTCCTTTGAGGCTCTGGCGCCGGGTTATACGGTACGGGCCACGAGGCCTCCGGGCAGGGACATTACGGCTCCGGCGAGCTCCAGCGCCCCGAGCCGTGTGGCGACCACCGACGGCGAGAGAGCGAGGGCGACCCCGATCTGGTCGGGGTGGACGGGCTGGGTTCCCATGCGTGCCAGTATCTCCCGCAGCGGTGGGCTGAAACGCTCGAGCCCTCCCCTTCGGGCGTCCGCCGGGACGCCGGCAGCGGTTTTGGGGACCGCAACGCCGAGTGCTGCGACGACGTCGAAGAGGTCGCCGATCCCGAGGAACGGCCGGGCGCCATCGCGGATCAGCAGGTTGGTGCCACTGCTCTGGGGAGCGCGGATCGAGCCGGGGACGGCGAGCACGTCACGGCCGAGGTCGGCCGCCCAGCGGGCGGTGCTGAGCGCGCCACTCCGCTCCGTTGCCTCGACGACCACGACGGCAAGCGCCAGCGCGGCGATGATCCGGTTGCGCTTGGGGAAGTTGTACTTCAGCGGCGGCGTGCCGGCCGGCTCCTCGGTGATGACCGAGCCCGAGTCCGCAATCCGTGACCGCAATGCCATATGCCGGAGTGGGTAGCACACGTCGATGCCGCACCCGAGAACGGCAACGGTCGAGCCGCCGGCCTCGAGGGCGCCGTCATGCGCCGCCGCATCGATCCCGAGCGCCATCCCGCTCACGACCTGGATCCCGGCGGCGCCGAGCTCGCGGCCGATGCTCCTGGCGACCTCGACGCCGCCGAACGTCGCCCGGCGGGAGCCCACGACGGCAACCGACGCCGAAGCCGGCCCGACGGAGCCCAGCTGCCAGAAGCCGAGCGGCGGCCGCTCGAGATGGTCGAGGCGATCGGGCCACTCCGGCGATGCCGGCGCCACCCAGCGGGGCTCGTCCATCAGCCTGCCATCTCGATCCGGTAGTGGAGCGCCTCGGCGAGCGCTTCCTCGCCGACCCGATCGTCGCCCGCGAGATCTGCGATGGTGCGCGCGACGCGCAGGACGCGAAAGAACGCCCGCGCACTCAGGTGCAGACGCTCCCCGGAGAGCGCGAGCAGTCGCCGGGCTGGAGCGGTCAAGCGGGCGGCGGCGAGGATCTCGCGGCCGGTGAGCGCGCCGTTCCCGTTGCCTGGGCGAATCGACTGCCGCGCTCGTGCGGCTTCGACGCGGAGCCGGACGGCAGCCGAGGATTCCTCATCCACGCCGTCGAAGATCTCCCGATATCCCTGGCGGGGCACCGAGACGACCAGGTCGATGCGGTCCTTGATCGGCCCACTCAATCGCGATTGATACGCGTTCAGTTGCCGCGGTTCGCAGCTGCACCCGCGCGCGTCGCCGAGGTGCCCGCACGGGCAGGGATTGGAGGCGGCAACGAGCATGAAGTCGGCGGGGTACGTCACGGCGGCCCGAGCGCGCGCAACGGTGACCGCGTGTTCCTCGAGCGGCTGGCGGAGCGCCTCAAGGTGCTGGCGGGAGAACTCGCACAGCTCGTCCAGGAAGAGGACGCCGTGATGCGCGAGGCTGATCTCGCCCGGCTGGGCGAGCCCGGTCCCGCCGCCGACGAGACCGGCACGCGAGATGCTGTGGTGGGGTGCGCGAAATGGCGGGCGCAGCGTCGTGGGGGGACGTTCGCGCAGCGTGCCGCGCAGCGAGTAGATTGCGGCCACCTCGAGCGCGGCGTCCCGGTCGAGGTCGGGGAGCAGCGACGGGAAGGTGCGCGCGAGCATCGTCTTGCCGGCGCCGGGTGGCCCACTCATCATCACGTTGTGGCCACCCGCGGCAGCGATCTCGAGCGCGCGCTTCGCGTGCCCCTGACCCCGGACCGCGCCGAGGTCGGGCTCACGCTCCGTGATTGCGGGTGATGCGTCGCGAACACCGAGCATGAGCGCCCGCTCACCGCGCAGGTACTCCACGCACGCCTGCAACGTTGGTGCACCAAGCACATCGATCCCCTCGGCAAGCGCTGCCTCCGGCGCGTTCTCGACCGGGACGATCAGACGCCTGATGCCGGCTGCGGCCAGGCAACGCGCCATCGGGAGGACACCGTTGACCGGCCGCACCGAAGCGTCCAGCGCGAGCTCGCCGATGAACCCGATGCCGTCGAGGAGCAGGGACTGGTCCTCGGCCCGGAGGACCGCGATGGCGATGGCGACGTCGAAGCCACTCCCCTCCTTGGGCAGCTCCGCGGGCGAGAGATTGACGGTGACCCGCCGCTGCGGAAACGAGAACCCGGCGTTCCTGATCGCCGGTTTGACCCGCTCACGTGCTTCCTGGATCGCGCGATCGGTAAGACCCACGATGGTGAAGCCGGGCAGCCCGTTGGCGACGTCGACCTCGACGCGCACGGGCACTCCGGCCAGGCCTCGGGTGGCGCAACTTATTGCACACGCAATCACACAACTGAGTGTAGCATGGCGCCCCGCCGGGGCCTCTCTCGTCAGAGCGACCCGTCGTCGGCGGTGCGGCGGAGATGGAGCGCCAGGCTGGGGACGATGAAGGACGCGAGGAAGATCGGCAGGAAGGTCTTTCCGGTGGCTCGAAAGGCGACCGTTTGGCCCTCGGCGGCTTCGAAGCTGTGAACCCGGCTGGAGTTTCGGCCACTACGGACCTGCAGGGTGCGGCGTCCGGGGGCGATCGGTATCTCCGTGGATTCGTTCATCTCGACCGATCCGGCATGCCGGCCGTCGACCAGGATGTCGTACGTGCCACGGCGGACCTCGGCCCCGATTGCCTTGTGCACCAACTTCAGCGTTGCAGCCATGTCGATCTCCTGTTCGCGTGCCGGCGTGGCGTCCGATATCGCTGCGCTGAGGATCGTCACGCCACACCCGATCGGAGGAGGCGACGGCGAACGCCATCGACGCGATGAGCAGGAAGGGTGACCGGTTTGGCCGCGCTCCGGTTGGGATGACCGAAAACACTCCAGTGCACGGTCATCCGGGCGCCTGCGGGCATCGTTGACCACGCCCAGGCCGAGTCGGCGAGCATGAGGAAGATGAGCACCGTGGACGTGCTGATCGCATCCCTCAGTTTCATGGCTTTCGCGGCTCCAACATGAACATGTCGACGGGCTCCGGCAGCGCCTCCTGAAGGACGGTGACGTTCAGCCGGTAGGTGATGCTCGTGCCGTTGCGGATCGGCTGGATGAGGTCTGCTTCCTTCCTTCACGTCTTCGAGTCGGACTCGAGCTCGCGCCGCTCAGTAGTCCTCGGGGTCGCGATGCGCAGCGAGCAAGCGTTCCACCCTCTCGCGCAAGACCAGGTACTGCTGCGCCCCTTTCGGTGGCACGTCCGAGGGTCGCCCGACGGCGTGGGCGCCCGTCACCACCTCGCCCTCAACGAATTGCTTACCGGTGAGGTCGAGCACCTCGCCGTCCTCGAGCCGGTTCCAGTAGTGC
>DATLRX010000060.1:0-48433 GCA_035534435.1 Candidatus Acidiferrales bacterium
CATGACGCCACCGATCTCGGCCACCATAGAGCCATGAGTGATATCCCACAGGTCGTCGCCGACAGCGATCGCCTCGTCGACGCCGTCCAGCGCCTCGTCGACGGCATCAAGCCCGATCAGTGGAGCGCGCCCACGCCGTGCTCCGAGTGGAACGTCCGTCAGCTCCTCCACCATCTGACCAACGGCAACGTCATCTTCGGACGGATCGCCGGCGGCGAGCGGGAACCGGGGGCGATCACCGACGAGGAGCGAGCAACCGACTGGCTCGGTGACGACCCCGCCGCGGGGTTCCGAGCGGCTGGGAAGCTCATGCACGACGCCTTCATGACGCCCGGCTTCCTCGAGAGTCGCTTCGAAACCCCCTATATGGGTGCGGCAACCGGGATGACCATCGTCCACATGCGCATGAACGAGCAGCTCGTCCACGGCTGGGATCTCGCACATGCCAGCGGGCAACGGGTGGACTTCCCCGACGAGCTGGCGGAGGCGGCGCTGCGCCTCTGGCAACAACGCCTCGGCGATCGACCACGCACGAGCATGCCGTTTGGTGAGCCGGTCCACCTTGCCGATGACGCGCCGGCGATCGACCGGCTGGCGGCCTTTCTCGGGCGTCAGCCCTGACCCCGCCCGCACCCCGCCGACCCGGGAAGGAGCAGTATTTTCTGCTCATCGCGCTCGCCGCGCGTACCCGCGCAGACTGTCTCGGCCGCCGCGTCGGCGCCGTCATCACGCGAGATGCCCGCGTCCTCAGCACCGGCTACAACGGCACACCGTTCGGCATGCCCAACTGTTCCGAGGGTGGTTGCCACCGCTGCTCGCGGCGCGACGACGATCGTTTACGCGGCGGCGCGTACGACATCTGCATCTGTGTGCACGCGGAGCAGAACGCGCTGCTCACCGCCGCGCGCTTCGGGCAGCAGACGCTCGGTGCGTCCATGACGTCGACCACGCAGCCGTGCTTCGGCTGTCTCAAGGAGATGCTCCAGGCCGGGATCAGTGACGTCCACTACCTGCATCCCTGGGACCCGATGGAGGCCTACGGCGACCGGGCGCTCGTGCAACAGTACGCGGCGCTGCGCGCGCGGTTTGACAGCTTCACGCAGGTCGGCGACCCATCGCTCGACACACCCGACCTGTTCGGCGCCTTCATCGAGCACGGCTGACCGGCGATCGGTGACGGAACCGGCGTGACCGTGAAGCTGATCTACTCGGCGATCTCATCGCTCGACGGGTACGTCGCCGATGCCGACGGGACCATCGACTGGGCCGCGCCCGATGAGGAGGTGCACCGCTTCGTCAACGACCTCGAACGTCCGGTCGGCACCTACCTCTACGGACGCCGGATGTACGACGTGATGTCCTACTGGGAATCGATCGATCCGCTCGGCGACGAGTCGCCGGTGGCGCGAGACTTCGCGCGGCTCTGGCAGGCGGCGGACAAGATCGTCTTCTCACGCACGCTCAAGACGCCGGCAAGTGAGCGCACGCGCATCGAGCGAACGTTCGACGCGGACATCGTGCATCGGTTGAAGGCGAGCTCAGCCACCGACATCAGCATCGGTGGGCCGGAACTCGCCGGCCAGGCGCTCCGCGCGGGGCTGGTCGACGAATGTCATCTCTTCCTCCACCCGCTGCTGCGCGGCGGTGGGAACCAATCGCTGCCGGACGGCGTGCGGCTCCGCCTCGAGCTGCTCGACGAGCGCCGATTCCGCAGTGGCGTCGTGTATCTCCGCTACCGGATCGAATCCTAGGCCTCCGTTCGGTCGACGAGCTGCACGCGTTCGCGGTCGACGGCAGTCGCCAGGTCCCGCACGCGTGACAACGTGTCGATCTCAGCGACCGGCTTGTCATGACGCCAGCGAGCGATGCGCGGAAAGCGCAAAGCGAACCCGGAGTGGTGCCGCGATGAGGCTTGCACCGCGTCGAATGCCACCTCGAGCACGATCCGGGGATCGACGGTCCGGTAGTGGCCATGATCGCTCACGGTGATCTCGAGGAGCAGCGCGGTCATCTCCGCGATCTCCGCATCGGTGAGCCCGGTGTACGCCTTGCCGATGGTCGCAAGCTCGTTGGTTCCGTCCACGCGAACAGCAAACGTCACGTCGCTCAGCACACCGCGACGCTTCCCATGCCCCCACTCGGCACCGACGACCACGACATCGAGCGTATCGAGCGGCCGCTTCAGCTTCAGCCAGTGCAGGCCGCGCCGCCCGGGCGTGTACGTCGACTCGGGTTGCTTGAGCAACAGGCCCTCGTTGAGCCGGGCGCGAGCGTCCTCGAAACGCCGATCCACCTCAGCCGCGCCACGGACGCGCTCGAGATGCGCAAGAGCGACTGGGTGCCGGACGGCGAGTGCCTCGAGGCGATCGCGACGCTCGTGAAGTGGGCGGTCGAGCATCACATCGTCGCCGGCAACCAGCAGATCCCAGGCAACGTAGATCACCGGTACCGCGGCGATGAGCCCCGCGTCGGGCGCAACGCGTCCAAGCCGGGTCTGCAAGGCATGGAACGGCATCACGCGGTCGTCACGGAAGGCGAGGATCTCGCCGTCGAGCATGACGTCCGCACTGAGCGCGGCGGCTCCGGCGCTGATCTCGGGGAACTGCGCGGTGATGTTCTTCAGGTCGCGGCTGTACAGGGCGACCTCACCGCCACGGCGGTGGAGCTGGCATCTGATTCCGTCATATTTGTCTTCAACCCACACGTCCTCACCGAGTCGCGCGACCGCTTCGTCCGCGTCGGCGACCGGTGTCGCCAGCATCGGGCGGAGCGGCACGAACCAGTGTGGCGCCGCGTCCTCAAGCCGCCCTGAACGCGCGAGCAGCGCTGCCGCCCCGAGGTCGCCGGTCAGCATCACCGCACGACTCACCGCATGCGATTCGGCGTTGAACGCCGAGGCGATCGCCTCCTCCACCAGCCCCTCGCGTAGCCCGATGCGCATCTCACCGGTGATCAACTTGGCGACGTACCGCGCCTCATTCGCGGTCACCTTCTCGAGCAGCGCGCGCAGCACGGCAGCTCGCGGCTTGGCGCCACGTGCTGCGGCCATCTCCGCAAATGCGCCGTCGAGCTCGCGGAGCGAGACGGGCTCGGTCGTCGCCGACCCGCGGCGTTCGAGCAGGTCGCGCGTGACGTCTCCGGCATCGGAATGCCTGCGCCACGCCAGGGTGATCGCCTCGTCATCGGCGCCACTGACGTCGCGCAGTACCGATGAGAAGGCCGCGCCACCGACGTTCAGCGTGCGCTCGTCCCCCGTGGGGAACACGAACCCCGTGAAGTAACGCGCGCCAAGCGCAACCTCGTCACCGTCGGTCGCCACGAGGAAGTCGGCGAGGAGGCGAACCTTGGCGAGCTTGGAGCTGGTGGCGGCGATGGCGTCACCGGCGCCCGCCAGCGCGAGCAGCGTTGTCACGCCCGGATCATCGCCCAGCCGCCGCGAGCGACGTCAGGCTGCGGGCCGACCTCCCTCGCTGCTAGCCGGTCGGGTGGTAGACCGAGGGCGGGGTGGCGGCGCAGCCGGCGCACGCAGCCGACCACCAGAGGCTGCTCCCCGTTCCCTGCCAGAACGCGGCAACGGCGTTGCTGTACCAGTTGACCACCGAGACACTCGTGGCCGACGCCTCGTTGAGAAGCTGGGGGCCGATCCACCCGTTGCCCGGAGCGTAGATCGCGGATGCGAGACCGCCACCGGGTCGCTGCATGACGACGGTGACCGCGCTCGACCCGGAGGAGGCGGCCGCGGGCTGGCCGAGGCTGGCCGACGCATCGACCTCTGACTGGGATGGGCCTCCGCTCGGCGTGATCGGCGCAGCCCACACCGTTCCTGCCGTCGTGCGCCAGACGGCGTCCACCATCGACGGTCCGGCGACAACTGCGGTCGGGTCGCTGGCGAGGCTGCCAAGCCCGACCTTCTGGGCGCCGAGCCAGCCGTACGGCACGCCTATGTCACTCCAGAGGTTGCCCGAAGGATCGCGCCACACCACGGCAATCGTGCCGTCCGAGACGGCAACCGCGTCGGGGTTGCCGGTCACGACGCCGCTGTTCAATGGCAGGGGAGCCGACCAGGCGCCGTCGTAGGTCTGCGCCCACAGCGTGCCGTCGATCGCCTTCCAGATAACCTCGAGCTCGCCCGGGCTCTGGCTGACGGCCGTTGGGGTGGATCCGGGGGCGAGCGCGCCGGCCTGGAGCTCCTGAGGGGCGAGCCACGTCTCCGCTCCGTAGAAGCCGGCCTGCGACTGGACCTGCCAGAGGTTGCCGGAGCTGTCCTCCCAGAAGGCATCGACCTGGCCGGGGGACGGCGACACGACGGCGGGGTTGGACGCTGCGTCAGCGGGCGTGATCGTCGCCGGCTGCGTCTGCCAGCCCTGATTGCGATACGAGAGATCGTGCAGCTGCGAGTCGGCACCACGCCAGACGACATCCATGTCGCCCTGCTGGTCGGACACGCCCTGCGGCGTACCCGCGACGTTGGATGCGCTCAATTCGACGGGCGTCTGCTCGGTCTCGCGGAGCCAGCCGATGACCGGCGTGTAGCCGTTGGCGGTCACGCGTGAGCCGCTGAGCGGAAACCGGTCGGTGCCGGATGACGTCGCATTCTCTTCGACCACGTCGACGTAGCCGGGTCCGACGTCGCGCACGATCGCAACGTGTCCCGAGCCGTCCCAGTAGCTGCCGAGCCACCCGGGGGCAAAGATCATCAGGTCGCCCTGCATCGGCGGCGTGCCGGCGCCGTTTGCATACTGGGCGAGCGGGATCGGCAGGTTGGGCCCCGCCTGCCACATCGTGTGGGCGCCGCCGGTGGCGCCGTATTTGAACCAGTCTGTGGGCTCACCCCACGCGTAGTACGCGTAGCGGACGGCGAGTTCCATGCACTGGAACTCAGGCCCGAACTCACAACCGTTCGGCGGCCCGCATCCGACATTGTCGAAGCCGGAGCCGTTGCCGTATGCCGTCAGGTTGGAGCAGTTGGTGACCCAGGTGGCCCACACGCAACCGCTGATGAGCGGCGCTCCGTAGTTGCCGGTTCCGGCGACCTCAGCCGCGAGCATCCCGTGCATGACCGGCGCGGTGGGGAGTGAAACGGCCGGTATCGCCGGCTTCACCGTGATCGTCTGGTGCGCGGAGCCCGTGAGCGCAACCACCGCGCCGACGCTGCGCACGGCCGCGACGGACGTGGTGCTGATCGGAACGGCTGCAGCGACGCTGACGATCGGCGCGGCGGTCGCGGATCCAGCGACGACAGCGGCGAGCACGACTCGATGGAGCGTGGAATGCATCCATCCCAGACTGCCAGACAAGATCTGACATTGCCGTCACACCCACGCAACGATCGAGTTCGCCACGGCGTGACGGCCGACCCTACTCGAACCAGCCCTCGATATCGATGACCGCGTTCACGGACCCGGCGGCGTTGAGGACGTCGATGCAGCCGTCAGTGGCGCCCACGGTCGTGTTGAGCTGCACCACGATCAGATTCGGCAGCGTGGCGCCGGCGACCAGGTTGAGGTCGGACGCGCCGGTCGTGGTCCCGGCCGGGTAGCCCACGAGGTACGTGTTCTGGCTCGGCATCACCGCGGTCATGTTCGCAATGACAGCCTGCACCACAGTCCCGCTCGTTGTGGAGGGAACGCCGCCGGAACCGGCCACGTGCACGAGGCGGGCGGCTCCCCAGCCGGCGCCGATTGCGCCTGCTGCGCACCCCACCGAGGGGCCGCGCGTATCGCAGATACGGCTCGGGGCGATCGCCTGATACTGAAACCCCGCCGGCGCCGACGACGTTCCGAACCATCCGTTCGCGTCCAGGATCACGTTGATCCGGCCGGCTGACGCCAGCATGCAGACCGCGGTGTTCGGGCCGCTCGGACCCGGCCCGAGCATGACGAACACGCGATTCGCTTCGGTGACCCCCGCCAGGACATTGATGGTCGAGACACCCGGAATCGACGTGCAGGTCCCTGTCGATGACGTCGGGTAGACGGTGATGAACGTGTTCGCCGTGCCGGATACGGCGGTCAGATTGAGCACCGCCGCTGCGGCGGTTCCAGTCGACGGGATCGCACCGGCGCCGGTGCCGGTCACCGTGACGAGCATCGGAGCGCCGACGACCAGCACGCCATGAGCCCTGCATGCCGGTGTCGGCGAACTGCTTCGCGTGTCGCAGACCCGAAGAGGCAGGATCGGATGGAACTCACCCGCGGTGGTCGCGCCCGGCGGTGGCGCGAAATATCCCTCGACGTCAACGATGACATTGACGGAGCCGACCGAGTTGTAGATGCTCACCCGGCCGCCACTCCCGAGCGTGACGGTGACCAGGTTCGGCGTGACCGTGCCTCTGTTGAAGTTGAGGTTCGACGCCTTCGGCTGCGGGGTGAGGTAGGGGTAGACGGTCAGCAGGCTGTTGGCCGTGCCGTCGACCTCGGTGACGTTCATGACCACGGCAACTGCTGTACTGGGAACCGGCGTGGTTCCGCCGCCGTTCACGCCGGTCACCTGAACCGTGCGAGACGTGTTCTGCAAGATCGGGTTCGCCGGTCTCGTGTCGAGGATTCGGAATGGCGGGAGCGGCGTGTAGTTGGATAGCGGTATGTAGAGATACGCGGCGCCTGGTGTCTGCGGACTCGAACCAACGGAGTCTGTCGCGACCACGTACTGGACACCACCGGCCGCCGGTCCGGGAGGCGTGATGAAGGTGAATCCGTCGGGTGTGAGATTGCTGACTGTGAGCGGGTTCACCCCGTCGAAGGCCACGGTTGTGCCGGGTGTTGCGAGGTCGGATGCCGAGACGGTCACCGATGTGCCGCCGTTCCCGGTCCCCGAAGAAGGTGTCAGCGAGGCGATCGTCGGCCCCGCGAACGTGTAGCGCGCGACCCACGTGTTCCAGCAGGCGCTCACGGTCGCGCAGTTCGTGCTCGTGACGCCGTCCACGTCCGACGAGACGATCCACACGTCAGTCGGATGGAGGGGATCCTGCACGGCTGCTGAGTAGTCGCCCCAGGTGCACGTCCCCGAGCAGCTGGGGTTGTAGAAGGCATGACTCGTGTTGACCGTTGTCAGCCCACTCCAGGTGCTGCTCTGGATGGTCGCGAACATCATCGACTCGAACGAGGAGGACGACGACTCATCGAAGGTGACGAACGCATTGTTCGAGCTGTCCACCGCAAGGGACGGGTCGTAGAGGTACGAACCGCTGACTCCCTTGGCGGCCAGCTGGTTCGGCGCTGCGACGACGCCTGTCGTGCTCGCGCTCATGTTGACAACGTTCAGGCAGGAGCGCGTCGTTGAGTCGCCGCTCGGCGTGCACCCGGTGGTGCCGGTGGCCCACATCACCCCGATGCCGGTGCCGACGGGTGTCCACACCGCGTTGAGGAAGCGATCATCGTTGGTCGACAGCGTGACGCCCGTGCCGGACTGCGGTGCCGGAGGCGGCGGAGTGGTCGCAGTCTCCGACTCGGCGGTGCAGACCGGCTGGGAGAGGTTGCCCGCATCCGGTGTTCCAGTGATCGCGAAAACGACGAAGCTGCCGGGTGTGGCTGTCTGAGTCGTGCAGGTCCGATCGTTCGCGATCTCGTACACGACGCTTGACAATGCCAGCCCCATGACAGGCTGCACACCGATCGGCCCACCGGCGATGAACGCAGCGCTCCGCGACGTCGCTGTCCCTGCGACGAGGTCCGCACGCTGGATGAACACGGTCTGACTTGCCACGAACCCGCCGAGAACGCCACCCGAGCACGCTCGGTAGTCACTCGTCGCCATGACGAGAGTCCCGGTCAGCGCCATCGAGAGGTTGGCCAGAATGTCCCCCGACAGCTGTGGGTCGAGCGTGATGGTGCCGCGCGAAATCCATGGCAGCGCCGGATTGGTCTGCGACTCCATCACGGCGATCTGGCTCTGGCACGTGGATGTCTTGGACTGCAGCACCATGAGAATGAACCTGCCCGATACGGGGTCGTAGACGACGTGCGGGTACTGCACGACATATCCGCTCGTCGTCGGGTTGTTGATCATGCCGTTGATGCTGAATGGGGGAAACGGCGCTCCCGTGCGCGTGTATACGAAGAGCGCGCTGTTGACGGCCTCGACCACATCGCCGGCTCCGGCGGCGAAACTCGGATCCGCGGGCGTCGTGACCGCGATATTCCCGTTGCCCGGCGCGCTGATCGCCGTTTGCTCACCGCCACCTTCAAACGTCGCAAGTTGCAGCGGTGTCGATGCAATCGCGGGTGAGGACGCATCCGTGCGCGGTACGTGCGAAGCCGGCACCTCCACACTCGCGCGCGTCGACGCGGCCACCGATGCAGGACTCGCCGACCATGCGACGGTCAGTGCGGCGACGGATACAGACGCAAGAACGAAGCTACGACGCACATTTCGATTCTAGAAGCGATTCGGCGCAGT
The DNA here is from genome assembly GCA_035534435.1 of Candidatus Acidiferrales bacterium. Lineage (GTDB taxonomy): Bacteria > Chloroflexota > Dormibacteria > Aeolococcales > Aeolococcaceae > Palsa-851. Next base: position 8,398 of record DATLRX010000060.1, read on the forward strand.
GACACGCCGCTGTGACAGAGGTCACCGGTTCGTCACATCATGCTGGCGATCACCAGACCACTGTCCGGGCGTCCCGCCGCAGCGATGGCGTATAAATTGGCGCGCCGGGAAGCGCCGGCGCAACACCCATCACCCACGAAGGAGGTCCCGATGACCGACCTGCACGCCTGGAAGCCCGTTTCTCTGGCCGAAGACGACGACGAGGGTGACGACGAGGAAGAGGGCGAGGACGACGACGACGAGTAGCTCCCTCGGCGCGGCGGAGCGGTTCCGCCAGGTCAACCTCATCGCCGATCCGCTCTATGGCTACATAGAGATCACCAAGGACCAGCCCGGTGAGGCGAGCGAGCGCCAGCTCCTCGACACCGTCTGGCTGCAGCGACTGCGCCGCGTGCACCAACTCCAGTCGGCCTGGTGGGTCTTTCCCAGCGCGGAGCATTCCCGCTTCACGCATCTGCTCGGCGCGATGCATCTCGCGAGCCTGTTCGCGCGCCGTGTGGACGGATCGCTGCGGGCGGCGTTCCCCGAGGCGCCGTCTCCGGCGCTCGTGGAGGAGACGCTGCGCATCGCGGGGCTCCTTCACGACGTGGGGCACGGGCCGTTCGGACACTTCTTCGACCATGAGGTGCTCGAGCAGTGGAATCTCGACCACGAGGTGATCGGCCGTCACCTTGTGACGCATCAGCTCGCTGACATCATCCAGTCGCTGCGCGCGAGTCCGACGGATCGCTTCGCGCCGGGTGAGCAGATCGATCCGCGATGGGTGGCATGGGTGATGGCTGATGCGGACATCGCCGGATACACGCCACCGCCCTGGCTGCACGCGCTGAAGCCGATTCTCTGCGGTCCCGCCACCGTTGACAATCTCGACTACGTGCCGCGCGACGCGTACATGTGTGGGATCAGTCTCGGTGCGGTCGAGGTGCAGCGCATCATCCACTACACCTTCGTCAGCGGTGACAGCATCGTGCTGCACGCGCATGCCACAGGCGCGCTCGAGATGTTCCTCGCATCCCGCCTCTACATGTACCTGCAGGTGTACCACCACCGCGCGGGACGGCGGTTCGATCTCTCGATGCGCGAGATCTTCGCCGACACCATCGCGCAGCTGCTGCACGGCAACCCGCTCGAGCATCTCGACGAGTACGAGTTGCTCAACGACTGGTCGGTGCTCGTGGCGGTGCAGCGGTGGATGCATGACTCCCCGGGGACGGAGCGACGCAGGCTCGCCGACGCGTGGGCGCGCATCGCCGCGCGCGACCTGCGGTGGCACCTTGCGTACGAGAGCGTCGTCCACAAAGGCATGGACACGTCGACGCTGCAGCACGAGCTTGACGCGCAGCTCGCGTCGCACCACCTCGACGCACGTGTCGAGGTCGACGTCGCGATCGCCCGCATCGCACCGCAGAACCCGATGACCGACGACGGGATGGTGCGGATCTACAACCCGCTCAATGACACCATCGACGTCGCCCGCACCGCCGAGCTCGTCGCCCGCCTCCCGCAACACAACCAGGTGATCCGCGTGTTCACCGACGACGCCGGCGCGCTGCGCACCATCCACGACGCCGTGGAGACCGTGCTCGGCCGCTGAACGCGGCGCGGCTCAGGAGGCGACGACGGGCAGCCGCGGCCCGGACGGCATCACCGGACCCGAGGTGGAGTTGAAGTTCTCCTGGCTCACCTGCGCGGCGATGTGCGACGCGACCTCGCGGAACACCTCACCGAGCGGGCTCGACGGTGCGGCGGACATGATCGGCCGTCCGTCGCCGTCGGCACCTCTGATGCGCGGATCGAGCGGTACCGCACCGAGGAACGGCAGCTCGTAACGCGCGGCAAGGTCACGTCCCCCGCCGGCGCCGAAGATGTCCGTGCGCTCGTTGCAGTGCGGGCAGATGAACCCGCTCATGTTCTCCACGACACCGAGCACCGGGACGTTGAGCTTGCGGAACATCTCGATGCCGCGACTGACGTCGGCAAGCGACACGTCCTGTGGAGTCGTGCAGATGACCGCGCCGGTCATCGGCATGCTCTGCGCGAGGCTGAGCTGCACGTCGCCCGTGCCCGGCGGCAGGTCGATGACGAGGTAGTCGAGCTCGCCCCACGAGACTTCGTAGAGGAACTCACGCAGCGCCTTGGCGAGCATCGGGCCGCGCCAGATGACGGGCTGTCCGGGATCGAGGATCGTGCCGAACGACACCACCTTGAGGCCGTGCGCCTCCAGCGGCTGCATCTTCCCGTCCGGGCCGGCACGGGGCCGCTCTCGGATTCCCAGCATGATCGGCACGTTGGGGCCGTAGACGTCCGCATCGAGCAGGCCGACGCGCGCTCCGGCGAGCCGGAGTGCGATGGCAACGTTCACGGCGACCGTGGTCTTGCCGACCCCGCCCTTGCCGGCGCTGATGGCGATCGCGTTGCGCACCCCGGGGATCTCCTGGCGGCCGGGCAGCCCACGAGTGCTGCTGACATCCGCGTCCCAGCGGATCTCGACGCGAGTGATCGCGGGCACGACCCCGATCACCGCCGCCTCGATGTCGGCGCGGATGCGGTCCTTGAGCGGGCAAGCGGGCGTGGTGAGCACGACCCGAATCGATGCGACGCCCCCGTCGATGGCGAGGTCGCGCAGCATCCCGAGTTGCAGCATCGGCCTGTGCAGCTCGGGGTCGATCACCGTGGCGAGCGCGCGCTCGAGGGCGTCAAGCGCCCCTGGATCACCCATCTGTACTTCGAGTATACCCAGCGGCCCGAAGACCCAAGCTCAGACCGGCTCTCTACAATGCGGCGCGAATGCTCGATCGCCGCGTGATCCGCGACCTCGAGGGTCAGGTTGCGGCCTCACACGTCTACACCCGCCCCGCTGATCTCGCCGCCTACGCCTACGACGCCTGGGGAGCATCCGGTGAGCGCCATCTTCCGGATGCGGTCGTCTTTCCCGCATCGACCGAGGAAGTCGCCGGCGTCGTGAGCGTCTGCGCGGTGCACCACGTCCCGATCATTCCGCGCGGAGCGGGCACCGGGTACGCGGCCGGAGCATCGCCGTCGCAGGGCGGCGTGATCCTCAGCCTCGCGCGGCTCAACCGCGTGCTCGGCGTCGAGACCGAAGCACTCCGCCTGCACGCCCAGGCGGGGGCGATCACGGCGGGCGTCCATGCCCACGCCGCCGCCTCCGGCCTGTACTACCCGCCGGACCCAGGCTCCTCGAGCACGTGCACGATCGGCGGCAACGTCGCCTGCAACGCTGCCGGGCCGCACACGCTTCGCTACGGGGTGACCGCGGATTTCGTCGCCGGCATCACGGCGGTGCTGTCCGACGGGCGGATCGTTCGCCTCGGCGAGGGTGGCGACGCGTCGGCATCCGGGCTGCTCTCGCTGATGGTGGGTTCGGAAGGCACGCTCGGCGTGATCACGGAGGTGCTGCTCCGCCTGGTGCCGGCTCCGAAGGCACGTTCGACGCTCGCTGCGATGTTCACGAGCATGGACCGCGCCGCGGCGGCGGTCGCCGAGATCACGGCCGCCGGCATCGTCCCGGCTGCGCTCGAGTTCCTCGACGACGCCGCGCTGGCCGCTGTGCGCCGTGCCGGCGGCGGCGACGTCGGCGGAGACGCCGCCGCGCTGTTGATCGTGGAACTCGAGGGCGATCCCGCGGCTGTCGGCGCTGACACCGACGCTGCGAGCGGCGCCATCACCCGCGCGGGCGCGTCGCAGCTGCAGCGGGCGACGGAGCCGGGCCAGGCGCAGCGTCTCTGGGCGGCACGCAAGGCGGTGAGCGCCGCCGTCGCCAAGGTGCAGATCGGAAAGGTCAACGAGGATGTCGTGGTCCCCAGGGACCGGGTCGCGGAACTGGTTGCGCACACGCGAACGCTCGGCACGAAGCATCAGCTACAGGTCGTCAACTTCGGCCACCTCGGCGACGGCAATGTGCACGCGACGTTCCTCATCGACCCGCGCATCGACGGTCAGCGCGCCCGAGCAGATGCAGCCGCCGGGGAGCTGTTCGAAACCGTGCTGAACATGGGTGGGTCGCTCTCCGGAGAACACGGCGTCGGCGCCGCGAAACTGGAGTATGTCGAGCGGCAGCTCGGGCCGGGAACCGTCGAGCTGATGCGCCGCATCAAGGGCGCGCTCGATCCGCGAGGCGTCCTGAATCCGGGCAAGAAGGTCCCGCCGGCTCAGTCCTCGGGGTCGAGCACCGCGAGCAACGAAGCCGCGTAGTCGGTCTCGTCGATGCGCCGAGCGAGCTCCCGCCCGTCATCCACCGGCAGCTCCATCGAGGCGTCGTAGACGAAGCTGTACACGTTGGGCAGCGTCCATTCGCCGAACCCCAGCGAGGCCAGCACCTCGGCGAGGCGCGGATCCTTCTCATCGGCCGCAAAGGTCTCGCTCGCCGCTCGATAGAGCGAGCTGAGATTGCGGTACTCGGTCTCGTACTCCTCGATCAGCGCCGGATCAGCATCCGCCTCGCGAAGCCGTGCGAGCGTCCGCCGCAACGACTGGATCTCCAGCTGATACTCGTCCACCCTGACTCGATTCTCTCAGACACGCATCCACCGGCACGCGCGACGGGGATGGGTCAGGGGGCGCGAAGGTCCACGAGGCCGCCGACCAGGTGCCCGACGCCGAACGCAACGCCTGCGGCGACGGTCGCAAAGGCCAGTTGACGAAGTGCGGAGCGCACCCGGGATCGTCCGGTGAAGATCGCCACCGTCCAGCCGACCGCGAGCACCGCGATCGCACCGATCACGATCGACAGCACTGCGGCGAGCGTGCCGCTTGCGAAGAACCAGGGAATCAGCGGGAGAACCGCGCCGATCGAGAAGGTCACGAAGGATGATCCGGCCGCCTGCCACGGGTTGCCGGTCTTGCCGGGCCGGAGGCCCAGCTCCTCACGGGCATGGACCTCGAGGGCGACGAGCGGGTCCTTCATGACCGCCTCGGCCATCCGCCGCGCGTCAGCCTCGTCGACCCCGCGGATGCGGTAGAGGGCGGCAAGCTCGCGGGTCTCCGCTTCAGGATGGCGCTCGAGCTCCCGGCGCTCGACATCGAGCTCGCGCTGCAGCAGCTCGGACTGCGCCGACATCGAGACGTACTCGCCGGCCGCCATCGAGAACGCGCCCGCCACGAGTCCGGCGAGGCCGGCGAGGAGGACGACGGCCGAGGGCGGGCTCGCGCCGGCGACGCCGAGGATCAATGAGATGTTGGTGAGCAGGCCGTCGCTGATCCCGAAGACCGCCGCCCGCGCGACGCCACCCTGGAGGTCGCGATGATGGGAGCGCGCTGACCCTGTGTGATGGTCGCCGCCGGTGCCGGCACCGGCAGGCGCAGCAGCCTGAGCCATGTCAGACAGTATGCCGGGGCCGGAGCGCGCACGCGTCAGCCGTCCGGTTCATCGCGGTGGGATCAGTAGAAGAGGTGGTGCAGCGCGACCGTTGGGATCGCGAGGATCGCGATGATGTTCATCACCTTGATCATCGGGTTGATCGCCGGGCCCGCCGTGTCCTTTGACGGATCGCCGACGGTGTCGCCGGTGACCGCCGCGGCGTGCGCGTCCGATCCCTTGCCGCCGTAGTTGCCCTCTTCGATGTACTTCTTGGCGTTGTCCCACGCACCACCGCCGGTGGTCATCTGGAGTGCGACGAAGACGCCGACGACGATCGTGCCGAGCAACATCGCACCGAGCGCCTGCGCTCCAAGGATGAAGCCGACGGCGAGCGGCGCGAGGATCGGCAGCAGTCCGGGGATGATCATCTCGCGCTGCGCGGCCGCGGTGACCAGCGCCACGCACTTGCCGTACTCGGGCTTCGCCGTGCCCTCCATGATGCCGGGGATCTCGCGGAACTGACGGCGCACTTCCGTCACGACGCCACCCGCCGCACGGCCGACCGCGAGCATCGCGAGCGCGGCGAACAGGAACGGCATGATCCCGCCGAGCAGCAGTCCGGCGATGACCGGCGGAGCGGTCAGGTCGAACGTCACCAGCGGCAGGTTGTGCGCGATGAGCGTGTTGTTGAGGATGTCGGTGTAGCTCGCGAAGAGCACGAGGGCGGCGAGCCCGGCGGAGCCGATCGCATATCCCTTGGTGACGGCCTTGGTGGTGTTGCCCACTGCATCGAGCGGATCCGTCACCTGGCGCACCGACTCGGGGAGGTCTGCCATCTCGGCGATACCACCTGCGTTGTCGGTGATGGGGCCGTACGAGTCGATCGCGACGACGATGCCCGTCATGCTCAGCAACGCCATCGCGGCGATGCCGATGCCGTAGAGACCGCCGAGCGACGCCGACGCGAGGATGCCGATTGCGATGATCAGCACCGGGATCGCGGTTCCCTCCATGCCGATCGCGAGTCCCGCGATGATGTTGGTCGCGTGTCCGGTCTGCGATGCGCGCGCGATGGTGCGAACGGGCCAGAACTGCGCACCGGTGAAGAACTCGGTGACGGCAACGATCAGCACGGTGATCGCGATGCCGATCACCGCGCACCAGAAGAGGTTGAACACCGGGTGGTCGAAGTGGCTCAGGTATCCGCCGTTGTTCAGCAGCACGGTGATCAGCAGGAAACCCGCGAGGGCGACGACGGCTGAGACGATGAGCCCGCGGTAGAGCGCGCCCATGATCCACGTGCCACGGCCCATGCGCACGAAGAACGTGCCGATGATGGATGCCACGATGCTCACGCCGCCGAGCATCAGCGGGTAGAACACGAACACGAGGTCCGGCTTGCCGCCGACCTTGTAGAGGAGGCTGCCGAGCAGCATGGTCGCGACTGCCGTCACCGCGTACGTCTCGAACAGGTCCGCAGCCATTCCGGCGCAGTCGCCGACGTTGTCACCGACGTTGTCCGCGATGACTGCGGGGTTGCGCGGGTCATCCTCGGGGATGCCGGCCTCGAGCTTGCCGACGAGGTCGGCGCCGACGTCCGCCGCCTTGGTGTAGATGCCACCGCCGAGGCGGGCGAAGACGGAGATGAGCGACGCCCCGAAGGCGAAGCCGACCAGCGCGTTGAAATCCTGGAAGACGCCGTAGGCGAGGGCGACCCCGATCAGGCCGAACCCGACGACGAAGAAGCCCGTGACGGCCCCGCCGCGGAACGCGAGCTGCAGCGCGGGGTTGATCCCACCGCGAGCCGCTTCGGCGGTCCGCAGGTTCGACCGCACCGAGATGTTCATCCCGACATACCCCGCCGCACCGCTCAGGACGGCGCCGATCAGGAAGAGGACGCCGGTCTTCCACCCGAGCGTGAAGGTCAGGAAGATGAAGATGACCGCGCCGATCCCGGCGATGATCGTGTACTGGCGGTTGAGGTACGCAGATGCGCCCTCCTGAATCGCCTTGGCGATCTCCTTCATCCGGTCGTTGCCCTCCGGCTGGCGCAGCACCCAGAAGATCAGGAAGACGGCAAAGAGGAGGGCGAGGAGTCCAGCTGCGCCGATGGGGAACAGGACGGCGCGGTCAAGGGTCGGCATGCGCTCAGGTCTCCTCAGGAAAGCTGGATACGTGCCCGGGCGGCTTTCATCCGCGCCACCCAGGGGCCGACGCATTGTACCCGCCCCGTCGCTCCGTCCACCAACGCCTATATTGACCCGGTGCCGAACTCCCCTGGCCTGACGGCCATCGTCACGGTCGGCGACGAGATCCTGAGCGGCCACACCCAGGACACGAACTCGAGCCTGCTCGCGCGCCACGCGTTCGCTGCGGGCCGGCCGGTCGCGCATATCGAGGTGGTCGCCGACCACGCCGCCGCGATCGTCGCGGCAATCCGGCGCGCCATCGACGACCCCGAGATCACGCGGATCGCGGTGTGCGGCGGCATCGGCCCGACGCCCGACGACCGAACCTTCGCCGCCGTCGCGGAGGCGCTCGGCCGGCCGCTGGAGCTCAACCCGATCGCCTACGCGAACATCGAGGCGCTCGCGATCCGCATGCACGCTGCCGGATGGATCGAGCAGCCGGTCGTGTCCGAGGCGAACCGGCGCTGTGCCATGGTGCCGGTCGGAGCCACGGTGCTCGTCAACCGCCGGGGCATGGCGCCACCGCTGGCGATCGACCTGGGCGACGACCGGTGGCTCTTCGTGCTCCCCGGGATCCCGCGAGAGTTCTCCGCGATCGTCGAGGAGGAGCTCATTCCGCAGTACTTCGGCGGCGGTGCAGTCCCGGTCGTGCGCGAGGTGCACTATCGATCCGTCCCCGAGTCGGAGATGTCCGCGCCGATGCTCGTGCTCGCACGCGAGTTTCCCGACGTCACCGTCGGCTCATACCCGCACGTCGAGCAGCGCGACCTGGTGATCCGCCTCAAAGGGCAGGAAGCATCAAGGGTCGACGCCGCGGTGGCGCGGCTGCGCTCATTGCGCAGCGACGCCTGACCGCCCGGATCCGAAGAAGCGGGTTACCCCGCCGCGATCAGACCTTCTGCAGGTTGCGCGCGCGCGGTCCCTTGGGCGAATCGACGATATCGAACGTGACCTGCTCGCCTTCCTGGAGGGAGTCGAAGTCGACGGTGGTCAGCTCGGTGCGATGGAAGAACACCTCGTTGCCATCATCCGCGCGGACGAAGCCAAATCCACGGTCGGGGATGATCTTCTTGATACGGCCAGCGGTCACAGCATGTCCTCCAGGACTCTTGCCGACACGGACGTCCCACCGCGCTCACGACCACATGTGGGAGTGTCCCCAGTCAGCAATGGGAACCCGCAAAGACCGCGATGGAAGCACCGTAGGATGACGATTTCCCGCCGTTCCGGTGCTCATCGCAGCATAGCAGGGTGCTCTCCGGAGCCGCGCTCCCATGCCGCGCGGAGCTCGTGCAGGCTCTCGGGAAGATTCGCGTAGTAGTCGGTGATGTCGAGGTCTTGCGGCCAGGGCGCGGAATCGACACGCTCACGCTCCCGCCTCGCTTGTTCGAGCCAGGCACTGCCAAATGCCGTGGGAACGCCGCCGGCGTCGACGACCCCGAGCGAGCGCATGTCGTCATTCCTGTCGTAGGGCGGCGTGGTCACAGCGCGTGGTCCGGGATTGCTCCACATCGCGGCCATCACTCCCGCCGCACCGAGATTGACCAGTGCATCCACCGCCGCGTCGGCAAAGCGACGCGACGCCGCGTCCGTGTCGGGCGAATCGTCGTCAACGCCATCCGCCGGCTCCCGTCGCTGCTGATGTGCGCCGAGGTGTGCGAAGAGCGGCGCATCGCCGCCCAGTGACTGCGCGAGTTGCAGCAGGAAGGCAGCCGCGGCTGGATCCGCGACCCCACCGACCTGCGCGAGTGCCTCGCCCGCAAGGTCGATGCCGAGCACGTCGACGAGCTCGCCGACGATCGCGGGACGCACGGCGCGCGCGATGACCATGTCGCTCGCGCTCAGCGTTGCCATGCACCGCTGCCCGCGATCGTGGATGCGCCCGGCGACGAGGCTCACCCACGCGCGCAGGTCGTCGATGCGCCGCGGGCGCACACCGCCGGCGGGATCGTGCCCGATGTCCCACATGGCAATTGCCGGGTGTCCGGCGAACTCTGCGAGCATCGTATCGATCCATCGCACGCTGGTCTCGAGCATGAGCGGGTCGGTGTAGAGGTATCGCGGACCACCGGGCTGCACAACGGCGTTCATCACCGCGCGCACGCCGCCGCGCCGAGCGTCGACGTCGATGGCGTACGCGGGCAGCATCACGCACCCTCCGAGCGTCTGCATGAACAGCACAGGGATCACGCGCAGTGACAGGTCGCTCGCTGCGGCGAGAAGCTGGTCGAAGTCGCGCAGCCGCGACGGTTCGACACGGGCGGGCGTGGGCATGAAGGCATCCCACAGCAGATGCGTGCGCATGGTGCGATGCCCCGCGGCCGTGATGGCGCGGACATCCGCGACCGTGCGCGCGACGTCGTACTCGTGCCAGATGTACGGGCCGACCTCGCGAGACCAGTAGGTAACGCCGAAGTCGACCGCCTGTCGTGACGTGACGTTCGTCAGCGGATCAGTAGACGAAGAGGTCGATGCCTCCCGCCACGGTGAGCACCTGACCGGTGATGTAGCGCGCCTCCGGCGAGCAGAAGAACGCGATCGCGTTGGCGATGTCCTCCGGCTCACCCGCGCTCCGCATCGCGGTGCGCAGCACCATGCGATCGTTCATCCTCGCGTCACCCATCTTCCAGGCCTCGGTGCCGATGATCCCCGGCGCGATGATGTTCGCCGTGATGCCGAAGCGCGCACCCTCGAGCGCCATCGATTTGCCGAGACCGATGAGCGACGCCTTGGTCGACGCGTACGACGCCTGACCGAATCCCCCGAGCGTTCCGGCGACCGAGGCCATGTAGATCACGCGTCCCCAGCCATGTTCGCGCATGTACGGCCATGCGGCCTTGGTGCAGTTGAAGGCGCCCGTCAGGTTGACGCGCAGGTCGCGGTCCCACAGCTCGTCGCTCTGATGCTCGATCTGCCCGATGTGATCGAGCGTCCCCGCGTTGTTGACGAGGATGTCAATCGATCCGAAGTCCTTCTTGATCGCCGCGAAGACCTCGCGGACCTGGTCGCGGTCGGTCACGTCCATCTTGATGGCGGCCGAGCGCCGTCCCATCTGCCGGATCTCCTCGCTCGTCTGCTCGGCGTAGACGACGTGCTGCGAGGTGAAGAGCTGTGCGAGCGCGGACTGCGACGCCTCCGCGCTCTTCTCGATCTCGGGATCCGACTCCAGGAGGATGTCGGTGACCACGACATCGGCCCCCGCGCGGGCGAGCGTCAGACAGTCCGCCCTCCCGAGGCCGCGCGATCCTCCGGTGACGACGGCGACCTTGCCGGTCAAATCGAACATGCAACGCTCCTCGAGAGGCTGGTGATGCGCGACTGGAGAGCTTAGCGGCCGCGGCCGGCGCCGGGCGTCAGCTCGCGGCGGCGACGTGCTCCTGCCGGGCGGGCTCGACGATCTTCGGCCGCGCCGCGGCGGTGCGCTCACCGAGCACGTAGCGGCTGATCACCAGACGCTGGATCTCGGCGGTTCCTTCCCAGATCTGGTAGATCTTCGCATCGCGCATGAAGCGCTCCACCGGGTAGTCCTTGATGTAGCCGTAGCCACCGAGGATCTGCACCGCATCGACGGTGACGCGCATCGCCACGTCGCCGGCGAAGAGCTTGGCCATCGATCCCTCACCACGAGCGAAGGGGATGCCGTTCATGGCCATCCAGCCGGCACGCCAGATGAGCAGGCGGGCCGCGTCGATCTCGGTGGCCATGTCGGCGAGCTTGAAGGCGATCGCCTCGTGCTTTGCGATCGGCTTGCCGAAGGCCACCCGCTGGAGCGAATAGTCGCGAGCGAACTCGAACGCCGCGCGCGCGATGCCGAGCGCCCCCGCCCCGACCATCGGGCGAGTGGCCTCCAGCATCAACATCGCTCCGATGGCGCCTGGCCCGGTCACCTGTCCGGCCTTGTCAGCGCCGAGACGCTGCTCCTCCGGGACGAAGCAGTCCTCGAAGATGACCTGCGCGGTATGCGACGCGCGGACGCCGAGCTTGCGCTCCTTGCGGCCCTGGCGCATCCCCGGCGTGCCCTTTTCGATGACGAAGGCGGCGATGCCGGCGGGTCCGAGTGACTTGTCGGTCGTGGCAAACGCGACCTGCACGTCGGCGATGCCGCCGTTCGTGCAGAACTGCTTGGTGCCGTTGAGGACGTAGCCGCCGTCGACGTGGGTTGCCGTGGTCTCGAGCGCCAGGGAGTCGGACCCGCTGTTCGGCTCGGTCAGCCCCATCGCCCCGATCTTCAGCTCCTTCGGGTCGGTGAACATCCCGATGTACTTCTGCTTCTGCTCCTCGGTGCCCATGGCGACGATCGCCGCACCGCAGAGGCCGGTCGCACCGATGGCCACCGCGATCCCCGCGTCGCCCCAGGAGAGCTCCTCCTCGCGGATCAGGTTGGTGACGAGGTCGATGCCGCCGCCGCCGTACTGCTCGGGAAAGCTGGCTGTCGCGTCCAGGCCGAGCGCGTGCGCCTTCCGCATGACATCCCAGGGGGTCTCCTCGTTCTCGTCGTAGCGCTCGGCGACCGGGCGCATCTCCTTCTCCGCGAACGCGTGCGCGAGGTCGCGGATCTCCTCCTGCTCGCGGGTCAGCGAGAAATCGACGCCCATGTCATGGTCCCTCAGCGTGAGAGCCGGACCGTTGCCCGGCCGTTGGTCAACACTCGGTCCCCGCGGTCCGAGGACGCGCCCACCTCCAGAGTAGCGACTCCTTCGGCTTCGTCCAGGGAGACAACGGTTCCGGTGCACGTGATCGTGTCGCCGGCGCGCAGCGGTTTGCTGAACCGGCAGGAAAGACTCTTGAGGTTGGCGCTGCCGCCGGCCCAGACCGAGATCGCCTCGGCGAGGATGCCGAGCTCGAGCATGCCATGGGCGATGGTCCCCGGCAATCCCACGGAGACCGCGAACGCGTTGTCGAGGTGGATCGGGTTGTGGTCCCCCGACGCGTCGGCATAGGCGGCGATCTGTTCCTGGGTCACCGTGCGGGCGAGCGGCGTTATGGCGACGCCGATCGCGACGCGCGAGCCTTCGAGGGAGGTCACGCCGCCGACCTCACGATCATCAGGGCCGTCCCGCGGCACACGACAGCCCGATCGCTCGCTCGCGCAGCCTCCACGGCGAGCCGCACGAAGGTCATGCCGCGCTTCGCGTCGACCGCGGTGATCTCCGCGGTCGCATCGACGACGTCTCCGGGATGGACCGGTTCAGGCCACTCGAAGGACTGCTCGGCATGGATGAGACCGGCGAGGTCGATCCCGACCTCGGAGTCGCTGAACAGTTGCGCCAGCGTGGGGCCGAGGCAGTACACCGCGGCGAAGGTCGGAGGAACGACGCCGGGCTCGGCGACCGGGTCCGGACCGGCGATGGCCGCGGCCATCTTCGCGGCCGCTTCGGGAGCGACGCGCTGCCCGGGCGCCGAGTAGCGGCGGCCCACGTGGCTCTGATCAGGCACCCGATCCTCTCAAAATTGACATCCGTATCAACTATTCCGAGTCGGAACGATACACCCGGTCCGAGTCAGCGTCAAAAGGCACCCATGCGTGTGCCGGGGTGAGCGGCGACATCGCCTCGGTCTCCGCCGAGGTCTCGCCGACCGTCATGCCGGCCCAGTTGCGCAGTGGCGGGCCGGCGAAGGGTCGCAACGCGTCCGGAAGTTCGGCGTCGAGGACGCCGAGGCGTTGCAGAACGGCGGTCGCAACCACCGGAATGGCCTCGAACGTGCCGGATTCGAGTTTGATCGCGATCCCATGACCACGCGGGCGGAGGACCGCCGCCCACACAGCTGCCCCACCGATCTTCGCGGTGAGGCGGGTGCCCATCGCGGCAAGAAGGGCCGTGTCGAAGCGCCCGGTCCCGGCCACGAGATGGGGATTCGAGGCCATCGCATCCTGGCAGCGGCGGAAGGCGGAGTCGGCGCTCGCGGCGGCGAACCCTCGTGCGATCGTCGCGAGCGGAGTGCCATACGTGGTGAGCCCGCACCCGTCGATGCCCCTGGGAGCCGATGCGAGATCGAGATCGAACGCCTCGGACATGGCTGCCGCGACCGCCAGCTGGCACGGGTGCGCGGGGTCGAGGTAGCCGTCGAGCGGCCATCCCATCACGGCGCAGGTCGAGAGCATCGCGGCGTGCTTGCCTGAGCAGTTGTTGTGGATCGGCAGTGGGGTCCCTCCCGAGGCGAGGAGCCGGCGCGCCGTCGCCTCGTCGGACGGGAGTTGGGGCCCGCATCCCAGCGCGCTCTCCGGGACGCCGGCCTTGGCCAGCAGCCCTCGAACGGTTGCCACATGCACGTCCTCCCCCTGGTGGGATGCGCATGCGATTGCCACCTCCGCCTCGTCCGCGCCCAGCCGGTCGGCTGCCAGGCGCACGAACGGGAGCGCCTGCAGGGGCTTGACACAGCTACGGAGCGTGGTCAGGGCCTGCGGGTCGCCCACCGAGGAGCGGATCCTGCCGGCGGCATCGACCACGACCACGTGGCCACGGATCCGCGCCTCGGGAACGTCGCCCCGCCACACCGTGGCGAGCACCGGCGGCGGCTGGACGTCCACCCCTTCACTTTGACGGCGCGAAGCTCGTTTTGGTACGGTCGCCCGCGACCTTCCCGGGTTGAGGGCCGATAGCCCGGGACCGACCGGTGTCACTGCGGTGGCGAGGGGAGCTAGCGATCGCGACACACGTCCATCGATTCGTGCGGCACATATGGGTGCTCGGCGTAGCGGCGATTCTCGTCGTCCTGGTCGTCCGGCCGAGCCCAGTTCCGGCGGCGCCGTTGCTCCGGAACCTCGCCGCAATGCAGATCAATGCAGTCGTCGAGAACTCCGCGACAGTCACCGCTGTCGCGGTCCGGCCGCCGCAGACGGTCGTCGTGCAACCCGGACAGACCATCGCGACGATCGCAACGCAGTACCACGCAACACCTTCAGCCATTCAGTGGGCCAATCAGCTCACCCCGACGATGGGCCCCAAGCCCGGGTCGGCGTTGCTGGTCCCGCCGGGACCGGGTGCTCTCGTCGAGGTCCTTCCCGGCGAGACGCCCACCAGCTTCGCCGCACGCGTGCACCTCGATCCCGCCGTCATCCTCGAGTACAACGCGCTCACCAGCAACGCCCCGATGACCGGCGGATCTTTCCTCCAGGTGCCGCTACGCGATGCGCCGGTCGGTGCGCTGATCGGGTCCTATTTCGTCGACGCGCAGAACGGCATCCCCGCGGTGCCCGCGGTCGTCCCCGTGAAGGACAATTTCCCCTTCGGTCAGTGCACGTATTACGTTGCCACCCGCAGGAACGTGACGTGGAGCGGCAACGCCGTCAACTGGTGGTGGAATGCGCGCGGGAAGCGTCCGGAAGGTGAGGTCCCCGTGGAGGGCGCGATCGTCGTCTTCAACATCGGATGGGTGGGACACGTGGCATATGTCGAGCACGTGAACCTCGACGGAACATTCGTCGTCTCCGAGATGAACTACCACGCGGATGGTGGAGGATGGGGGCGCGTCGACTACCGCACCCTCAACGTCTCTGATCCTGCGATTCTTGGGTACATCTACTAACTGCGCTCGCGTTGTGTGCGGCTCGACGGGGGGACGCAGCCTACGTGCTCAGCTTGTGCGCTCGCTCGTTCGCGCAGAGCAATGGTCGCGCTCTCTCGCTCGCGCGCAAATTCGCTGATCGTCTGCGTCCCCCCTCCCACCTAGAACGCGCAGTGTCGTAGCGGTACCCACGATGGCAGGACCGCGTTGCGGGGGGCGGGCGACTTGTTGCTGACGGTTTCCTGGGGCGCGCAACTACTGGACCGATAGCGGTGACGCGGTGAGTGTTATTGAGCCCCTTTCTCATTGCTGAGATCCACGTAGCCGACCGCAATTCGCTCCGCGCCTCCCAGCTCGAGCGCTGTGACCACCTCGTCATGCTCACGCGCGGCGGCGTCGTCGGACCGTTCGCCGATCACCGTCTCCAGCTCGACGAGGCGTCCGAGGCCAATGACATCGTCGAGGTGAATGCGCGTGTTGCGAAGTATCAGCAGATGACGCATCTTCTCGACGACGTCCGGGCGAGGAAGAGCGCGCCCAAGGACGTCAGCAAGGGACACGGGATCGCCGGTCGCGCAGCGTCCATACTCGGACGCGCGTGCTTCAGGCGCGTCCTGGCGGTCATACGCGATCAGTTCGCTACGGGCACCGTCAATCGTCCGCAACTTCGGGCGCCCTTCGGCACACCGAAGAACTGATCGCGCTGCCGCAGGAATCCCTCGTCTCTCGCCCCAGCATCGAGCGCCGCGCAAGGACACTCTCGTGGTCGGGATACCGAAACGTGCTCTCTACATTGCGCATCGGCCGCATGGCTACGGATTCGCGAACCTGGCCTCGTCCATCAGTGATGCACGGGTCACGTTATGCAGGAGACCCACACCACCTCGCGCCAGGCGATGCTGAACTCTTCGACAGTCGTATAGCCGAAGCGCACCGTGGCAAAGCCGCCGACCGGGGCGAGGCATGCCGGCCAGCCGCTCTCGTGATAGGTGTTGTCGGCGTCCAGCCACGGAACGCTGTCGTTGATTCCGTACGTCCAGCCGTCGACAAAGCAACTGGCCTCGTGGTCTCCCACGCGGCACGGACCGGTCAGCGCACTGACATCCGTCTTCTGGCCCACAACGTAACCGGCTACGCCGCCGGCGCCGACGCCGAGCAGCAGTGTCGCAAGGACCGGTACCAGCCAAGGTCGCATGACTCGCCTCCTGATCCCGAATGACCTGCCAGAGACGGCGTCCGACCGTTGAGCTACAGGTCGCCGCGTCAATTGCCGTCGGCCGCCGGCCACGATAGCAGCACGAAAGACGGTTTTCAGCGTCAGCAGAGACGCCGCCGTTCGAGAAGTGGATCAACGTTGCATGCGGCGACGATGGCCGGCGACGGCAATGCCGTCCATCGGCTGACGAAGCGACGGCACCACGCAACCTAAGGACGGGAGGGCGAACGGGGGCGCCGCGCATTTGGAAGCGAGGGAGAGAGCGCGATAATTGAGTCGCGCGAACGACCGAGCGGACAAGCTAAGCAGGCGACCCCGTCCGCCCTCCCGTCCTTGCGAGACGAGTGGGGCCTATGCGGAGGGAGCGCCCTACCCCGAGAACCGGTAACCGATCCCGGGAACTGAGTGAATGTACGTGGGCTTCTCCGCGTCCGGCTCGATCTTGCGACGCAGCCGGTAGACGTGCGCGTCGACGGTGCGGGTCTCGATCTCGACCTCATAGCCCCACACACGGCGCAGCAGCTCGCCGCGGCTCATGACCTGTCCGGGTCGCGAGGCGAGCAGGGCCAGGAGGTTGAACTCCGTGAGCGTCAGCATGACCTCCTCACCATCGCGGAACACCTGACGGCGTCCGAGGTCGATCGTGAGTCCCGGGAACTCGAAGCGATCCCGAGGCTGCTCCTGCGCGGAGATCTCGCTGCGGCGGAGGTGCGCTCCGATGCGCGCCATCAGCTCGCGAACCTCGAAGGGCTTCGTGACGTAGTCGTCCGCGCCCAGCTCGAGTCCGACGACCACATCGATGGTGTCGCTCTTCGCGGTGAGCATGATGATCGGCACGCGTGCGCCTTCTGCGCGGAGGCGCCGGCAGACATCGAGACCGCTCATCCCCGGAAGGTTGACGTCGAGAATGATGAGATCGGGGTTCTGCTCGCGTGCGAGGTTGAGCCCCTCGACGCCCGTGGCGGCCTCGATGAGCGTGTGATTCTGCGCGCTGACGGCGAGCCGCACGACCTCGCGGCTCGGCGGATCGTCCTCGACGATGAGGATGGTCTTCCCGGCTCCGCTCATCAGGCGGGCACCTCGATGAATGTGGAGATGCGCTTCACGAAGTTGGCCACCTCGATTGGTTTGGTGATGTAGCCGGAGCACCCGGCGGCGAGAGCGTCCTGTTCGTTGCCCTTCATGGCGTTGGCGGTCAAGGCGACGACGGGAATGCCAGACGTTTTCGGATCTGCTTTGAGTATCCGCGTCAGAGTCAGCCCGTCCATGCCGGGCAGCTCCACATCCATGAGCACGAGATCGTAGACCTTGGACCTGACCTTGTGGAGGCCCTCCTCACCGTCGACGGCGATATCCACGTCGAACCCGCTGCCGAGCAGCACCATCTTCGCGAGGTCGCGGTTGCTCGCGTTGTCCTCGACGAGGAGGATCCGGTTGTGCCGGTGCCCGTTGAGCACCTCGATGCCGGCGAGCGGCAAGCGGAATGTGAAGACCGAGCCGCGGCCGGGCTCGCTCTCCAGCGAGATGCTCCCGCCGTGGAGATCGACGAGCCGCTGGGTCAATGACAGGCCGAGACCCGTTCCCTCGACCTGACGCGTCGTCGCGTGGTCCAGCTGATAGAACTCGTCGAAGATGCGCGTCTGGTGCTCCAGCGGGATGCCGACGCCGGTGTCGCCGACGTCCACGATCAGGTCCTCGGCGTCGGCGCGAGCCGCAACCCACACCTTGCCGCCCTGCGGCGTGAACTTGATCGCGTTGCTGAGCAGGTTGTAGAGCACCTGCTTGAACTTGCTCTTGTCGGCCCGAATCTCGAGGCTGGCGGGCACGACGTCGATGCTCAGATCGATGTCCCGGCGCTCGCTCAGCGAGCGGATCACGTTGTGGACCTCTTTGACAGCATCCTGGACGCCGAAGCGGTCGTAGGAGAGCTCCATCCGGCCGGCCTCGATCTTGCTGAGGTCGAGCACGTCGTTGACCAGCTCGAGGAGGTGCTTGCCCGATGCGTGGATGTTCTGCAGGCACTCCTGGCGCTGCTGCGGCGTGAGATCCACCAGGTTGTCCTTGAGGATCTCGCTGAACCCGAGGATCGCGTTGAGCGGAGTCCGCAGCTCGTGGCTCATGTTGGCGAGGAACTCGCTCTTGAGGCGCGAGATCTCGGCGATCTGAGCGTTTGCAACCTCCACCTCGCGCTTCTGCGACGCGATCTCGCCGAGCTGTGCTCGCTGCGCGGTGTAGAGGCGGGCGTTGTCGATGCTGATCGCCGCCTGGCTGGCGATGATCCGCATCAGCGCCTGCTCGATGCTGGTGAAGGGCTGCACCTCGCGCCGTGCCAGGGTGAGCGCCCCGACCAGCCGCTGTGGTGACTCGAGCGGCATGACGAGGCACGAGCGCGGCGCGTACGCGAGCCCGAGAGTCTTGAAGCGCCGGTCCTTTGTGGCATCGGCGACAGAAACCAGCTTGCGGCGCTGTGCCGCCCACCCGACGATGCCCTCACCCAGCTCGAACCGAGCGACCTGGCCAAGGTTGTCCGTAAATGGGAAGGTCGCGATCGCCGAGAGCGCTTGACCGTCCTCGTCGAGGAGGAAGACTGTGGCCGCGTCGCAGTCGACAAGGTCGGCTGCGGCCTTGAGCATGAAGTCGATCGTCTCCTTCAGCTCCAGACTCGACGTGAAGAGGTTACCGACCTGGCCCAGAAGGTCGACAATGACCTTGTCGTCCATCGCAGATCCGAGTATACCCGCGAATTTCGGCCCCGGCGGACTGTCGTGCAGTTGCAACGGATCGAGTGCAGTGCTCATGCGCGTCGCTTCTGCAACTCCTCGACGAGGGCGGGAAGCACCTTCAGCGCATCGCCGACGATACCCAAGTCGGCCAGCTTGAAGATTGGCGCGTTCTCGTCTCTGTTGACGGCAACAATGGCTTTGGCACCCTTCATCCCGACCGTGTGCTGCATCGCGCCGCTGATACCGAACGCCAGGTACACCGCCGGCTTGACGGTCTTGCCGGTCTGGCCGACCTGCATGGCGTAGGGGACCCAGCCCGCGTCGACGACGGCGCGGCTCGCACCGACCGCCGCGTTGCCGAGCACTGCGGCCAGCTGGTCGAGGAGCTCGAAGTTCTTCGGGTCGCCAAGTCCACGGCCGCCGCTGATGACGACCGGCGCCTCCTCGAGCTTCGGGCCGGCGGCGACATCCGCGACCCGGTCGGTGACCTTGGACGTGAGGTGCTTGGGATCGATCGCGGCCGTGACCGGCGAGACGGTCGCGGGACCGCCGCCGCTGCTTTCGGCGACAAACGATTTGGGTCGCACGATCGCGATGGCCGGGCCTGACGCCTCGAAACGGGTCGTCACGTTCAGGGTTGCGCCGAACACGGCGGAGTGGACCGTGACGCCATCCGCGTCACTCACGTCGAGGCCGTTGGCGATCACCGGCACGCCGAGCTTGGCGGCGAGCCGGCCGGCGACATCCCGCGAGTTGTACGTCATGCCGAAGAGCACGAGGTCCGGCTTGTGCTCGGCGATCAACGCCGCCAGGGCGTCGGCGGCCGGGCCACCGAGCAGGAGCTCGCCCCAGAGCGGATCGGTGCCCGCGAAGAGCGTCGTCGCACCGTGCGCTCCGAGCTCTGCCGCCGCCGCGGCCGCATCGGGCGCGAACGCGACAGCCTCCACCGTGGTCGCGAGCGAGCGTGCTTTGGTGAGCAGCTCCAGCGTGACCGGCGCGGCCTTCCCGTCTGCGATCTCGGCAAACACCCAGATCTTTCCCAGAGCCATCGCTCAGATCACCTTCTTCTCGGCAAGGAAGTCCGCGATCCGCATGAAGCCGTCGCCCTCGTCCTTGACGATCGACCCCGCCGCGCGCTGCGGCGCAGGCTCCACGCCCGTGATGCTCTGTCCGGCCGTGCTGCCGCCGGCGCCGTCGAGGCCGAGATCACCGGTGGCCAACCGGTCCAGCGGCTTCGACTTGGCACCCATGATCCCCTTGAGCGACGGGTAGCGCGGTTCGTTCACGCCGGCCGTGACGCTGACGACGGCGGGAAGGCTTGCCTCGACGAGGTCGTATCCCGCCTCCGTCTGCCGCTTGACCTTCAGCGTCGTGCCGTCGACCTCGACCGTCTTGGCGAACGTCACCGCGGGAACGTCCAGCAGCTCGGCGATCATCTGCGGGACGACGCCCGTGTAGCCGTCGGTGGATTCGGTCGCCGTGATCACGAGGTCGAATCCCTCGCGGCGGATCGCCGCGGCAAGCACCCGGGCCGTCGTCAGGGCGTCGGATCCTCGGAGGCTGTCGTCACTGATGAGCACCCCCTTCCCCGCACCCATCGCCAGCGCCTTGCGAACGGCGTCGAGCCCACGCTCGGGACCCATGGAGATGACGGTCACCTCGCCGCCCTGTGCCTCGACGAGTTGAAGGCCGGCCTCAACGCCGAACTCGTCGCCGGGGTCCAGCACCACCTCGACACCATCGCGCTTGAGCAGGTGCGTGGTTGGATCGAGCTGCCCCGTCGTGTTCGGGTCGGGGATCTGCTTGACGCAGACGACGACCTTCATTGATGCCTCCGTTGATACCTGGCCCGGGATCGAAACTCTAACGCACCCACGCCGGAATTCCCGATCCGGGGCGCCCCAGGTTGACCGCGAGAGCGCCGAGATCGGCCGAATCAGCCACCGGAACCCGCATCGCCTGGGGCTGCGTCGCGTCGAGCGCGGCGTGCAGAGAGCCCTCGGCCCAGCGTGAATCCGCCACCGCGGCGATCCCGTAGTGGTACCGGCGACCGTCCAGCCAGTCTTCCCAGGAGTCGGCGGCAGTGAACGCCTCGATCCCCGCATCGCCGAGCGCATCGGGACGCGTCACCGGCTCTCCGTCGAGCGAGGCGACTGTCCACCGGGCGTCCGGCCAGCGCCCCGCGGCAGCCACGACGAGATCCCGGAGGCGGCGCTGCTCGGGCGTCCCGCCGGCATCGGGGCGAGGCCCGGTGAGCACGAGCACCCGCTCACATGTGAGCGCGTCGCGGCCGCCGATGATGCCGCTCGGGTCCACCCGCCGGCTCTCGGGCGGGCGGCGATCCAGCACGCTGCGCCAGCGCGCCCGGAGCAACCGTCGGTTGCGCTCGATCCGAGCCGCCTTCACGCCGCCGGAACCCGACGCGCCGCGGACATGCTCGACGACCGCCCGCGGCTGATACACGACGCGGCCGCCGTGCTTCCGCAGCGCGAGGCAGAGATCGACGTCCTCGCAGTACATCGGGGCGAATCGAGGGTCGAAGCCCCCGACCTCGACGAATGCCGAGCGGCGCACCAGCAGGCAGGCGGCCGATGCGTAGTCGACAGTTCGCCGGAAGACGTACTCGGGACGATTCGGGATGTCCCCATCGCCGTAGTTGCGGACCCGCGCGTCCCGCCACAGGATCGACCCCGCCTCCTGGAGGCGGCCATCCGGATAGAGAAGCTTGGGGGCGACCGCGGCAACGCCGGGATCGGCGTCCGCGATGTCCACGAGCGGTCCCAGCCAGCCCGGCCGCACCCAGGCGTCGCTGTTGAGGAGGAGCAGGTACCTGCCCCGCGCCATCGCCGCACCCTGGTTGTTCGCGGGTCCGAAGCCGAGATTGCGGGAGTTGCGCAGGATTCGCGCCCCTTCGATCCGGCCGATCTCGTCCGCGGTGCCGTCGGCGGACGCGTTGTCGACGATCACCACCTCATAGCGGGGCTCTGTGACCTCGACCAGCAACGACAGCGCCTGCCGCGTCAGGTCCCAGCGGTTGTACGTGACCATGACCACGGTCACATCGGGCCGATCGACCGTCGGAATGCGGATCACGTGCGGTGGCGCCGCCAGCGCTGGTATCCCTCCCGAAGTGGACGGGCGATGCGGTGCTCGGGCGAGCTCTCCAGATGCTCGATCTCGGCCTGGAGCCGTGACAGCTCGGCCTGGAGTGCCGTGCGCTCGTCGACGAGCCGCTGCTGCAGGACGGCGAGCGCGGATTCGATCGGGTCGCGGGAGACGGCCGCCGCAGCGGAACGTCGATCGGCCGGCAACCGCAGTGCGAGTTCCGCGAAGGCCCCGTCGAGGCTGGTCGTCGCGGGGGCGATCTCGACGGGCTCGCCGCCGGCAAGCAGTGCAGCCAGTTGCTCCGTGGGATCACTCGCGAACGTGGGGATGCCGGCGACCTGGCCGGCGGTTCCCGCGCTGTCGAGCGCAATCACGGGTGTCCCAAGCGCGGCGGCGAGATGGGCGCCAGGAGCCGTCATGCCGACGACGGCGGTGGCTCCGGACATCGCGGCGGCGATGTCGTCGAGGCCGACCCACTCCGGAAGGTGGTGCACCTGCGCCGCGACAGGACCTCCGATGTCGACGCCGGATGCCACGGGCGCCGTCGGGTTCAGCGTCAGGACGATCAGCGAGAGCGAGGGGTCGGCCCGCAGGGCTGCGGTGAGCGCCTCCGTCAGGCGGTCGCGCATATCCGGTGGTTGAACACCGCGCGTCACCTCGAGCACGAGCCTTCGCCCGGAGGGCTGCACGCCGCACATGCGCAGCAGATCGGCGCGCTTCCGAAGGGTGTCGGGTTCGAACACCCGGGCCGCGAGGAGCAACGGATCGCCCGACTGCACGGCGGTGCCACCGATCCTCTCCTGCGTTGCCGGGTCGCGCACCCAGACGTCGCGGCCGGCGAGCACCGAGACGTCAACGTCGGTGCCATCGGGTCCCCCGACGCCGAACCAGATCACCTGACTCGCCGCCGGCCTGCCTCCTCGCATCCCCGCGCTAGCGAGCGCGGCCACGTCGCGCGCCGAAAGCGCATCCGGCGCGACGGCATACCGCGCCGCCCACACGGCGTCACTCGCGAGAACGTCGCCAGTGATGATCAGCGCGTCGAGGCCGAGATCGCCGTCCGGGTCTGACGGCAACGGGCGCGCCGGACGTCCGTCGTCGCCCGGGACTGGACGCTCCGAACCGAATGGGGCCATCGTCACCAGCTCGATGTCGGGGCGCCGCCGGCGCAGCTCGGCCTCGATGACGCGGCGCAGCGCGACCTCGCCCAGGTCACCCGTGTCGAAAGCGCCGAAGAGCCCTATGAGCGGCCCGGCAGCGGCGGCACCGTCCACGTGATGCCTCCGTGTGGTAGGGGTGTCAGGCGAGGGGCTCACGTCTCAGGTATGGCTCAGGGAACGCGCACCATCGCCGGCTGAGAATGAGGACACCGCTCACCATAAAGCAACTCGAATCCGAAGGAGCATCACCATGTCGGGAAATCTCTTCCCCGTAAAGAGGGTCGCACTGACCGCGGCCGCATTCGCGGTCGTCGCAGTTGCGGGCATCGCGACCGTGGCAATCGTCCCCGCACTCGCGGCCGGTATTTCGGGGAGTGCCGCCACCACGGCGGCCACGACGCCGTCCCCGGCCGCGACCGCAAAGCACCCGGGCGCAAAGGCCGTTGCCGCGCGTCGCATCGCTCTGGCCCTGTTCCGTACCTCCGTCAAGGAGACCGGCCTGAGCCGCGTGACCATTCTCAAGGACCTTCTCAACGGCGAGACCCTGGCCCAGATCGACGGATCCAAGGCCCAGGCGGTCGAGAGCGCCGTGATGGCCAAGGTCACCGCGCGGCTCAGCAAGGCTGAAACCGACGGCAAGATCACGACAGCGCAGGAGACCACTCTCAGCGCCGCCGCGATGGCAGGCATCAGCAAGCTCATGAACACGAACCTGAGCAGCTACATCCGCGTGCGTTTCGGTGGCTTCCCCAAGGCGTCCGCGCCGACGCCGTCTTCGACACCCTCCCCCGCAGCCGCGACCGGCACCAGCATCCCCCTCTGACCCGTGCGGCCACGAGGCAGTCCATCCGGGCCCCCCGGGTAGACTGCCTCGAATGTCCAAGAAATACACCGCCGCCGAGCAGGTCATCGATCCTGCTCATCGATATGTCGCGACCATCGCCACCGACCGCGGTGAGATCGTCATCGCGCTGGACCCGGCGCGTGCGCCGAAGTCGGTCAACAACTTCGTCTTCCTCGCCCGCGAGGGGTTCTACGACGGGCTGACCTTCCATCGCGTCGTGGATGACTTCGTCATCCAGGGTGGCTGCCCCGAGGGCACCGGACGCGGAGGGCCCGGCTACCGCTTCGACGACGAACCGGTGCAGGGCGAGTACGAGCCCGGCGCCGTGGCGATGGCCAACTCAGGGCCGAACACCAACGGCTCGCAGTTCTTCATCTGCACGGTCGACGACCGCCACAAGCTCGCCAAGGCGTACAACCTCTTCGGGCAGGTGGTGAAGGGGATGGACGTCGTGGGCACCATCCGCCAGAACGATGCGATGCGTTCGGTCACCGTCGTCGAGGAGTGATGGCAGAAGCAGGGCTGCGCCTCATGGCGGTGCACGCGCACTGCGACGACGAGACGATCACGATGGGCGGCACACTCGCAACCTATGCCGATCGTGGCGTGCGCACATGTGTCGTGTGCTGCACCGACGGCAAGCTGGCGACGATCGTCGATCCGAACATGCCCGAGGAGACCACGCGTCCTCGTCTCGCCGAGATACGCGAGGCCGAGTTGCGCGAAGCGTGTCGCATCCTCCACGTCGACGAGGTGGAGTTCCTGCGCTACGGCGACTCGGGGATGGCCGGAACACCCACCAACCAGCTTCCCGACGCATTCTGGATGGCGCCGATCGACGAGGCGACAGGAAAGATCGTCACCCTGATCCGGCGTTTCCGACCGCATGTTGTCGTCACCTATGACGGAAACGGCGGGTACGGCCACCCCGATCACATCCAGGCTCACCGGGCGACACTGCTCGCGGTGGAGGCGTCGCGCCTCAAGGCGATGTACAAGGAGGCGGGCGAGCCCTGGCGTGTTCAGAAGCTCTACTACACGGCGTTCCCACGGTCGACGTTCGAGCGCATGGTCGCGATGGCGAAGGCGGCGGGGATCGATCCCCCGTTCGGCGAGACGAACCCCGACGAGATGGACTTCCTCACGCCCGACGTGGAGGTTGCGGCGACCATCGACACCGTCGACGTCATCGGGCGCAAGCGCGACGCCCTGCGCGCGCATCGCAGTCAGATCTCAGACGACTGGCCACAGCTCAGCATGCCCGACGACGTCCTCAAGCAGTTCGCCGACGAGTACTTCCAGCTCGGGATGTCGCGCAAGCCCGCGGTGCTGCCGGAGACCGATCTCTTCGCGGGCATCGAGCCCAGCGCCACCTGACTAGCTGCGCTCCAGCACCATCGCGATGCCCTGACCGCCGCCGATGCAGAGCGCGGCGATCCCGAGCTGCGAATCGCGCTTCTGCATCTCGTGCAGGAGCGTGACGAGGATGCGCGTCCCACTGGCGCCGATCGGGTGGCCGATGGCGATGGCGCCCCCGTTGACGTTGAGCTTGTCCTCGGGAACGGCGAGCTCACGACCGACGGCGACAGCCTGCGCCGCGAACGCCTCGTTGAGCTCGAAGAGGTCGATGTCGTGCAGCGTGACGCCGGCCCTCTCCAGCGCCGCGCGGACGGCGGGCACCGGGCCCATTCCCATGACCCGCGGAGCCACACCCGCGCTCGAGTAGCCGCGAATCCGCGCGAGCGGCACGCGGCCCTCCGCCTTTGCACGCGACGCGCTCATGACGACCACGGCGGCAGCACCATCGTTGATGCCACTGGCATTTCCCGCCGTCACGGTGCCGTCCTTGGCGAACGCCGCGCGCAGCGCGGCCAGGGATTCCGCAGTCGTTCCGGCGCGTGGATGCTCGTCGGTATCGACGAGGACCTGCTCCTTCTTGCGCGGCACGGGAACCGCGACGATCTCGTCCGCGAATCGACCGCCCTTGATGGCAGCCTCGGCCTTCTGCTGCGACCCGGCGGCGAACGCGTCCTGGTCTTCTCGCGTGACCTCGTACTCGCGCGCGATGTTCTCCGCCGTGGTGCCCATGTGGCAATCCTCCAACGCGCACCACAGCCCGTCGCGGATCATCTCGTCGACGAGCTGCCCATGGCCGAGCCGGTAGCCGTAGCGGCCGTTCTCCATCAGGTACGGCGCTCGCGACATGTTCTCCATACCACCGGCCACCAGGCACTGCGCATCCCCCGCGCGAATCGCCTGCGCAGCAAGGGCAACCGTCTTGAGGCCGCTGCCGCACACCTTGTTGATCGTCGTCGCGGGCACATCGTCAGCAAGACCTGCGCCGATGGATGCCTGGCGCGCGGTGTTCATGCCGAGCCCCGCCTGGAGCACATTGCCCATGAGCACCTCGTCGACGGTGTCGATGCCCGCCCGGCGCAGGGCTTCTTCCACGGCGATCGCGCCGAGCCGGGTGGCGGGAACATCGACGAACACGCCGCCGAACGTGCCGACCGGGGTGCGCACAGCGCTGACGATGACTGCATCTTCCATGTCAGCTCACTCTACCTCCCAGCTCAAACATCGAGGCCTGGCTCGGCGCCGAACGTCGCCGCATAGCGGGCGCGAAACGACGCCGGGTCGAAATGATGCGTCTGCGGCCCGCGTTCCACGACCACATATGCGGCGGCCAGCGATCCCATACGCCCGGCGACGTCGATGGGCGCGCCGGCGCGGAAACCGGTGAGCAGCCCCGCGATGTAGGCGTCTCCGGCCCCCGTCGGGTCGACGGCTTCGTCCACCCGGGCAGGCGGGATGACGGTGACGCCGCGGGGATCGTGGATCTCGCTCCCCGACGCCCCTCTCGTCACGGCCACCATGCGTCCGGTGCTGAGCTCCTCGACCGACAGTCCGGTGCGCTCGCGGATCATCTCCATCTCGTAGTCGTTGCCGGCGACGAGCCACGCCCGCTCGAGACCCGCACGCAACACGTCGTCGGGCATCGCCGGGATCTGCTGTGCCGGCGCGAACACGAGCCGGGCGCCCATGGCGCTCGCCTGCTCGATGTGCAGGCCCATCGCGCCGGCGTCATCGGCGCCGACGACGACCTCGGAGATGTCGCCCAGCACGCTGAGGTCGACGCCCGCGGCCCGCGTCATCGCACCGGGATGAAACGCGGTGATCTGGTTGCCGCCGAGGTCGGTGGTGATGAACGCCGTCGCAGTGTCGATGCCCTCGCAATGCAGCACCCCCGACGTGTCCACGCCCTCGGCCACCAGCGCCGCTTCAAAGGCGGCGAAGTCGTCAGCGCCGACCGCGGCGCACAGAAGGGGGTGCTCGCCGAGCAGCGCCATCGTGTAGGTGATGTTCGATGCGGTGCCGCCGCGGCGCCGCTCGAGCTGGCCCACGAGAAAGGCGACGTTGAGCACGTGCGTCTGCTCGGGAAGGATGTGGTCGCCGAACCGGCCTTTGAACACCATGATGGTGTCGAAGGCGACGGATCCGGTCACGGCGGTTCGTCCCACGGCCGGGGCAGGATAGCCAGCCCGACGCTCCCGCCGTAGCGTCAGCGGCGACAATGGCCGTGATGGCGTCACACGAACTGGGAGGCGGTGCGGCTGCCCAGCCTCCGTTCGCGAGCCTCAACCGCGCGCAACCGGCCTCCGAGGAGACCGCGCTCGTCGATGCGGTGGAGGTCTATCACCGGACGTACACCACCATCCTGCGGAGCAGCGGCGAGACCCAGTTGCGCGTTTTCGAGCACTCGCACAAGGCGATGGGGTCGAGCCTGCATCCCCTCGCCGGATCGGCCGACCTCGACCTCGGCGCGCTCCTGTACGCCGTGCGGCGGCTCCCGGACGCCATCCTTGCCGCGCGGCGCGTGGTGATGGGCCAGTCGGCGGAGGTCTTCGCGCAGCGAGGCTATCCACCCTTCAGCGAGTGGACGGAGGTGAGCGCACCGGGCCGCCGCCGGCGCTGGTACGACAACGGCGACGGGACGCTGGCGGTGCTGATCGCCAGCGCCTCCGACGTCGACGACCTGATCCCGACGATGGTCGCGCTCCAGATCGAGTGCAAGAAGCTACGCGTGGCCATCCGCGGCGCCGCCATCGAGGGCATCGGGCAGGCCACCCCGAAGGCGCTTGCGGCCGCCTGCGGTGGCCTCGAGGACGACTGGTCGCAGCTGCACGACATCTGGGGTGCCGGCTTCGGCGTCCGGCTCGACGCCATCACGGAGCACGCGATGTCGCTGCGGGTGCGCATGCTCGGCGGCACGCAGATCGGCTATGCGCGCGTCACCCGTCGCTGGTGGCAGCAGGTCACCGGCCTCATGCGGTCCGAGTCGCTCCTCGACCGCCCCGTCTATTTCGTGAGCAGCAACTCGCACGCGATCGCCAACCTCCTCACCGGTGTCGCCCCGCGTCACGCCGAGGAGCTCACCGTGGCGGTCGAGCGCGACGGTACGGACGAGCTGCGCGAGGAGTTGCAGCGCTTTCGCGATGGGACCGCCCAGGGCCACTGGAACAACTTCCTGTACTACGCCGCCCGCGAGCGCCTCCGACTGCTCCCTGACTCCGAGCGCGCCGCTCTCCGGCGTGAAGAACGCGATGCCGGCGCGCTCAACGTCACGAGCCGCACGGCGCTCGACGTGGCGGCGCAGGTCGTGCCGCTCGACCGCCTCGCTCCGGCACGCTTCGACGAGCGTCTGCTTCCCGTCGACACCGCGGCGCTTGCCGCGAGCCGGGCGGTGATCGTCAACATCGACTACCCACTCGGTCTCGCCGCGTACAACATCCTCCGCGAGATCGCCGAAACGGTTGAGCTTCGCGGCGTGTACATCCTCGGAAAGGCCGCCACGCTCAACGCCGACGTCGGCGACGTGATGATCAGCAGCGTCATCCACGACGAGCACAGCAGATCGACCTTCTGGCTCGACAACGCCTTCTCGGTCTCGGACATCGCGCCGTACCTGCGCTTCGGAAGCGGTCTCGACAATCAGCGCGCGGTCAGCGTGAAGGGAACCTTTCTGCAGAATCGCGGCTACCTGGACTTCTACTACCGCGAGGCATTCACCGTGGTCGAGATGGAGGCCGGTCCATACTGCAACGCCGTGTACGAGATGACCCAGCCTGCGCGATACCCGACCGGCGAGCCGATCAGCTTCTCCAAGCTGCCGATCGATTTCGGCGTGATCCATTACGGGTCGGACACCCCGTACACGCAGGCACGCACCCTCGGCGCGCGGGGCCTCTCGTACTTCGGCATGGACTCGACGTACGCGTCGTCGGTCGCCATCGTGAGGCGCATCGTCGCCCGCGAGGGTGCGACAGGGCAGTAGCGGCCCGTGTCCCTGGTCAGCCTCCGCGACGTCGGCGTCGCCTTCGGTGCAGAGAGCGTGCTCGACGGTGTGACCTTCCGCATCGAAACACGTCAACGCATTGCCGTCGTCGGCGCCAACGGCGCCGGCAAGACGACGCTGCTCACGCTCATCAGCGGCGCGCGCGAGCCGACCACCGGGGAGGTCGAGCGCCAGCGCGGGCTGCGCATCGGCTACCTCCCCCAGGACGCGCCGGAACCGGTCGCGGAGACGATCCTGGATGAGGTCATGGCGTCGCGCGAAGACCTCGCGGCAATGCACCACGAGATGACCACGCTCGAGCCACTGCTCGCCGACAGCGCGCGGCCGGATGCCGCGCAGCTGCTGCAGCGCTACGGCGATGTTCAGCACCGCTACATCGACCAGGGCGGCTATGAGCTCGAGGCCAACGCGCGCGAGGCGCTCGGTGGGCTGGGTCTCGACACCGCGACGCAGCAGCGCCATCCATCACAGCTGAGCGGCGGCCAGAAACGCCGTCTGGAACTTGCGAAGCTGCTCGTGCAGGACGCCGATCTCCTCCTCATCGACGAGCCCACCAACCATCTCGACCTCACCGCGATCGAGTGGCTCGAGGACTTCATGAAGGGTGTGTCGACCGCATTCGTACTCGTGTCCCACGACCGGCGCTTTCTCGACAATGTGTGCACGCAGGTGATCGAGGTTGCCGGCGGCACCATCGAGGACTACCCCGGCAACTACACGCAGTACACGAAGCTGCGCGTCGAGCGCCGCGAGCGGCGCCGGCGGGAGTTCGCGGCACAGAAGGCGTACATCGACCACCAGGAGGAGTTCATCCGCAAGTACAAGGCGGGCCAGCGTGCGCGCGAGGCGCGCGGCCGTCAGACACGGCTCAACCGCCTGGAGCGGGTCGAGCCACCGACGGTCGACCGCAGGCCCCGGCTTCGTTTCGCGAGCGCACCCGCGTCACGGGTGACGCTCAAAGGAGTCGGCCTGATCATCGGCCGCGACGAGCCGCTGCTCATCGTGCCCCCGCTGACGATCGTTCCCGGCGACCGCATCGCCGTCCTGGGACCGAACGGCAGCGGCAAGTCGACGCTCCTCCACACCTTGGCGGGCGATCTGCCTCCACTCGAGGGAACGCTCACCCTCGGCCCTCGGAGCGTCCGCCGCCTGTACCGGCAGGACCTCGGGCAGTCCACGGAGCACGGCGCCGCCGACGTTCCGGCGGGCGACGACGAACGCACCGTGCTTGCCGACCTGCTCGCCACACACCCCGTGGGCGAGGAGCGCGCGAGGACGCTGCTGGGATCGCTGCTCTTCAGCGGCGACGACACCCTCAAGCTCGTCGGCGACCTGAGCGGCGGTGAGCGAGCCCGCCTGATGATGGGCAAGCTCGCCATCGAGGAGACGAACCTGCTGCTGCTCGACGAGCCCACGAACCACCTCGACATTCCAGCGCAGGAGGTGCTCGAGGCGGCATTGGTGAAATACCCGGGCGCGATGGTGCTGGTCACCCACGACCGCGCCCTGATCGATGCCGTCGCCACACGCACGTGGGCGATCGAGGACGGCGGCATCCGCGAGGTCCTCGGTGGCTACACCGAGCTGCTGAGAGCCCGGGAGCGCGAGCGGCGCCGGTGAGCGTCGCCACGGCTCGCGAGCGCACGCCGGCGCCCGGTGTCGCGCTCGTCGTCGCGACGGTGGCCGTGTCCTTCTCCGCCATCCTCATCAGATTCGCCGGTGACGACGCCGCCACCATCGTCTGGCTGCGCATGGGCATGGCGGCGTTTCTGCTGGCGCCCTGGGTGCTTCGCGATATCCGCCGGCACGTCATGCCCCGGGGACGCACGCAGGTTTCGCTCGTGCTCGTCAGTGGCGCGCTGCTTGCAGGTCATTTCCTGCTCTGGACGGCATCCCTCCAGTACACGTCCATCGCCGCGAGCGTGCTCCTCGTCTCGGTGCACCCGATCATCGTCACGCCGCTCGGGAGGCGGTTGCTCGGTGAGCGCGTGTCGCGCCGCACGTTCGTCGCCGTGGCCGTCGCGCTGATCGGCATGGTGGTGACGTGCGCCGGCGACTTCCGGATCGACACCCACGCGTTCCTCGGCGACCTGCTCGCGATCGGAGGTGCCGTGTGCCTCGCCGGGTATCTGCTCATCGGTCGTGGTGTCCGCTCTGAGCTGGGCGTGGCGGGGTACTCGGCCGCGGTCTATGCCGTCGTCTGCGTGATCGGAGCGGGAACAGCCATTGCAGGCGGGAGCGCGCACCTCCCGTCGCCGAGGGTCGCACTGGCCTGTGCCGGACTCGCCGTCGTCTGCACCCTCGGTGGTCACACCGTGTACAACTGGGCGCTCCGCCATGTGCAGGTCCTGCTCGTCTCGGTGTCGTTCCTCGGGGAGCCGCCGCTCGCCGCGCTGCTCGCGCTCGCGTTCTTCGGCGCCGTTCCCGGTCTTGCAACCATCGCCGGCGGTGTGCTGATCCTCGCCGGACTGGCGCTCGCGCTCATCGAGCCGGACGCATGGGCGCGCCCCGCCGCAATCGCCTTGAACGGATGAGCGCGGCGACGGCATGCGGGCATCCGAGCCCCGCGCTGGTGCGGCTCTTCGACGCCGACGACCCCGCCACCGGCGACCGGTTCACCATCGCGCGCTGCGCGGAATGCGACCTCGCGCAGACGGTTCCCGCGCCGTCCCCGGCCGAGCTGGATCGCTACTACCCGCGTGGATATCACAGCACCACCAAGCGATATCGCGGGGGCTTGGATCGCGTGCTCGGACTCGTGCACCGCAGCCGGATCCGCTCAATCGAGCGCTTGCTCGGCGGCGTCGGGAGCGTGCTCGACATCGGGTGTGGGCCCGGCGTGCTCCTCAACCAGATGCGTCTGCGAGGCTGGACCACGCGCGGGACCGAGCGGTCACCGTCAGCGGCGCAGCAGGCGCGTGACGTCTTCCACCTCGATGTCCGAGCCCAGGACGTCGACGAGCTCGTGGCCGAGGGCGCGACGTTCGACACCGTCGTGCTGTGGCACGTCGCCGAGCACCTCCACTCCCCGCAGCTGACCATCTCCGGCATCGCGCGGTTGTTGCGGCCCGGGGGGATCCTGCTCATCTCGGTGCCGAATTTCGGGTCCCCTGAAGCGCGGATCGGGCGGGACAAGTGGTTTCACCTGGATGTGCCGCGACATCTCGTCCACTTCACACCGAGGACGCTTGGAACGATGCTCGGCGTCGCCGGGTTCGAGACCGTGAAGGTCACGTACTTCTTCCCGGAGTACGACCTGTTCAGCTTCGTGCAGACGATGGAGAACCGGCTCGGCCTTCCCCCGAATCTGCTCTACGACGTCCTGCGCAAATCGGAGGCGCGCCTGCGTGAGGGAAGGAGCGGAGCGCTTTCAGCGGTGATCGCGGTGGGCCTCGCCGCGCCGCTCACCGTCGCGGCGGCGATGCTCGCGCCGCTTGCCGCGACCGCGCGACGCAGCGCGACGATCGCGATCTATGCGGTGCGGAGCCCGGCTCAGCGCGAGTAGCGGCGGGATCGCAGTCCCGCGCGATGCAACGCGTAGCGATTCACGTTCCAGACGGTTTTCAACCCGTACACCATCGACGTGCGGAAGTTGACCGATGACGCATCGTCGAAATACCGCGTCGTCACCGGCACCTCGGCGACCTTGAAGTTGAATGCCGCGGCCTGCGTGAGGATCTGCGTGTCGAAGACGAAATCGTTCGAGTTGCGCAGGAACGGGACGGTGGTGAGGAACTTCCGGCTGTACGCGCGATAGCCGGTGTGGTACTCGGAAAGCCCGAGCCCGAGCACGCGATTCTCATAACCGGTCAACGACTTGTTGGCCAGCCGCTTCCACCAGGGCATCCCTCCCGCGCGCGCGCCGCCGGGCTTGAGAAAGCGCGATCCGAGCACGACATCGGCACGGCCGCTGCCGATCACCTCGACCATGTCGCTGAGGATCGCAGGGTCGTACTGGCCGTCCGGGTGCAGCATGACGATGACGTCGGCGCCGTCGCGCAGCGCCTCCATGTAGCAGGTCTTCTGATTGGCACCGTAGCCGGCGTTGTGGGGATGCTTGATGACGACGAGATCGAGCGACGCGGCGAGCTTCGCAGTGTCGTCAGCGCTGCCGTCGTCGACGAGGATGATCGTATCGACGACGCCCGGAGGAATCCGGTCGATGGTGGCCTCGAGCGTCTTCGCCGCGTTGTACGCGGGCATGACGACTACCGTCCGCAACGTCTCGATCGAACCTCGCCCGGTGACGCCGGTGCGCCAGCGTTGTGCCGTGTCTGGCAAGTGCATCCATCCCGCAGGGCGTTCGCGAACTGACTCTTGGCGCGTGTGCCCTCGTCGCGAAGGGATGATAGCGCATCGGTCGTGGCCCCGAACGCCGTGCGGCAGGTGTGGGCTATGGGGCGATACCGGATTCCGCGGGCTTGTAGTTGCGCTGGTAGAACTCCCAGAACTCACCGGATTTCAGCGGCCGCCACCAGTCCTCGTGAGCGACGAACCACGCAACGGTGCGCTGCATCCCCTCCTCGAACGCGATCTGAGGCTGCCAGCCGATGCCTCGAAGCCGCGCGGAGTCCACCGCGTAACGCCGGTCGTGACCGGGACGATCCCGGACGAATTGCTTCAGCGAGTCGGGCTTGCCGAGCAGACGCAGTACGGTGTCGGCGACCGTGATGCCGCTGGTCTCGCCGCCGGCGCCGATGTTGTAGTCGATGCCCACCACACCGTCGCGGAGCGCCCGGTCGATGCCGCGCGCGTGGTCCTCGACATGGAGATAGTCGCGGACGGCGCCACCATCTCCGTAGATCGGGAGTGGACGATCGTCGATCGCGTTCGTGATGAACAGCGGAATGATCTTCTCGGGATACTGGTACGGGCCGAAGGTGTTGGATCCGCGGGTCACGATGGCCGGAAATCCGTATGAGGTTCGATAGGCCTGCACCAGCAGCTCTCCACCCGCCTTGCTGGCGCTGTACGGGCTGCGTGGCTGCAGCGGGTCGTCTTCGACGCTGTGACCGCTGCTCACCTCGCCGTAGACCTCGTCGGTGCTCACCTGCAGGAATCGCTCGTGCTTGTGTGTGCGGGCGGCGTCCATGAGCACGAATGTGCCGTACACGTCGGTCAGGATGAACTGCCCGGGCGCCTCGAGCGACCGATCCACGTGCGACTCGGCGGCGAAGTTGACGATCACGTCGGATTCGTTCGCGAGCTCGTTGACCGTTGCGGCGTCACAGATATCGCCGCGCACGAAGCGGAAGCGCCCGTTGTCGCGCACCGACTCGAGGTTGCGCTCGTTCCCCGCGTACGTGAGCTTGTCGAGCACGATCACCGAGTCCTCCGGATGATCGCGAAGCGTCATGCGCACGAACTCGCTGCCGATGAAGCCCGCCCCTCCGGTCACCAGCAATCGCACGTCAGATGTTCTCGATCGTCCAGTCGAAGCCGATACGCGCGTCGTTCCAGGCGATCCGCCCCTCATCCGGATCGTCGGGGTCGTAGGGCTCGGTGACGTAGTAGTTGAGGATGACGTCGCGGCTCGACAGGCACTGATACCCGTGTGCGACGAGCGGTGGGATCGCCACCATGCGCGGCGCGTTCTCTCCGAGCATCACGATCTGGATCCGTCCCGCGGTGGGCGAATCGCGGCGCAGGTCGACGAGCGCGACGCGGGCGTCGCCCTGAACGATGTCCCAGTAGTCCCACTGACGCTTGTGCCAGTGGAACGCCTTGATCAGCTCCGGCGGGTTGCCACCGCGAGCATAGGCAAGGCTGCGCGACATCTGCGCGAACGCGTGATCAGGCACGAACGGCCGCCCCTGGTCATCGAGATCCCCACGCTTGAGTTGTTCGATGAAGTACCCGCGCTGGTCCGTCCATTTCCGGAACGTCTTGACCATGACGCCGTCGATCGGACCGAGTCGCTCGGCAAGCGGCCGCGAAGCCATCGTGTTGAGCACCCCTTCCATCTCGGGGAGCACCGCCATCCACGCCATACCTACTGGAACCAGCCCTCGATATCGATGACCGCATTGACACTGCCGACGCTATTCAACAGGTCCAGGTCGCCATTGTGCGTGTCTCCGCTCGTGTCGAGTTGCACCACGACGAGATTCGGGAGGATCGCCCCGGCGACCACGTTGACGTCCGACGCGCTGGGCAGGGTCGTCTGGTTGGCCGGGTACGCCACCAGATAGGTTCCCCGGCTCGGGCTCACCGCCGTCAGGTTGGCGATCACGGCCCGCACGATCGTGCCGCTGGTTGTCGACGGCACACCGCCCTTGCCGTCGACGGTGACCAGGCGCGCGAGGCTCAGCCCGGCGCCGATCGACCCCGCGGCGCATCCGGCCGACGTCCCTCGGGTATCGCAGATCCGGCTGGGCACGATCGCCTGGTACTGATACCCGGGAGCCGCCGACGCCATGCCGAACCAGCCGTTGGCATCGAGAAGGACGTTGATCGTGCCGGCTGACGCGAAGACGCAGACCGCCGTGCCAGGTCCGCTCGGGCCCGGCCCGAGTGCGACCATCACCCGGTTGGCTTCGACCGCGTTGGCCAGGATGTTGAGCGTGGAGACACCGGGGTTTCCGCAGGTGCCGTTCGACGCCGGGGGATAGACGCTGACGAACGTCGCGGCGGACCCGAGCACCCCGGTGAGGTTGAGGACGGCTGCTTCGGCCGTCCCATCGCCGGGAATGTGGTTCCCGGTCGTGACGGTGACGAGCATCGGGATGCCGGCTTTCAACTCGCCATGCGTCTTGCACGCGCTGGCCGCCGTCGTGGTGCTCCGCGTATCGCACACCCGGACCGGATTGATGGGATGGAACTCACCGGCCGGAGTCGGTGATGGCGGCGGTTCGAAGTAGCCCTCGACATCGGCGACCACGTCCACGCTTCCCGCGGCGTTGTAGATGACCACGCCGCCGCCTGCGCCGAGCGTCACCGTCACGAGGTTCGGCGTCGTTGTCCTTGCGTTGAAATTCAAGTTCGACGCGACCGGCCTTGGCGTCCCGGCGGGGTACACGGTCAGCAGGCTTGGCGCCGTGCCGTTCACCTCGGTGACGTTCAGCACCACCGCCACCGCCGCTGTCGGGATCGAGCCAACGCCGGTGATCTGAACCGTCCGGCTGGAGTCTGGTCCGATCGGTGCCCCGGATCTCGTGTCCAGGATCCGGAACGGGGTGAGCGGGTCGTAGTTCGCGGGTGCCACATACCTGTAGCTGTCGGCGGCGCTGAGCGCGCTCGTCCCACCAGAGGTGGTGACCCGCACATCGACTGTGGCCGCCGCCTCTGCCGGCGTCGTCAGCGTGAACGATGTGTATGAGACATTCGAGGGCGTGACGGCGGTGCCACCGATCGTGACCGTCATTCCGGCGGCGAAGCCGGTTCCGGCCACGGTGATCACCTGACCGCCGGCCACCGGCCCGGACGCCGGTGTCACGGATCGGATGATCGGGACGCCGACACCGAAGGCGGTGGTGCCGTCAGGCGTGCCGAGCCCTGTCGGGCCGTCCCAGCCCGTGCCTGCGGTGCACAGGTCGACGCCTCCGCAGCTTCCGTTGCTGCCGCCGGTGACGTCGTTGAGCCCGGACGTGTGGCCGTAGATGTAGCTCGCGCCGTTGGTCTGCCCCGACGTGGTGAGCGCGTAGACCGACGCGATGATCGGCGAGGCGACGCTCGTGCCCCCGACCTCGATCCATCCGCCCCCGGTGCTGTCGTACGAGTACACGGGGGTGTTGATGTCTGCGACGGCCGAGACGTCCGCGTCCGCCCGCTTTGCGCACCGGGACTTGACGTTGATGTTGGCCGCCTGCCACACCGGCTGCGTTTCGACCTGCGAGCACCCACTGCCGGCGCCATTCCAAGCCGTCTCAGTCCATCCTCGGGCGTTCGTTGCGGGCATCAACGAGGTGCCACCTGCGGCGGTCACGTATGGAGATGCGGCCGGGTATGACACGCCGTAACCGCTGTCCCCGGTGGACGCGGTGATCGCGATGCCCGGGTGGTCGAAGTACGGGTCGACGGTGGTCTCGTCGGATCCCTCCCCTCCGCCCCAGCTGTTCGTGATCTCAGTGGCACCGAGGAGGGCAGCCTCGTCCTCCGCGAGATACAGGTTGCCGTCGTCGGCGTCAGCCTCCACAAGGATGATGTGGCAGTTCGGACAGATCGCCGAGACCATGTCAAGGTCGAGGCCGATCTCGGGGACCCAGTTGTCTCCGGCGGGCGGCGGCGGTGGGTAGTTCGTGCCACCGGTCTGGTCGACCTTGCGGAAGCACCCATTGGCCGTCGTGCACGGCGGCAGACCGAAGGTGCTGCGATAGACGGCCAGGTCGGACTCCGCGTTCGAGTCGTCGAATGCATCGACGACAGCGACGGTCCGGCCGGTGCCGTTGGTCGCCGACGGCAACGCGTATGCACTCTGGAGATCGCAGGGATCGTAGGCCTGGTTCCCTCCCGCGAGACATCCCGGCGCCGGCGACCCAGCCACATTGGCAACCTCGTCTGCGAAGCACCGGGCGTGTCCCGGCGGCGGCGCCCCGCAGACCGGCGTGGGCACGCGCTCAGCGGCCGCCCGTTTCAGGTTCGCGGCGAACGCGAGACGCGCGGCGCCTGACACGGCTGGGCATGCGGCACTCGCGGGAGTTGTCGGACCACACGGGGTCCGCGCCGGTGGTGCGGCGGCCGCCTGGGTCGCGTTGGGGAGCCAGAGGGCTGCCGAGAGGATGAGCGCCGCAACGAGCGGCGGGGAGGCACGCTCCTTGCTGTGCGCGTGACTGCGTGTTCGCACCTGAATCCCCATGCCTCCTGGTTCGCTCGTGTATCCCAACATGATCGAAAGCGATGACCCAGATGCCGGCGCGGTTTCGGTTACGACTGCGTGAGGGGTGTCCGACCTCAGCCCAGACGGAGGCTGAGTGGATTCGGCCAGAGCACGTTGGCGTTCAGATAGGGATCGGGAAGTGTTTCGGAGCTTCGCCATCGCTCGGTGAACGTGCGCGCATCCCAGCCACTCCCGTCCTCGGTCCCGCCCCGCTCCGCATCTCCCCACGTCAACTCCGCAAGCGGGGTGCAGAGCACGCGGAGCCCGAGCTGACGGATACGCAGGCAGTAGTCCACGTCGAGAAGCGCGCGCCGGTAGATGGGATCAAGGCCTCCCACACGCTCGAACACCGTGCGCCTCGTCATCAGGCATGCGCCCGAGACCGCACTCGCCTCTTTGATGACGCGCAGCACCTGGTCGACGTTGTCCGCGATCCCGAGACGTCCGAGGACGATCCCCTCGTGCGCGACGGCACCGTCCGGGTAGCGCAGCCGGGCACCGACGGCGCCGATCTCGTCGCGCTGACTGAGCTCGAGCATGATCTGCAGCCACTCGGGGGTGATGACACGCACCGACGCGTCGAGCAGCACCACGTGCTCTCCTGAGGCTGCCTTCGAGGCGGCGTTGATCGAATCCGCGACCCGCTCACCCGCGTGCACGACGATGACCTGCCGGTTCGAGTACGTCGTCTGCAGCTCGATGCTCTGCACGCATTCGTCGACGTCCGACCCGCCGGAACGTGAGACGACAAGGATGTCGACGCGCGGATCACCGGTCAGCGCGTAGCGTGGAATGTACAACCCTGGACTCGGGCCCGACTCGACGCGCGCTTCGACACCGCGGCGACGGAGCGCGTCGTCGACGGCGCGCCGTCCTGCTTCCTGCGCAAGCGGTTTCCGATCCGCCGCGACGGCGGTCGACCCCGGCGCCATCCGCCACGCGTAGAGCACGTCCGCGATGTGCCCGACGTGCCGCGCTCGCTCGGTCACACGCAACACGAGGTCGTGGTCCTGGCTGCCGTCGAAGCCTTCGCGCAGCGCGCCGACCTCCGTGACCAGCGAGCGGCGCATCGCCGCCAGATGGTTGATGTAGTTCTCGCCCAGCAGGCGGTCCGGGGAGAAGTCCGGCTTGAACGCCGGTGCGCCGAGCCCCCCTTCGGGAAGCAGCTTGTCCTCGTCCGAGTAGACGACATCGGCGTCTGCGTGGGAGCGGAGATACCCGGCCACCGCGGAAAGGGCATGCGGGCGCAGCACGTCGTCGTGGTCGAGGAATGCGACGAAGTCACCGGTCGCCGATCCGAGCGCTGAGTTGGATGCCGCCGCGATACCACCGCGCACATCGCGGTACAGGACCCGTACACGCGGGTCGCGTGCTGCGCGCTCGAGCGCTGAGCGGACGTACGGTTGCGTTGACGCGTCGTCCGCGATGCAGAGCTCGAGGTGCGGGTAGGTCTGCGCCAGCACCGAACGGATCGCCGCGACCAGCGACGCCTCCTGCGGGTCGTGCACCGGCATGACAACGCTGATGACCATTGGATCGGTGAGCGCCTCCGCCTCCCTGCGAATGCGCGCCAGCTCGCCGGCGGCCGGCGTGTGTTGCGCCAACCACGCGCGGTACTGCCGCCGCCGTGCCGCGACTGTGTCAGCGACGCCTATGGCGCGCCGCAGATCGCGATCGCGACGGATCGCGCTCACCACGGCGGCCGGGCCGCGCTCGACGAGGACCTGGGTTCTCGAGGCAACGGTGTGCAAGCCCTGCTGCCGGCGTGAGTTGGGCGGAACGAGGCGTCGCGCACGCCGGGAGGC
>DATLRX010000061.1:0-3389 GCA_035534435.1 Candidatus Acidiferrales bacterium
GGCGACTCCGTCTACGACCAGCGCCGCCACACCTACGTGCTGCGCGACGTCGCGGTCTTCGACGACGGCACCGTCTCGGTCCGGCAGACGAGCGCCTGGCTGTGCCCGTTCGGATCGATTCCGGCCCTCTTCGGGCGCGGCGGGCTTCGGGTCGTCGCCATCTACGAGGGCTGGACACGAGAGGCCGGATCCCCGGCGTCGGAAAGCGTGCTCGTGGTGGCCCGGCCCTGGAACCGCTGACGCGGCCCAGAAGGGGCGGTGCGAGCGGCTACCATTCGTCTCCTTCGGTCCGGGAGTTCTCTCTGGAGTTCATTCACCATGCCGACGCCTGATCGCATTCGAACCGTCGCCGTCGTCGGACACAGCCACGACGGCAAGACGACCCTCTGTGAGGCTCTGCTCCACACCGCCGGCGCGACGCAGCGCATGGGGTCGACCGAGCTTGGGACCTCGCTGTTCGACTTCGAGCCGGAGGAGCAGCGCCACTCGATGAGCATCGGCCTGTCGATCGCGCACTGCGACTGGGACGGTTACCGGGTCAACCTCATCGACGCGCCCGGCTTCCAGGACTTCGCGGGCGAGGTCGTGGAGGCGCTCGCCGTCGCCGACGCGGCGGTCCTCGTGGTTGCGGCGACCGGCAGCGTGCAGGTCGGCGCCGAGATGGCCTGGGAGATGATCAAGGCCGCCGGCGTCCCTGCGCTCATCGTCGTGAACCGCATGGACAAGGAGAACGCGGCGTACGAGGCCACCGTCGACGCGCTTCGTGAGGCGTTCGCCCGCACGCCGATCGCTGTGGCCGTGCCGATCGGGGCGGCGGACGGCTTCCGCGGCTACGTCGACCTCGTCGACGATCGCGCCCACGAGTTCGACGAGCATGGACGCGCGACCGACGCGGCGGTTCCCGACGAGATGAGCGCGGAGATCGAGCGCGCGCATGCGGCACTCGTCGACGCCGCGGCCGAGAGTGACGACGCGCTGCTCGAGAAATACCTCGAGGGCACTGAGCTCACCGACGACGAGGTGCGCACGGCACTCCACGCTGCCACCGCACGCGGGTCGCTGGTGCCGATCCTCTGCTCCGCCGTGGCCGGCGAGAAGGGCGCGTCGCTCGTGCTCGACAGCATCGTCCGGTATCTCCCCGGGCCCAATGAGCGCACGCGAACCGGTGCCGGCCCGAAGGGCGATGAGATACAGCTCGACTGTGACCCGAACGGCAAGCTCGTCGCGCAGGTCTTCAAGACGACCGTCGACACCTTCGGCAGGGTGTCGTTCTTCAAGGTGCTGCGCGGGACGATGCGCGGCGACACGCATCCGCTCAGCGCACGCACCGGCCAGGAGGAGCGGTTCGCGCAGCTGGGTCAACCGAACGGCAAGGCGATCGTCACGGTCCCCGAGGTGGTCGCCGGTGACATCGGCGTCGTCACCAAGCTCGCGCACACGCACACCGGGGACACGCTCTGCGCCAAGGATGCGCCCGTGATCGTGCCGATGATGCCGCCGCCGGCGGCGACGGCCTCCGCGGCGATCGTCGCGAAAAGCAAAGGTGACGAGGACAAGATCATGAGCGCGCTCGCTCGCCTCACGGAGGAGGACATCACGTTCTCCACCGACCGCGACCCGGTGACCAACGAGGTGCTGGTGCACGGGCTCGGTGACGTCCACCTCGACGTCTCGCTGGAGCGGATGAAGCGCAAGTTCGGCGTCGACGCGGAGCTCCACCCGCCGAAGATCCCGTATCGCGAGACGATCACCGGCACAGCGCGCGTCGCGCACAAGTACAAGAAGCAATCAGGCGGTGCCGGGCTGTACGGCGACGCGACGATCGAGATCGAGCCACTGCCGCGGGGCGGTGGCTTCGAGTGGGAGGACAAGATCTTCGGCGGCGCGATACCGCACCAGTTCCGCCCCTCGGTCGAGAAGGGCGTGCGCCAGACCATCGAACAGGGTGCGGTCACGGGCAACCCGATCGTCGACGTCAAGGTGCGGCTGGTCGACGGCTCCACGCACGCGGTGGACGGCAAGGACATCGCGTTTCAGATCGCGGGGGCGATGGCGATGCGCGAGGCGGTGCAGAAGGCCTCGCCGATCATTCTCGAGCCGATCATGGACGTCAACGTGGTCGTCCCCGACCGGTTCACCGGCGACATCATGGGGCTGCTCAACTCCAAGCGGGGTCGGGTCGGCGGCATGAACCCGATCGGTGACGGTCGCGCCGAGGTGAACGCCCACGTGCCCCAGTCGGAGATGTACACATTCCCAGTCGAGTTGCGCGCGATGACCCAGGGTCGTGGCAGGTATTCGATGTCCTTCGCGAGCTACGAGGAGGTGCCGGCGCACGTCGCCCAGAAGCTCATCGACGCGCACAGCAGCGAACATTCGGCCGCATGAGCCGGCAGTTGGGGTAAGGAGTCAGCAATGGGTGAGACGGTCGAATTCCCGAGCAACGGTCACACGTGCAGTGGCTACCTCGCGACGCCGGCGAACGGTCACGGGCCGGGCGTCGTCGTCATCCAGGAATGGTGGGGGCTCGTGCCCCACATCCGTGATCTCTGCGACCGTCTTGCCGCCGAGGGATTCGTCGCCCTCGCACCGGACCTGTATCACGGCAAGGAGACGAGGGAGCCGGACGAGGCCGGCAAGCTGCTCATGGAGCTCGATCTTCCGACCGCCGCTCGCGACATGCTCGGCGCGGGGAGGTGGCTGGCACAGAGCGACACGACGGCCGGTGATCGTGTCGGGATCGTCGGCTTCTGCATGGGCGGCGCGCTTGCGCTGTACGCGGCCACGCTGAGCGATGTCTTCGCGGCGGTCGTTCCCTTCTACCCGTACATGGGAGTCACCGCGGCGGCCAAGCCCGAGATCGCGAACATCAAGGGCGCTGTGCTCGGTCACTTCGCAACCAAGGACGAGGCGTACACGCGCGAGCAGGTTGCCGCACTCGAGACGGAGCTGCGCGATGCCGGCGTGGCCGTCGAGTTCTTCTGGTACGAGGGCGCGGACCATGCGTTCTTCAACGACACCCGGCCCGAGGTCTTCGACGAGGACGCTGCGCGCCTCTCGTGGGACCGGACCCGGGCCTTCTTCCGGACGCATCTGGCCACCACCGTCGCCCCCGTGTAGGGGTCCGGCCCGGGGGCCTCGCGGGAGGCGGCGCCTGAATTCGGCTCCAATTCGGGTCGGATGTGTCTAGAATGCGCGCAACCTGCCTCCGAGCAGTCGCAGAACCACCAACCACCCGGAGGAGAGCACATGGCCACTGGCTATTGCCTCAAATGCAAGGAGCAGCGCGAGATCAAGGGCGCTGAAGCAATCACCATGAAGAACGGCAAGCCTGCGACCACCGGCACGTGCCCGGTCTGCGGCACCAAGATCTTCAAGATCGGCAAGGC
>DATLRX010000062.1:0-19563 GCA_035534435.1 Candidatus Acidiferrales bacterium
TCGTGCGTACCACGAGCTCCCACCCGCTGTATCAACACCGACGATCACCGCACCCTCGTGGAGACCACCGCATCCCTGGCGGACATGGTCCGGTCAGAATCTCTGAACTATTGGCAGGTCAGACTCCCTGGACTCCGACAGTATCTGCCGGACTTCTACAACGTGACCTTGCTGAAAAACTGTAAGCGCTATGTATGCGCTTGCCTGCCACAATCTCCACCTATGAGCAGCGGCATCAGGTCCCACGGGAGGGAATGATGCCTTTTGCAGGAAAAGCCATCATTCCAAGTTAGAGCACTACACCCCGCCTGCCCGCAGGCCCCAACGCGTCGCCCAACCTCTCGCTGCGAACTCGACTTGCGCGTCCGTCGGGGAGACAGGACTCGAACCTGCGACCCCTGGTCCCCCAGACCAGTACTCTAACCATCTGAGCTACTCCCCGAGGCGCGCTCGACGACTCTAGCGCGCCGGGCCCAGGGCGACGCTCACTCCCCTTCCACGGCAGGTTCGCGGCTCACGAAGATTGCCGAACGGTAGTACGCAAGCTCGGCGATGGACTCGCGAATGTCGTCGAGTGCGCGATGCGCCCCCGTCTTTGCCGGTGCGGCGGCCAGGACGTCCGGATACCAGCGCCTGCACAGCTCCTTGATGCTCGACACATCAATCGAGCGATAGTGCAGGAACTCCTCCACCCCCGGTAGGTACGCCGCCAGGAAACGCCGGTCCGTTCCAATAGAATTGCCGCATAGCGGCACCGTACGCGGCTCCGCAATGTTCGCCGTCAGGAAGGCCAGCGTCTCGCGTCCGGCGTCGGCGAGCGACGACTCCGATGCCTGCATCGCGGTGAGCAATCCGGAGCGCTCGTGCATCGACCGCACGAAGTCATCCATCTGCTCCAGCTCGTCGGCACCGGCATGGATCACGATGTCCGGTCCTTCCGCGATCAGGTTGAGCTGGTCATCGGTCAGCAGGGTCGCGATCTCG
This sequence comes from Candidatus Acidiferrales bacterium, assembly GCA_035534435.1. GTDB lineage: Bacteria > Chloroflexota > Dormibacteria > Aeolococcales > Aeolococcaceae > Palsa-851. The sequence continues at coordinate 985 of DATLRX010000062.1, forward strand.
ACGATCACGTGGCGCGCCGGGTCGAGCCCGGTCATCTCGAGGTCCATCCACGCAAGCATGCAGGCGTTTCCCTATCGCACTTCTTCGGCGGGGTCACGACTCATCAGGTCGATCATCGCGTCGTTGATGGGCTTGCCCTCGAACAGCACCGCGTGCACCTCCCGCGTGATCGGCATGTCGACGTCATAGCGACGCGCCAGCCGTGCCGCGACGCGCGTCGCGTTGACACCCTCAACGGTCATGGCGATCTCCGCGATCGCGCCGTCGAGGGTGGCTCCCCGCGCGATCAACTCGCCGAACCGGCGGTTGCGCGAGTGCGGACTCATGCACGTCACGACGCAGTCGCCCAATCCGGCGAGCCCCGCGAACGTGAGCACTCGCGCGCCGGCGGCCAGGCCCAGCCGCGCCATCTCCGCGAGCCCGCGCGTCATGATCGCGGCCTTGCCGTTATCGCCGGCGCCCATGCCGTCGCAGGCGCCCGCGGCGATGCCCACGATGTTCTTCAGCGCACCCGCATACTCCACCCCGATGCAGTCCGTCGTGCTGTACACACGAAACATCGGGCCTGTGCACGCGTCGCGAACGGCATTGGCGCACGCCTCCTCCCCGGCGACAACGGTGGCCGCCGGAAGCCCGCGGGCGATCTCCACGGCGATGTTCGGACCGCTCAGCGCTGCGACACGATCCCGCGAATCGGGTCCGAGCATCTCGAGCAGCACCGCGGTCATGGTGAGGTCGCGCTCCGCGTCGAATCCCTTGGCTGCGCTGACCACGATCGCGGCCGCGGGCAGCACCGGGATGAGCACCGACACCACCGGTCGCATCGCAACGGTGGGCACCGTCAGGATGACGATGTCCGCAGCGTCCACCGATGCGGCCAGATCGGCGCTCACCGATACGCGCTCAGCTAATGAGAGATCGGTCAGATACGCCGGGTTGTGCCGCGTCCGCGAGAGCACATCGGCGACGCCGGGATCGCGAGCCCAGAGCGCGACGTCGCGGGTCCCGTCACCACCGAGCACGTGTGCCAGTGCCATGCCCCACGAGCCGGCGCCGACGATCGCGATCTTCATTGCTCAGTCGTCGGATTCGTCGCGTCGCCGGGTCACGATGCGCAGTCGCACCCCCGCGAAGCCGAACACCGCACGGATGCGGTTCTCGAGATAGCGCTGATATGCGAAGTGCATCAGCTCCGGGTCGTTGACGAAGAGCACGATCGTGGGCACCGGGCTCCGTGCCTGTGTCGCGTAGAGGATCTTCAGGCGACGTCCCTTGTGCGTACGCGGAGGATGCTCGTCGAGGGCCGTGCGAATCAGGTTGTTGAGCGCGGGCGTCGGGATGTGGATCGCCCTTGCGTCCGCAACCGCGAGCACAGCGGGCATCACCCTGCGCAGATTGCGATGCTCAGTGGCTGAGATCGTGAGCACCGGCACCCCCGGGATGAACGAGAACGAGTCCTGCAGCTTCTTGAGGAACGCCGGATCGACGCGGTCCTCATGCTTGACGAGATCCCATTTGTTTGCCGCGATGACGAGCCCGCACCCGGCCTCGATCGCGTAACCCGCGATATGACGGTCCTGGGCTCCCGCTCCTTCCGCAGCGTCGATCACCAGCACTCCGACGTCGCTTCGCTGCAACGCCCGCAGCGAGCGCAGCAGGCTGTACCGCTCGACGTTCTCCGTCACCACGCCGCGCCGGCGGATCCCGGCGGTGTCGACCAGCCGGATCACGCGGCCGTCGAGCGATACGACGGTGTCCACGACGTCGCGCGTCGTCCCGGCAACCGGTGAGACGAGCGCGCGCTCCTGTCCCACGAGCCCGTTGAGCAACGACGACTTCCCCGTGTTGGGGCGGCCGATGATGGCGACGCTCACCTCGCCCACCGAGAGCTCGGTGCCGGGCGCCGCGTCCTCGGGGAGTGTCGCCACCATCCTGTCGAGCAGATCGCCGGTGTCCGTTCCCTGCAGTGCGGAGATCAGCAGCGGCTCACCGAGCCCGAGGCGATGCAACTCGTCGGCGTGGTAGCGCTCGACGCGGCTCTCGGCTTTGTTCCCGACCAGCAGCACGGGCCTGCCGCCGCGTCGAAGTGTCTGTGCGATCTCCTCATCGAGCGCGGTGAGACCGTCCCGGATGTCGACCATGAAGCACACGACGTCGGCCTCAGCGATGGCCATCCGCGCGTGCTCCTGCGTCGCTCTCGTCAACGCCGTGATGTCCGCGGCCGAATCTTTCGGCAGCGGCACGTCGAGTCCCGCGGTGTCGACGAGCGTGAAGCGCTTGCCGCCCCATTCAACGATGCCGTACAGACGGTCGCGGGTCAGACCGGCCATCTCGTCGACGATGGCTCGCCGTGTGCCGGTCAGGCGGTTGAAGAGCGTCGACTTCCCGACGTTGGGCCGCCCGACGATGGCGACGACGCCGACGGCGGGCGCGATCGGATCGGCCTCCTCGCGCCGGCGCCGGTGCGTCGCGCCGGCGGGGCTCATTTCCCCCCGCCCGGGACCGGGGTGATGTCCAGACCGATCTGCGGCATGGGGCCGCCCTCGGCCTCGAGCGCGAAGGCGTTCATGACCTCGGCGCCCTCCTGCGTCGTGCGGCAGATGATGTACACGTAGTCGAGCCAGGCGCGATCGGTGTCGAATTGCGATGGCCGCGCGGGGTGGTCGGGATGGCTGTGCCAGATCCCGCTGACATCGAGCCCGCGGAGGCGCGCCTCGCGATCTGCCTTGAGGAAGTCGACGGGATCCAGGTCGTAGCGGTCCGCGCTGCGTTCGGTCCACATGTTCCGCGCAGAGGTCGCATCAACGATGAGCATGCGAGTGCCATCACGCCGGCCGAGCAGCACCCCGCAGCCCTCGTCGGGGTACGCGGCGGTCGCCAGCTCCCGGATGCGCCGCTCGGCCGCGGGCGCGATGGTCGCACTGCGCAGGTTCACCGTCTGCCACGCCCGTAGAGCCCGGTCGAGAGGTATCGATCACCACCGTCGGGGAGCACGGTCACGATGACCCCCGCACCGATCCGCCTGGCGAGCCGGCCGCACGCCCAGAGTGCCGCTCCACTCGAATGCCCGGCGAGGATGCCCTCGGTACGGGCGAGCTCACGCGCCACGTCGTACGCGGGCTCCGTCTCGACACCGATGTCCTCGTCGGCCAGGGTCGGGTCGTAGATCCCGGGCACGATCGAGGTCTCCATATGCTTGAGGCCTTCAAGTCCGTGCCACGGCTCGGCGGGCTGCACGCTGACGCACTGGATCTCGGGGTTCAGCTCCTTGAGCCGGCGGGTGACCCCCATGAACGTCCCGCTCGTCCCGAGCGCCGCGACGAAGTGCGTGACCGTCCCGCGGGTCTGATCCCAGATCTCCATGCCCGTGCCGTCGTAGTGGGCACGCCAGTTGGCATCGTTGTTGTACTGATCCGGCATGAAGTACGCGTCGGGGTTTTCCTCATACATGGCACGAACCATGCGGATCGCTCCGTCGCTGCCCTCGAGCGGATCGCTGTACTCCACCTCGGCGCCAAACGCCGTGATCAGCTGGCGGCGTTCGTCACTGACGTTGGCGGGCATCACGAGGCGCACACGATACCCCTTGGCGGCTCCGATCATCGCGTACGCAACGCCCGTGTTCCCGCTTGTGCTGTCGATGATCACGCGGTCGTGCGTCAGGCGTCCGGAGCGCTCGCCCTCCTCGATCATGCGCAAGGCCGGGCGGTCCTTGACGGAGCCGCCGGGATTCATGTACTCCGCCTTGGCGTACACGGCGACATCCGGGCAGTCGCGTTCGAACAGGCGGATGCGCAGCAATGGTGTGTTGCCGATCCGTTCGGTGATCGTCTCCCCGATCGGTCTGGGGACCAGCGTCAACGCCGGCTTGGCCGGTTGCTGCGGCGTGGTCACGCCGATCAGCTCGCCTCGGCTCCCTGCGCGACCCGGAATCCGGAAACACCGCGACGCTGGTTGGCGATGACCGCGAGCACGGCTTCGGGACGGACGAGGAACGGTCCGTCCTCACCGGGGAGCTCGACGAAGCTCGGGGTTCCCTCGGGGACGTTGAGCTTGTCAATGACCTCGCTGACGGTGAGCTTCACCGTCAGGTCGTCTCCATTGGCCAGACGTACGACTGCCATAGTCTCTCTAGAGTACCGGGTCGGGGCTCGGCGGGATGGTTCCGGCAGTCAGCCGGCCGAGGCGGCGACGAGCGCGGCATCGAATTCCGCCTTCAGGTCGTCGATATGCTCGATCCCGGTGCTGATCCGGATCAATCCGTCGCCGATGCCCAGCGCTGCGCGCTGCTGCGGGCTGAGCGCGCGATGCGAGGTGCTCGCCGGGTGACTGACGGTGGTCGCAACGTCCCCGAGGCTCGGCGCCAGACGCACCCCGTCGAGGGCGCGGATGAACGCGTTCGCGACGATCCCACCGCCGCGGAGGTCGATGCTGAGCATGGCGCCGCACCCGCGGGGGAGCAACTGCTGCGCCAGCGCCGCCTCGTCCGGGCTGTGCAGCCCCGGGTAGTGAACGGCGCTCAACTCGGAGCGCCCTCCGAGGAACGCGGCGACCGCCGCCGCGTTCTCCGTGGAGCGTTCGATGCGCAGGGCTGCGGTGCGCAACCCGCGCAATGCCAGCCAGGCGTCGAACGGCGAGAGGCTGCAGCCGAGCAGGCGCGCGTGCGTGTCGAGCCAGTCGGAGCAGGGATGTTCGGTGCTCACGAGGAGGGCGCCCCCGAGGACGTCGCTGTGGCCCGACAGGTGCTTGGTGAGGCTGTGGATGACCACATCCGCGCCGTGCGCAAAGCCTTGGAAGAGCATCGGAGGCGCGAACGTGGCGTCCACGATGCACGCCGCCCCTGCACGATGCGCCGCGGCGGCGACCGATGGAACGTCGACGAGGCCGACGAGCGGGTTGGTGATCACGTCCGTGACGACGGCCGCGACGTCGGCGCCGAGGGCGGCGGCGACGAGCTTCCCGGGATCGCCCCGGTGGTCGACGGGCAGGTCGACGGTGGTCAGCTGCACGCCCAGGTTGCCGAGCGGGCCCGCGAGCAACGACTCCGTGCCGCCGTAGCACGGGCGAAGCACGACGACGCGCCGCCGCTTGGGGGTGAGCAGGAGCGTCGTCGCCATGAGCAGCGCCGCCTGCCCGCTCGAGGTGACGCGCGCGACGGGGGCTGCCCGGCCGGGGACCGTCTCGAGCTCGATGAGCGCGGCCTCGAGGAGCTCCGGGTTCACCCCGCCGTAGCGCCGGTACGAGTGCCTGCCCTCCATCGCCTCGTCCACGGCGGGAAGGTCGGCATACGCCTGCACAGCCGCGAGGCTGATGGGCGCCACGAGATCGACCCCGTCCGAGTCGCCGCGACCGAGCCCCGCACGCGCGGTCGTGGTGGAGGGGTCGGCGCGTCGTGTCATGGCTCGGTCGGCGCGTCCGGGCTGGGCCGAGACGACCGCTTCACGGCTGTGGCGCCCGCGTACACCGCATGCTCACCAAGCTCGTGCTCGATGCGCAGCAGCCGGTTGTACTTCGCGACGCGCTCCGAACGTGACGGCGCGCCGGTCTTGATCTGGCCGGCATTGACTGCAACTGCAAGGTCCGCGATGCTCGTGTCCTCGGTCTCGCCGCTGCGGTGGCTGATGACCGTCCGGTAGTCGTGCTGCGCGGCAAGCGCGATCGTGTCGAGCGTCTCGGTGACGGTACCGATCTGATTCAACTTGATGAGGATGGCGTTGGCGACCCCACGATCGAAGCCGAGTTGGAGGCGCTCGGTGTTGGTCACGAAGATGTCGTCGCCAACCAGCTGCACGCGCGCGCCAAGACGCTGGGTCAGCAGGCGCCAGCCTTCCCAGTCGTCCTCGGCCATTCCGTCCTCGATCGACACGATCGGGTACTTGTCGCACCACGCTTCCCACAGGTCAACCAGCTCGGCCGGCTCGAGGGTTCGACCCTCTCCGCGGAGCACGTAATGACCATCCTCGAAGAGCTCTGAGGCCGCTGGATCCAGACCGATCGCGACGTCGCGGCCCGGCGAGTAACCGGCGGCGCCGATGGCCTCGATCAGGAGCTCGACCGCGGCCTCGTTGTGGGCAAGATCCGGCGCGTAGCCGCCCTCGTCGCCCTGGCCCGTCCCGAGCCCTCTCGCGTGGAGGATCGAACGAAGTGCGTGGAAGCACTCGGCGCCGGCCCGGAGTGCCTCCGCGAACGTGGGCATCCCGACCGGCAGGAGCATGAACTCCTGGAAGTCGACACGCGTCTGCGCGTGCACGCCCCCGTTCAGCACGTTGAGCTGCGGCACCGGCAGCACCACAGCGTGCTCGCCACCGAGACGCCGATAGAGCGGCACCCCCTCGACGGCGGCAGCGGCATGACTGCACGCAAGGCTCACCGCGAGGATCGCGTTGGCGCCGAGGTGCGCCTTGTTCGGCGTCCCGTCCAGCTCGCACATCCGCGCGTCGAGCGCGCGCTGGTTCATGACGTCGAGCCCGACCAGCTCCGGACCGATGACGGTGATCACGTTCGCAAGCGCCGTGCGAACGCCCTTGCCGCCGTAGCGATGGGGGTCGCCATCGCGTAATTCCACCGCCTCGTGCACGCCGGTGCTGGCGCCGCTCGGCACCCGCGCGCGCCCCTCGATGCCACCGGCGAGGGTGACCAGCGCTTCGAGCGTGGGATTGCCCCGTGAGTCGAGGATCTCGAGTGCTGAGATGCCCTGGATGGTGCTCATGGCTTCGCCAGCGCTACCGCCAGCTCGTCCCAGAGCCGGGCGAGGACGCGGATGCCCTTGAAGTACATGTCCAGGGTGAACTTCTCGTTCGGCGCGTGGATCTGATCGTCGGGCAGGCCGAGGCCGACGAGCACCGCGGGGAGACCCATGAGGCGCGCGAACGACTCCACCGGCGGGATCGAGCCGCCATCGCGGGTCATCGCGGGCGCGATGCCGAACACGTCCTGCATCGCCCGCGATGCCGCGAGCACGGCCGGGTGATCGATCGAGGTGACCACCGGGCGTCCGCCCGCCTTCGCCTCGGCGGTAACGGTCACCCCGATCGGCGCGGCCGCCAGCACCGCATCGCGGACGAGATCGGCGATGCGCTTCGGATCCTGGTTGGGCACGAGCCGGCAGGTGATCTTCGCGCTCGCGCTCGCCGGGATGATCGTCTTGCTGCCTGGCCCCGAATACCCGCCCCAGATGCCGTTGAACTCGAGCGTCGGGCGCGCCCAGAGCCGTTCGGGGTCGCTCCAGCCGGTCTCGCCAACGGTTGCCGGAACACCGCCGGCCTCAGCGCGGAACGCGTCAACGTCGTACGGGACGCGCGCAAACAACTCCCGCTCCGCGGCAGACGGTTCGTGCACGTCCTCATAGAAGCCGGGCACTGTCACGCGCCGCGTCTTCGGGTCGTGCAACGACGCAAGGATCTCCGCGAGCGCCGCGATCGGGTTGGCCACCGCGCCGCCGAAGCGACCCGAGTGCAGGTCGAGCGACGCGCCCTGCACATGCACCTCCACGCCGGCGAGACCGCGCAGCCCCGTGCAGAGCGAGGGCAGGCTCGCCGAGACGACCGAGGTGTCGGAGACCACGAGCACGTCGGCCCGGAGGCGCTCCTGCTCGCTCGCGACGATGTCCTCGAAGTGGACCGAGCCGGACTCCTCCTCGCCCTCGACGATCAGCTTGAGGTTGAGCGGCAGCTCCCCACGGACTGCGAGGACCGCCTCGACCGCCTTGAGATGCATCCACACCTGGCCCTTGTCGTCCACCGCGCCCCGCGCGTAGAGGTTGCCGTCGCGCACCTCCGGCTCGAACGGCGACGTACGCCACTCATCCAGCGGGTCGACGGGCTGGACATCGTGATGGCCGTAGATGAGCGCTGTCGGGAGCGACGGGTCCACGATGCGCTCGGCGTAGACGGCGGGATGCCCCGCCGTCTCGATGAGCTCGGCGTGGTGAAAGCCGACCTTCCTTGCCTCGGCGGCGAAGTACTCGGCGTTGCGCCGGACGTCGGCGGCGTGCGCCGGGTCGGCAGAGATGCTGGGGATTCGAAGGGCGGCAATGAGCTCGTCGACGTGACGCTCCCGATTGTCGGCGCAGTAGGCGTCCAGGTCCGTGTATGGCATTTCGACAGCCTAAAGCTGCGGCCACTCCGACTGCATCCGTTGTAGCCTTTCCCGAAGCGAACTCACGTCATCTCACCACACGTCTTTCCAGGAGGTCGCCGTCATGGCCGTTCGCGTCCTGCCCACCGGGACGATCGGGATCCCGCTGAACCCGCCGCCCATCCCCGAACCACCCCCGCTGGAGACTGACGACGATGTGCCGACGCTCCACCTGGTCGGACGGAGCGAGCAACGGCTCGCGGAAGCGCTGTTCGAGACCGAATCGGTTGACGCCCCGTACAGCGCCGACACGGTGCGGGCGCTCCGCCTGCTGGCCATGGACAACCTCGTCGACATCATCCAGCTGCGCGAGCTCGTCCAGGAGCGCGAAGCCCAGGTTGCGGCGCTCACCGGCGAGGTCGACCTCTGGCGCAAGCGCGCGCTCGAAGAGCACGCCAACCGCACCGTCGAGCAGCGCGAGTACGTCCATCGGGAACGGGAGCTCGTCACCGTCCTGCACAGCGAGCTGATCCGCAACGAGACGATGTCGCTCGAGCTGGCGTGGCGGCGCAAGCCCTGGTTCAAGCGCTTCGGGCACCACTGACCCGAGCCGTCAGGCTCCGCGGACGGACAGCGGTCGCACCTGCTCCTCGCTGACCTCCCACAGCCGCCGTGCGACAGCCGGATCCTGCGCAGGGCGGCTCGTCACTGCGCGCGCTTTGTTGACGTAGTAGCCGCCGCTCTGCTTGGACACATCCTGCGAGTCGGCGAGCCAGATGAGTGTCTGTGCCGCCTTCCTCGGTTTGCGTGAGAACGGCGCGAGCATCATCATCGCCGCACTCATGAGCGCTCCGTTGTTGCGGTTGAAACCCGTGGCCACGAACCCGGGATGGAAGCAGTACGCGGTGACACCGGTGCCCTCGAGGCGTCGCGAGAGCTCGACGGTGAACAGGATGTTGGCGAGTTTCGTTTCGCCATACCGAGTGAATCCGCGTCCTCGGTAGGAGTGCTCCGCCTGCATGTCGTCGAACGGGATGAGCTTGCCCTTGTGCGCGTCGGACGTCGTCGTGATGATTCGCGCCGGCGCCGAGGCCTTGAGGCGATCGAGCAGCAGTGTCGTCAGCAGGAACGGAGCGAGATGGTTGAGCGCCCACGTCTTCTCGATCCCGTCCGCGGTGATCTCACGCTTCGCGAAGGTCGCGCCCGCGTTGTTGACGAGGACTTCGATGCTCGGGTACCGGTCGAGCGCCTCGGCGGCCAGCCCGCGCACCGACGCCTGCGATGTCAATTCGGCGTGCAGGACGTCCACCTTGGACCCTCCCGCTCCCTCGATACGCCGGACGGCCTCCGCGGCGCGCGCATCGTCACGAGCCACGATCGCGACGCGGGCTCCGCGACGCGCGAGCCCTTCCGCAGCAGCGAGCCCGATCCCGCGGGTCGCGCCGGTGATGAGCACGCGCTTGTCGCGCACGCCGGTCCATTCGGTCATCCTCGATCTAGCCTAGCAGGCACCCGCGGTGGCGCTCAGACGTTGCTCGGGAACGCGAGATTCACCCTGCCGGGCCCCGGTTCGGGCCACCGCGACGTCACGACCTTGGTGTGCGTGTAGAAGTGGATGCCGTCGGGTCCGTACATGTGCGTGTCGCCGAAGAGCGACGCCTTCCACCCGCCGAAGCTGTAGTACGCCACCGGCACCGGGATCGGAACGTTGACCCCGACCATGCCGACCTGCACCTCGAACTGGAACTTGCGCGCCGCTCCGCCGTCGCGGGTGAAGATCGCCACCCCGTTTCCGTAGGGGTTGTCATTAACCAGACGGATGGCCTCGTCGTACGTGTCGACGCGAATCACCGAGAGGACCGGGCCGAAGATCTCGTCGTCGTACACCCTGGAACCCGGCTGGACCCGATCGACGAGTGACGGACCGAGAAAGAAGCCGTCGCCGTCCGGCGTGTTGCCGCGACCGTCGACGACGAGGCTCGCGCCGCCGAGCGCCTGCTCGTCGAGGTACGACGCGACCTTGTCGCGGTGCTCACGGGTCACGAGCGGTCCCATCTCCGACGCCGGGTCGGTGCCGGGTCCGACCTTGACAGCGGGGATGCGCTGGGCGATCGCGTCGACAAGACGCTCGCCGACACCACCGACGGCGATCACCGCGGAGATGGCCATGCAGCGCTCACCGGCGGATCCGTATCCCGCGGACACGGCTGCGTCCGCGGCAGCCTCGATGTCCGCGTCGGGCAGGACGACCATGTGGTTCTTGGCACCCCCGAGCGCCTGCACGCGCTTGCCGTTGCGCGTCCCGGTCTCGTAGATGTGCCGCGCCACCTGGGTCGAGCCCACGAAGGAGAGCGCGGCGACGTCCGGATGCTCGAGCAGGCGGTCGACGGCCTCGCGGGCGCCTTGAACCACCGTGAACACGCCGGCCGGCAGGCCCGCCTCCTTCCAGAGGCCGGCGAAGACGAGCGACGGCGACGGATCCTTCTCGCTCGGCTTGAGGATGAACGTGTTGCCGCACGCGATGGCGTTGGCGAACATCCACATCGGCACCATCGCCGGGAAGTTGAACGGCGTGATGCCCGCGACGACCCCGAGTGGCTGCCGGATCGAGTACACGTCGACGCCGCGCGACGGCTGCTCCGAGAAGCCGCCCTTGAGCAGGTGCGGGACGCCGCAGGCGAACTCGACATTCTCGATGCCACGAGCCACCTCGCCCTGAGCGTCGGAGGTGACCTTGCCGTGCTCCGACGTGATGAGCGCCGCAATGTCATTCCGATGCTGATCGAGCAGCTCGCGGAACGCGAACAGAATCGTCGTGCGCTGCGACAGTGACGATGCGCGCCACTCGCGGAACGCCCCCGCAGCAATCTCGACGGCAGCGTCGACTTCGGCGGCCGACGCGAGGTCGACGGACCCGGTCTGCTCACCCGTCGCCGGGTTGAAGACCGGGCCCTGCTTCCCCGAGGTTCCCGCGACTACCTGGCCACCGATCCAGTGGCTGATCTGCTTCAAGCGACCATTGTCGCCTTCTGCAACGTCCGGGCGGTGAGCACCTCTGCGAGATGACGCTTGTACTCGGCGGTGGCCCGGACGTCACCGGTCGGGTCGATGTCCGCTCCCGACTGCGCCGCGGCGTCGGTCGCCGAGGCACCGCCGCTCAGGGCCCGCTCCACCGAGGAGCCGCGACGCGGTGTGCGCGCGAGGTTGACGTAGCCGACCCGCCACGACGACCCGGTCTCCTGCACCGCAACGCCGGCGATCGCCCAGTCGTAGAGGCGGCGACGGAATTTCGTGTACGCGAAACGCCCGGTCGAAACCGGGAACCTGACCGCGGTGACAATCTCATCGTGCTCGAGCGCAGTGGTGAAGATGTCGCGGAAGAAGTCGCGGGCCTGGTGCGTGCGCTTGTTGGTGACGATCTCGGCGTCGAGCATCAACGCGAGCGCGTTGTAGTCTCCGGCACTGTCGCCGTGGGCGACGACACCGCCGATGGTGCCGAGGTTGCGAACCTGGTTGTCGCCGATGTCGTTCGCCATCTCCACGAGCAGTGGCAGCGTGTCGCGCAGCGTGGCGTTCTTCTGGATGTCGACGTGGCGAACCAGCGCACCGATCTCCACTGACCCGTTCTCGCGGCGGACCTGATTGAGCCCGGGGATGCGCTGAATGTCGACGATCGCCGACGGGTGGCTCAGACGAAGGCGCATCAGCGGGATGAGGCTCTGACCGCCGGCGATCACCTTGGCGTCGGCGCCGTATTTCGTCAGCATCGACTGGGCTTCCTCGACCGAGCCCGGACGGGCGTACTCGAAGGCTCCCGTGATCATGCGCGTGCCTCCTTGATCATCGACCAGATTCGATCGGGTCGAGCGGGCATCTCGACGTGCTTGATGCCGAACGGGATCAGGGCGTCGGTGATGGCGTTGATGACCGCGGCACTCGAGGCGATCGTGCCCGCTTCGCCGATTCCCTTGACACCCAACTCGTTCGTGGGGCTCGGTGTCACCGTCCTGTCGAGCTCGAACAACGGCATCTCGGCCATCGTCGGGACAAGGTAATCGAGCAGCGTGCCCGTGAGCATCTGGCCGGTCGCATCGTCGTATTGCACCTCTTCGAACAGCGCCTGCGAGATGCCCTGTGCGATGCCGCCGTGCAGCTGGCCGTCGACGACCATCGGGTTGATCACGTTGCCGCAGTCGTCGACAGCGACGTAGCGGTCGATGGTGACGGCGCCGGTCTCGGGGTCCACCTCCACCGCGCAGATGTGGCATCCGAATGGCCAGACGAAGTTCGGCGGGTCGAAGTACGACACCGCTTCGAGCCCCTGCTCCATCCCCTCGGGCAGCCCGGCCCCGTACGACGCGAACGCCAGCTCCGCGAGCACCTTGGCCTCCGCCGGGTTGCCACGCACGAAGTAGCGGCCCTGGTCGACCACGATGTCGTCCTCGGACGCCTCGAACGCGTGTGCCGCAAGCTTGCGCGCCTTCTCGACCACCTTGTGGCACGAAGCGACGATCGCCATGCCGCCGACCGCCAGGCTCCGCGACCCATAGGTCCCATAGCCGAACGGCGTGTCGCCCGTGTCGCCGTGGCGAATTTCGACCGACTCCATCGGGATGCCGAGCTGATCGGCGACGATCTGCGCGAAGGTGGTCTCGTGGCTCTGGCCGTGTGCGTGCGTGCCGACCGAGACCGTCACGGACCCCGTCGGATGCACGCGCACCATCGACGATTCAACGAGCGCGATGCCTGCCGCCGGCGCCGTCGCCGAGCTGGGGCCGAGCCCGCAGATCTCGACCCAGGTGCTGAAACCGATGCCCATGTATCGCCCCTGCGCACGCAACTCCTCCTGACGCTTCCGCAGCGCCGGGTAGCCGATGTTCGCCATCGCCAGGTCCAGCGACTTCTCGTAGTCGCCCGAGTCGTACACGAGCCCGAAGTTGTTGGTGTGCGGGAAGGTCTTGACGAAGTTCTTGCGGCGGACCTCGGCCGGGTCCATCCCGATCTCGAGTGCGACAAGGTCGACGGCGCGCTCGACGAGATGCGTGGCCTCCGGACGTCCTGCGCCACGGTACGGGTCGGTCGACATGCGGTTCGTGAAGATGCCGATGCTCTTCGCGCTGATGGCTTTCCAGTCATAGCAGCCGCCGCCCAGCAGGCACGCCACGACCTGGAAGGCACCGAACACACCGTGATACGCGCCGATGTCGAGCAACTGCGTGAACTTCAGGCCGAGCAGGGTGCCGTCGCGCTTCGCCGCCACCTCCATGTCGAACAGCTGACCGCGGCCCTGCGTGGTGGCCTGCAGGCTCTCCGTGCGGTCCTCGATCCACTTGACGGGGCGTCCGCAGATCTTGGACGCGGCGGTGGCGAGGTACTCCTCGGGGTACGGACGCAACTTCGCCCCGAAGCCACCGCCCACGTCGTGGCTGATCACACGGAACTGCGACTCCGGCACGCCGAGCGCGCCGCCCACGAAGAGCCTGATGAAATGCGGAACCTGCGTCGACGTCCAGAGCGTCACCCGGTTGTCGTAGGGGGTCCAGTCCGCGACGCACCCGCGTGTCTCCATCGCGGTCGGGAAGAGCCGTTGCTGCCCGATCCGCTCCTTGACGACGACGTCCGCTTCGGCGAACGCGGCGTCGATGTCCCCAGACGGGAAGACCGCCTCCCAGCCGATGTTGTCCGGACGGTCACTCTTCACGAGCGGGCTGCCCGGGGCCATCGCTTTCTCGAGGTCCATCACCGCCGGCAGTGGCTCATAGTCGACGACGACCAGCTGCGCCGCATCATCGGCGAGGTAGCGGTCCTCCGCGATGACGATCGCGACCGGCTCGCCGGCGTACAACACTTCGTCGGAAGCGATCGGGTACTGCTCGGGAACCTGCTTCTTGTCAGGGACGAACGAGGCCGTGACCGGGATCGGTCCGAGAATGTGCGGCTTGATCTCGGCGGACGTCAGGACTGCGACAACGCCTTTGGATGCAAGCGCATGCGATGTGTCGATCGACGTGATCCGCGCATGAGCGTGCGGGCTGCGCACGACCGACATGTGCGCCATGTTCACCAGGCTGATGTCGTCGACGTAGTGCCCGTGCCCGGTGATGAGCTTTGGATCCTCGCGGCGCTGAACGCGAGCGCCGATCATGGTCGTGACAGCCATGGCTAGCCCTCCACCGGAGCGGCAACGGCCGCAGCGCTGTGTCCTGCGACTTCCGCGGTGCCACCGTTCATCGCCTTCGACGCGGACCGCACCGCGTTCTTGATGTTGGTGTACCCGGTGCAACGGCAGAGGTTGCCCTCGAGGCCCTTCTCGATCTCCGCGTCGGTCGGCGTCGGATTCTCCTTGAGAAGGTAGGCCGCAGCCATGATGAATCCCGGCGTGCAGAAGCCGCACTGGAGCCCGTGCTCGTTCCAGAACGCCTGCTGGACCGGGTGGAGGACGCCGTCCTCGGCGAGGCCCTCGATCGTGGTGACACTCCGGCCGTCGGCCTGGACCGCGAAGACGCTGCAGGACTTCACCGCCTCGCCATCGACCAGGACGGTGCACGCGCCGCACTGGCTCGTGTCGCACGCGATGTGTGTGCCGGTGAGCCCGGCGACCTCACGGAGGTAGTGCACAAGCAGGAGCCGGGGTTCGACCTCATCCTCCCGACGCCTTCCGTTGACCGTTACCGCGACCGACTGCGTCATGCGACCTCCTCCAAACGCGGAATGGCGACCTGGGCGGACGTCATGCTTGCATTCGCCAGTGCGGAGGGTCAAGCCTCCCACGCCAAACGAGTTCGGGTCGCCCGCCGGGCGTTCGGGTGGACACGGCGACAGATCGGGGTCCACAATGGCGCACCTGTTCAATTCGCGCGCATATCGGGGGTTCCACATGGGTCGCAGGGTCAGTGTTTCGCGTCGAACCGGCATCGCGCTGCTCTTCCCCGCTGCGCTGCTGGCGGCCTGCGGAGGCTCCTCGACTGGCGGGGGGTCCTCGACCCCGACCCCGTCCGCTGCCTCCGGTCCGACGATGCAGCCGACCATCGCGGCGGAGGTGCCCGCCGCTGTGAAGGCGGCCGCGCCGCTGCAGATCGCGACCGACGCGTCGTACGCGCCGAATGAGTTCGTCGATCTCAACGGCAACCTCGTCGGCTGGGACATCGACCTCGCCAAGGACGTGTGCAAGGTGCTCGGGATCGCCTGCACCATCAACAACGTCACCTTCTCTGACATCATCCCGGCGCTCCTCGAGAACCCCTCCAAGTATCAGATGAGCTTCTCGAGCTACACGCCCACCACAGCGCGCGAGGCGAAGGGCATCGATTTCATCACCTACTACCAGGCCGGTGAGGCGTGGCTGGTCAAGACCGGCGGCGCGACGATCTCCCAGGCCTCCGACATGTGCGGTCACACGGTTGCCGTCGAGTCGGGCACCACCGAGGAGCTGGACGCCTGGGGCTACATGGGCATGCAACCCGGCGGAACCAAGATCAAGGGCGATACCGACAACTGCACGACCGCCGGCAAGCCGGACATCAAGGTCGCCAGCTTCGACACCCAGACCGAGGCGAACGCGGCGTTGCTGTCCGGGCGAGCTGATTTCGGCTGGGCGGATCAGCCGATCGCCGACTACCAGGTCAAGCTCGAGGGCGGCAAGCTCAAGATCGGTGGTTCGGCGTGCAGCGTCTACCCGTATGGCGTGGCGATCGTCAAGACCCTCGGTCTCGACCAGGCCGTCGAGGACGCCATCAAGTACCTCATCGACAACAACTTCTACACCCAGATCCTCAAGAGCTGGAATGTTCAGGACGGAGCCATCGCGAGCTCCGCTGTGGGCGTGAACGACAACAACCCTGTTGGCAGCACCTGCGTCCCGGCGTACTGAGACCATGCGCCGGCGACACGGCGGCTGAGGGCGGCGGAGCGAGCGTGTGAGCGTCGGGGGAGACAGCGTGGGCCAGCCCCTGCAGGGTGCCGCCGGTCAACGCCGCCCGGAGGCGATCCAGGCGATCCCCATCCGCCATCCGTGGCGGTGGATTGCCGCTGTCGCGGTGCTGCTTCTCGCGGGCCTGGCGATCTACACGTTCGCGAGTGCTCCCGACCTGCATTGGAGCGTCGTCAGCCAGTTCCTGTTCTTTCCCCGGATCATGCAGGCGATCCTCGTGACACTCGAGCTGACGGTGCTCGCCATGGTGATCGGCATCTCGCTCGGCGTGGTGCTCGCGGTGATGCGCCTCTCGGTCAACCCGGTCATGTCGGCGGTGAGCTGGTTCTACATCTGGTTCTTCCGGGGCACGCCGGTTCTCGTGCAGATCTTCTTCTGGTTCAACATCGCGACCATCCTGCCGGTGCTCAGATTCGGTATCCCGTTCACGGGCATCCAGTGGGTGGGGATCACCAACAGCATCGTCTCCCCGTTCCTCGCCGCAGTCCTCGGGCTCGGGTTCAACGAGGCCGCATACATGTCGGAGGTGGTCCGTGCCGGAATCATCTCGGTCGACCAGGGGCAAACCGAGGCGGCACAGGCGCTCGGGATGACCCGCATCCGCGTGATGCGCAGGATCGTCCTGCCCCAGGCGATGCGGGTGATCATCCCGCCGACCGGGAACGAGACGATCTCGATGCTCAAGACGTCCTCGCTCGCGTACATCGCAACCGTGTCCGAGCTGTTCTTCGTGCAGAAGACCATCTCCAACTTCAACTACGACATCATCGAGCTCCTGATCGTTGCGAGCATCTGGTACCTCGCGATGACCTCGGTGCTGACGTTCGGCCAGTTCTACCTCGAACGCTACTTCGCCCGCGGATCGGCGCGCATGCTTCCGCCGACCCCGCTGCAGCGATTCCGCCGGATGCTGTTCCATTTCCACGATGCCCCGCCGGCACCCGCCGACCCGGCGGCGCTTCCCGTCTACCCCCAGCATCGAGCGTGAGGCCGTGATCGGGACGCCGATGGTTCTCGCCGAGAATGTCCATAAGTGCTACGGACGGCTCGAGGTGCTTCGCGGTATCGACCTCGAAGTCGCGCCGAAGGAGGTGATGTGCATCGTCGGACCGTCCGGATCGGGGAAGAGCACGTTCCTGCGCTGCATCAACCACCTGGAGAAGATCGACGCCGGCCGGCTCTCCGTCGACGGCGAGCTGGTGGGATACCGCGAGCGCGGCGGGAAGATCTACGAGCTCCCGGAGCGCGAGGTGTGCCGCAAGCGCGCCGAGATCGGCATGGTCTTCCAGCGGTTCAATCTCTTCCCCCACATGACGGCGCTCGGGAACGTCAGCGAGGCGCCGGTGCGGGTGAAGGGCGAGCCGCATCGTTCCGCCGAGGAACGCGGGCGCGCTCTCCTCGACCGCGTCGGTCTTGGCGACAAGGTCGACGTGTACCCGAACCAGCTCTCGGGCGGTCAGCAGCAGCGCGTCGCGATCGCTCGCGCGCTGGCGATGCAGCCGAAGCTGATGCTCTTCGACGAACCGACCTCGGCGCTGGACCCGGAGCTGGTCGGCGAGGTGCTCGACGTCATGCGCGGCCTCGCGCAGGACGGGATGACCATGGTCGTCGTGACTCACGAGATGGGATTCGCGCGCGAGGTGGGCGACGCCCTCGTGTTCATGGACGGCGGCGTGATCGTCGAGGCAGGCCCTCCCCGCGAGGTGCTCGCCAACCCGCAGCACGAACGCACGAAAGCCTTCCTCTCCAAAGTGCTGTAGCCGGGCACCCGAGCCCGCGCTGGGGCGTCGACGCTGCACGCTAGAATCTATTGTCCCTATTGGAACACTAGCTTGTAGCGGAGGCGGAGCCCATGGCAGCTGAGACCACAGAACCCGACATGCGGGCGGCGCGCTTTCATGAGTACGGCCCCCCGTCGGTGCTGGTGGTCGATCTCGTGCCGCGGCCGGTGCCGAAGGAGGGCGAGGTCCTCATCCACGTGCACACCGCAGGTGTGAACGCGATCGACTGGAAGCTGCGGGCGGGGTATCTCCAGGCGTACATGCCGATGGAGCTGCCGGCAACGCCGGGTATCGACGTCGCCGGCACGGTCGAAGAGGTCGGTTCGGGCGTCACCGCGTTCGCCGTCGGAGATGACGTCTTCGGTCGCGGCGTCGGTACGTACGCTGAGTACGCGGTGGGCAAGGTGGCGACGTTGGCCCACATACCCGACGGCGTCAGCTTCGACCAGGCCGCGACGCTGCATGTCGGTGGCGTGGTCTCGTGGGTGGGTCTCTTCGATGTGGCGCATGTCGAGCCCGGCCAGCGCGTCCTGATCCAGGGAGGTACGGGCGGGGTCGGCTCGATTGCCGTGCAACTCGCGCACTGGAAGGGCGCGCACGTGATCGCCACAACCTCCACCGCCAACGTGGAGTACGTGCAGTCGATCGGCGCCGACGAGGTCGTCGATTACACGACGGTCGCATTCGAGGAGGTCGTCCACGATGTGGATGTCGTGTACGACACCGTTGGTGGCGAGGTCACCGGGCGCTCATGGAGCACACTGAAGCCCGGAGGGATCATGGTCGTGATCG
>DATLRX010000063.1:0-10658 GCA_035534435.1 Candidatus Acidiferrales bacterium
ATGAGGTGCTGGCTGCTCTCCTCAGAGCGAACAGCTTCCGCCAGGCGCTGGATCGTTGAGTGCTGTCAACCAGCGATCGCATGGGGCGGGGGCAGCCGACCCAAACCTTGTAGGTGCCGATAGACAGTTGGGACCTTGGCCCGTGTGGTGCAGCGTGGCCATGATCCTCCGCCTCTACGCCCACGTGACCCACGCCGGCACCGAGGCCTTGGTCGACGCGATTAACGCGCGTTTCGGGCCTCGTCTCAGAGCCCTCCCGCAGGAGGTATCGGCCCAGCGAAACCGAAATTGGCGCCACTGCAATGGAATCGGCGTGCCGAGAAAGGGAATCGAACCCTTACGCCCTTACGAGCACAGCGCCCTGAACGCTGCGTGTCTACCAGTTCCACCACCTCGGCAGGTGCCCGGTGATGGTACCAGCGCCCGGACCGACCTACCGCAACTGCCAGGAAGCGATGTCGTTGTAACGATCGCCCTCGTCGCCCAGCGCCGGCATCGGCGCCACGGGCATCGGTGATCCGAAGACCATCGAGACCTGCGGCGTGTAGAGGAAGACCGCCGGCGCGTCGGCCGCCAGGAGGGTCGCTACCTGACCCGCGGCGTGCAGTCGCAGCATCAGGTCCGGCGACTCCGCGAGCGTGTCCAGCGCGGAATCAAGGAAGGGGTCGACCGGGCCGCCGGAGACGTCATAGCCGCGCGGCGGCACCGCGTTGGACCGCCAGAAGGCGCTCACGTCCGGATCGGGCCCGGGGCTCCAGGAGTCGATGGCGAGCTGGAAGTCGCCGGTGTCGAGGGTGCCGTTGAGGAAGTTCGACGGCGCCACCACCTTGACGGTCACGCGCACCCCGATCGCGCCGAGCTGCCCCGCCACCTCCGCGGCGACGACCGGGAGCGGGTCGATCGCGGGGACGTCGAGGGTGAACGCGAGCGGAGCCGAACCCTTGCGCCGTGTCCCATCAGGACCGGGCACCCACCCGTCGTGCGTGAGGACCTCCTCCGAGACCGCCGGCGACACCGCTTCGGGGGCCGGCCGGCCGACCCAGGGCAGCCCCATCGAGAACGGCCCCGTCTGGACGACGCCGCCGCTTCGATCCAGGGCGCCGGCGACGATCGACGCCCGGTTGATGGCGCTGCCGATGGCGTGCCGGACCACGGGGTCCGCGAGCGCGGGGACCCGCTCGTTGAAGATCATGTCGACGAAATCCGGCGTCGTCATCGTCTCCGCCTGCGCGCCCTTGACGTGCAGGAGCGTCGTCAGCTCCTCCGGCGTCGTCGCCAGCACCGCGTTGACGTTCCCCCGGGCGAATACGCCGGCGGCATCGACGAACGTGAGAAACAGACGCAGCTCGTACGAGGTGATGCCCGGACGCCGCGCAGCGTGCGGGTTGGGCTGCAGATCGATGGCGAGCGCGTTCGTGGATTGAACATCGTAGGGGCCGGACGTCGGCAGGGGTTTGGTGGGACTCGCGGCAGTCGCGAGGGTCGCCGCTTCGCTCAGCCCGCCGAGCGGAAGAATCGGGAGCTCGGTGAGCGTTGACGCGAACGATGCGCGGGGCGTGGCGAGCGTGAACGTGATGATCGACTGGTCCCCGGCGACGGTGACGCCGCGCAGCGCGGTGCTCAACGTCGGATCGCTTGCCTGTGGGGAGAGCGCGAACTTCGTCGTCGCCACCACGTCGTCCGCGGTGATCGGCGTCCCGTTGGACCACACGAGGTCCGGCTTGAGCGAGACCGTGTACACCAGACCGCTCGGACTCACCGTGAACGTCGCGGCCAGGTCCGGCCGCGGGTAGCCCGTGCTGTCGAGCTTCAGCAGGGACCGATAGAGCAGGTCACCGACGTCGACGACGGCAGGGTCGGCTGCGTCAATGAGGGGGTTGAGCGACAGCGGACGTTCGCTCACCACCAGCGCCTCGGTGAATTGCGGACCGCCGATCAGCCCGAAGTGGAGCGACAGCGCGTATCCGAGTGACCCGATGGCGAGCAGACTGAGGAGTGACCCGGCGGCGACCTCAAGCGCCTTGTGCCGGCGCAGCCACGTTACTTGGTGACGTAGGTGGCGAGGATCGAGACGACGACGAAGAGCACGATCATCGCCGCGGAGAACCGCAGCAGGCTGGCCTCGAGGCCGCGTCTCCGGCGGTACCCGCCGCCCGAGTCTCCTCCACCACCGATGGTCCCACCGAGCCCGGTCGCTTTCGGGGTCTGGAGGAGGATGCCAAGGACCGCGAGAACCCCGATCACCACCTGGGCCACGCTGAGAGCGGTCTTCACGCAACAACGCCTCCTTGGCAAAGCACGGGCCGAGTATAGGTGGATCGGCGCGCTCCACCCGCGCGCTGCCCGTCACTGATCGCGCCGACCTACGCTGATCTGTGATACTGTCTGAGCGAAATGTCCGCACAGTGTATGACATGTGGGATGCTCAGCCGGGGCGCCGCGATGGTCCTCGCGGTTGCGATTCTGGCCGGGTGCGACAGCG
Organism: Candidatus Acidiferrales bacterium; assembly: GCA_035534435.1. Classification (GTDB taxonomy): domain Bacteria; phylum Chloroflexota; class Dormibacteria; order Aeolococcales; family Aeolococcaceae; genus Palsa-851. The sequence goes on from DATLRX010000063.1 coordinate 2,483, forward strand.
CCCAGGCCGCGGATCGCACCACCGAGCCGGCGCCGGCGGCGCTGCTTGGTCCGGCCGCGCCGGCGACCGTCGGCGGCGACGATGTCACGCTGCTGCGGAGTGGTCCACTGACCTTCGCGCGGCTCGGCTCCCTCATCGACGGCGCACGCGTGAGCGTCCACGTCGAGATCTACGAGTTCGGTCAACCCGCTCTCGCCGACGCCCTCATCCGCGCGCGGGAGCGTGGGGTGGCGGTGACCGTCATCGACGATCCGTCCGAGCTGAGCAGCCTCGCGACCGCGGCGCTCCTGCGAACGCACGGCGTCGACGTCATCGACTACCCAATCCGCGCGCAGATGATCGACCACGTCAAGCTCCTCGTCGTCGACGCGCGCGTTGCTGTGGTCGGTGGCATCAACTGGGGCGTGCGCTCTCCGGCCAACCACGACTACGATGCCGAGCTCACCGGCCCCGTCGTTGCCAACCTCGACCGCGTCTTCCTGCGCGACCTCGTCACGTGCGGACGTGCGGTCACCGTCCCGGATTCGCTCCCCGATCCCTCCATCGTCGTTGTGGCGACGCTCCCCGGCGCGGAGATCCGCCCGCTTGCGCTGGCGCTCATCAACAGCGCCGCACACAGCCTCGACCTCGAGCTCTTCGTGCTCACCGACACCGGGATCGTGCACGCGCTGGAGGCCGCCGCAGCGCGCGGCGTCCAGGTTCGAGTGCTCCTCGACCCGTCGCAGCCGTCGAGCGCTCCCTCCTATGCGGCCCTTCAGCTCGACGGCATCGCTGTGCGCTGGTACCGCACCCACGGCGAGCTGCTGCACGCGAAGGCGATCGTCGCCGATGCCACGTCGATCGTGTTCGGCAGCGCGAACTGGTCCGGGGGCGGCTTCGCGCGCAATCACGAGCTCGATATCGACCTGCCGGACGCGCCACGCGTGGCGGCAGCGATGCTCGCGCAGATGGACCTGGACTGGTCCGCGAGCGCCTGAAGTCGGTTTGACAAACGATCCGTCTCGATATATCGTTCGATGGAGGAATGATCCATCACTTGGAGCCCATCCAATGACCAGAGACGGACATGATCCCCACGAGCACGGCGAGCACGGGTGGTCCCACCTGGAAGCCGCTCGCCGGTTTCACCACCTCCGCCACCAGGTCGAGCACGGCGTTCGGAACCGCCACCGGCGTGGCTGGCCGCCGTTCGAAGCAGCCGATTTCGCGGCTGGATTCGGGCCGGGCATGGGTCACGGCGGTCCCGCGCACGGGTTCGGCCACAGCCGGCGCGCTGCGCGTGGCGACGTCCGGGCGGCCATCCTCGTCCTGCTCGCCGAGAAGCCGTCGCACGGCTACCAGATCATCCAGGAGCTCGAGCGCCGCAGCGACGGTGCCTGGCGAGCCAGCCCGGGCTCGGTCTACCCCACCCTGCAGCAACTCGAGGATGAGGGCCTCATCCGCGCCGTCGACGCTGAGGGCGGGCGCCGTGTCTTCGAGCTCACCGACGCCGGGCGTGAGGAGGCGAAGCGCCTCGCTGCCGGGCCCGCACCGTGGGACGAGGCTGCCGGAGCGGTCGGCGGGGATCATCGCGACCTCCGCGACCAGGCGTTCCAGCTCCTTGCGGCGACGTGGCAGGTGAGCCGCACCGGCGATGCGGCGCACATCGCCGAGGCTCGCAGCATCCTCAAGGAAGCGCGCCGAAAGCTGTATCTGCTCCTTGCCGGTAACGCTGAGTCTCCGTCTGAGAAGGCGGAGGATTAGATCAGCGACAGGCAGGTGTCGCGGACGCGTCAGAGACTGTGGCCATGCCCCAGAACCCGACCGTCCTCGACGCCGCCACCCGGTTCCTCCGCACCAACCCCGAGCTGCTCGATCTCGCCGTACGCGGCGCGAGCGAGAGCGGCAGCGCGGTGGAAGTCCTGCTCGCCGATACGGTCCGCAGGGTTCGCCGCTCAGGCTTCGAGGCTGTATCGCAGGAAGAGGTGATCCTTGGAACGGCGGACCGAGACGAGCCTCGCGTCGTGCAGCGCGTCCGGGGCGGCAGCCCAACCGGCGACAACGCCCGGCCGCGCCTGGTCGTGATCACGTCCGGCGATCTTCGGCGACACGGTCAGAAACAGCTCGTGAACGGTGCCGCCGGCTAGCAGCTGCCCGAAGAGCGAGGGACCGCCTTCGCAGAGCACGAGACCGGCGCCGAATGCACCGGTCACCGCTTCGATGACAGCGGTGCCGCTCATCTCGCCACTGCCGTCCACCACGATGACGCTCACGAGCGGATGACTCTTCCTCACCTTGCCGGCGCCGTCCGGCGTGGTCACCACGGCAGTGCTCGTGGCGGGTTCGTCGAGTGCGACGTGCGCCGGTAAGTGACCACTCCCGGACACGACGACGAGTGGCGCCGGCTCGGCGACCCCGTGCGTGGCCACGCGGTACGCCTCGATGAGCTGCCCCTGATCGCCCGCAACCGCGGAGGGAACCCATTGGTGGCCGGGCGTCCCGCGGAGGGTGCCGGCACCGATGAGCACCACATCGGCCGATGCGCGCAGCAGCGCCATCAGATACCGATCCTCCCGCGAGCTGCCGCTCAGCGTGCTCGAATCGGTGCCGTCGGTGACGCCGAGCGACGCGACACCGTCGATCGAGGCGACGAAGTTCACCACGACGTACGGACGAGGCGCCGGCGGGAATGCGAGCGCTCCGCCATACGGTTGCTCCGCAGGCGACGGCGCGCGATCGCCGGAGGCGACCAGCACGTCGAATGCGGGCGCCGCCACGCCGTCCTTCAGGCGGGAGTCACAGGAGCGGCCGTCAGCACCTCGTCGAGCATCCGCAGAAAGTCTTGCACCTTCACCGGTTTGGTGAGGTATGCGTGGGCACCGGCCTCGAGCAGCTGCTTGCGCCGCCGCTCGGTGGCGTCGGCGCTGCACATCACCACCGGGATGCCGGCGGTGCGCGCATCCGCGCGCAGTTGCGCGAGAACCTGGTCGCCAGGAATGTCAGGAAGGTGCTGGTCGAGCACGATGAGATCGGGCAGGTGCTCACGCGCGAGTTCGAGTGTCAACCCGCCCTGCATGGCGGTGAGCAGATGGATCTGCGGCCGCATTGCGAACACCTCCTCCATCATCCCGATCGTCGCGAGGTTGTCCTCCACGTAGAGCACGGTTCGCTGAAACGTGAGCACCGGCGTCGGGACGGCAGGCTTGCGGCGAACGCGCGGTTTCGGCCCCGGGCCGGCGGTGCGCGGGAGGCGAACCCAGAACGTGCTGCCGGCACCGGGTTCGCTGTCGACGCCGATGCTCCCGTCCATCCCCTCGACGAGCTTGCGCGTCAGCGCCAGACCGAGCCCGGTCCCCGGGACGGTGGTGCGCTCGGCGCCAAGCCGCTCGAATGGCTGGAAGAGACGCGCCTTGTCCTCGGCGGTGAATCCAGGCCCCGTGTCGCGTACGGCGATCCGGATCCAGTCGCCGTGGGCGCCACTCGCTCCGTTTGTTGCCTCAGTGATGGCGACGCCGACCTCGCGCGACGCCTCAACAAAGATATGCGCGCCCTCGCCGGAGTACTTCACCGCGTTGGACAGAAGATTCAGCAACACCTGGACGAGGCGCTGCCTGTCCGCGAGCACGTACGCGTGCGCACAGTCGCCAAGTGCGCGGGTCACCGTGTTATGCCGGCTCAGCGCCGACGGAGCGACCAGGCGCACGCACTCTTCAACGATCGCCTCGAGCGCCACCGACTCGCGCGAGAACGTTTCGCGGCCGGCCTCGATGCGCGCGATGTCGAGGACGTCGTTGACCAGGCTGAGCAGGTGACCGCTCGCCTCCTGCACGGCTGAGATCGCCTCGGTCTGGTCCTCGCGCGGATCGCGCATCTCCAGGAGGTCGCTGTAGCCGAGGATCGCCGTCAGCGGCGTGCGCAGCTCATGGCTCATGCGCGAGAGGTACTCGCTCTTGGCCTGCGACGCCTCTTCCGCCACGTCGCGCGCCTCGCGCAACTCCGCGGCCGCCACCTTGTCCGCGGTGATATCCCTGGCGATCTCGATCACGGCGTCAGGCCAACCCGCGTTGTCGCGCTGGAGCGCCCAGCGCGTGGCCACGCTGATGCGCTTTCCGTGTTTCGTCGTCTGGATGATCTCGCCGTCCCAGCGGCCGTCGGCGCGGAGCTGCATGAGGATCTCGTCCTTGCTCGCCGGAAGCTCGGACCGAAGCAACTCGCTCGCATCACAGCCGATCGCTTCAGTGCTCCGCCATCCGTACAGCTCCTCAGCGCCCTTGTTCCAGAACGTGATCAGCTGCGTCTGCACGTTCCATGTGGTGACCGCGTCGTAGGCGAGGTCGAGCAGCTGCGCGTTGCGGCGCATGCGCTCGACGAGCAGCACGCGGTCGAGTGCCGGAGCAAGCGCGGTCGCGAGCTGCGTGAGGCGAAGCGCCTCGTCGTCGCCGAAGAGCGGAGTGAGCGGCCCTGACGTGACCGCCATGACACCACTGCTGAACTGCGCCTCGAGCGACACACGCACCACACCCGGCGGTGCGGCCTTCATGCTCGCAGCGCTAGCGTGTCCGAACCCGATGACGTCCGAGACGAGCTTCCATCCTTCGGAACGGTCGATGCTGTGCACCGCGAGGACATCACCGTCGCGAGTCGCGATCACGGCGCCCTCGGCCCCGACAAGGCGCGCAGCCCAGACGACGGCGCGATCCGCGAGCTGCTGCCGATCCGGCGAGTACAGGACCAGGTCGTTGAACGCCTCGCGGAAGTGTCCCTCCTCGCGCTGGCGCCAGTAGGCACGCAGCCAGCGTGGTGGTTCGAAGCCGATGTAGAAGAACGGCAACACCGCCAGCACGGGCAATGCGATCGTCAGCTCCGGACGGTTACGCCCCAGCACGACGCTGGTGCCGACCGACAACGCAAGCACCACCACCAGTCCGGCGTAGGCGAGCGTGACCGCCCGCAGTCGTGCCCGCTGCACCGGAGGCACGGTCTCAGAGATCTCCCAGAGCCGCAGCGTGGGTTCAGCCACGCACCCGAGCCAGACCACGGCGACGAGCATGCTGACGACGCGCTGTCCCATCGAGACGGGTCCCGTCAGCGAGATGCCCGCCAGCCAGACAAGCGCGACGGCCGCCGCCACCGACGCGGTGATCGCCGTGCTGATCGGCACTCGCACCCGCAGCATCGCCGCGCGAAATGCGAAGAAAGCCCATCCCGAGCACAGGAACATCGTCAGGGTGAGGTCGCTCGTCCAGATGCTGTGCTCGTGCGTGACAACGGTCACCGCCACGGCAAGACCGGAGACGCACAGCAGCACGATCGACAGCGCAAGGAACGCACGAGTCCGGTCGCGGTTGCGCAGCCAGCCTTCGACCGTGAGCGCACCCAGCAGGATGCAGGCGCCGCCCACGGCCCAGGACAGGACCAGGGTTGCGGTGCTCAAGACTGAAGCAGTATCCGGCACAAGTTCGAAATCGCTCCGTAGTCACCGCTTCGTCATGGAGCCGCGAGATCAGGCCGCCCGGCTACCCCGTTCCCGCGCCGGCGGCGCGAGCGTAGAGCGGGTGGTCGCGGAACACCGACATGATCTCCACATCACGGAGCCGCCCGTCGAGCCACATGTGGCGTCGCAGGAGCCCTTCGCTGACGAAACCCGCCTTCTCGTACGCGCGCCGCCCGCGATCGTTGCCCTCATAGACGTGGAGGCTCACCTTCTCCATCGCCAGATGCTTGAAGGCATAGGTGACGCAGAGCCGGCACGCCTCGGTGCCGAAGCCTTGACCCCAGCGATCGGGCGGCCCGATCCAGATGCCCCACATGCAGTTGCGGTTCTTGTGGTTGATGTCGTGGAGGCCGGTGGCTCCGACCGGTTGACCGTCCGCGAGGCACTCGATCGTCCAGCCGACGGCGTCAGGGCGCGGATTGCGCACGAATTCGAGGGCCTGGTTCGATCCATAGGGACCGCGAGCCCAGTCCGCAAGGAACCGCGCTACGTCGGGGTTCGCGAGCGACGACGCGAAGAACTCGGCGTCCGCCTCAGTGTGCGCGCGCAGGCGCACCCGCTCACCCATCACGTCCACCGGAACCGCCTCAGTGCGACACGCCGTTGTGCGAGGTCCCCAGCGCCTCGATCACCGCATCGGCCACCTGGGACGTGCCGACTGCCGTGGGATCGTCCCGGTCCGGCTTCATGTCGTACGTCACGCTGCGGCCTTCCGCGATGACGCGCGCGATCGCCTGCTCGAGGCGATCACCCGCGGCGCCCTCACCGATATGGCGAAGCATGAGCACGCCGCTCAGCATCATGGCCATCGGATTCGCCTTGTTCTGTCCCGCGTATTTCGGCGCGCTGCCGTGGGTCGCCTCGAAGACGGCGACCTCGTCGCCGATGTTCGCGCCAGGAGCCAACCCGAGTCCGCCGGTGAGCCCGGCACACAGGTCGCTGAGGATGTCACCGAACAGGTTCGGCATCACCATCACGTCATACAGCTCGGGCTTCTGCACCAGCTGCATCGCCATGTTGTCGACGATGCGGTCCTCGAACTCGATCTGGGGGAACTCGCGGCTCACCTCTTCGGCGACGCGGAGCCACAAGCCCTCGGTGTGTTTCATGATGTTGGCCTTGTGCACGGCCGTCACCTTGTGGCGCCCGTTGTCGATGGCCCACTGAAACCCATATCGAAAGACGCGCTGCGTCCCGAAGATGGACGCCGGCTTGATGCTGATGCCCGAGTCGCGGCGAATCCTGCGACCGCCGAGCCGCTCGATATCGTCGATCAGCTCGAGCGTTCCGGGCTCTCCTTCGGCGAACTCGATCCCCGCGTAGAGATCCTCGGTGTTCTCGCGGATCACCACGAGGTCGACGTTCTCGAAGCGGCTGCGCACTCCCGGGTACGACTTGCATGGTCGTACGAGCGCGAAGAGATCGAGCTCGCGGCGCAACGCGACATTGACGGACCTGATGCCCTTGCCGATCGGTGTCGTGAGCGGTCCCTTGATCGCCACCTTGTTGCGCCGGATCGAATCGAGCACATGCGCCGGCAGGGGGTCGCCGTACTGCTCCATGACGCCGAGCCCGGCGTCATGCACCTCCCAGTCGATGTCGACCCCCGTTGCGTCGATGACGCGGCGCGCAGCCGTGCTCACCTCGGGGCCGACGCCGTCCCCGGGAATCAGAGTGATCGTGTGTCGCGCCATATCGTGTTCTCCTCAAGATGCCGGCGCCGGGAAGTCTGACAAACTGCGACGCCGCACCGTCTTTCGTATTCAGATTGGCCGTTGAAGGTGTCAGACTGTCACCTTGCTGACACCTTCGTGGTAGTATTGCCGATAGAAAGAACCCCCGCGCCGCAGACACGGCCGGGGGCATGGCCCGCTATCGGAGAGCGAACATGGTTGATCGTACCGAACCTGATCAGGATCGGCCTATGCGTCGGCGTCGAGCCAAGGTGTCATCGGGAGAGTCCAAGGGGAGGCGTAAGCCGAACCAGGGGGCGATCATCCACCGCGGCGATGGCCGCTGGGTGGCCCGCCTCAAGGACAACGACGGCAAGGCCCGCTGGTACTCGGGGAAGGACAAAGAGGCCGTCAAAGCCAAGCTCGACGAGGCGCTCGCCCTGCGCGACGCGGGGGTGGCCCTGCCCGACAACAAGCTCACCGTCGGCCTATGGCTCGAGGAATGGCTTGCCGGTCTGCCCGGGATCACCGGGCGCGGGAAGCTCCGCGCGAGCACGATTGGGTACTACCGGCAATTCCTCACGGTGTACGTGCTCCGTACCGACCTCGCCAAGAAGCCGCTGGGAAAGCTGACGCCGGCTGACCTCGAGCAGCTCTACCGGCGCATGACCACCGGCAAGGCCGAGGGCGGTCTGGGGTTGAGCGCGACCACCGCGCACCATCTGCACGCGATCATGCACCGCGCGCTCGTGAAGGCGGTCACGAAGGGCAAGCTCGCCCGCAACGTCGCCCAAGCGGTGGACGAGGACGAGCGCCCGGTCATCGATCACCACGAGATGCGTGTGCTCGCGGACGAGGACTTCGACCGCTTCCTCGAGGTGATCCACGGCGACAGGCTCGAGGCGCTCTTCGTGGTCGCGATCCGCGAAGGACTCCGACAGGGCGAGATCCTTGCGCTGCACTGGCGCGACGTTGACCTCGACGCGGGCGCGCTCGCCGTCGTGGGCTCACTTCAGGGCCGGGTCGTCGG
>DATLRX010000064.1:0-10645 GCA_035534435.1 Candidatus Acidiferrales bacterium
AGGAAGTACGCGGCTTGACGGAGCGAGACTCCGTGCTGCTTTGACATATCCCAAACCTCAGTGAAGGCGCGGTGCATCACCTTCTCGAGGCGAGCATTGATCTCGTCCTCATCCCAGAAGAAGGATTGCAGATCCTGAACCCATTCGAAGTACGAGACGGTGACACCACCCGCGTTGGCGAGGACGTCCGGCACCACGGTTATGCCACGCCGCTCCAGCAGGATGTCCGCGTCGGGAGTGATCGGACCGTTGGCCGCCTCGAGGATGAGCCTCGCCTGGATACGTCCGGCATTCTCGCTGGTGACCTGGTTCTCCAGGGCGGCCGGCACGAGCACGTCGCATAGCACCTCGAGGACCTCACCTGCAGCGATAGCGCTGGCGCCGGGAAACCCGGTGACGCTATCTGTCAATTTCTTGTGCGCGATCAGGCGATCCACGTCGAGGCCCGCGGCACTGTGGATGGCGCCGCTGCTATCAGAAACCGCAACGACCGTGAAGCCCTGGGCTGCCATCAGCCGCGCCGCGATCGACCCGGCATTCCCGAATCCCTGAATGGCGACGGTCGAGCTCTTGGGATCGATGCCGAGCCGCGTGCAAGACTCGAGCGCGACGAACATCACGCCCCGCCCCGTCGCCGCGTTGCGTCCCTGGCTGCCGCCGACGGAGAGCGGCTTGCCGGTGACCACCGCGGGAATCGAGAAGCCATGCTCCATCGAAATCGTGTCCATGATCCAGGCCATGATCTTCGGCGACGTGTTGACATCGGGAGCGGGGATGTCGTACTCGGGACCGATGATCACGCTGATCTCGGTGGCGTAGCGGCGGGTCATCCGCTCCAGCTCACCCTCACTCAGGTGCTTGGGATCGACCACGATGCCGCCCTTGGCGCCGCCGAACGGCAGTCCTGCGATTGCGCACTTCCACGTCATCCACATCGCCAGGGCCTTGACCTCGTCAAGGGTCACGCCCTGGTGATAGCGGATGCCGCCCTTGGCCGGTCCCCGCGCCATGTTGTGCTGGACCCGGTAGCCTTCGAAGACGCGCACCGAGCCGTCGTCCATCTTCACGGGGAAGCTGACGATAAGCTGGCGTTTCACCTCGCGGAGCACGGCGCGGAGGCCGGGGTCGAGGTGGATCAACTCCGCGGCCTGGTCGAACTGACGCTGGGCGTTGTGCCACGGGTTTTCCACTGCCACTGTGGTTGAAGAAACGGTACCGATCGCAGTCACATGGACACCTCAGCGGGCCCGCGGCGATGTCGTCGCACAACGGCTCGCGACCTCCGAGCCTAGCGCCTCGCAAAGGGCTCGAGATAGGGTCCTTGGACCCGAAAGCGATCTGGGATAGCGTCCCGTACAGGTCAAGACGCCGAACGGAAGTGGCAGCTCAGCCTATGGCCGCTGGGCAGGCGCGCCCAAAGCGGCTGTGGCGATGCCGCCGCTACAACTCGGGAAAGGGTGACCCGTTCGCAAGTGTGAACGGAACTAAATCCAATCCGCTCCCAGCGAGAACCGGCTCGTTCGCGCGGATCGCGGACGATCACTCCAAGAAGTGACAAACGGCCCTGGCAGCCGGCCACCGGTGGTCGCATGCTCAGGACCATGGAGGCGCTTGGCGGCGGCCATCGGCGTTGGGCAGAGCCGTATCGGATCAAGATGGTTGAGCCGATCCGGATGACCACACGCGACCAGCGCGAGGCAGCCATCCGCGACGCTGGATACAACACGTTCCTGCTGCGCTCAGAGGATGTTTACATCGATCTGCTCACCGATTCGGGGACCTCGGCGATGTCCGACCGGCAGTGGGCGGCGCTGATGATCGGCGACGAGGCGTACGCGGGCAGCCGCAGCTTCTACCACCTGATGGACGCGGTGCGCGACGTGTATGGCTATCCGGAGCTCGTGCCCACGCACCAGGGGCGAGGAGCGGAACACATCCTCAGCCAGATCCTCATCAAACCTGGCGACACCATCCCCGGCAACATGTACTTCACGACGACACGCTGGCATCAGGAAAACGCCGGCGGTTCGTTTGCCGACGTGATCATCGACGAGGCGCACGATCCCGAATCCCTGCATCCATTCAAAGGCAACGTCGACCTCGACAAACTGCGCCGAATCATCGCCGAGGTCGGAGCGGAACGGATCCCGTACATCTCACTCGAGACCAACGTCAACATGGCTGGCGGACAGCCGGTGTCCATGGCCAACCTCAGAGCGACGTATGCGCTGTGCCACGAGCATGGCATCCTGGTGATGCTCGATGCAACTCGCGCCCTGGAGAACGCCTGGTTCATTCAGCAGCGCGAGCCCGGCTACGCACATCGAAGTGTCGCCGAGATCCTACTCGAGATCTGCTCCCACTCCGACGGCGCCTCGGTATCGTCGAAGAAGGACAACCTGGTCAACATCGGCGGGTTCCTCGCGCTGCGGGATCCGGAACTCGCGCGGCGTGCCCGAGGGCTGCTCGTCGCCTACGAAGGGCTGCACACGTACGGAGGAATGTCCGGACGCGACATGGAGGCTCTCGCGTGCGGCATCCGGGAGATGGTGGACGGTGACGACCATGTCCGGGCTCGAATCGGTCAGGTGGAGTATCTCGGCAACATGCTGATCGACGCGGGCGTTCCCATCGTCCGACCGATCGGCGGCCACGGCGTGTATCTCAACGCGCGGGCCATCCTGCCGCACGTGTCTCAGGACGAGCTGCCGGCTCAGTCGCTCGCGGCTGCGATCTATCTCGACTCCGGGGTGCGCACCATGGAGCGTGGTGTCGTCTCCGCTGGTCGCGATCCCGCCACCGGCGAGAATCGCCATCCGCGGCTTGAATTGGTGCGCCTGACGATCCCACGGCGCGTGTACACGCAATCGCACATGGAGGTCACGGCGGAATCCGTCATCACCGTGTGCGCCCATGCGGACGAGATCGGCGGCCTGGCGTTCACCGAGGAACCCGATAACCTGCGCTTCTTCCTGGCGCGATTCCGGCCCCTTCCGGTCCCGGCGAAATCCACCGTTGGCGTTCCAGAACGCCTGCGAGCGAAGCCCCTTCCGGTCTCGCCAGGCGGCTGATCCCCGACCACGTCTGGCGAGCGGCTTTCGAAACAAGGGTGAGGACTTTCGCCTCTATTGGGCGACGCTCGCGACGGAGGATATTGGGATTGGCGAAGACGCTCAAGTCTCGCGTTCATAGGAGACACCATGAGAAAAGCCGTCACAAAGGCCGTTCGCACACGGCATGAAACGCTCAAGCCTGAGGACAGGCTGATGAACAAGACGTGGACGAACATCGCTCGCACCGAGGAGCGGGTGCTCAACGCCGCCACCGAGGTCGTCGAGGCTGTTCCCGCACCGGTGGACGTTATCGACAGTGCCCTCTCGTTCGCCGCCAGGACGCTGAAGGCGCAGCGGGAGGCACTCGTGCCCCTCCTCGAGAGCGTCACCCCCAGGATGGCAACCGGCCGCTCCGTGCCCACCGTCGCCGACGCTGTGGCATCTGCGTATGGCCTCGCCGAGCGAGTGCTCGAGACGCAGCGCACGGCGCTTCGCGGGATGATCGAAACGGTCACTCCGCCGCTGGCCAAGCACGTCAGGACGGCGAACGGCAGCGCGGCGACGCCGAAGCGCAGCGTCGCACGCCGCCCGGCGGTCGCCGCGCGGAAGACATCGAGGGTGCGCGGCTAGGTCGCTCCCAAGCCACAGGAGCTTCGCGCGGCCTCACGAGAGGCTCGCGAAGCCCTTCCACACCGGTTGTGGTCACACGGTCGTCGGGGGGTCATCATCGCGGCATGGAATCGGCGGTACCACCTTCAGACCAGCTTCGAATGACCGGCTGAGCTGAAGATCGTCTCTCCACGATGGCGCATCGGAATACCAGCCTGGCGACGTGAGCCTGCATCGCATCCGCAGTGTCGTGGCGAGCTTGATCGGCTCCCCCTGGGTGCGATTGACGGGCAGCCTGGTCGCGGTGGCGCTCTTCGTCCACAGTGTTGATCTCCCCCAGGCCTTGCGCCTGTACGGCCATCTGGTTCCCGGTTGGACGCTCCTCGCCATCGGATTCGCCACGCTCTCCGTGGTCGCGAGCGTCGCAGAGTGGGGCGTGCTGCTCCGCGGCAGCGGCCACCACCTTGACTGGAGCTTCCTGGGTTCCTGGTACTTGAAGGGACTCTTCGTCAACCAGGTGACCCCCGCCGGGGTGGGCAGCGATGCTGTGCGCGCGCTCCAGGTCGGCAAGAGGACCGGTCACGGACCGATGGTTGCCTCCCTGGTCGCCAGCCGCATGGCTGGGACGCTCGCGATGTCGTGGTGGGCGCTTGCGGCCGCTGTCATCGCCCGCGACCAGCTCAACATCCCTGGCGTCACCGCCTTCGTCCTCTTCGCCGCCGCGATGATGGGGGCCTGGGTGCTGGCACTGATCGCTGAGCTGGTGCGTGTGCGCATTCCTGAGCACCACACCATCTCCCACGCGATCGGTCGCTTCGTTCGTCCGTTCACCAGCGCCTTCGACGGCTATCGCGGGCAACCTCTGCGCACCGTGGGTCGCAGCATCGCCGCCGGGGTCGCCGCCTGGGGCTTCAACATGTTCTCGCTGGCGACCTTCTCTTCAGCGCTGCAAAGCGACGTGTCGTGGTCGGTCTTCGCGCTGATCATGCCCGTTGCGCTTCTGGCCACCTTTGTCCCTATCTCTGCGAACGGGATCGGGGTCCGCGAAGGGTTGATCGTGATACTCCTTGTGCGCGCCAACGTCGCGCTCGGCACGGCGACTGCGCTGAGCCTCTTCGTCGACCTGCAAATGCTGCCGTTTGCGTTCATCGGCGGCATGGTCTACCTCGCGGAGCACCGCCGGCGCCCCCGCCGCCGCGGCAGTGACGTCGAAGCGGGTGACGGTGCCGCGGACGAGACCTTCGACCAGGTTGGCGACGCCGGAGCGTCCTAGCGACGTCAGCGCGGGCCACACCCTCACGCCGCGTGCCCGCCGCGAGAGTCCGGGCACCTTGAGCTCCATGGCGAGGCTTCAAAGGGGCTGGATTTCCGCCTACCGCCTCGCTAGAATCCTGGGGGCTTGCGCTTGACGCGCGTCGAACCGGGATCGGAGGGTTGGAGAATGTCCTGGAAGGTCAGTGGGTCGTACTTCGAGACCTGCTCGTGCAACGTGGTCTGCGCATGCACCGCATCGCTCGCACTTGGCGCCACACTCGATCGCTGCAAGGTCACGCTCGTCTTCAATGTCCACAACGGGGACGTCGAGGGCACCGACGTCGGCGGCCTGACGGTGGCGGCGATCGTCGATACACCGAAGATCATGACCGACGGTAACTGGCGAGTCGGCGTGTTCATCGATGCCGCCGCTTCCGATGAGCAAGCCGAGAAGCTCGGTGGCGTGTTCTCCGGTGCGCTGGGCGGGCCGATGGCTGCGCTCGGGCCGCTGATCTCGGAGAATCTCGGCGTGCAGCGGGCTCCGATCGAGGTGCGTGAAGAGGGGCTGCGCCACTCGATTCGGATCGGTGACGCCGTGGACTTCGAGATCGAAGATGTCGTGTCATTCGGGGTGGAGACCGGCAAGCCCGCCAAGCTCACGGGTATCTTTCATCCGGCCGGTTCGGAGTTGACAGTGGCTCGGGCGACGCGGTCGAAGATCGATGGGTTCGGGATCGCGTACGAGGCCAAGGCTGCCTTCTCGACGTCGAACTTCTCGTGGTCGGCCTAGACACCGTCGAGTCCGCGTCGCTCGCGCAGAAGCAGCCCGACTCGGAGGGCCTGGCTCAACTCTTCGCCGCCGTTCGAATGCGCCTCGGCCTTGTCGTACTGCTGTTCGTGCTCGCCGGTTTCGCCTGGTGGGCCACCGTCAATCAGATGGCGGGCATGGACGCCGGTCCAGGCACAGACCCGGGGGCGCTCGGATGGTTCATCGGCGTGTGGGTGGTGATGATGGCCGCGATGATGCTTCCATCGGTTGCACCGACGGTTGCGCTGTATGCGCGGCTGACGCGCCTGCGCAGCCCGGTGCGGCCGCTCCTCTTCGCCTTCGCGTACCTGGTCGTGTGGGCCGCGATCGGACTGCTCTCGTACGGCCTCTTTGAGGTGGGTAAGACGTGGTTCGGGTCGCAGCTGGCCTGGAATGCCGGCGGGCGATGGGTCGCAGCGTCCGTCCTGGCAGCGGCGGCTGTTTACGAACTGACACCGCTGAAGAACGTGTGCTTGGGGAAGTGCAGGAGCCCTCTCGGCTTCCTGCTCGGCAACTGGCGTGACGGTGGGACTGGCGCGGTCGAGATGGGAGCGAGGCACGCTGCCTGGTGCGTCGGGTGCTGCTGGGCGCTGATGGCAGCGCTGTTCGCTCTGGGCGTGATGAGCCTTGTCTGGATGGCGGTGGTTGCCGCACTCATCACGGCCGAAAAGACCATTCCGTGGCGTCGTCCGGTCGTGTGGGGGACGACCGCCGTCCTATTGACGCTGGCCGTCATGGTGGCTGTCGCGCCGCACGCGGTCCCCGGGCTGGTCGTGCCTGGAAGCGCGGGGATGAGCACGATGGGGACGATGCATTAGGCCCCGGCACCGATTCGTTGGCCCGACGGGCGCCGGCGTCGTGCTATCGCCGTATCGTCGACCGCCTTCTGCGTAAGAGGAACTCGAAATGCGCTTCACCCGATTGAGCGAATCCGACGAATACCGGCGTCAGCGCGAGGAGCTACGGGTTGCGGAACTGGATCTCATTGATCAGGCCGAACGCGTGGCCGCGTTGCGGCGCACGCTGCCGGCGGACACTGTTGTCGACGACTACCAGTTGATCGACGTCGCGAGCGGCGACTCCGTGCGTCTTTCCGAACTGTTCAGCGCTCCGCGCCGGTCGCTGATCCTGTATCACTTCATGTACGGCAAGGCTCAGACTGACCCTTGTCCGTTGTGCACGATGTGGATCGACGGGTACAACGCGGTGGCGCCTCACCTCACGCAGAATGCCGACTTTGCTGTGGTCGCCGGCGCGGAGCCCTCGGCGATCGCCGCGCACGCCGCAACGCGTGGCTGGGACAACGTGCGCCTGCTGAGCGCCGGCGGCACCACCTTCAAGTACGACCTCGGCAGCGAGGACGCCGATGGCACCCAGATCGAGTCGATCTCGGTGTTCACTCACGCCGACGACGGTACCGTGCGTCACGTCTACTCCAAGGGTGCGCAGATGGCCGACGATCGACGTGAGCGGGGGATCGATCTGCTCACGCCGGTCTGGAATCTCCTTGATCTCACACCGAATGGTCGCCCGCTCGACTGGTACCCCTCGTTGCACTACTAGTCGCTTCATCATGAGAGACCGGCCGGCTCGAAAGCCGGCCGATCTTTGACAACGGGGCTCTTACCGGGACGCGACAGCCGCCACGTCCTTCCAAGCGGTCTCCAGCGCCGAAATGTTCTCGCAACCGAGCACCAACCGCGTGTCCGTCGCCACGTACATGGTTGTCAGGTTGATGCCGGCGTCAGCGAGGCGACGCGTGACCGTACCCAGCATCCCGGGGCGATCCTCGATGTGCTCAACGATCACGTCCGTCTCACGGGTGACCTTGTAGCCGACCTTGGTGATGGCGCGCATGGTCGCGCCCTTGTCCGTGGTCAACACGTGGAACATGGCACTGCCATTCTGATCGACGGCGAAAAGCCCCTCGATGTTGATCTTCTCGCGGCCCAACTCCTCTGCGAGAGTCGCAATACTACCCTTGGTGTGCGGTGCAACGATCGTGAAGTCATATGCGTGCATGACTTGACCTCCTGTGTCGGGCGCCGAGTTGTTCAGCTGGCCCACCACCCACCGTGCGCCGGATGTCACACGACATGCAACCAGGGCGAACTCAGCAGTGTCGTCGGACGACGCATACCGATCGAAACCCTTGGCGGCATGCGCGCGGATCAGACGGGGTGCGACGACTGGTAGCGCGCCACGGTGACAGCGATGATCACGGGCACGTCGACTGCGAACAACACCAGCATCAGCGAGACCACGACCAGTGGCCCACCGGTGGCGTGGTTGCGCACGAATGAGAACTCGATCATCCCCGCCGAGATGACATATGCGACCAGGGCCCAGCGCACAACGAGCGAGAAGGCTGCCCACGCGAAGCCGCGCCAGCGCACGAGGAGCAGGATTGCGCTGCCCAGCAACGCGGCGCTGACCGCGACGAGCGCGATCGGAAGCGTCAGCGGCGGTCGAGTTGGGAAGTACGCCGCCATGAACACTCCGCCGACAACGACCAGAGCCAGTGACACAGTGGCGAGCTCGGCCGCGGGCGGATATGCACCCCTCGTGGTTCCCGGTGTCATGCCCTGATGGCCGACCTCGGTCATTGCGTGGCCACCCGGGTCATGATCACCAGGGTCGCGATCTGCATCGCCCCGGTGATCCCGGCCGCATAGACGAAGCGCCGCATCAACCGGGCGATGAGCTCTCCGTTGGGATGCGGCTTCTTCATCTCGAACAGGACGGCGATGTTTGCGGGCTCGAGGATGCCAAGCGCGACGGTGGCCATGACGCCGACGACGACAAACGACGCCACCAGCCACCCATGGTTCGGGCTGAGGGATTGGAGGTTACCGAGCCCGAGCGCCAGCTGGAATCCCGAGGCCAGGGTCATCAACACAACCGTGGGCATGATGACCACCATCATCGGCATGAATCGTGCCGAGAACTCAGCGCGAGCAGGAATGGAGAGCCGCCCGAGAATCGGCCCGATGACAAACCCGACGAACAGGTCGATGCCGGTCCACAGCCCGCCGCCGACGACGTGGTAGAAGACCAGCGCCCAGAGCCAATTGCCGGCAATCGTGATGATCAGGCCGGCGACGATGACTGCGATGACGGGAAGCGCGGCGCGTGGCACGATCTGAATGGACAGCCGGGGCGGCGCGTCCCCCGGCGCCATCGCAGGTGCCGGTGTGGCCATTGCGGATCGTACGTCCATCGGCTCTGGTTCCCTCTGCTCCGATGTGGGTCGTTGTTGCCGGGTTCAAGATCCCCGTCGGCCGTAGGGTATCCGCAAGCGCAAACGGGCCGCAGCCATCGGGCACAGAGTGGTGGAGCGAACCCACCGGGCTGCGGGCAGATCGAAGCCGCGGCGGCCACGCAGATCGTGGATGCCCTGGGTCGCCACAACCCCTCCTACCTCCGCTTGCCATACCGACACAGGGCGGCGATGGCCACGGACAACTCGACGGCGTACATGAATCCGGCGACGGCAACTGGGATCTGGCCGTCGTTTGCCCATACGGCTGGGGCCGCGACGACAAACGCCCCAAGCAGTAACCAGAGGCACCCGCCGCAACCAGATGACGAATGCACCTCGGTGCTCCCCGTCACGTTGCCGTCGGCGTCGCGGGTCACCCATGTCTGGCGGCTCATCGATGCGGCGTCGTCCGTACCTTTCGGTACCCCAACAGAACGTCCCTAGCCCGATACATGCTGAGAAGCGTGCTGCCGACTGGCGACAGCAGCCTGTCGCGGGGAGGCAGCACCGCGCACTGCCGCCTTTTAGCGGCCCATGCACCCCTCCTCCACCAACTCACCCTTGACCCGACCTTCGACTATCAGCCTCGCGGAGTCCGGCCCGTCCGCGGCCCCACCTCCGATCGGGCTGCACGCTCCTCGCTCACATCAGCGTGCAACGTTCACACTCGACCGGACGCTCCCACCCAGCTGAGCGCGGCATTCAGAACCTCACCTCGGCGGGGGCTCTCGGTCGCTAGAGTGGGCATGTGATCGGAGACATGGTTGAGGTGATCGTCGATGCCGGGACCGGGAGTGCTCGGACGTTCGAGATCGTGGCGACACGGGCGGGCAGGCGCGTCGAAGTGACCACCGCACGCGGCGTGGTTGAGGTGGCCGAGCTCACTCGCACGGGGCACCCGGTGCGCGTCGGGCGCTTCATGGCGACGCGTGTCATCGCCATCGTCGAGCATCCGGCATCAGGCCCGATAGCGGGACGCGAACGCCGTCGGAGCGCGCGGTCCGAGCAGGAGGAAACGCTGCTCTGAAGATAGGGCTAAGCGCCTGCTGGCGGCGTGAGCGGCGCGTCGACTGACGATCGACCCCGGCAGGCCGTGAGCTTTGATGCTTCGATGGCCTCGTGTCGTTCCCACGGACCTTCTTGACCGGGTGAGCGCCCTCGCCTGACGCCATGCGTTGTGCCTACGCGCGACACGCTTCCATCGTCGTGACTCGGCGTCGTCGCCTGCGGAAGTTGCGATTACCCCCACCACGATCGATGGCTTGTAACGACATCGTCAGGAGATCCGCGCGCTCGTCGGCCGATGATTGCCATACCCGAGTCCCCCTTCCCGACGGCGGCGTCCTCGAGATCGAACCGCGCGAGGATGCAGCCGTCACCGGCATGTCGCGAGGAGTCGACGTATCGAAGTGGAAGCCCCATGAATGAGCGAGAAGATGAGGGGGGACACTGGTACAACCTCAACGACCCAGAACTCGTCCAGGTCTTCGACACCCAACTCTTGGAGGCGTTGCAGCCCTCCCCAGCCGCGATGCGCCGTGCCTGGCAGCTCTTTGCGGTGGATCATCGTGCGCTCTGGAACCTGGTCAAGCAGCACGGAAATCTAGGGTTCCCTACGCGCGCACGGATCGTGCGTCGCGAGAGAACGGCACCCGTCGT
>DATLRX010000065.1:0-11803 GCA_035534435.1 Candidatus Acidiferrales bacterium
TCTGGAGAAGCAGGTGGAATCGTTGTATGACCGCATCGAGCTACGTCCAGAGATGGCCGACAGGCTGAACCAGAAAATTGAGTCCGACCTGATCGCCCGCGCAGATCGCAATGTCGCCGAACGGGAGTTCCAGACCAAGCGCCTCGTCAAGGTCGAAGGGCAGCGCCGCAAGCTGTTGGAGGCTTACTACGCGGGTGCGGTCGACGTGATCATGCTGCGCGAGGAACAGGAGCGGCTGCGCCACGAGATCGCCGACGTGGAGGCTCGACTCCGCGATGTCGACGCCACGCTGGCCCAGTGGCAGGACATTCTCGACATCGCCATGCGGTTCGCGCATAGCTGCGGCACCGCGTACCGCGTGGCGAGTGAACGCACCCGAACCCTCTACAACCGCGCCGTGTTCGACACGCTCATCGTCCGGGATGGATGCATCGTCGAGCCGCACTATGCGGCGCCCTTCGGCCTTGTCTTCGGCGTGGACAAGTTCGAACAAGGAAGTCTGGAGCGGGAGACGGGGCTCGAACCCGCAACTTCAACCTTGGGAAGGTTGCACTCTACCGTTGAGTTACTCCCGCCGGAGGGTATTTTTGATCTCGCTTGGAGCGTGTCCTTCGGAAAAGCGAAGCGATGGCTGAGTTGGTTGGAGAGAGGGGGCCGGCTCGGCGAGGTGGCAATCGTAGATCACCGGCCCCCCGGTCACGGCTCGGCGCGCTCCGCGTGGAGCACCTGCATCAGCCGGTCATGGGCGTCCTCATTGCCCAGGCCGCGGTAGTGCTCGCGGATCATGGCTTCCGAGCCGTGGCCGAGGATCTTCTCGACCACGAGAGGGCTCTGGCCACTCCTCAACAGCCAGCGGCACGCACTGCGGCGGAAGACGTACGGGTTCACCGTTGTGCGCACCCCGGCGTTGAGCGCGAGAGCGCCGACCATCTGGCGCACGCCGGCGCTCGTGAGGGCTTCGCGCTGACCGGTGCGGCGATCACGCCGCAGGCCCACGAAGACTGGCTCGTCGTCGCCACCACGGGCCAGTGCGCGCAGCCGCGCGAACACCTCCGGCGTGATCGGGACGTCGCGTTTCTCTGTCGTATCGCTGACGCGAACGTAATGCCGGCTGCCCTTGCGGCGAAGGTCGCCCTTCGTGATTTTCACCAACTCACTCGCGCGCATCCCCGAGTCCGCGAGCAAGCGGACGATCACACGATCGCGCTCGGTGTCGGCAACGCGCTCCAGGAGTGCAATCTGTTCGCGCTCCAGGGTCACCCCCTTGCGCCCCGGTGGCTGATGCAGCTTGACCTTTGCGCGGGTGATGCCGTGGAGCCTGCAATACCAGCTGACAAATTGATTGGCGGCCTTCTGGTACGTCCAAACCGTGTTCTCCGCCAGTGGCGAACCATCCCGCGTCGTCCGGTCCCGGACGGCCACGGCGAAGCGCACGAGGGCGAGCTCGTTGAGCTGAGCCACCGTTGTGATGCCCTCGCGCTGACACCAGGGCAGCAGGACCGTGCTCAGCGAGTACCCGTAGCTGTGCGTGATCGTGGACAGCTTCACGCCTCGCGACAGGCAGTCGATGAGGTAGTCGTCGATCTCAGCCGCGAGGTCGCCGCGCGGAGCGTTCACATCGGCGATTGTCTCCCCCTCGGGTGACTCCGGCGGCAACCGCCTCGGTCGTCACCGGGTCGTCACGAGGGGCCCGGCGCCCGGGGGCATGATGCAGCGGTGATCAGGCTACGACCCTGCGCACCCCGTCTCCGAGGCGGCATCGGGGTAGCGGCCGTACTCCTCGTCCTGACGGGCTGCAGCGGCCCCGCCGCCCAGTCCGTCCCGACGCCCGCCGGCGGTGGGGTACTCGGCGCCCGCCCCCATCTCCCGGGTCCGGCGACCGCAGCGCCGTCGAATGCCGCAGCGACAGCGGCAGCGCGGCTGACGCTCACGCCATCGCACCGCCTGCCCTCCCCATCACACGCGACAACCCCGCAGGCGACATCACTCACGAAGATCGGCGGCTGCCAGGTCTTCCCGCCCAACAACCCCTGGAACGAGAACGTCTCGAAGCTCCCGGTCAATCCCAACTCGGCCGCGTACATCGCGAGCATCGATTCGACAAAGCAGTTCCTCCATCCGGACTTTGGCTCGAATCCGACGTACGGCATTCCATACACGGTCGTGCCCAAGTCGCAGCCCTTTGCCCCGATCACGTTCACGGCATACGGCGACGAAAGCAATCCCGGACCGTATCCCGTTCCGCTGAACGCGCCGGTGGAGTCAGGCAGCGATCGCCACGTGCTCGTCGTCGACAGCGGCAACTGTCACCTCTACGAGATGTACGACGCGCAGCAGTCCGGTGCGGGATGGGAGTGCGCGTCCGGTGCAGTCTTCAACCTCAACAGCAACGCATTGCGGCCAGAGGGCTGGACGTCCGCGGACGCCGCGGGTCTGCCGATCCTCCCCGGTCTCGCCCTGTACAGCGAGGTCGCCGCAGGCGCCATCGACCATGCGTTGCGGTTCACCGTCCAGGACTCGCAGAACGGATGGATCAGCCCCGCGACGCACCAGGCAGGTTCGGCCAATCCGGCGTTGCCGCCCATGGGACTTCGCCTCCGCCTCAAGGCGTCCTTCAGCCTCGCGGGATACCACGGCGAGGCGCTCATCATCCTCACCGCGCTGAAGACCTACGGGATGATCGTCGCCGATAACGGCAGCAGCTGGTACATCAGCGGCGACACCGACTCACGCTGGAACGACAACGACCTCAACCAGCTCAAGACCGTTCCCGGCAACGCCTTCGAAGCCGTCGAGACGGGACCGATCCAGCACTGACCGCCGGTCAGCGCGACGCGGCCGTCAGCTCCACCACTGGGTATCGGCCGGCCGCGTAGTCGGCGCGGATGACCTTCTTGTCGAGCTTGCCGACGCTGGTCTTCGGGAGTTCCTCGACGAAGGCCCAGCGTTCCGGAAGCCACCAGCGCGCAACTTTCGGCGCGAGAAACTCGCGCAGTTCCTCAGGGGTCGCCGACTTGCCTTGCTTGAAGACGACCGTCGCAAGCGGGCGCTCCGCCCAGCGGTCGTCGGGGACACCGACCACCGCAGCGTCCGCCACCGCCGGGTGGCCGACGAGCAACGTCTCCAGCTCCACTGAGGAGATCCATTCGCCGCCGGACTTGATCACGTCCTTTGAGCGGTCCGTGATCTGCACGAAACCGCGCTCATCGATGTTCCCGACATCACCGGTGCGCAGCCACCCGTCGTGGAACTTCTCCGGCGCCTCGCTGTTGTAGTAGGACCCGGTGATCCACGGTCCGCGAACTTCGATCTCGCCAACCGATTCGCCGTCATGCGGCAGGACTGCACCGTTGTCATCGACGATGCGCAATTCGACGCCCGGCACCGCCTTGCCCGTCTTCGCGCGGTAGCGCATCTCATCCTCGGGCGCCGTCCCCTTGGGAGGAAAGGCGATCGACGCGATGGGGCTCGTCTCGGTCATCCCCCACGCCTGCCATAACTCGATGCCGAGCACGTCCTTGTACGCGGCGATGAGCGTTGCCGGCACTGCGGAGCCACCGCACACCGCGGTCTTGATGCTCGACACATCGCCGCCGTTGGCCTGCACGTGATTGAGCAACGCGGTGAGGATCGTCGGCACACCACCGGTGAACGTGGGCCGCTCCTGCGCGATGAAATCGCACAGGCCCTGCGGCTGCAGGAAGCGACCCGGCAGCAGCAGATCGCTGCCCACGAGCCATCCGGCATACGGCGTTCCCCAGGCGTTGACGTGGAACATCGGCACGATGATGAGCAGGCGCCCGTGGTCGTCGAGGCGGAACGTCGCCCACACTGCAAACGAGTGCAGATACACCGATCGATGGCTGTATGCAACGCCTTTCGGGTCACCCGTCGTACCTGTCGTGTAGCACATCGATGCTGCACTGCGTTCGTCGATGGCAGGCCAGTCGTACGCCGGGGACTCCGCCGCAAGCAGGGTCTCGTACGCGAGGGTGTCGCCAAGTCCCGACACCTCCCCCGACCCGACGACGATCACGTTCTCGACGCTCGGGCACTGCCCGATCACCGCCGCCAGCAGCGGCGCGAGCGAGTCGTCGACGATGACGACGCGGTCCTGCGCGTGGTTGATGATCTGCGCGAGCTGCAACGGTGGGAGGCGGAGGTTGAGCGTGTGCAGCACGGCTCCCATGCAGGGAATCGCGAAGTACGCCTCGATGTGCTCCTGGTGGTTCCAGCCGAGCGTGGCGACGCGGTCGCCATCCCTGATCCCGAGCCTGCGCAGGGCGCCCGCGAGGCGGTTCACCCGCTCGGCAACCTTGGCGTAGCTCGTGTGCCGGGCACGTTCGCCCTCGAAGGTGATGATCTCGCTGTCGGGGTACAGCGAGGCGCCGTGGCGGAAGAGCTCGGTGATGCTGAGCTGCGAGTCCTGCATGGTCGAGTTCATCGGTTCCACTCTCCTCTTCGCGTTCTTGGCGCTGACCGGTCGTCAATCCCTCGACTCCCAGGTCGTCGAGATCGTACCGGGCATCCGGTGTCTTGTGCAGCATCCGCGTCACGAGGTCGAATCGCTACCCTCGATGGTATGACCGTGACCCCGACCGGATCGATGACCGGCGTCGAGCTCATGCTCGCCGCCGCGCGCCGCGAGCGCGGCGACCGCACCCCGATCTGGTTCATGCGACAGGCCGGACGGTGCCTCGCCGGCTACCGCGCGCTGCGTGAGACCTACGACATCCTCACGATCACGCGCACCCCCGAGCTCTGCGCGCAGGTGACCCTCATGCCCGTCACCGAGTTCGGCGTCGACGCCGCTGTCATGTACGCCGACATCATGTTGCCGCTGACCGGAATGGGCGTTCCCTTCTCGATCGATCCCGGCATCGGCCCGATCATCCATGCGCCGGTGCGCTCCGCCGCTGACGTCGACGCGCTCCGCATCGTCGATCCCCGTGAGTCGACACCCGATCTCTACGAGGCGATTCGCCTGGTGCGCAAGGAACTTGACGGCACGACAGCCGTGGTCGGCTTCGCCGGCGGGCCCTTCACCGTCGCCTCGTACATGATCGAGGGCAAGCCCACCAAGGAATTCTCGAAGACCAAGGCGATGCTCCACGGCGAGCCGGCGCTATGGCACCGGCTGATGTCGACGCTCACCGAGGTCACGATCGCCTACCTCAAGGCGCAGGTCGAGGCGGGCGCCCAGATGATCCAGCTCTTCGACTCCTGGGCCGGGGCACTCTCCGTGGCCGCCTACGAGGCATCGGTCCTCCCGTACAGCCGGCGCATCCTCGAGGCTGTCGCGGAGACGGGCGTCCCGACGATCCACTTCGGGACCACCACCTCGCATCTGCTCGAGTCGATGGCGAGCGCCGGGTCGGACGTGATCAGCGTCGACTGGCGTCTGCCGCTCGATGTCGCGTGGAGCCGGATCGGTGATCGCGCCATCCAGGGCAACCTGGATCCCGGCGTGATGCTCGCCCCCTTCGACGTCATCGCGAGGGAAGCGCGGGTGATCCTCGCCCAGGCGGGGGGCCGTCCCGGGCACATCTTCAATCTCGGCCATGGGGTCCTCCCGGAGACGTCGAGCGACGATCTGAAGCGTCTCGCCGAACTCGTTCATCAGGAGACGGTCCGAGCCTGACCCCGCACCGGGCGCGTGAGGCCGCGCTATACCCTTGGCGGATGGCCCGGCTCGGCATCGTGCTCGCAACCTTCGGCTCCGCGGTGACGTCCGACGACGTCCCCGCGTACATGGCCTCCGTGCGTGGCGGGCGCGAGGCATCCCCCGACCTCATCGCGGAGTTCCGTCGCCGCTACGACCTCATCGGACGGTCGCCGCTCATCGACATCACGCGCGAGCAGGCACGCGCCCTCCAGACACTCCTCGATGCCGGCAGGGGCAGCGGCAGGGCGATCGTGGCGCCCGGCATGCTCCATTCCGAGCCGTCCCTTTCGAGTGCGCTGGACGCCGTGATCGCCGGCGGCGCGCACACCATCGTCGTCGTGGTGCTGGCGCCGCAGTACTCGCCGATCATCCTTGCCGGCTACGAGCGCGCCGTCGCGGCATGGTCAGCGGCACATCCCGACGTGGAGGTGCGCATCGCCGGGGCCTGGCACCTCATCCCCGAATGGATCGCGGCACTCGCGGAACGTGTCACCGAGGCGCTCGCGCAGCTCGACCCCGCCGTGCGCGACACGATCCCGATCATCTTCACCGCGCACAGCCTCCCCCGCCCCGTCGTCGATCGCGATCCCGGCTACATCACGCAGTTGCACGACACCGCGACATCCGTGGCGTGCGCGCTCGACCTCGACGCCTCGCGATGGAGCTTCGCGTACCAGAGCGCGGGCCACACGCCGGAGGAATGGCTCACGCCGGACGTGAAGGACCTGTTCCCAGGATTCCGCGACGCGGGCGTCACCGAGGTGCTCATCGTCCCGCTGCAGTTCCTCGCGGACCACCTCGAGATCCTCTACGACATCGACATCGCGGCGCAGGAGGAGGCGGTCGAAGCGGGAATCACCATGCACCGCATCGCGTTGCCGAACACGCAGCCGGCGTTCATCCGTGCGCTCGCGGCGGTCGTCGAGCGCGAACGTGTGGGAGTCGCGTCCACAGCGGCCTCCTGACGCGTCGATGGACGTCGACGAGCGCACACGCGCGAACGTGTGGGAGTCGCGCCGGGATTCGAGCCGGTGCGCGATGTCTTCACCGCGGTGCTCGGCGAGCAACGCGGCACCGGTGCGCGGTCGCGTCAGGCGGGGCGGGTGACCCCGATGGGATTCGGGTAGCGAATACCCTCGGGATGCTCGAGGCGGGTCGCGAGGTCGTGCAGCAGCCCGAACAGCCGCTCGCGCCGCGCTTCGCTGAACGCCTCCCAAACGCCGCCGGCGAGACGGTCGGTCGCCTCCTCGACGGCTCCTCTCACCGCTGTGCCCTCGGCGGTGAGACCGTGCTCGGCATTGACAAGACCCCGCTCACGAAGCCGATCCCACGCGGCACCGATCTCCTCCTCGGTCCAACCCCGCACCTTCTGGATGGTCGCGGCATCCATCCCCTTGCCCGATGCGGATGCGAGCACCAACGCATCGAGCCCGTCGAGGCCGTGCACGGTCAGCGCAGCGACGTGGCCGTCGAAGCGATGCTCGCGCAACAGCGAGCAGGCGTGCCAGAGCGCGAGATGCGGGACCTCCGGAACCGGCAGCCCGGCGTGGCCCGCGTAGAGCGGGCGTCCGTCGGCGTGGAGGGCACCGGCGACCTCGAGGGTCAGGGTCGCCGCCTCGGTGACC
The DNA here is from genome assembly GCA_035534435.1 of Candidatus Acidiferrales bacterium. GTDB lineage: Bacteria > Chloroflexota > Dormibacteria > Aeolococcales > Aeolococcaceae > Palsa-851. Next base: position 7,291 of record DATLRX010000065.1, read on the forward strand.
TCATCGGAATCGACCTCCGGACCCCAGAGGCGCCGCAGGGCGAAGTCGGCGACCTCGAGACGGGCTTCGAGCACGCGATCCGGGGTCGAGAACGTCCACGCGTCCGGGATGGCCCGGAGCACCATCGACGGGCGGAAGTTGTGGAAGACGGCGGTCACCACCTCGCCGCCCACCGCCCCCATCGGCGCCGAGCGGGACGCGAAATAGCCCATCCAGCCCCCGCGCAGACCCGCGGCCTTGTATGCGTCCGTCGCTTCCGGCGCGAAGTACACGATGGCGTGGATCGGCTCGAAGAGCGTCCAGGCGCGGCGCGGAAGGGAGGTCGGCACGGCGACATCGTAGTGCAGTGCCCCGCCGCACCCTCGCGGGCGTGACGTCAGTCCGTCCTGAGCTTGGACGGCCGGAGCGTGCCGTGGAAGATGCCGGAGTGCGTGAACGTTGGTGACGTGCCCGGGCTGAAGGTGTTGCTCGTCAGCTCGGACGACGGCATGAACTGGAGGAACCGCGGGTCCGCGCGTGAGACGTCGACGATCGACTTCTCGAGGACGCACGAGTTGTACTGCCGCGCCGTGTCCTCGAGCGTGTTCGCGTTCAGGACGACCTCCTGCTCCCACGTGCGTGTGAAACGGCGGAGCCCGGCGATGCGGCTGTGCTCGGGCGTGAGACATTCGGCGGCGATGACGTTCTCGCTGCTCGCCCAGATACCGGTCTCCGTGTTGATCACGAGCGTCTGGTTCCCCAGCGTGTGTCCCGGAGTCGACAGCAGCGCGACGCCGGGGCCGAGCAGCACGTCGCCGTCGATCGCCGTGATCGCGTCCTGACGCAACGCCGCGTACGCAAGCGGCTGATACCAGGGCACCTGCAACGGATGCAGCGCGCTCAGGGAGTCGAGCTCGTCGCGCTGCACGATGAGCTTCGCATTCGGGAGCAGCGGTTCGAGTGGTGCACCCGGCGAAAGATCGGACGCTGGTTCGGTCGTGCCGATCCAGCGGCGCACGTCCTGCGTGTGCAGATGGTCGAACGTGATCCAGTCGACCTCCTTGGCCTCGCTACCGACGCTGCGCAGATGCGTGAGCACGTCGCCGAGCGGACGCGAGAATGCGCGCTCGAAGAGATTCGGAGTCGACTCGCTGAGCCGCGCGAAATACGGGGTGCGTCGCGCAAGCTCCACGTCGGTCGGCTCGAAGAGCAACGTCCGTGGGCGTCCGTCCGCGTCGTGCCAGCGAACGATGATGAGCCGGTGCGTCAGCGAGAGATACGGCGCCGGCGTGATGGCGGCACGGAAGAGACCGAAGCGGGTCGGATACGGCAGCGACACGAGGTCGAATGTGCCAACCCAGTCCGGCATGCCGGTGGTCGTGAACCAGTCGCGAAACCCCGGCGCGGCCTGGCGGATCAGCTCGAGCTGACGGCCCTTCTGGCGCTCGCCGCCCGCCGCCACGAAGTGCGAGATCGCCTGGATCTCCGCGTTCGGCGATTGGGCGTTTGCAGTCATTGGGGGATGCCCGGCAGTCTACGCGGTGTCCAACGCCTCGGTCGATATACTCGGACGACGTGATCTCGCGAGTATCACCGTGAGGCGATGGGGGCGGTTCGTCTACCGCCGTCGCAAAGCGGTGCTGGCAGTCTCTCTGCTCTGTTTCGCGCTGTCGATCGTTGCGCTGCTCACCGGTGGACAGCCAATCAACGCGGGCGACTACAACGTTGAGTCTGTGCAGGCTGCGAACCTCGAGTCCAAGCAGTTGCCATCGACCACCGGATCGTCGTTCACGCTCATTCTCACCAGCGCACAGCTCACATATGGCGAACCGCAGTTCGAGTCGGCGGTGAACAGCGCGATCGCGCCACTCCAGAGCGACTCGCGTGTGAGCGCGCTGACCACGCCGTTCACCGCCTCGCCAACGGTGGCGGCGCTGCTGGTGTCGACCGACAAGCACAGTGTGCTCGTACAGGTTGGACTGCACATCGATTTCGCGGAGGCGCGTGCCCAGTACGGCGAGGTCCGTGGCGAGGTGCACTCGAACGCGCTGCACATCACCGCGACCGGTGACGTGCCGCTCGCGTACGACTTCGACACATACCTGGCGAGCGACCTCCGTCGCTCCGAGGTCGTGTCGCTGCCGCTCGCACTCATCCTGCTCGTGATCGTCTTCACCACCGGCATCGCAGCACTGTTGTGTCTCGGCGTCGGCGTCTTCGCCGTCCTCGGTGGTGTCGGAGCAGCGCTCGCGATGGCGCACCTGTTCGACGTCTCGACATACGCGGTGAACGTGGTCACGCTTGTGGGCCTCGGCATCGCCATCGACTACTCGCTCTTCATCGTGACGCGCTTCCGAGAAGAGCTCGGCAACGGGTCCAGCGTCGAGGACGCGCTGGCGACAACGATGGCGACAGCCGGCCGCGCGATCATGTTCAGCGGGCTCACGGTCGCCATCGGCCTCTCGGGACTGCTGTTCTACACAGGAACCGCGCTCGTCTCCATGGGGGTCGCTGGGGCCGTCGTCGTCGCGATCTCGGTGCTGTACGGGATGACGCTGCTCCCGGCGCTGCTTGCGCTCCTCGGACACCGCATCAACAGCCTGCGCATCCCGATCCTGCAGCCGAAGCCGTTCGGTGAGGGGGCGTGGCACCGGCTCGCCACCTGGGTCATGCGCCGGCCGTGGCTGGTCCTCATCCCGACGGTTGCGATCCTGCTCGTCGCCGGCTCGCCGTTCCTCAATCTGCAGCTGGCGAACAGCGACGTGAATCAGCTGCCGACCAGCGCCGAGGCACGTCAGGGAGCGGACCTGCTCCAGCGCCAGTTCCCGCAGGTCGGCACGAACACGATTGCCGTGGTCATCGATTTCAAGCACGGCGCGCCCACCAGTCCCGCCAACGTCGCGACCGCATATGCGCTGAGCCAGCGACTGTCAACGCTGCACGGGGTCACGTCCATCCGCAGCTATGTCACGGTCGATCCGAAGCTCACGCTTGCCGCGTATCAGTCGATGTACGCGCAACCGAAGACGACGCTCCCGGAGACGGTGCAAGCGCTGCTGACCACCCTGACGGGGTCGAGCATCGCCGTGCTGGATGTCGCCAATCCGTACTTCGTGACGAGCGACCAGGCGCACACGCTCGTCCGCCAGATCCGTGCTGACGACACCGTCTCGGGTGCGACCGTGAAGGTCACGGGTGACACGGCTTTCGATATCGACCTCGTCAACTACATGATCGATCACACGCCGCTCGCAATCGGCTTTGTGCTCGTCACGACGCTCATCGTGCTCACCGTCCTGCTGCGTTCGGTCGTCCTGCCGTTCAAGGCGGTGCTGATGAACGCGCTCTCGTTGAGCGCGGCATTCGGTGCGCTCGTGTGGATCTTCGATCAGGGGCACCTGTCGAACATCCTCGGCTTCACCGCGGGACCGCTCGACCCGACGATTCCTGTGCTGCTCTTCTGTGTGGTCTTCGGCCTGTCGATGGACTACGAGGTGTTCCTCCTCACGCGCATGCAGGAGGCGTGGTATCAGACCGGCGAGAACCGCAGAGCGGTGGCCGACGGGCTCGAGCGAAGCGGTCGCCTCGTCACCGGCGCCGCGGCGATCATGGCGTGCGTGTTCCTCGCATTCGCACTCGCGAGCGTCGTGACCATCAAGGCGATCGGCGTGGGGATGGCCGTGGCGGTCATCGTCGACGCGACGCTCGTTCGTGCACTCGTCGTCCCGGCAGTCATGCGCCTGCTGGGCACGGCGAACTGGTGGGCGCCGGCCTGGTTACGCCGGCGCAACCCTGAGCCGCAGGAGATCGCCCCCGCCGCCTGATGACAACAACGACGACAGGGACCACGCCGGCGCCACGCCCGATGTTGCGTGGCTTGAGCCACCTGGTGTCCATCCCTTTTGCGATTGCGGGCGCCATCGTGCTGGTCGTCATCAGCGGTGGCGACGTCGCACGGCACATCTCGCTTGCGGTGTACGGCGTGTGTCTCGTGCTCCTGTTCGCCGTGAGCGCCGCGTACCACCGCGGGCCATGGTCGGTGAGGGGGCGGATGCTGTGGGGACGCCTCGACCACGCGACGATCTTTCTCGCGATCGCAGGCACGTACACGCCGGTGATCGTCAACGTCCTGCGCGGCTGGCAGGCGATCGTGCTGCTGACGGTCATCTGGGTGCTGGCCGGGGCAGGTGTCATCGTCTCCACAACAGGCATTCCCCTGCCGCGTGGCGTGGTGGTGGGGCTGTACATCGCGGTGGGCTGGACGCTGGTGTTCTTCTTTCCGGCGCTGGCCGATCGGATCCACGGGAGCGGGCTCATCGTTCTTGCCGTCGGTGGTGGGCTGTACTCGCTCGGCGCGGTCGTGTACGCGTTGCGATGGCCGAAGTTATGGCCGCGCGTGTTCGGGTTCCACGAGGTGTTCCACATCCTGGTCATTGCGGCGAGTGCCGTGTATTACGTCTTCATCCTGGTGACGATCGCGCTGCAGGGCTGACGGACCCTACGAAGCGGACGCAGTCGGAAGGGGCACCGGCGT
>DATLRX010000066.1:0-8984 GCA_035534435.1 Candidatus Acidiferrales bacterium
ACGATCATCCGCGGCCAGACGGAGGCGATCGTCGACGGCGTGTACCCGGCGGACGCCGAGCACATGGCACCGATCCTCGCCGCGACGGAGTCGCTCGAGATGCTCGTCAACGACCTGAGCACGCTCACCCTCCTCGAAGGAGGGACATTGCGACTGCGGCGAGAGCCCGTCGACGTCGACGTCCTGGTCAACGGGACGCTCGACGCATTCCGCCCTGAGGCCACGGCTGCCGGCGTGCAGTTCATCGAGGCGGTCGATCCGCACCTTCGGGCCCTGGACGCCGACCCCGGCCGCATCCGCGGCGTTCTCGGCAATCTTGTCAGTAACGCACTGGCGCACAGCAGGCGGGGCGGCAGCATCCGCGTCGAGGCGATCGCCGAGGCTGGACGGATCCGCATCACCGTCCGCGATGACGGCGTCGGCATTCCCGCCGATCTGCTGCCGCGCGTGTTCGACCGCTTCGTGAAGGGGCCGGGGTCGACCGGATCCGGGCTCGGGCTCGCCATCGTCAGGGACGTCGTCGAGGCGCACGGGGGATCCGCGGAGGCGACGAGCTCGCCGGGTCACGGCACGGCGATCAGCCTCTCCCTGCCGATCGCGACGGGCGGCGGTTCGACACCCCTACCCTTGAAGCCGTGAGCACCGACATCGAGACCACGACCGACTGGACACGCTGGCTCGCGCGATGGGACGCGCAGCAGCAGCGCCATATCCCGGACCGCGAGGAGCGATTCACCGCCATGACCGACGCGCTGGCCGCGTTCGCCGGTACGGAGCCGCGCGTGCTCGACCTCGGCTGCGGCCCGGGATCGCTGAGCGCGCGCGTGCTCAGCCGCCTCCCGGGCGCGACCGTGGTCGCCGTCGACGCCGATCCCGTGCTGCTCGCGATCGGCCGGGGCGCGCTCGCCGGCCGGACGGCGCTCAGCTTCGCCGACGCCGACCTGCGAACGAACTGGGTCGCGGCGCTGCCGTCGCCGGGCCCCTACGACGCCGCGGTGTCGACCACGGCCCTGCACTGGCTCGGCCTCGACCAGCTCGTCCGGCTGTATCGCACCCTGGCGGGCGTGCTCCGCCCGGGCGGCGTCTTCCTCGACGGGGACCGGCTCGACTTCGACCACGACCAGGCGGCGATCGCGGCCGGCGCCCGCGAGATCCGCCCGGAGTGGCCGGACGCGCCCGACGGTGCGGAGGACTACGACGCCTGGTGGTCTGCCGCCGTGGCGGAACCGGCGCTGGCGGCCGAGGTGGCCGAGCGCGCCCGTCGCGCGCACACGCATCCGCACGACAACGAGGCGCACAGCTACGAGTTCCACCGATCCGCGCTCTTCGCGGCCGGGTTCGCCGAGGTCGGCACTGTCTGGCAGCGTTTGTCGAACCGGGTGCTGATCGCCGTTCGCTGACTGCCGCGGCCGGCGTCGGGGGTGACGTCCTGATCCTCCAGGCCCGGTGTGGGACCATGCGGCCGTGGTCGAGGCGGAGTTCGACATCCAGCTGGAGTCCGGGCGCTTGCATGCGAAGCGCCACGGTTCGCCCGACGCACCACTCGTGCTCGCAGTGCCGGGTCTCTCGGCCAACCTGATGAGCTTCGAGTTCCTCGCCGGACGCCTCGCGGCTGCCGGTCTGCAGGTCGTGGCACTCGACCTCCGCGGCCGCGGGAAGAGCGAGGCCACGGCGGTCGGCTCGTACGGCTGGGTCAAGCACGCTGCCGATCTCTTCGGGGTCGCGGACCACCTCGGCGCTGCGCGGTTCTCGGTGATCGGCCACTCGATGGGCGCCGCGGTGACGATGGCCGCAGCGGCGCAGGACGCGAGCCGCCTGGATCGGATCGTTCTCATCGACCTCTGCGGTGTGCCGGATCCGTCGACGTCCGGGCCGATCGGCGCGTCGATCGCGCGTCTCGGCGTCGTCTTTCCCTCGGTCGACGCATACGTCGGCCTCGCCCGCACTGCAGGCGTCATCACCCCGTGGAGCGACGCGTGGGAGGACTACTTCCGGTACGACGCGCGCCCGGTCGATGGCGGCGTCCAGTCACGCACCAGCGCGTCCGCGGTGATGGAGGACGTGATGTTCGGTCAGGGCGCGTTCGCCTTCGGCGACCGCGCCGGCGTCTACGGGCTGTGGGAGTCGCTGACCATGCCCGCGCTCGTGCTTCGCGCCCAGCGCGAGATGACACCCGGGAGCGGCCACATCCTCACGCAGCGCGACCTCGAGCGGTTCGTCGCGGCCGTGCCACGGGCGAAGGCGGTGGAGATCGACGCGAACCACTACACCATCGTGACCGCCGACGACAGCGCGGCCGCGATCACGGAGTTCTTCGCCGGGCACTGATCGGGTGCGACGCGCCGGGCATGCCGGACGTGCTGGCACGAGCCTGATGATCGCTGTACTCTGGCGGGCACGTATGGGGTCCTTCGGGTCACCGTAGCGTGACCGGTCAGCCGTCAGGCGCGGAGCCTGTGGTTCTCGAGGTCGCCGGGGTCGGGGTGCGCTTTGAAGGCGTCGTCGCTCTCGACGATGTTTCGCTGACCGTCCGAGCCCATCAGGTCGTCGGCGTCATCGGCCCCAACGGCGCCGGCAAGACGACGCTCTTCAACACGGTGTCCCGGTTCGTGGACCCGTCGAGCGGCACGATCACGTACCGGGGTGAGTCGTTGCTCCGCCTCCCGGCGTGGCGGCTCGCGCACATCGGCATCGCGCGCACCCTGCAGGGGCTCGGGCTGTGGCCCACGCTCAGCGTGCTCGAGAACGTCATGGCCGGCGCGCCCGGCCGGACCCGGCTCGGCGCGGACCTGCTCGCGTTCCCGAGCGCGGATCGTCGCGTCGCGTCCGTGCGCGGCGAAGCGATGGCGATCCTCGAGGAGCTCGGGGTGGCGGATCGAGCCACGGCGCTTCCGGGCTCGCTGCCGCACGGTGTGCAGAAGCGCGTGATCATCGCCCGGGCGCTCATGTCCAGGCCGTCACTGCTCCTGCTCGACGAGCCCGCCAGCGGGCTCTCCACCGCCGACGTCGGTCAGCTCGTGGACCTGCTCGGCTCCCTGCGCGAGCGCATGGCCATCGCGCTCGTCGAGCACAACGTCGACATGGTGCTCGCGGTGAGCGACTCCATCACGGTGCTCAACCTCGGTCGCGTGCTCGCCTCGGGGGCACCCGCTGAGATCCGTGCCAACGAGGAGGTCGCGACGGCCTACCTGGGCCAGCAGGTCGCCCATGCTTGAGGTCCGCGACCTCACGGTTGCGTACGGCGGGGTCGTCGCGCTCGATCAGGTGTCGCTGTCGGTGCCGGACGGCAGCATCACCGCGGTGCTCGGCGCCAACGGCGCCGGGAAGACGACGCTCGTGCGCACCGTCTCCGGGCTCGTGAAAGCGCGGAGCGGCTCGGTCATGCTCGGCGACCACCAGCTGCTCGGACGCTCCCCGGAGGCCATCGCGCGACTCGGCGTCGGTCATGTGCCCGAAGGTCACGGCATCATCAGCGAGCTCACGGTCGATGAGAACCTTCGCCTCGGTGGGCTCTGGCGTCGCGACCGGGCGGACCAGCGCGTGGCGATCGAGGAGGCGTACGAGCTGTTTCCGCCACTGTTGACGCGGCGCGCATTGCATGCCGCCAACCTCAGCGGGGGAGAGCGGCAGATGCTCTCGATCGGCCGGGCGCTCGTGGCGCGACCGTCCGCACTGCTGCTCGATGAGCCGTCGCTGGGACTCGCGACGAGCCTGCTCGCACTCATCATGCAGCGCCTCAAGACACTCGTCGCCGATCGCAGGCTCGCCGTCCTGCTCATCGAGCAGAACGCGCGCTCAGCGCTGTCCGTCGCTGATCAGGCGGTGGTCCTGTCGCTCGGCAGGGTGGCGCTCACCGACACCGCCGACCGGCTCGCCGGCGATGACGCCCTGCGTCACGCCTACCTGGGATTCTGATGCACCTCTTCGCCATCTACACCGTCGACGGGATCGTCAACGGCATGGTCTACGCGGCCGTGGCGCTCGCGCTGGTGATGATCTGGCGCGCGACGCGCATCGTCAACTACGCGCAGGGGGCGATGGCGATGTTCACGACGTACATCGCGCTGGTCGTCATCGAGCACGGTGTGCCGTACTGGTTCGCGTTCGCGATCGCGCTCGCGACCGGGCTCGTCCTTGGAGGAGTGGCCGAGCGCGTGCTCGTGCGCCCGGTCGAGTCGCGTCCGCCGCTGAACGCGGTGATCCTGACGCTCGGCGTGCTCATCCTCCTCGAGGCGGTCGCGCCGATGCTCTTCGGGGGCCAGACGCAGTCGTTCCCCGCGCCCGTGTCGAACATCGACATCCTCGTCGGGAACACCGACCTGTACTTCTCACCGTTCGCGCTGCTCACGGTCGGCGCGGTGCTGGTGATGATGCTCGTGTTCTTCGTCGTGTTCCAGCGGACGACTCTCGGATTGCGCATGCGCGCCGCCGCGTTCAACCCCGAGATCGCGCGCATCCTCGGCATCCGGGTCGGCCGGATGCTCACGCTCGGCTGGGGTCTCGCCGCGTTGCTCGGTGCGCTCGCGGGGATGCTCACTGCACCGGCGATCTTCCTGTACCCGACCAACATGGACGAGGTGCTCGTCTTCGGTTTCACGGGCGCCATCATCGGGGGGCTCGACAGCCCTGTCGGCGCGGTCGTCGGCGCGCTTGCGGTCGGTCTCGCCCTCAGCTATGTGAGCGGTTATATCGGCTCCGACCTGGCGCCGCTCGGCGGTCTGGTGATCCTGATCGCCGTGCTCATGGTCCGTCCGCAAGGGCTGTTCACCTTCGGGCGGCAGCGGCAGGTATGAGCGAGTACGCGGCCGAGGTGCTGCCGGACGATGACGACGAGCGCGTGCGCGGCGTGTTTCGCGAGTCGACGCTGTTGCGGCACGGGCTGTTCTTCCTCGTGCTCGCCGGCGTGCTCGTGGTCCTGACCTCGTTCGTCTTCGACGCGTACACCAACTACAACGTCGCCGAGATCGCGATCTTCGCAATCTCGGCCGCCGGCCTGACGGTGCTCACCGGTGTCAACGGGCAGGTCTCCCTCGGGCACGGCGCGCTCATGATGATCGGCGCGTACACGACCTCGGTGCTCCTGCAGCACAACCCCAATCTGCCGGTGATCCTCATGCTCGTCGCTTCGATGGTGACGACCGCGATTGCGGGGGCGGTCATCGGACTTGCCGGCGCGCGGCTCCGGGGGCCGTACCTTGCCGGTGCCACACTCGCGCTCGCGGTCGCACTGCCGCAGGTGCCGACCCACTTCGCGAGTGTCTTCGGCGGCAACCAGGGGATCAGCGTGGCGACGCCGTCACCTCCCGACGCGCTCGGCGCGGGCTTCTCGCCGGAGCAGTGGTTCGCCTGGATCTGCCTCGCCGCCGGGGTGATCACCTTCTTCCTGCTCGCCAACCTCGTGCGCGGCGCCACGGGACGCCGCCTGCGCATGGTTCGCGACAACGAGGTGGCGGCGCGTCTCGCGGGCATCGACGTGGCGCGGACGCAGGTGCTCGCGTACGTCATCAGCGCGGTGTGCGCCGGGCTCGCGGGGTCGCTCTTCGCGTACTGGGCGACCATCACCTCGCCGACGGGGTTCCAGCTCACCCTGTCGCTCTCGCTGCTCACCGCGATCGTCATCGGCGGGCTCGGCAGCCTGACCGGGGCGGTGATCGGGTCGTTCATCCTCGTGTACCTGCCGGTCTGGACGAGCGGATACGCGAGCAGCCTCAACCTCCCGAGCAATGTCGCGAACAACGTGCCGCTGGCGATCTACGGCCTCGTGCTCATCGTCGCGATCCTCGTCTTCCCGCGCGGCATCGCGGGTGGGTTCGCGTCGCTGGGTCGCGCACTCTCGAGGCTCCGTCGCCCGGGCCGGCAGACGAGTACGCTGCCCGCAGCACCGGCGGCACCGCATCAGTGATCAGGCGATAACGGACCAACCCAACAGAAGGAGCAGCGGTATGCGTTCAGAGATCAGACGATCGAGGACCTGGGCGGTGGCCACCGCGGGGGCGACCATCGCCGTGCTGACCGCCGCGTGCGGGAGCGGGTCGGGTGGGTCCTCAGCCAACTCCGCGTCCGCGCCGGGAGTCACCGCGACGTCGGTGACGATCGGCAGCACACAACCGCTCACGGGTCCCGCAGCACCGGGATACGACGAGATCGCTCCGGCGTCGAACGCCTACTTCAAGTACGTGAACGCGCACGGCGGTGTCAACGGCCGGACCATCAAGTACATCTACGTGGATGACGGCTACAACCCGACGACGACGACGTCGCAGACGAAGAAGCTCGTGCTGCAGGACAACGTCTTCGCGATGTTCAGCGCGCTCGGCACCCCGACCCACCTGGCGGTGGTGAGCTACCTCAACAGCGAGAAGGTCCCGGACCTCTTCGTCTCGTCCGGGTGCAACTGCTGGAACAACGTGTCCCAGTATCCGTACACCTTCGGCTGGCAACCCGACTACACGATCGAGGGAAAGATCCTCGGTGCGTACGTCGCACAGCATTTTCCGGGCAAGAAGGTCGGATTCTTCGCGCAGGGACCGAACGACGAGTTCGGCACCGACGGCATCCTCGGGGCCACCGACGAGCTGAGCGGCGGCGGGGTGAGCCTCGACTCGTCGCCCGCGTACTACACGCCGACCGCGGCGGGAGCGATGGCGGTGGGTGCGTCGATCGCGCAGCTGCAGGCGGCGGGCGTGCAGGTGATCATCAGCTTCTCCATCCCGACGTTCACGGCGGTCGCCGAGGCCAGCGCGGCGGGCCTGCACTACGCGCCCCAGTTTGTGGTGAGCAACGTCGGATCCGACCCCCCGACGCTGACCGCGATCCTCACCGGCGGAGCGCTCGGCACCAAGCTGCCGGCGGCTCTCATCGACGGCACGATCAGCGACAGCTACCTTCCGCTGGAGAGCGACACGACGAACCCGTGGATCACGCTGTTCCAGAGCATCAAGACCACGTACGCGCCGAGCCTGCCGTGGGACGGCAACGTGCTGTACGGTCTGGCGCAGGCATACACGTTCGTGCAGGCGCTGAAGGCGGCGGGTCAGAACCCGACTCGAGCCAGCATCGTCAAGGCCATCGAGACGAGCCACTGGACCGACGGTCCCGGACTGACCCCGTACGGCTTCTCATCGAGCAACCACCTCGGATTCCTCGGTGTGCAGGTCGTGCAGATCGGTACCAGCGGCACCGCAATGTCGATCGGCCCCGTGCAGATCACCGATGACACCGCCAGCGGCCCGGTGACCACGTACAGCGGCAGTGCCTCGACGCCACCGTCGAGCGGTATCCCAAGCGATTGACCCAGGTCTGATCAGCAGGTGCACGAGGGCCGCGAGATGTGACTCGCGGCCCTCTCTCGTCACGCCCGGCTACTCGACACGCTGATCGACCAGTGCGTGGTCGATCAACTCAGTCCGCGGTGGACTGTCCTCACGCTCCCGCCGCACGGGCGTGGTGACCGCTACGCCGGCCTTGCGTGCCGGCCGGATCACGGATGGACGACCCTCTCGGGGCTTGTGACGTTCGACGAGATCCGTCATGGCGCCGTCGGTGACGGGCTCGGCGATGGCGTCGCCCCTGTGTCGTCCGGGGATGGGGACGCGGACGCGGAGGGACTGGGTGTCGGCGTCGATTCGTCCGCGGTTGGTGACGGGGTCGCGGTTGGTGCGGACGCACTGGACTCATCGACGGTCCAGAAGAGCTTCGCCGGAATACCGTTCCCGCTCACGCCTTCGGTGCTGTATCCGATTTTCGACACGGTGACGCCCGGTGGAAGCCCGACGCCACTGCAGAACGTCTGCGCATCACCCGACGGCAGCTGCGATGCGTCATCGGGCGTTGGCGTGCACCCGTCAAAGGCGTGGAGGCCGTACGCGGTGTCAGCCCCGTAGGTCTGCCCATCGGAGCCGATCACCTCGACGTCGGTCGAGTCCTCGCCGGACCGGGATCCGTTGATGACGATGGTGCCCTCGAGGCCCACCCATCGAGTGCCGTCGGGCGGATCGTCGTCGGTGACCCCCATTGCCGGATCAAAGACCTTGAGCAGCGTGACGTGCGCGATGTCGTCGCCGGAGTCTTCCATCACGAGCGTGTCGCCGAGGTTGCCGCTCGTCGGACCGGTCGCGCCGCTCGGGGTCGAGTGCAGTCCGCCCGGTAGGGTCGGCAGCGATATCGTGTTAGCGCTCGTTGTCCCCCCGCACGCCGCGACCAGTGCTGCGGTTGTGCCAAGCGCACACGCGGCGAGAACGGTGCGACACCTCTCGAGTGTCGCGTTGCCATCTGGGTTCATGAACTGCTCCTTGTGGCTGGGCTGGTTGTGGTCAGCCGAGCGTGAGGAGCCTCGATCGCAGCCTGATCGCAGGCGCCAGTCAGCGTGCTCCGGAGCTCGCGCTCTGCTGGAGCGCCGCCGTGGCTCGCGCGTGGATGCTGGCGGACGATGGCGACGACGCCGGTGGCGTGAGACCGAGCGCGTCGATGCGTTGCCGCGTCGCCTCGAGCTCAGCTGCATCGGTTGGCGGCACGGGCTGGCGTATCTCGGTGCGGATCGCCGTGGCGGCGCGGAGCAGCTCGGCCGCCTCCGATGCGTTCGTCACCGACAGCAGGCGCGCGACGACTTCGAGCGCTTCGACGAGTACCCAGCGGTCGGCATTCGGATCGATGATCCCGAGCGCCGCGGCGAGGTGTGCACTCGCAGCATCGGGCGCGCTCTCGTTGAGGTCGAGGCGCGCGAGGTTCAGATGGCCGAGCGCGACGGTGGTCCGTGTCCCAGCGGCCTCACCCGCGTCGATCGCGAGCTGCGCGTGGATACGCGCCACGTCGGCCCGCCCCAGAGCGCGGTTGACTGCCGCGAGGCGGTACGCGACGGTTCCCTCCATCGTGTGATGACCGAGCTCGCGGAAGAGCTGGAGCGCGTCTTCTCCGGACCGGAGCGCTGCTTCGAGGTCGCCGCCCTTCCACTCGGCCGTCAGCAGCGCGGCGAGTGCCTGTCCCCG
>DATLRX010000067.1:0-21340 GCA_035534435.1 Candidatus Acidiferrales bacterium
GCCGAGTGGCGACAACCTGCTGTATATGAACGCGTCCAACCCCGACGGGAACTTCGGGCTCTGGTACATCGCCAACGCGGGCAGTGCCCATCCCGGCATCCCTCAACGCGTCACCGATGCCGGCGTCGACCTCGACGCCACCTCGGCCGCCGCATGGATGTCCCGCTGACGCACGTCTGCGGTAGTCACCCGCTGGCGGCGGGGCGTCAGCCGGAGGGCTGCGTCAGGTCGTAGACGGTCACACCGTCAACGCGCGTGGAGTTGAAGTGCTGTTCCACCCACTGCGAGATCTGCGCCGACGTCCCGGTGCCACCGCCGAAGCCGCCGCCGAAGCCGCCGCCGATGAAGTAGTGGATGCGACCCTGTGCGACGTACTGCTCGAATTGCGCGAGCGTCGGAGTCGGATCGGTGCCGTTGAAGCCGCCGATGGCCATCATCGGATCGTCCGTCGCGAGCTGGTAGCCCGCCGCTGAGTTAGCGTCGATGGTGGCTGCAACCCACGAGTAGCTCGACGCACCGTTCTTGAGCAGCTTCACGAGGTCCGACCCCGGCGCGCTGGCATTGAGGAAGTTGCCGCCCGTGCCGCCGCCGAAGCCGCCGAACCCACCGCCGCCGAAGCCGCCGAACCCACCACCGCCGAAGCCACCACCGAATCCGCCGCCGCCGAAGCTGGGAGCGGCTCCCGGGGCACCGCCGAATCCACCGCCGAACGGAGCGCCGCCGAAGCCACCGCCTCGGCCGAAGCCACGGCCGCCGAACGCTCCGGGACCGCCCGTGAGCGACGCGGTCAGCGCCGGTCCGGCAGCGGGGATCGCGCCGCTGTGCGGCGTGAGCATGGTGTTGACGGTGTACGAGGTCGGTCCGGCAAAGGCGGCGGCGAGCGCCACCAGCACCACGGAAACCGTCAAAGCGCCGCGGAGGACTGAGATCGCCAGCAGCGCGATCGCGGCGATGATCGCCAGCGCTGCGACGACGGCGCCGAGCCAGGGGAGGAACGTCGCGCTGCGCCCGAGCAGGACGGCCGCCCAGACGCCCGTCGCGCCCACCGCGCCGGCGAGGAAGAGCCGTGTCCACAGGTGCGCGCGGTGCTGCCAGAGCAGGACGCTGCCGATGCCGACGAGCGCACCGATCGCGGGCGCGAGAGCGACGGCGTAATACGGGTGGATGATGCCGGCGGCGAAGCTGAAGACGAGCGCGGTCACGGCGAGCGACCCTCCCCAGAGGAGCAACGCCGCGCGTGTGCGATCGGTCCGCGTGGCACGCGCGGTGACGATGAGACCACCGACGAGCAGGATCAACGCCGCCGGGAGCAGCCACGAGATCTGGCCGCCGAAGTCGACGTTGAAGAGACGGTCCCACCCGGTCGGGCCCCACATCGAGCCGGCCGTCCCGGACCCGCCCACGCTGCCGGCCTCATTGCCCGTGAGACGACCGAGGCCGTTGTAGCCGAAGATCAGGTTGAGGATGCTGTTGTCCTGCGATCCGCCGATGTACGGCCGGGCGGCCGCCGGCGTGAGCTGGACGATGGCAACCCACCAGCCGGCCGCTGCGATCATCACCGCCGCGGAGATGACCAGCTGGGTGAGACGCTTGCGCAGCGGCACCGGCGCGACGAGCAGGTAGACGAGCGCGAACGCCGGGACGACCAGGAACGCCTGGAGCATCTTGGTGAGGAACGCGAATCCCACAAGGGTCGCCGCAAGCACGAGCCACCTGGTCCTGCCCGCCTCGATGGCACGCACCACCGCGTACGTCGCCACCGTCAACAGCAGGACGAGCAGCGCGTCGGGGTTGTCGAACCGGAACATGAGCGCCGCCACCGGTGTGAGCGCCACCGTTGCGCCCGCGATGAGCGCGGCGGCCGCGGGAAACCAACGACGCACGGCGAGGTAGGTGAACCCGACTGTCGCGACGCCTTCGAGCGCCTGCGGGGCGAGGATGCTCCAGGAGTTGACGCCGAAGATCCGCGCCGAGATGTCCATCACCCAGAGCGAGGCTGGCGACTTGTCGACGGTGATGAAATTGGACGAGTCGAACGATCCGAAGAAGAACGCCTTCCAGCTCGTCGAGCCGGCCTGGACCGCGGCGGAGTAGAAGGCATTTGCCCATCCCGATGCGCTCAGGTCCCAGAGATAGAGGAGCGCGGCGATGCCGAGGAGCGCGATCAGCGAGGGGCGAACCCACGCGGCATCGGACTGCCGTCCGCGGACCAGCTGCCGCGCCCACCGGAAGGGTGCAATGCTGGCGCTGCGTGGTGCCGTGACATCCGGTGCGGGCCACGCCGGGGGCAACGCAGGCGGCTGCGGATCGTTCAAGAACGGTCGGGATGCCATCGGCCTCAGTCTCTCGCCGCCCGCTCACGGCGAACTGAGCGGATGCTCAGTTTTCGCTGTGAAACAGGGGCGTCGCGACGCTAGGGCAGCAGGTGGTCCGGACTGCCGTCGAAGCCCACCTCGACGCCGAACGTGTCACCGGCGACTGCGGACGAGCTCACGTCGTAGACGAGGTTCCAGAAGCAGTTCGAGGCTCCGCAGGCGACGCCTCCCGGCCCGGTGAACGAGGCCGGGATCTGGATCTGCATCTGCACCCATTGGCCGTTGTAGATGGCGCCACCGCCGCCGCCGGCGGTCTGGAAGCAGCCGGTGCACGATCCGCCGCCGCTGCCCGGCCACGTGCCCAGCGCTGGAACGGCGCCGCCGCCGCTCGGTGGGCTCGCACCCGCCAGCGACGCGCCGAGGTCGGTCACGGAGTTGGCCGTGGCCCATGTGGTGCCGTCGGGTTGCTGCAGGCCGACATAGGCCGGACCTCCTCCGACGTCACCGATGTCGAACAGATCGACGTTGATCGTCTGACCGGCGTACGCGGTCGGATCGACGGCGAAGAGCGGGATCTTGAACTGAGGGGTGGTTGCTCCTTTGACTGGGGTGTACACAACCATGTCGTCCATCGCGGACATCGAGCAGTTCGTGCAGTTCGAGGATCCCGGTACCGTTCCCTGGACAGGCGCCGGCGAGCCCGCGTCGGTGACGAGGCGAACGGAGTAACCCTTATGCGCTTCGGAGTACGAGCTGGTCCCTGTGGACGGGTTGGCGCACGGACCGGACGTTGCGGGGCACGACGGCACGCCGTTCCACGCGAGGGTGTCGACCTCGAGACGGAAGTACTCCGTGGCGCCGCTGTTGTTCACGATGTAGCCGTTGCCGCCGAGCGTGTCCGCGAACTGGTCCTTGAACATCTTCTGGTCGAAGGTGTTCGTCGGCGCGTACATGAGCGCCGAGACCCACTGGTGATAGGTCGCCGGAACGGAGTCCTGCGCGTTCGTCACGTTGGTCTTTGTCGAGCTGCAGCCTCCTCCGTTCGAGCAGTAGTAGAACCATCCGGAGCTCGTCGAGAGGCCGGTCGCGTTGTACGGGTAGAAGACTTCCTGGCTCACCTTCGTGTCGTTGACCCGGGAGGAGAGCGTTGTGACCTGGTAGAGCGTGTACTCCATCGCGGAGTACGCGGTGTGCGGTGCGCCGGTGCCCGAGAAGCTCCCGTCGTTCTCGTGGTAGCAGTAGACGGACGTCGAGCCTCCACCGCATGTGTCCGGCGCGAATGCGGGGTTGAAGATCTGCGGATCCGCGGACTGGCCGTTGGGAATCGTGATCAGGTAGTTCGAGCCACCCGCGTAGTTGAGCGTGGCATCCGCGGGAGGCGCGGTGCCGGCCTCGGTGCTGATCTCATGAAAGTCAGGGGCCGATGCTGCACTGCAGGAGTCGGTGCCGGTGGGACCGCATCCGTTGTTCGTCTGCGCCGGTGACGGCGTGAACGGGTCACCCTCGGAGCGCGGGTTGCCCCAGCCCTCCTCGCGCTCGAAGTAGTAGTTGTTGCCGCCGCTGCCGAGACCGGAGGAGGTGCTGCTGCAGTAGTTGGGCAGGCCGTTGCAGCTCGGATCGGAGAGTGCGGCGCCCTGCTGCCCACCGGGCTGACCGAGCGAGATCGGCGGCAGGTACTGGGCTGTCTCGGAGCGCACGACGGTGTGCGAGCCGAAGCCCACGATGCGCAGGAAGATCGTCCCGACCGTCGCGGAGATGGTGACCTTCAGCTCATTGTCAGTCGGCTCCGACGTCACCACGCACGGCGAGGCGTTGGGACAGGACGCGCCCGCGTTGGGGAATCCATCACGTGCCGCCTCGACGAGCGCGGCGTTCTGCGCGTCGGGAATGTCTCCCGGAAGGTACGCGACTCCGGCGAGGGCCGCGGCGGCAGCTGCGCGCTCGATCTTGTTGCTCGTCAGGTAGCTGGTGCCTGCGTCGATCGAGAGGCCGGCCACGACGAAGAGCAGGACGGAGACGAGGGCGAAGATGGCCATCGCCTGACCCTTGGCGGAACGCCGGTTGGGCCGATTCGGTGCTGCGCTCATGGTCTCCTTCCTCACGATGTCGGCACCAGCCGCATGACGGTGTATTGCGAGTCGGTTTGCGTAAAGAACGACAGCGTCGGCGACGTGTACGTGAAGACGAGGCGCACCCCGAGCTCTGCTTCACTCGGATGCGTCTGCAAGCGCAGCGCGAGCGTGTACGTACACGTCGTGCAGGGGTACGAAGCGGTGTAGTTCGTCACCGAGTAGACGTCGATCGGCTCACCGGGAATGTAGGCGCCGTTGTTCGGCGGGCACGTGCCGCTGACGAACGGCGTCGTGCCCGTGCAGCCGTTGGGCTGGTAGATGTCGATCTCGCTGACCTGCGCATTCGTCAGCTGCGGCTTCACGATCGGCAGCACCTGATCGATGATGTCGCGATCGACCTGCTGCTGGGTCAGGCCCAGGCTTGCGCCATTGCCGAGCTCAGCGGCGAGCCGCGCGCCGGCGCGCGTCGCCTGTGCTGCCGCGTCGTTGTCGTCGATCAGGTTCGCCGCGGTCCACGCCCCGAGGAAGATGAGCATGAGGACGGGGAGCAGCATCGCCATCTCGACCATCGCCTGGCCGCGTCGCGTGTCGCGAAGGAGCGAGCGGCGCCGGCCGTCGCGGGGGCGCGTCACTGCTGCGGCTCCAGACGGAACAGGTTGACCGTCGTGCTGTTGAACGTGGTCGTGCCGATCAGCAGGGTGTATGAGAACTTGATGACGAGCTTCGCGTAATCCGGCGTGGGACCGACATTGCGAACAGAGGGATTCCAGTTGAGGGCGCCCTGGAGGACGCCGGAGGCGTTGTACACGTTCTCGCAGAGGGTGCTCCCACCGCCGCACGTGCTGGCGTCACTGAAGACGCCCGCGGTGACGGTCTCCTTGTAGATGTCGACCTCGGTGACCTTGACAAGTGGGGTGCTGTTGAGGCCGACGGCATCCATCCTCGAGAGCGCCACGGTGTCCGCGTTGTTCGGAGCCGGGGCAACCGGGTTGTTGTAGTTGCCCTCTGCCGCGATCGTCGCGACGCCGATATCGGCCGAATACTGCATGGCGTTGGCGCCGTAGAGGTAGAAACCCGCGTTCATGATCGCGAAGAGCAGGAAGAAGAGCAGCCCGCCGACGATGGCGAACTCAACGAGGCCCTGTCCTTGGGACCCGCGTCTGTTCCTCCGGCGCTCTCGCGTGAGAATGGTCGATCCTCCAGGTATGGAGCTCCGGCGGTGTCCTGGCGACACCCCTCGTCCACCCGAATGCCAGTATCGAGGCGATCTCCGTCCGGGCTCGATTGCAAGCTGTGAAGAGTTGGTTGCAAACGGTGACGGAACGCCGATGCACCACCGAGCCGTCGCTTTTGGGCCCTGGTGGGTCGCCCAACCACGCCCGTTCTGACGGAGATGTGACGGCGGCGGCAGTTCTTTCGGGACAAGGTGCTTGTGGAAGCCGCCCCACTAGTGCAATTAATGCACGACAAATAATTCCTGTTGGAGGCCGTCTGGAGGTTGTGGTGAGCGAGAGCGACAAGACCATCGACACCCTGCTCGACGAGCGACGCACGTTCGCTCCGAGCGCCGAGTTCCGCTCCAAGGCGCGGGTCACCGATCAGAAGCTGTATGAAGCCGCCGAGGCCGACCCCGAGGCGTTCTGGGCGGAGCAGGCCAAGAAGTACGTGAGCTGGTACCGCCCGTTCGACAAGGTCCTGGAGTGGGACCTTCCGTTCGCCAAGTGGTTCCTCGGCGGCGAGCTGAATATCTCCTACAACTGCCTGGACCGCCACGTCGAGGCGGGACGGGGCGAGAAGGTCGCCTACCACTTCGAGGGTGAGGGCGGCGACACCCGCACGATCACCTATGCCGAGATGCTCGCCTCGGTCTGCCGCTTCGCGAACGCGCTCCGCAAGCTCGGAGTCAAGCGCGGAGACCGGGTCGGCATCTACATGCCGATGATCCCGGAGCTTCCCATGGCGATGCTCGCGTGCGCGCGCATCGGCGCCGCCCACTCGGTCGTCTTCGGCGGGTTCAGCGCCGACGCGGTCCGCGACCGCATGAACGACGCGGCCGCCGTGGCGATCATCACCGCCGACGAGGGCTGGCGTCGCGGGAACCTGGTGCCGTTGAAGCGGAGTGTCGACGAGGCATGCGAGGGGGCACCCACGGTCAAGGACGTTGTCGTCGTGCGTCGCACCGGCAACGAGGTGCCGATGCAGGCCGGCCGCGACCACTGGTACCACGAGCTCGTCGAGAACGAGTCGGAGGTCTGCGAGCCGGAGCACATGGCTTCTGAGGACCTCCTGTTCACGCTCTACACCTCAGGGACGACCGCCAAGCCCAAGGGCATCAAGCACACGACGGCCGGCTACCTCCTCTACGCGATGTTCACGCACGACCTCGTGTTCGACATCCAACCGGACACCGTCTTCTGGTGCGCCGCGGACGTCGGCTGGGTCACCGGGCACACCTACATCGTCTACGGGCCGCTGGGCAATGGCGTCACGTCCGTGATGTACGAGGGCACGCCGGACTACCCGAACAAGGATCGCTGGTGGTCGATCATCGAGAAGTACAAGGTCACCGTCCTGTATTGCGCGCCGACGGCGATTCGCACCTTCATGAAATGGGGGCCGGAGCATCCGCAGGGGCACGACCTCTCGAGCCTGCGCATGCTCGGCACCGTCGGCGAGCCGATCAACCCCGAGGCGTGGATGTGGTACCGGAAGCACATCGGCGGTGATCGGACTCCCGTGGTGGACACCTGGTGGCAGACCGAGACCGGCGGCATCATGATCGCGCCGCTTCCGGGCGTCACCACGCTCAAGCCGGGATCGGCGACCAAGCCGCTTCCGGGTATCGGCGCGTCGGTTGTCGACGAGAACGGTGTGGCGGTCGCGCTCGGCGGTGGCGGCTTCGTCACGCTGACCAGGCCGTGGCCCGGGATGCTGCGCGGGATCTGGGGCGACGACGAGCGCTACAGGGAGACCTACTGGAACAGGTTCGGGAATCAGTACTTCGCAGGTGACGGCGCACGCATTGACGAGGAGGGCTACTTCTGGTTCATGGGCCGGGTTGACGACGTCATGAACGTCGCAGGCCATCGGATCTCCACCGCCGAGGTGGAGTCAGCGCTCGTCGATCATCCGGCAGTGGCCGAGGCGGCGGTTGTCGCCAAGGCGGACCCGGAGACAGGTCAGGCCATCTCGGCGTTCGTGACGCTTCGAGGCGGCTACGACGAATCGACGGAGCTCATCGCCGAGCTGCGGAATCACGTCGGCAAGCTGATCGGTCCGATCGCGAGGCCGAAGTGGATCGCGTTCACCCCGGACCTTCCCAAGACCAGAAGCGGAAAGATCATGCGCCGCCTGCTCCGGGACATCGCCGAGAACAGACACCTCGGCGATACGACGACGCTTGCCGATGCGAGCATCGTCTCGGATCTCCAGCGCCGCGCCACGGAGGAGGAGAGCAAGGAACAGTAGATACGATCGTGACGGGGGACAGATCGGTTTGAACACGCACCGGAGTACGACTCACTCCGGCTCATTGGAGGGCAACCAACCTATGGCAACCGCAGCTTCGCCCACCTCGTCCGGCATTGCGCAGTCGGTAGCACCGAGCGCAAACCCAGCACCGCTGGGGCTGGTCGCGTTCGGGCTGACCACGCTCCTGCTGTCGTTCATCAACGCGAACATCATCCCAGGGGCAGACCTGCCGATCGTCCTCGCGACGGCGATTCCCTTCGGCGGGACCTGCCAGGTCCTCGCCGGCATGTGGGAGTATCGCGTCGGTAACACGTTCGGTGCCACGGCCTTCACCAGTTACGGCGCGTTCTGGATCAGCTTCGTCCTGATCCAAACCGTGTTCGTCAAGGACCTTGGTCCTGACCCAACACCGATGCTCGGTCTGTACCTCTTCGGATGGGGCATCTTCACGGCCTACATGTTCATCGCATCGCTTGGTGGGGCTTCCAAGGGAGTGTCGGTGGTGTTCTTCCTGCTGACCGTGACGTTCATCCTCCTGGCGCTTGGCTTCTGGGCCAAGAGCCCGAGCGGAACGAGCACCTTTGGCCTCAGCACTCTCGGTGGCTACGTCGGCATTGCGACCGCGATCGCCGCGATGTACTGCTCATTCGCCTTCGTGACGAATGCCAACTTCAAGCGGACTGTGCTGCCCGTCTGAGGCGGAAACGGTGACGGCGGCGCGCGGCCCATTGCGGGCCGCGCCGCTGCCTCACGGGGCAGGCTGATCAGCCTGCTGGCAGCTCCGGCTTCGTGTCGCGCGGCGGGCGGCGGAGGAGCCCGTAACGGTTCTTGAGCATCCCCCTCCGGAAGCGGCCGGCACCGCCGAAGCAGACGACGGCGACCCCGACGCCGACGATCGGTGCCGCAAGGTTGACCGGCCTCGGCAGGAGGTTCCCCACGAGCAGCGTGACGCCCACCGTGATGGCGAGGAACAACGCAGCCGCGAGCACCGCCATGACGATGAGCAGCACGACGACCCCTGCGAATCGATACGGACCGACGCGTTCGATGAGGCCCGGCACGCGGGCCGCTGCGAACTTCGCGTCCTCGAGCCCACTGGAGTCGTCAGTCGTCGGCGGCCGGTCTCTCATCTGTGTGGTCTCGTCAGGGGACGAATCATCGTAGCTCGTTGAACTCCTCCCTTCTGGTAAAATGACGCGAGCGATTCGTTCGACTGGAGAGGACCGCTCTCGATCCAGCCGAATCGCACCGGGGGGAGAAGCATGCGGGGACGGCTGACCGTCGCGTCCAGGGGATCCTCGTGATGATCGCGAGCCTGAGCTTCGGCGACGGCGACACGGTGCATCTGCTCCTGACTCTCAGCGTGCTCCTGGTAGTGGTCCACGCCATGGGCTTCCTCTTCGTGAAGCTGCGGCAGCCGCGGGTCGCGGGCGAGATCATCGCCGGACTCGCCCTCGGCCCCACGCTCCTCGGGTTTCTCAACCCCGGTCTGACCCATGAGCTCATCGCAGGGAACCCATCGACCACAGCGGTCCTCGGTGCCCTCTATCAACTCGGGCAGCTCCTGCTCATGTACTGCGCGGGCGCCACCCTGCAATCGCATCGGCGGCGAGGAGAGGGCCGGACCACGACGCTCATCGCGCTCACCGGCAACGTCGCTCCCTTCGCAGCCGGTGCGGCCTTCCTGCTCGTGCTCAACCCGAGCGGATTGATCGGCGCCGCCGGCAACCGCGCCTCACTGCTGATCGTGTTCGCCTGCGGGATCGCGGTGACCAGCATCCCTGTCATCTCGCGCATCCTCGCCGACCTCGGGCTGATGAAGACGTCCTTTGCGCGCACCGTGCTCACGGTCGCGCTCGTCGACGACGTGATCCTGTACGTCTTGCTGAGCATCGCCGTCGGTCTCGTCGCGACTGACTCGAGCGACAGCTTCGCCCTGCCGAGCCTGCTCTCGATACATCCGGGCTCGGCTCTCTCCGACGTCTACTACGTGATCGCGTCTCTGGCCATCTTCGGCATACCGCTCGCGTTCGGGCGATCGTTCGTGGAACGGATGGGGGCAATGCGCTTCAACGTCCTCGGGCGCAGCAATGCGCTGGCCTTCCAGGTCGTGTTCATGATGGCCATGACCAGCCTCGCCCTCTTCATCGGCGTCTCGCCGATCTTCGGTGCCTTCGTCTCTGGCATCCTCGCAGGCACGCTCTCCGGCAATCAGGAAGGCAAGAGCACGGTCTCGATCGACGCGGCACGCGCGCAGGCGAGCATCCAGAGCTTCTCGTTTGCCTTCTTTGTCCCGATCTACTTCGCGATCGTCGGTCTCAAGCTCGACCTCATTCGGGATTTCAACATCCCGTTCTTCGCGCTGTTTCTCGTCTACGCGTGCGTGGTGAAAGCGCTGAGCATCTACGCCGGCGCACGCCTGGCCGGAGAGAAGCGCGAGGGTGCGATCCATCTCGCGATGGCTCTCAACGCCCGTGGCGGTCCGGCGATCGTCATGGCGTCGGTCGCACTTGACGCCCGCATCATTTCCGAGTCGTTCTACGTGGACCTGGTACTGCTGGCGCTGGTCACGTCCATGATCGCTGGGGCATGGCTCGACCGAGCGATCCGGCGGGGGACCTTCTTTGCCGAGCTGCACTCCAGCGGGCGTGGGTCATACGACGTCGAGCGGGTGAGCGCGTAGTTCCTGCATTGACGCTTTCAGGCGGCCGAGGCGGGCGGGCGCGGCCGTCTCGGTGAGGTCCCGGCCGGTCGTCCCACTGCTCGGACCCCTCCTCGCCGGCTCTTGCGGCGGTGCAGCACGTTTGTTACAATAACGCCGTTCGACTGGAACGACGTGATAGAAGCGTTCGTAACATTCGACGGCTTAGGCGGGGTTCGAAACGGTAGGGGGGCGCTGGGAGGCGCCGGATTGGAGGGTTATCAATGCGGCAACAGGGATGGGCGAGAAAAGCTCGCACGCTGGCTCTCGGGGGTGGCGCGGTCCTCGGGGTGACCATGGCGGGACTCGTGACGACGATATCCGCCTCGGCGCACCACATCATCGGCACGACACCCCAACCCGCGGTCGGGGTGGTGGACACCACTGCCCTCGCGGATCAAGCGTTGGTCTACGCGGATAGTTCGCGGCACGTCGTCTTCTTCCTCTGGAGCCCTGATACCTGCGGGGTCCAGGGGGCGACCCCCGTCTTCACGGACAGCGAGCCGGTGACGACCGTGTCATTGACCGACAGCACTGTCACGTCGGGCACCTACGTGCCGCAATCGACGGGAACGTTCGAGTGGACGGCTGAGATTGTCGTCAACAATGGCGGAGCGGTCGAATCGGGGCCGACGGTGTGCGGCGAGGAGCCCGTGACGGTCAACAAGACCCCGACGAGCATCGACACGACTCCATCGAAGGCAGGCGGGGCAGCCGTCGGCGCGGCGCTGACCGATTCGGCAACAGTTCATGGGTTCAACCCCACTGGAAACGTGCGGTTCTACCTCTTCGGCCCGGACAACACGACCTGCAATTTCGATCAGAAGTCGCCCGATCCGAACGGTTGGCTCTTCATGGCTGGACCGATTGCGCTGGTCAACGGCTCGGCGAGCGTGCCCGCACCCGGGTACGTGACGACCGAGGTCGGTGTGTACCAGTGGGTCGTCGATTACGGTGGTGACAGCAACAACACCGAGGCTCGGAGTGAGTGCGGCAAGGAAGCCGTCACCATCGGCAAGAAGCCGACCAGCATCGATACGCAGCCGTCCGACGGTGGCCCGGTGGGCACTGCGCTGACCGATTCCGCAACCGTCATCGGCGACAATCCGACCGGCAACATCCGCTTCTACCTCTTCGGCCCGGACAACGCGACCTGCAATTTCAATCAATCCTCCGACGGCGCACCGCACGGCTGGATCTTCATGGCAGGACCGATCGCGCTCGTGAATGGCAAGGCCCACGTTCCCGCGCCCGGCTACACCACCACAGCGGCCGGAACGTACAAATGGGTTGCCGACTACGGCGGTGACAGCAACAATACCGAGGCGCGGGGCGAATGCGACAAGGAGGTCGTCACCATTGGCAAGCACGCGACCGGCTTGACCTCGACTCCGTCTCCGGGTGGCGTGACAGGAACCGTGATCTTCGACACCGTCCGGGTCTCGAACGGCATGGATCCGGGTGGCACGGTCACGTTCTCGCTGTACAGCCCGAGCGATCCGACGTGCAGCAGCGCGGCCATCTTCAGCAGCACCGTCGCGCTGCTCGCGAACGGAACCGCCAAGTCGGCGAGCTTCAGTGGCACGCACACGGCCGGAACGTACAACTGGATCGCCGTCTATAACGGCGATGTCAACAACGTGAGCTCCAACGACAAGTGCGGCGACGAGCCGGTGCTCATCACGACCGCCGGGAGTGTGCAGGGCATCACGACGCCGGGCACCGGTGTCGGGTTCCCGTCGGCGCCCGCGATCGGGCTGCTGCTCGGCGGACTCGGGCTCAGTGGCCTCGCAGCGGCTGAGCTCCGGAGGGAGCGCGACCTGAACTAGGCGCTCGTTTACCGGAAGGGAGGCCGTCGGCACTCGAGCCGATCCGGCTGACACCAGAGGGACTCCGCCGCTCACTCCGCCGAGTGATGCGGCGGGGTCCCTCGCCATTTCGTGGGGCGCGGCGGGCGGCCGCACACGACCGACGGTCGCTCCTGGTGCGGGATCGCTCAGAGGGTCCGAGGTCCCCAGTCGCCGAGCTCGAATGTCTCGAGTACGGCAAGCGCCTCAGCCGTCTGCTCCGGAGAGAGGCGGCGTGTGAACTGCGTTGCCTGTTGCTCGCGCCGGCTCCCCGCCGTGGTTGCCGTGACCGCGTTCGGATGCACCTTCACCGTGCCGTGATGGACGGTGAACTTCGGGTCCTCCGACTCGATGAGGTAGCGCTCCATGTCCGCCGACCATTCCAGGCCGATGCGAGCAGTCAACGCTCGAAACTTCTGTATCGGGTCAACGCAGAGGTCGTCGTGTGATGCGACGATCCACGAGGGATGACGCTCGGCGGCTTCCTTGAGTGCGCGGGTCAGCAGCCCCACGTTCCAGGCGGCGATCCTGACCGGCGATGACGTGCCGTTGGGCGAGTGGAGGCCCAATGAGCTCACGTACCGCTCCTGAACCTGCGGATGGTTGCCGATCGCATGGTCGGTCCACATTCCGAGCACCAGCCAGCTCGACACGATGTTCAGTGGATTGCGGCGGAGGATGACGACCGTCGGCGAGTAGCGCTTCGCGATCCAGTCCAGTGAGAACATCGAGTTGACCGACTTCACGACGACGTTGCGTGGACGCCGGCGCACGGCCCGGGTGCCCTCGGCGAGGCCGGCGACGAGGTAGTCCCGCATCACCGGGGGTATGTGCACCAGGCGGCGTCCGGCGGCGCGCGCCGACTCGACCTTGTCCCACGGCCAGCCGCCGGCAAACGCGAGGTCCCAGATCAACCGATACCAGTAACTCGACTCTCCCTCCTCGAGCACCGGGTACTCGCCGAGGCGCGTGGCGGCAACAGCGCCAAGCACGTCTGAGTTGTGCCCGTCGGGCTCGTACACGATGCGCGTGTCCGTGGCGTGTCCAAGAACGTTCGCGGCCCACGTGCTTCCGCAGCGTGCCGCCCCGGCAACCAGCACTCTCATGGGCTGGCGGGACTGGCAGTCGCCGGTGACACAGGCGGCGGCGCCGCCTGGGCGGGATGCTTCTTCACTTGTTTGGCACGATGAGTCTTGGTCGCCGCAGCATCACACGTTTGATGATTCTTGGTGACGACACAGGGCTTCGGCAGCACGAGCGGGGCCGCATTCAGCGGGGCTGACGTGGACGTGGACGAGGTCGACGCGGAGGAGGGGTCGGCCGCGGCGCCGGCCGCGAGGATCACACCGACGAGCGCGGTGACGATGAGCACAGCCGATCCCGCGGCGGCGGTTGCCGGGGAGCGCGAGACGTTGAGGAGCTTGATCATCGGTTCACGGCTATTGTCGCCGTACGGCTTCGACTGGCTGGAGGAGCGAGGCACGCACCGCCGGATACAGCCCTGCGCCGACGCCGATGACCAGCGCCACCAGCGCGGCGATGAGAATGGCGACGCCGGTCACCACAGGTGCCGGGAGATCGGTCACAACGTCTCCCATGAGCGTGGCCCCACCGAAGCCGACGGCAATGCCGGCGACGCCTCCGAGGACGGCGAGCAACAGTGCCTCGATGAGGAACTGCCCGAGGATGTCCTCGCGGCTCGCGCCCACAGCCCGGCGCACACCGATCTCATACGCGCGCTCGCCAACGGTCGCCAGCATGAGGCTCATGATGCCGATCCCGCCGGCGAGCAGCGCGATCACGGCGACGACCCCGAGCATCCACTGCATGACGGTCGCCAGCCGCTCGGCACTGGCGACAAGGTCCTGCTGCGTTTGCACCCGAAAGTCGGCAAGTGCCGGGTCGGTGATGCCATGCGCGCGCAGCAGTGTATTGGTGACCTCATTCGCCACGTTTGCGGTGACGTTCGGACTGGATGCCTGCACGAGGATCTGCTGGATCCTCGGCAACGTGCTGGGAAGCGCGAAGTCCCACAGCGCCGAAATCGGCATGACGACAAGGTCGTCCTGGTTGTACACGCCGGAGTACCCACGTGGCGCGTACTCGCCGATGACCTTGAAGTCCTGCTGATTGATCAGAACGTTCTGGTTGATCGGGTTCACATCGGGAAAGATCTCCTTCGCCACCGTCTGGCCGATGATGACGACCGGCTGAGCAGCGTTCACGGCCGCGGGGCCGAACGAAGACCCCTGGCTCAGCGTGTAACCTCGCGCGATACCGAACCCGGGGGTGGTGCCGATGACGTCGGTCTGCCACGAATGCGCGCCCGCGATGACGTTGGTGCTGAGGCCCGCAGTCGGGACGGCCTGCACGGCATCAGGGACGTTCGCCGTGTTGGTGAGCGCCGTCACATCGTTCGACGTCAGGCTCGACGCGGTGCCGAGGCCGAGCTGAACGCCCGATGATGCGGCGCCGGAAGGATACACAACCACCAGGTTGGCGCCCAAACCCTCCACCGCCGCCTTCGCGGTGCCGGACACCGCGTGCGCGACGGAGACGAGCATGATGACCGAGGCGACCCCGGCCACGATCCCGATCACATTGAGAGTCGCGCGCACCCAGTGACGGGTCAACCCTCGATAGGCGACCAGGATCGCGTCACGGAACTTCATTCGACGGCCGTCTGCATCGCTGGGGCTTTCACATCCGTGCGTGCGGCGGGAGTCTCAGGCTCCGAGCTGCCGCGACCGATCTCCATGATGGTGCCCGACTGGATGCGGACCACTCGCTGCGCAACAGCCGCGACGGACATGTTGTGGGTGACGAGCACGATGGTGCGCGCCTGATCGTGCAGCTCGCTGAGGAGTTCCATCACCTGCTCCGCGCTCGCCGGGTCGATGCTCCCCGTCGGCTCGTCGGCGAGAATCAGGGCAGGGTCGTTGACGAGTGCCCGTGCGATTGCCACGCGTTGCTGCTCGCCGCCCGAGAGCAGACTTGCCGGATGCTCGGCGCGATGCGCCATACCGACGCGCTCGAGCACCTTTGTTGTCAGCGCTCGCCGCTGGCGAGTGATCCCGGCATAGACGAGCGGCAGCTCGATGTTCTCGTACACGGTCAACTCGGGAACCAGGTTGAACATCTGAAAGACGAAGCCGATCGAGCGATTGCGAATGCGAGACAGCCTGGTGTCCGTGAGCGTGCTCGTGTCCTCGCCGAGAAAAAGCAGGCGGCCCGATGACGGCTTGTCGAGGCACCCGATCAGGTTGAGCAACGTCGATTTTCCGGAACCCGACGGGCCAACGATGGCAACGAATTCACCTCGCTGGATGACCAGGTTCACGTCATGCAGGGCGGTGACTGGCGCGGACGCGCTTCCGTACGTCCGTCCGACTGATACGAGCTCGATCATGCCGGGGTGACTGCCTCAACCTGCCCGCGTCATCACGTCGGAGTCGGTGACGCCGATGATGGCAGCACCGTCTGCCCGACCGGCGACACGAGGACCTGGTCACCCGCCTGGAGGCCCGACGTGATCTGAGTCAGCGTGTTGCCGACGAGACCGATCTGCACCGTCGTTGCGTACACCTGCCCTGCTTTCCATACGTCGACCTGGGTCGCGTTGTTCTGTCCCGTGAACAGGGCCGTCGATGGAATTGCGAGAACATTGATCGCGTTGGCGATGGTGACGCTCACGGATCCCGTCTGCCCGGTTCGCAGCCGAGGGTCTGATTGGTTGAGCGTGATCTCCGCGTAGTACTCGGGAACGCCACCGACCTGCGTTGCGCTCGTCTCGATCGTTGACACGGTGGCACCCAGCGACAACCCTGGTATTGCGTCCACGGTGACGAGCGCCGGCTGGCCATGCTTTATCTCGACATCCTGAGTCTGGCTGAACGGAACCCAGAAATCGAAGCTCGTGTTGTCGCCGATCACGATGAACCCGTTGGCGATCGCTGAGCCGCCGTTCGTCGCCGGATTGGCGAAGCCCGAGTTTCCAGCGCTGACAGTGTCGCCGGCAATACCGTTGATCGCGATGACGAATCCGGACTCCGGCGCGCGAAGCACCGTGGCGGCCTCATCGGCGTTGGCTTTGATGAGGCCGACCATCGCCTGAGCCAGCTGTGCTCTGGCTTGGGCAACCTGCGCGCTGGACCCGCTTGACTGTGCCTGGGCGATGGCAGCCTGTGCGGCGCTCACGGCGGAATTGGCGGCGTTCACCTCCGCCTGCTGGCTGCTGTCGTTGAGTCTCGCGAGCTGCTGTCCGGCCGTGACCTTCCCATCGACACTCACGTTGATGGCCGCAACCTGCCCCGAGATCGTGAAGTTCACGTTCTCCAGATTCCCAGGCTGGAGCACTCCGGACGCCGTCGCCAGCACCGGAAAGCTCCGCCGCTCCGCGGTTGCAAGCTGCGGGGACGCCTTGTGTTTGTTCAATGCCGCAATGACCATCGGTCCGAACGCCACGATCAGCAGCACGACCACCACACCTGCCGCAATCAGGAGTCTACGGAGCAACGTCTGCCTTCTCATCTCTCAGTAACCTTCCCTTCTCCCGCCCGACCATGCGACCGTATGAATGCGAGGTGCTTGTAATGCCCCCAGAGGGCGATCGACCCGCACCCCACCCGACCGTCCAGGTCCACGCCCTGAACGTATCGATCATACACCATGCAGTTCAAATGTCAGATCCATGGGCGACGCCGTCCGGGCCTGCTTCCTGGCGGTCAACGTGCGCTGCGACCAGGGCCAGCACCCGCGTCGCGATGGAGCGTTTGCAGATGAGCAGATCGGGCATGTAGGGGTTGGCCTGGTTGTAGATAAGCGGCGACCCGTCGATGCGCGAGCAATGCAATCCCGCGGCAGTTGCGACTGCCACCGGTGCCGCCGAGTCCCACTCGTACTGGCCACCCGCGTGGAGGTAGATGTCGGTATCACCGGACACCACCGACATCGCCTTGGCTCCGGCCGACCCCATGTAGGTGAGCTCGGCGCCGAGTGCCGATGCGAGCTCGGTCACGATCGCCGGCGCACGGGTGCGGCTTGCGACCATTCGGAGGGGTTCGGAGCTCCCCACCGTCTCGGGAAAGGACTCCGCGGTGGTGAAGACCCGTCCCTGCGCTGGGAGTGCGACAGAACCCGCGACCGGCCGGCCGTCGATGCACAACGCCACATGCACCGCCCAGTCCTCGCGCGGAGGCTCGCCGAATTCGCGGGTTCCATCGAGCGGATCGACCACCCACACACGCTGATGGTGCAGGCGCCGCTGATCGTCCTTGCCCTCCTCTGAGAGGATCGCGTCATCGGGTCTCAGCGCGGCAAGACGGGAAATGATCAGCCGGTGAGAGCGGGCATCGCCCTCGTCGCGCAACCAGCGCTGATCTCCGGCGACGTCGTTGGCACTGCGCAGAGCGACGAGCAGTCGGCCGGCTTCTTCGGCGATCTGGCGGGAAACCTCGTGATCGTTCCAGGTCGATTCCTCGGATGCTGTGGGGTCTGCAACAGGCTGCACTCGTCTCCTTGAAACTGACTCATACGCAAGAACTGAGTCATACACGGTCAACGCAATCGATGCTTGGGCGCCAGAGAGCTCGGTTGAGTTCCGTGGTCCGCCTAGCATATAATCCCGATCAGAAACCACCGGTTTCATGGCGCGGCGGCAACGGCAATGGAGGCATTTCATGGGGCTCCGGGCGGGAGGACTGCTGCGTCGTGCTGGCGGTGTCTCGATTCTGACTGCGGGCATCACGCTCCTCACGATTGGCATGTTGCCGGTACAAGCTGCCGCGCGGCATCCGAAATCGGCCCCCACGGCTCCGGTGTGCTCGCATCAACCCAACCTCAACGACCCAACCAACTCAACCAACAAAGTCCTGGACAGCTACTGGTTCGCGATCCAGCATGGCGGCCAAACGACGACGGCTTGCACGCTGTTCGGCAACGTTTCGTCGGGCGACATCGTCACGGCGCATTTCACATTCGACCCATCCGTAACGCCCGCGCCGGGTGTCGGCGGCCCCGAGATCACTCTGGTCAGCAACACGGCGTCGAGCAGCAGCTCGCAGCAGACCCTCTTCGATTGCGCGAGCTTCAGCCTCGGAGCCGATCCCGACGCAGCCGGGGATCCCTGCCTGACCGCCACGACGCAGGTGCTGACCATCCACGTCCCGGATTGTGGCTTCCAGGTGGACCTCGTCTACGGGGAGCCGCTGGCGACGATGACCATCGGTCAGTACCGCACCGATCATCGCTGGATCGACGGTCAGGTCGGCAACCGGTCCTCCGCCTGCACCACCCCGACTCCGACGCCCACCCCGACCCCGACAGCGTCGGTGTCGCCGGCGACACCCACGCCCACGCCGGATGGTGGAGTTCAGGGCATCACCACGCCGGGTACCGGCAGTGGCGGTCTCATGCTTCCGCTCACCGGGCTTGCTCTGATCGGATTTGGCATCCTCGCCATCGTGCGGAGCTTGCGTCGCTGGCCCTCCCCGCCGACGCCGTAGGCGCTTCCGCGGCGCGGTGGGGCGCGTCATCCCGGGTCGTCACGCCATAGCCGGATGAACGATCCTGGAGCGGGTCGCGTTCTGGTCATGAGTTCGCCGCGCTCGGGGAGCACGTGGGTGCTCAGGGCGCTGTCACACGCTGAGGCGACCTCATTCGTTCGAGAGCCGGACAACGTCGACACGGCGGCGTCGGTCAACGCAGCTGTGACGAGGCTTGGCTTCGGCCCGTATCCGGTTCTCGAGGCCGGCGATGCCGCTCCCCAGTACGCAGCGTTGTGGGATCTCGCGTTCCAAGGGCGTCGCGCCCTGCGATTGCGGCGCGGCTGGGGACGGCGCGCCACGCGTGCCGTCTTTCGACTGCCGCGGCCTGTGCGTGACCCGCTGCTGGCGGTTGCAGCGCGGGGGCTCGGTGCCGTGGCCCCTCGGCGAGCTCACGTTGTTGTCTCGTCGGTCATGGCGCACTTCTCGGCCGAGTGGATATATGCGCGCTTCCGGCCACAGATCGTTGTGCTCCAGCGCGACCCGCTGAACATCGCGTCCAGCTGGCTCCGCCTCGATGTCGATGCCTACGACGTACACACCCGGCCGGCGATCGTCGAGCGGCATCTGCGACCGCTCGGCATCGAACCTCCTCCGCACGGCGCCTCGACGGTCACGCTCGTCGGCTGGTGGATCGGTGCGCTGGCGGCCCAGCTGACCTCGCTGCTCGAGCGCCACCCGGATTGGATTCTGGCCACGCATGAAGATCTCTGTGTGGCCGCCGAAGCTCAGTTCGGTGACCTCTACCGACGCCTCGGTCTGACCTGGACACCGGAGACTGACACCTACCTTCGCGAAGGCGGCTATATCGAACCACTCTTTCGCGGCGGGGAGAACACCTTCACCGCGTCAGCCGGGGGTGCCGATGAAGCGACCCGCGTCCGGCATCAGCAGGTGAAGGCCTGGCAGACGCGGCTGACGCCTGACCAGCAGTCCGAACTACGCGCCGTCCTTGCCACGTTCCCGAATCGCGGGTGGGTCAGACGGCCTACGGCCGACGTCTGACGACCGCACGCCGGCTGTGAGGCCGTGCTGTGAGCGCGTCGGTGCGATCTCAGGTGGATGTCGCGGTACGCAGTTGCGGAGCCGGCGAGGGCACGTCGGCTGAGCCGGCGTATCCCGGCCCCGATCCGATCGAGATATTGCCGCCGTCGACGACGACCTCGGTGATCGATCCCCTCCCGAGCGGCACGCGCCAGTGCTCGCCTGACAGATTGAGGATTGACGACATGACCAACCGGATCATGACGGCATGGGAGATCGCAACAACGCGCTCGCCTGCGTGCCGTCCACCGATCAGGCGGATCGCTTCGAGCATCCGCTCTTGAGCCTGATTGAGCCGCTCACCGTGCGGACAGACGCATTCGAGAGGCGAGGTGCGATACAGGTCGAAGGCGACCGGGTCAAACATCGCCGCCTCGTCCGATGTCATTCCTTCCCATGCGCCGTAGTCGAGATTGATGAGACCGTGCAGCATGCGTATGTCAGGGACGCCGGCCGCATCGGCGATGATCTGCGCGGTCGCCACGGTGCGCCGCAGCGGCCCGGTGTACACGGCGGAGATGCCACGGCTTCCGAGGAACCGGGCGGCATCCACCGCATCCTGATATCCCTGCGCATCAAGGGGAATGTCGCGCCGCCCGCGATACCGGTTCTCGATGTTCATGGTGGTTGTCCCGTGCCGCACGAGGTACAGGATGCAGGGCCCGGCGCCGGTATGCACCCGAGGCATGACCACCCGGTCGCCGGATGCCGAATCGTGCTCGTCAATCATCGCTGGTCCTCGGGTTTCCAGACGTTCCGAGAACCGGCAGCAGTGATGCGATGACCACGCCGGCGCACGCGCGCCTGCGCAGCCCATTGGAATAGTCCACCCTCTTCATAGCTCCCTTGCCCGCGTACCGTCCCACTCTCTTCGAGGTTCGAGCATAGCGTGCCCACGGCGTCGTGGCAAGACTCAGACTTCAGTCCGAGCAAGACCCCACTCGCCAAGAGGAAGGTCGTCGAGGACGGCGCGCGCCTCGGCGATCTGGGCTGCAGTGAGACGTCGTTGATACTGCGTGGCCTGCTGCACCCGCCGCCCGGTGCCGTCGCCGGCGCCCGTCTGCTTGTTGGGGTGCGACCGAGGATTGGCGCCGGTCACGACGAAGGCTGGATCGTCTGTGGCCTGGAGGTAGGCCTTGACCCGTGGTGTCCATGGCAAGCCGAGCTGGGCGAAGAGCGCCGTGAAGCCTTCGTACGGATCAGCCGACAGGGCGTCGTGCGAGACGACGATCCACTCGGGATGACGTTCTGCGCTCGCTTTGAGCGCGGCTGTGAGCACCCCCACGGTCCAGGCGACCTGGACGACCCGAGACGTCATCGTGCGCGGCGGGGTGAGCCCAAGCTGCGA
>DATLRX010000068.1:0-16006 GCA_035534435.1 Candidatus Acidiferrales bacterium
GATCCAGGCGTACCACGCGGCGCGCGGCGACACGGCGCGGACACGCGTGCTCATTCCCGATTCGGCGCACGGCACCAATCCTGCATCCGCGGCGGCGTGCGGACTCGACGTCGTCACGGTGAAGAGCAACCACGACGGCACAGTCGACGTCGCCGACTTCTCGCAGCACCTGGACGACACGGTTGCGGCCGTGATGCTCACCAACCCCAACACGCTCGGCGTCTTCGAGAAGGACATCGTCGAGATCGCGCGCCTCGCGCACGAGGCGGGCGCGCTCGTCTACTACGACGGCGCCAACCTCAACGCGCTCGTCGGTGTCGCGCGCCCGGGTGACATGGGCTTCGACGTCGTGCATCTCAACCTGCACAAGACGTTCTCGACACCGCACGGCGGCGGCGGTCCCGGCGCCGGGCCGGTCGGGGTCGGTGAGCGGCTCATCGAGTTCCTGCCGACACCGACCGTGGAGCGCGACGGCGATCGCTTCCTCCTCGACTACGAACGACCGAAGAGCGTCGGCAAGGTGCGCTCGTACTACGGCAACTTCGGCATGCTCGTTCGCGCGTACGCGTACATCCGCGCGTACGGCGATCACCTGCCGTGGATCGCACGCGACGCGGTGCTCAACGCGCGGTATCTGCAGTCGCAGCTGAAGGGACTCTTCGCGATGGCCGTCGACACTCCGTGCATGCACGAGTTCGTCGCGACCACCCATGGCGGTCGGGTTGCGGGACTGCGCGCCATGGATGTCGCCAAGCGGCTCCTCGACTACGGCGTCTACGCGCCCACCGTGTACTTCCCGCTGACCGTTCCCGAAGCGCTGATGTTCGAGCCGACGGAGACGGAGTCGAAGCAGAGCCTCGACGGGCTCGCGGCCATCTGCGCGTCCATCGTCGAGGAGGCCGAGCGTGATCTCTCGTTCGTGCAGGCGGCGCCGCACGAGACCCCGGTGAGCCGTGTCGACGAGGTGCTGGCGGCGCGCCATCCGGTGCTGCGGTGGACGGCATGACCACCACGACCGACACGGCGCTGCTCGACGAGCTGCGCGAGCTTGTTGCGAAGCGCGCCTTCACCTATGGCGATTTCACGCTCACCAGCGGACGGAAGAGCGACTACTACGTCGACGGCAAGCAGGTCACGCTCGACGGGCGCGGCCTCTACCTCGTGGCATGGTTCGCGCTCGAGCACTGCCGCAAGCACGACATCGATGCCATCGGCGGTCTGACACTCGGTGCCGATCCCATCTGCGCGGCCGTCGCAGCGCTGAGCGGCGACACGGACAAACCCCTCACCGCGTTCATCGTCCGCAAGGAGGTGAAGGCGCATGGGACAGGTCGCGCGATCGAAGGACCAGCCCTGCACGCCGGGCAGCGGGTGCTGCTCGTCGATGACACGCTGACGACGGGTGGAACCTTCCTGCAGGCGAGCGAGGCGGTGCTCACGACAGGTGCGACGATCGTCGGTGCGCTGTGCGTGGTCGACCGTGAGGAAGGCGGACGCGAAGCGCTGGATGCTGCGGGCATCACCCTGCACTCACTGGTCCAGCGCCACGAGTTCAGTCCGCCGGCCGCCGTCTCCTAAGTCGGGTCCGCGCGCTACGGCGCGCCGTTGTATTCAACTTCCTGCGTCGTGTCGCGCACTTCGAGAAAGACGTGCTGACCGGAAGGTATGCCGTGCCCGCTGTACTGCCCGGACGACGGATCGCGCGGCAGTGTTGTCGAGCCGGCGACGAGCCGGCGGGTGTGCGTTGCGCTCCCGACGGTCCATGTGATGACCGGCCCGGGTGCACCGTGGCTCAACGCCGCGAGTGGACCGGTCGTGCTGCCGGCGAAGGCGAACCACCCGGTGCCGCCCGGACCGGTCATATCCCAGTAGCAGACCGTGTTTCCGCTCGGGACGTATGACAGGAAATCACCGCACGACGCCGTGAAGGCGACGTTGAGGCCGAGCGACGAGATGACGATGTGCCCGGCGACCGGGAACGCCGTCGGCACCGGCGTGGGAGCCGGCGTCGGAGCCGGCGTCGGCGTGGGGGTCGCTGTCGGTGCGGCGGTGGGAGTCGCAACCGGCGCGGGTGTTGCGGTGCTCACCGGCGTTGCTGTCGGCGAAGTCGCGCTTGCGGCGCCGCAGCTGCAGAGGATGATCGCGCCACCGATCGCCAGGGCGGTGGCAATGCGCTCGTTCATGCACAGGACAACAGCGCACGAAACGGAGCGTTACGGACAGCCGGCTCAGAGCCCGAGCGCTGTCCTGGCGATGATCTCCTTCATCACCTCGTCGGTTCCCGCGCCGATGCGGATCAGGCGCGAGTCGCGGAAATAGCGGGAGATGCCGGTCTCCGCCATGTAGCCCATCCCGCCGTGCAGCTGCAGGCATGTGTCGGCGACGAGGCTCGTGACCCGTCCCACCACGAGCTTCGCCATCGAGATCTCGGTGACCGGGTACTCGTCGCGGTCCCAGCGCTCGGCGATGCTGTAGATGAAGCTCTTCGCCACCGTGATCTCCGTGTACAGGTCGACGAGCTTGTGCCGGTTCACCTGGAACTTCCCGATCGGACGGCCGAACGCCTCGCGTTCCTTGCACCACGCGAGCGTCTCCTCGAACGCGACCTCCGCGGCGGCGATGGAGCCGGCGGACCCGATCAGGCGCTCGCCCTGCAGCTCCCACATGAGGTTGTAGAAGCCCTGGCCGACCTCACCGAGGACCGCATCGTCCCCCACCTCGACGTTGTCGAAGGAGAGCTCGGCGGTGTCGCTCGCGTGCATCCCGAGCTTCTTCAGCTTGCGCGAGACGGTGAACCCGGGGAGGTTCTTGTCGACGAGGAAGAGCGTGATGCCGTGAGCCCCGTCCTCCTGGCTCCCCGTGCGCGCCACGAGCAGGATGAAGTCGCAGCGCACGCCGTTGGTGATGTAGAGCTTGCTGCCGTTGATCCGCCAGTGGCCGTCGACCCGCTCCGCGCGCGTGCGGATGTTGGCGACGTCGCTGCCGGCGTCCGGCTCCGTGATGCCGAGGGCCGCGATCTTCTCGCCGCGGATCGCCGGCACGAGGTAGCGCTGCTTCTGCTCCTCGGTCCCGAACTTGAGGATGGGAGGCGTGGCCATCTCGGTCTGGACGCTGATCGCCATGCCCACGCCGCCCGATCCGCAGCGGGCCATCTCCTCGGCCAGCACGATGGCGCTGAAGTAGTCGCCGCCCTGACCCCCGTACTGCTCGGGGTATCGGAGTCCCAGCAGTCCCAGCTCGCCCATTCGAGGGAAGACGCTGTCGGGGAAGTACTCCGCCTCCTCCCACTCGTCGGCGTGCGGGCGCAGCTCCTTGGCGACGAAGTCGCGAATCGTCTCGCGGAGCGCGTCGTGCTCGGCCGTGAAATGCAATGCCGCCTCCTCAGTGGGTGCCCCGCGCGCTCGGCTCGCATGCCAATTCTGTCACCCGCCCGAGTGGCGCAGGGAAGTGTGCCTAGGATGCAGGCGATGCTCCCACGCCGATCCCCGCGCCTCTGGCTGGCAGGCGCCGGCGCGCTCGTGCTCGCCGCCTGCTCCGGGACGGCGGCGACGACGCCGACGCCAACACCGGTCGCGTCCCCAACTCCGTCGCCCACCCCGCTGCCACCCGACACGCTCACCGTCTCGGTCCTGGCCGACGGGGTCGGCACGTTCGACCTTGCGGCATTCCCGGTCGCCAGCCTCAAGAACAACGCCGCGTACCACGGCGCCGCCATGGTGGTCGCGCACTTCGTCACCCGCCGCTCGGGGAAGGCGCTCGGGTCGCTCGAGTCGGTTGCCGTGAACCTCGGACCCGGCGAGACGCTGGCGGTCAGCGCCGACTGCACCGACGCCTGCAACGGGGCGACCACTGTCAGCGTCACCGTCACCGTCGGCTCCTGGCCCACCGACGTCGGCGCGATCTTCACGACCGTCGCCGCCACATACTCGTGCTCGCCATGCCGGCCCGGTCACGGGTTCGGCAACGCCAGGGGAACGCTGAAGCCGTCGGCGAGCCTCGCCTCAGGGAGCCCGGTCGTGGCCTTCGCGGTCTGTCACAACGCTGCGGGCGTGATCCTCGGCGGAGGCACCGAGGAGTTCATCTGGCCGGCCGCGGCGAGCTTCGCGGTGGACGTCCCCGTCGTGCTCAACGCGGCTCCCTCCTCGTGCTCGCTCGGGGCTTCCACCGGCTGGTAGGACGCGTTCGCTTGGTTTGAGCGACTTGCAGCCACCGGTGACGGGTGTGGTACGGTCGCCGGCGGCTCAGGGCGCCAGCTGTCAACGAGACGTGAGTCTCCAGGGGACAGCAGGGGTCGAGCCGTCACGCAAGCCCCGGCAAGGGGAGATCTGCCGGGAGCCCGACCAGACAGGAGACATTCACGTTGCATATGCCCAAACGGGCACGTGGCCTCGTCCTTGGTTGCCTGATGATGGTGGCTGGACCCGCGACCGCGGTGCTCATCACGACGCCTTCACAGGGTCACGCGGCGTCCGCGTCCCTGGTTCGATCGTCCGTCGGTGAGGTCGAGCGCCTCACCAATGTCATCCAACTTCCGATGATGCTCCGGGTCCGGCAGCCGATCCTGCCGAGCTCGTACCGCCCGAATCCGCCCGCGGTCAGGGTCCATCACTCCGTCCGTGCGCGTGGCTTCGTGGTGCCACAGGGTCTCTCGGTGAGCCAGGCACAGGTCGTCGCCGACATCACCGCGGCAGCCGAGAAGTACGGCGTGAGCGTCTCCTGGATGCTCAAGACGGCCAACTGCGAGTCGCACTTCCACTGGAACTCTGTGAACCCGCGCGGGCCGTACATCGGCGTGTTCCAGTTCCTCATGTCGACGTTCATCGCCAACGGGGGGACCGCCGCCTCGATCTGGGATCCCGCGGTGCAGGCCAACATCGCGGCCAAGATGTTCGCCCACGGCCAGTCGCACGAGTGGTCCTGCGCCTGAATCGCTGACAGGGGCGTCAAACTCACGTTGTGAGCATTGACCTGGATTCGGGCGATGTCCGATCCGCGGAACACCTCCGTGAGACCCCGACCGCGCGACGGACGATCCACAGCGGCCACCTCCTGACGATCCACGAAGACGAGGTCCGCCTCGCCGACGGGACGCCCGCGCGTCGCGAGATCGTGGCGCACCCCGGGGCGGTCGCGATCGTCGCCATCGACGACCAGGACCGCGTCGTGCTGGTCCGGCAGTGGCGCCACGCCGTCGGTCGCGCACTCTGGGAGTTGCCGGCGGGCACTCGGGATCTCGAGGAGCCGCCCGACCACACCGCCGAGCGTGAGCTTGCCGAGGAGACCGGGCTCCGCGCATCGAGCCTCCGCCCGCTCATCTCGGCGCCGCTGACGCCCGGGTACTCCACCGAGGTGATGCACTTCTACCTCGCGACCGGGCTCACCGAGGGCCCGACCGACCGCGATGTCGACGAGCGGATGGATGTCGCCCATCTGAGCCGCTCGGAGGTCGCCGGCCTCATGCGTGCCGGGGATGTGGACGTCAAGACGATCGCCGGCCTCGCGCTCGCGGGCTGGACGCCGGCCGATGGCTGACCCACTACAGGACGGCGAAGCGGCCGACCGCCTCATCGCACGCGCCATCGAGTCGGTCCTCGACGCCGTGCCCGAGATCCCCGGCACGGATCTCATCGCAGCTGAGGCGAGCCCGAAGGCACAGCCGTGGGCGGAGACGGCTGCGCCCCCGGGCGACAAGCGACCGCTCGAGGCCGTGCTCGCCGAGTACGAGGCCAGGGTGGCCGCGGCACCCGGCGCCCGCGCCGGGCATCCGAACGAGCCCTCCCCCGGGGTGGCGTACCTCGAGAAGCTGTCGCCCGCCTCGAAATCGGGCGCCCCGGCGGGGAAGCGGCCGAAGCGGCGCTGGCAGGGCGGGCGCAAGCGGCGCGGTGGGCGCGGTGGTCGCGGCGGCGGTGGCGGCGGAGGTGGCGGCGCCGCTCCTGCGTGAGCGAGATCGCGGAAGGGACGGCTCGCGCACTCGAAGGCGTCCTGTTTGACTATGGCGAGACGCTGGTCGAGTTCGTCCGGCCCGATGACGCGCTCGCGGCCGCAGAGGCACGAATCGCCGCGCTCCTTGCAGCGGCCGGATTTGGGCGACTGACAGCCGAGGCGCTGCGGGCAACGGTCCTCGACAGGGTCGAACACGAGGTGCTCGACCACCAGCGTCGTGGCGAGCTTCGTGAGATCAGCGTGGTGGATGCATCACGAGCTGCCTACGCCGACGCCGGCATCGACCTCGGCGACGCCCTTCTCGACGAGGTGCTGCGGATCGAGCAGGAGGCGTGGTGGCACGGCGCCCACCTGGACCCGGCCGCGCTCCCCCTCATCGACGGCCTCCGGCAGAACGGCCTTCGCGTCGGCCTCTGCTCCAACGCGCCGTACCGCGTCCCCTCCCTGCACGCGCAGCTCGCCCACGTGGGGCTCGACGCCCACCTCGACACCGTCACCTTCTCCGCCGAGGTCGGATGGCGCAAACCGTCGCCACGCATGTTCGCGGCGGCTCTGGCGGCGCTCGGGACGCACGCGGCCGGCACGGTGATGGTGGGCGACAGCGAGACGCACGACATCGCCGGTGCGCACGCCGCCGGACTCCGTGCGGTGCTGCTGCGCAGGAGCGGCGGAGACGCCGCCAGCGACGCGGATGCGGTCATCAACGCACTCGGTGATGTGCCCGTTGCATTTCGGGCCATCGGCCTATACTGGGGCTGAAGGTGGAATTCAAGGAGTACGTCAAGGAACGGTGTGCGGAGAGGGGAATTTCCTTGCATCGACTCGCGCTGCTGTGCGACCTCAACCAGATCTACTTCTACCAGAGCGTCAACAAGAACAAGGACAATCCGCCGCCCTGGGTGCTGCGTCGCGCCGCCCCGCATCTGGCCGTTCCGTACATGGAACTCATGATTCGCGCGGGTTACGTGCGTGAGGCGGATATCGATGAGTGGAGGCAGCACAACTCCGGCGCCTGATCAGGCGCAGCACGAGCACTCGCTGTGACGAAGCGCTCGATCATTCATCTCGACCTCGACGCGTTCTACGCATCCGTCGAGCAGTTGCGCCGCCCCGAGCTGCGCGGCCGCCCGGTGATCGTCGGCGGCGCTCCGTCATCTGACGGAAGCCCGCAGCTCCGTCGTGGTGTAGTGAGCGCCGCGTCGTATGAGGCCCGTGTGTTCGGCGTGCACTCCGCGATGCCGCTGTTCACCGCGGTGCGGCTGTGTCCGCAGGCGGTCATCGTGCCGGTCGACTTTCGCGCGTATCGCGCCGCGTCGAAATCGGTGTTCGACATCGCCCGCGACTACACGCCCGTCATCGAGCCCCTGTCGCTCGATGAGGCATTCCTCGAGGTCACCGGGTCGACACGCCGCTTCGGCAGCGCGCGGCACATCGCCGAGGCGATCCGCGATCGCATCCGCGAAACCACCGGTCTCCATGCGTCGTTCGGTGTCGCAACGTGCAAGACGGTGGCGAAGATCGCATCGGATCTGCGCAAGCCCCGCGGCTTCGTCGTCGTCGATCCGGGCGACGAGGCGGCGTTCCTCGCGCCGCTGCCGCTTCGCCGTCTTCCCGGGCTCGGTCCGGCGGCAGAACGGGCGTTGAACGGACTCGGGATCACGACCTTGGGGCACCTCGCGGCGCTGCCGCTCGACACGGTGCAGCGACGGGTGGGGCGCGCGTCCGGGGCCTCGCTATGGGAGCGGGCGCAGGGGATCGACACCGCTCCGGTGTCCGTGCCCGGCGCGCCGAAAAGCGTTTCCAGAGAAGAGACTTTCGCCCGCGACGTGATGCAGCGATCGGCGCTGCATCTGCG
The DNA here is from genome assembly GCA_035534435.1 of Candidatus Acidiferrales bacterium. GTDB lineage: Bacteria > Chloroflexota > Dormibacteria > Aeolococcales > Aeolococcaceae > Palsa-851. The sequence goes on from DATLRX010000068.1 coordinate 7,799, forward strand.
CGTTGCGGAGCTGGCGAGTGATGTCGGCGCGCGCCTGCGCACCGGCGGATGGACGGCGCGCACGGTGACGCTGAAGTTGCGCTACTCGGACTTCACGACGATCACCCGACAGGAGACGCTGGCGACAGCGACGGCGACCGACACCACGGTGCGCGACGCTGCCGTCGCGCTGCTCGACACGGCATGGACCGGTGACGCGGTGCGCCTTCTCGGGGTGGGCGTCAGCGGTCTCGAGGAGGCGCCACAGCTCGACCTCTTCGCGCAACCGGTCAACGACCGCATCGACCGAACGCTCGACACGCTGCGCGAGCGCTTCGGGCAGAGCGCGATCCGGCGAGGCACCGGGGAGGGACTGCACGACCTCGACTGGCGCGGCGACGACCTCCGGCGCTGAGGCGTCGTCGGGCCTACTCGTCCTCGTCGACGTCGTCGAGGTATTCGACGATCTCGCTGTCGTAGCGAGAGCGCGCCTCGTGCAGCATCCCGGCGACGATCGCGACGCGCTCGTCGGGCCAGCCGAGCTGCGCGGCGAGCTCGATCGCCGTCGCGTCGCGGCCCAGCTCATGGCGCAGCCGCACCTCCGCCAGCTCGTACGTCTGCGCGTCCCGGATGAAGGCTTCGGCGCTGGCACGGTCCAGCGCGGCGAGCTCGATCATGTCGTCCATATGGGCCGCGACAAGCTTCTCGACGAACTGGTTCAGGCCGGCTGCGGCCCCGCCGCGGCCCGCGTATTCGGTGACCGCGATGACGCTCGCGATCGCGGCCTCCTGGGCGAGGTCGCCGACCTCGACCCCCCTCCCGCGGCGCGCAGCCGCCTGTTCGAGGATCCCCCTGAGCTGATGTGCGACGAGCCGGTCGAGCGCCGGCCCCTTGCCGAGCTCTCGCACGGTCGTCAGGAGCGCCGCGGTCTCGCCCTCGCTGAGCGGGGGCAGCGCGTTGGCCTGCTCGACCAGGATCTCCGGCGTGTCAATCTCTCGCGCGGTCATCGCGCAGGAGTCTGCACATCGTCCTTGCGTCCGAAACGTGCAGCCAGTTGCTCGCACGCTCGAGCGGTCTCGCGACGGGCGGGTCCCGACGAGGCCATCTCGACTGCGCCGGCGAAGGGCCGCCCTGTCACCGAATAGCGCGCTGCGATGGTCACCGAGCATCCCCCGCCCACCTTGGCGACGCTCACGTCGAGCGTGAGATCGAGCCCCTCCTCGAGCACGAGGACCATGTGCTTCGGCGGCGAGAGCTCGCTGCAGACGAGCACGCCGCGCATGTGCCTGCCGATAACCCCGGCCTCCACCTCGTAGCGGGCGCCGACCCCGCCGGACGGGCCCCCGATGTGGCGGAGACGGCGGATGGCCGGGAGCCAGTCGGCGTGCTCGATGTCGGCGACGACCGCGAACACCTCCTCGGGGGGCACCGGCAACGTGACGTCTGCTCGTGTCTGAATCATGGCGGGTGCCTAGTACATCACTGTCGCGAAGACGTCCGCCGGCTTGAATCCGAGACGCTCGTACACACGCTGCGCGATCACGTTGTACTGGTTCACGTACAGGCTGCAGCGGGGGACATCGCGGAAGACCTGCTCGCACACCGCGGCGAGCCCGGCGCGGGCGATGCCCTGCCCGCGGTGCAGCGGTGCCGTGTACACGCCCTGGATCTGCACGACATCCGGTGTCCAGGCTGACAGCTCCGCCTTGAAGACCACCTCCCGATCGCGCATCCACACCCAGCTCCAGCGCCGCTCGATGAGACTCATCATCCGGTTGCGCCATGCCGGGGCATCGACCGCGAGCGGATCGATGCCCATCTCCTCGCGGTGCATGCGCGCGGCGGCGAGGATGAGCGCCTCGAGATCGGCGCGTGTGGAGAGACGCACCTCGGGTGACGGCGTCCCGCGCAGATCCCCTCGGTCGAGGACGAGGAGGGGCTGCGGGTCACGCAGCTCGCGCGCCGGCCGGGGCGGGCGAAACGCGTTGTGCAGGGCCATGACCGACTCCCGATGGCCGACGACCATGCGCGGTTGCGCGCTCGTCGCGAGCGCGTGCGCGAGCGGCTGCGCCGCCCCGGCGTCGGGGATGTACGGCACCACGAGAGACCACCCGAGAACGACTGCCGTCAGCTCGCTCTCGTCGAACGCGCCCCACCAGTCGCCGAACTCGAATCCGAGGCGAAGCTCGCTGCGGAGATACACGTTGGTGACCGGTTCGCGGTCGATCAACGTGGACAGCTGTGCCGAGTGCGCGGGGCCGAGCCGCGTGACCCGGAGCGCGGAGCTTGTCGCCATGCGTGGGATTGTGCCCCGATCGAACACTGCTCAGTCCGGATACCTCGGCTATCCTCGACTGCGTGACCCTCAGCTCGCCCTGCACGCGCGCCCTGACTGGATGCGCAGCCACTGCGGCACTGCTGCTCACCGCGTGCGGCTCCCCCGCCTCGACGGTGACTCCCTCATCGAGCACGTCACCGTCAGGCGCCACCACCACGCATCGTTTCAGAGCGGCGGCCTTCAGCACCGTCGTGCCGTCCGGGTGGACCGATTTCACGGCGAACCAGGCCGCGCTGGCGGCGGTGACCGGCTCCGGTCCGATCGTCATGCTGTTCGAGGCGGTCGACGGCGGCCATATCGATGTGCGCACGGCCCCGCAACCGGTTCCCGACGACCAGCTCGCGCAGTACCTCGGGAGCGTGAGTCAGAGCGGCGCGACCAACCTGAGCACTGCCGAACCGATCGACATCGACGGCGTCTCCGGGGTGATGATCACCTACACGCTCACGCCGTCGGCCGGCGTGACCGCGAAGGATGAGGACATGGTTGTCAACCACGGTGGGGACACGTACGACATCCTCCTGAACACCGGATCGGCGGATTTCACGACCGATCAGGCGGCATTGCAGACGGTGCTCGACAACTGGAAGTGGGCGTGAACACCGCTTCCCGTAGGATCAGGCGATGCTGGTCCTCATGAACGTGCAGGCGACCCCCGAGCAGGTTGCCAACGTCATCAAGCACGTCCGCGAGCGCGGCTTCGAGCCGATCGAGCTGCCCGGCATCGACCGGCTCGCGATCGGCGTGCTCGGGAGCAATCCAGGCTCGATCCGCGACGCGCTCTGCGACCTCCCCGGAGTCGTGGACGCGATTCCCGTGAGCAAGCCGTACAAGCAGGTGACCCGCGAGTGGCATCCTGAGCCCACCGTGGTTGATGTCTCCGGTGTCCGCTTTGGCGACGGGTCCTTCGTCGTCATCGCAGGCCCGTGCGCGGTGGAGACCCGCGAGCAGGTGCTCGCGACGGCACGTGACGTCGCCGCCGCCGGGGCGTCGATGTTCCGCGGCGGCGCGTTCAAGCCTCGCTCGTCGCCGTACTCGTTCCGCGGGCTCGGCCTCGACGGCCTCAGTCACCTCGTCGAGGCTCGCCGCGAGACGGGGCTGCCGGTGGTGACCGAGGTGCTCACGCCCGGCGACGTCGAGATCGTGTCCGAGCACGCCGACATGCTGCAGGTCGGGACGCGCAACGCCCAGAACTTCGCGCTGCTCGAAGCGGTCGGCAGCACGACGAAGCCGGTGCTGTTGAAGCGCGGGTTGAGCAACACGATCGAGGAGTGGCTGCTCGCTGCAGAGTACGTCGTCGCACACGGCAACCCCAATGTCGTGCTCTGCGAGCGCGGCATCCGGACGTTCGAGGCGGCGACTCGCAACACCCTCGACCTGAGCGCGGTTCCGGTCGTGAAGGCGCTGTCGCACCTCCCCGTGATCGTCGATCCCTCGCACGCCACCGGTCACCGCCCGCTCGTCCCGCCCATGGCGCTCGCCGCATTCGCGGCCGGCGCGGACGGTCTGATGATCGAGGTCCATCCGGATCCGGAGAACGCGCTCAGTGACGGGGCGCAATCGCTGACGCCGGCCATGTTCGCCGATCTGATGGGGTCGATTCGCCGTCTTGCTGTCGCACTTGATCGTCAGGTCGCGACAGCCCCGTCACCAGAGAGGGCCGGAACCCCGGGGTAGGATGATCGGCGTCGTGGAGAGCCGCCGATGACCACTGCGTTCCGATCCCGGGAAACCGAAGGTGCCCTCGCGCCCACGGCGACGACGTGCGCCCAGCGTGGATGCACCAACGTGGGCGCGCAGTTGTGCGCATACCGCGATCGCCGCGGTCGCGCGTGCGCGGCGGCGTTCTGCCCTGCGCACAGCGTCTCGTTCTCCGGCACCAGCTACTGCCGTCGCCATGCGGGCACCGTCCAAGCGATCGGCGAGCTCGCCAAGGACCCGAACGGGTTTCCCGACCTGAACGACCGCGCCCCGTCGCTCGTCAACTGGATCTCGCGCGACCTCGACGAGAACGTCCGCCGCCTGCTCGGCCGTACAGCTCGCAGCGGTGAGAGCGTGATCGTCGACGAGTCGGTCCGTCTCGCCCATGACCCGGCCCGCAAGGCTCGCTGGGAACGGGCCTGGCGGATCGTGGAGCACACCGGGCTCGTTCTCAAGGTCACCGTGCACGTCTCCGAGGAGAACGACTCGCTCGTGCACGTCAGGGTCGGCACCGAGATGGTCGCCGACGGGGTCCCGCCGTGGATCGCCCGCCGCCGCGAGGGGCAGGAGGTCGAGGCCGCGATCGACATCTCGCAGCGCCAGCTCTTCTATCGGTTCCTCGAGGAGAACATCTCCGCAGCGGTGATCCGATTCCGGGCGCGCGGCGACCGCGCTCCCTGGGGACGCTAGCCGCTCAGACCGCGACCGCCGCCGTCCCCGCGCCGAGCATGCCGAGGAGCCGCTCGAGCAATCCGCCGGCATCGATCTCCGGCGCGATGTCCTCGCGACCGGCCGCCAGGTCCGCGGCGAGGTCATCGAGGACTCGCAGCGCGCCCGGAGTGTCGAGATCGTCGTCCAGGCGCTCCAGGAAGCGGCGCTCGTGCTCCCTGGCCGTCCCGACGGAGACGACGCCGCTGGAGTGGATCGCCGCCTGGTAGCGCTCGTACCGGATGGCCGCCACATCGACCTCCGAGTCGGAGTACGTCCACGACGTGCGGTAGTGGTGCTCGTTGAGCAGGAGCCGCACCGCCCCGCCGGGCACGCGGCCGACGAGGTCTCGGACGAAGACAAGATTGCCGAGCGACTTGCTCATCTTCTCGCCCTCGTGGTTGACCATCGCCACGTGCGACCAGTGGCGGACGTACGGGGCGATGCCCGCCGTCTCGGCCTGCGCGATCTCCGACTCATGATGCGGGTAGATGAGGTCGTCGCCGCCGCCGTGGATGTCGATGGGGTGCCCCAGCGCGCCCACCGACATCACGGTGCACTCGATGTGCCAGCCGGGCCGTCCCTGCCCCCACGGGCTTGGCCAGCTGGGCTCGTCCGGCGCCGACTCCTGCCAGAGCACGAAGTCGAGCGGATGGCGCTTGCGCGGGTCGTCCGGGTTCGCGCCGCGCTCCCGTGAGAGCCGGACCATCGTGTCGTGGTCGAACCTGCTGAGGCGGCCGTAGTCGGGGTAGACGTGGGAGTCGAAGAACACCCACCCGTCGACGGCGTATGCGTAGCCACGGTCGACGAGGCGATGCACCCAGCGGGACATCTCGGCAACATGGCTCGTCGCACGCGGCGCAACGTCCACGGGAAGCAACCCGATCGAAGCCATGTCCGCGTCGAACATCGCCACCTGTTCTTCCGCGAGCTCGCGGAAGTCGCGATGACGAAGGCGTGCGACGCGGAGGATGTCGTCGTCGACGTCTGTGACGTTGCGCACGCTGCGCACCGTGAGCCCCTGGTCGCGGAGGCGCCGGGCGATGACGTCGAACACGTGGTAGACGAACGCGTGACCGAGATGCGCCGAGTCGTATGGCGTGATGCCGCAGACGTACATCCCGACCCGCCCGTCGATCGCCTCGAAGGGCACCACCTCCTGGCGGGCGGTGTCGAAGAGTTGCATGCGTGGCCGATTCTACGGTGCGCCCTCGATGCCCCCCGCGGTGAGCAGCGCACGTGCGGCGTCGAGGATCCCGATCGAGCTCTTGAAGGTGAGGCGGCCGCGCGCCTCGTCGAAGCCGAGCCAGGCGGCCTCGGCGATCTCCGCCGGATCCGGACGCAGTGCCGCGTCCTCGGGTGCCCCCACGAGGAAGTGATGCACGCGCTTGAAGACGAGCGCTCCCCTGTTGGGACGCCGGAAGACGTACTCGGAGCCGGGCAGCGCGGCGATCACCTCCAGCGATGTCCGTGGGATCCCGGTCTCCTCGGCGATCTCGCGCAACGCCGCATCCTGCGGACTCTCACCCGGCTCGAGGAGGCCCTTCGGGAATCCCCAGTGCTTCCCGTCGCTGACGAGACAGACCTCGGGCGCTGACGCCGCACGGCGGACCACGACGCCTCCCGACGAAATCTCATTGGGACGCAAGGGCCGGCGAGCCATGGCCGAACCGTAGCGGGTTGCCCGGAGCGGCGGTTGGTATCATCGGGGGCTCCACGGCCCCGTGGTGTAGCCTGGCCTAACACGCCACCCTGTCAAGGTGGAGATCGTCGGTTCGAATCCGATCGGGGTCGCCAGTTTCGAATACGAATCCGGGCCCGCGCTGGGCCGGAGACGCCGGAAATGTAGCCCATTTGTAGCCCAACTGTGCGAGACTGGGCGTCACACAATGGCACCGCGCAACACACGTCGAGTGGCCCTGTAGTGGCGAGAATCCACCGGCGATCGAAAGGATCGTGGGAGATTCGTCTTGAGCTTGGGCGCGATCCTCAGACGGGAAAGCGACTGCGGAGGACGTTTACCGTCCGCGGGACGAAGCGCGAGGCGGAGCTCGCCGCCGCAGCGCAGACCTCCGCCGTGGCGAACAACACGTTCGTCGACGCGAGCGCCGAAACAGTGCAGCAGTTCCTACGGCGCTGGCTTCGTGACTATGTCGAGCCGTCGCTCGCCCTGCGGACACAGGCGCGGTACCGAGAGGTTATCGAGTACGACCTGGTTCCGCACATCGGCGCGCTGCAACTGCAGAAACTCAGGCCGCACCACATCATCGCCCTCGAGCAGCGCATGCGCACCTCGGGAAATCGACGGACGGGCGCAGGGCTCAGCCCCGCGGCGGTGCAGAAGGTTCACAACGTGATCCACCGAGCTATGACCCACGCCGTTCGCTGGCAGGCCATCGCCGTCAACCCGGTTGATGCTGTTGACCGGCCATCGGTTCCGAGAACGGAGATCCGCGCGCTCAACCCAGAGCAGGCGAGGTTGTTACTCCGCGTCCTTCGCTCCCACCGCCACGGTTTGCCTCTGCGAGTCGCCCTGTTGTGTGGCGTGCGCTTGAGCGAGTTGCTTGCGCTGCGCTGGTCCGACATCGATTGGAACCACGATCGCCTCGCGGTTCGCCAGGCTCTCGACATGCCGACCGAGGACGGGACTCCGCGGTTCAAGGAAACGAAAACACACCGCGCGGACCGGCCGCTCGCGCTGCCAACGCAGCTCGTGGTCGAGCTCCGGGACCATCGGTCACGGCAAGTCGAGACACGCCTCGCCACCGAGGGGTGGGACGACCTCGACCTGATCTTTACGAACGACACTGGTCGTCCGCTCTACCCTCTGACCCTGCGCAAGGATCTCTACGACGCGCTGGACGAGGCGAAGCTCCCCCGCATCCGGCTCCACGGTCTGCGCCACAGCATGGCCACGCTCATGCTCGCGTCCGGCGAACATCCGAAGGTCGTCTCCGAGCGGATGGGCCACGCGAACGTCGCATTCACCCTCGCCACCTACAGCCATGTGATCCCTGGAATGCATGAAGGTGCCGCCCAACGTCTCGCCAACGTGCTTGACGATGAAGGACCTGGCGCACCGACTACGGGTTGAGAGGGGGATCTACGCGAGCAATCCCGCCTTGAGAGGGCGAATCGAGCACTGTCAGCAGGAGTCACCAGGTGTCGGCGGAGGCCGTACCGAACTCGAATCAGGGAGGCTGAGGGCCGGTTTGTGCCGGCGAGCGCCGGGTTGTGTCGCCCACATGGGCAACAAATGGGCAACATTTCGGACCGCTGCTCAGCTCCTGATTGATTGCCATGCATGACGGCAGTAGGGGGACGAAGGCTACCGACGATCGCCCGGGGTCACAGCGCGTACGTTATCGGGGGAGGGCGCCACGTCCGGACAGCGCCGATGGGTGCGCCAGATGCCGCCTCCGCCCGCCCACCCACTGGGCTTTCGCCCCCCCTCCCAAGCCAAGGTAGACGGTGCTGGCCTG